>NZ_PJBP01000111.1 GCF_002836415.1 Psychromonas sp. MB-3u-54 | reverse complement strand
GCTCATTTGCTCGCAGCTCGTCGCTCATTTGCTCGCAGCTCGTCGCTCATTTGCTCGCAGCTCGCAGCTCATTTGCTCGCAGCTCGTCGCTCATTTGCTCGCAGCTCGTCGCTTATTTTATCTGCTGCAGGGCTGGATGAGTCTTAAAGAGTGAATATTTAGTTTAATAACAGTGCAGCGCGAGGATGGCGGAATAGTTGTAGAATATAAAAAGAGAAATGATTTTATCATTTCTCTTTTTATTGGGGGTAAGTTATAAACAAACAGGTTTTAAATAAACAAATAAATCCTTCGCTGCTTTTGCAGGTTTTTCTAATTTCTTTTCCTTATTTGCCTGACGCACAAGTTGACGCAATTTTTGACGATCAAGTTGTGGGTATTCTGCTAATAACTCCTCTACTTTATTATCCCCAAGCTCGATTAACTGATCTCTTAACAACTCTAATTTTTGTGTTGCATGGGTTAACTGCTGATGTTTATTGTTCAGTTTATCAAGCGCAGTTTGAATCACGTCAATATCTTCGGTTCTGAGTACTTTACCTATGTATTGTATTTGACGGCGCAGTGCTTCGTGCTTACCACTGATTTTATGGGCAACAGAAATAGCATGAAAAAGTGATTCACTTGCGGGTATCTGAGCCAGTTGTTTTTTATTTAATTCAACTAATTCACGACCAATCAATTTCAGGGCTTCAGCATCACGTTTTATTTGCGATTTACTGATTTCATCCTCAACAACTTCTACAACTTTTTTATTCATAAATTTATTTTCTATCACAGTTAAATGGAATAATTACTTACATGATAACATCATCACAAGAAGCTTGCTTTAAAGCATGTTATTCTATTATACGCGAACGATTCTAAAATGCAGTATTCACTGTATCAAGAGGTGATTTCAGCATGATAAGTGCGTGTCATAAAGTGGCTAATAACATGATCTTGTTGCCGGGAAAGCTTATTGGCGAAACATTGTTAGCTGATTTTTATGGCGACCTCTTATTAATCCGGAATTTGTTTTTTAACTGATTCGGATATTTTCACGATCAAATTTTATTTTATTCTAAGTGGTGTATAAATCATGATTGAACAGAAACAACAACTCGAAAATGCGGTTAATGAGGCATTAACATTTGCTCAGCAACTTGGGGTTAATCAGGCTGAAGTTGCACTCGGAAAGGCGACGGGTATTTCTGTTAATACACGCTTGGGAGAGGTCGAAAACATTGAGTTTAATCATGATGGTGCGATGGGGATCAGCGTGTATGTAAACCAATGTAAGGGCAGTGCATCAACGGCTGATTTAAGTTTAGAAGCAATTCACTCAAGCGTTAAAGCTGCTGTCGATATTGCCAAGTTTACCAGCGAGGATCCGTTCGCCGGTTTATTGGATCCTGAATGTTTAGAAAAAGCACCACTCGATTTGAATCTTTATCACCCTTGCAACTATACGACTGAAGAGTTTTTGGCGGTTGCCAAAGAGTGTGAGGAGATCGCATTATCCAGTGACTCGCGTATTGTGAACTCTGATGGGGCAGCATTTAACAGTCATTCAAGCCTTAAAGTGTATGGTAATACCAATGGTTTCCTGCACAGTTATGCAAGCAGTAGTCATAGTTTGAGTTGTGTGTTAATTGCAAAGCAGCAACAGGAGATGCAACGAGATTATAGTTACACTAGCGGGCGGGACGTTAAGGATCTATTGAGCGCAAAATGGGTGGCAGAAGATGCTGCAAAGCGTACTTTAGATCGTTTAGGCGCAACTAAAATAAAAACCCAAGAAAGTGCCGTTATTTTTGCTCCTGAAGTGGCTACCGGCTTATTTGGACATCTCGTTGGCGCAATCAGCGGAATGAGTTTGTATAAAAAATCGAGTTTTTTACTGGATAGTTTAGGGACCAAAATATTTCCTGAATGGATGCAAATTTCGGAAAATCCGCATATCATGAAAGGCCTCGCCAGCGCGCCCTATGATCAGGAAGGGGGCAGAACCATTCAGCGAAATATTGTTGAAAGTGGCGTACTGCAGACCTATTTATTACCAGGCTATGCTTCCCGTAAAATGAAAATGGAAAGTACAGGCCATGCCGGAGGCATTCATAACTGGCATATTAAGACGGGTGATTTAGATTTGCCCGGGTTATTTAAAGAGATGGGCACTGGGCTCTTTGTTACCGAGTTGATGGGGCAAGGTGTGAATCTGGTAAGTGGTGATTATTCTCGCGGAGCGAGCGGTTTTTGGATTGAAAATGGGGTGATTGTTTGTCCTGTACATGAAATTACCATTGCGGGAAATTTAAAAGATATGTTTATGGGGATTGAAGCGATCGGCAATGATATTGATCCGCGCAGCAGCCTTAAAACAGGCTCTATTTTAATTAATAAAATGAAAATAGCCGGTCAATAATATTAAAAAAATACAAATGAGCCTATTTTAAATAGGCTTATTTGATGTAAATATTATTTTTTATGCACAATAAATGCCTTCGGGTAATCATTTTTCATTTCAGCCAATATTTTTTCTGCTCTTAACTGACTGTTAAAGGGTCCTAAACGTAATTTGTAAAGTTTATCTTTTTCAATAAATAAACTTTTTACTTGATATTCAGCGCGGTGTTTTTTACCTAAATCCTCAGCTTTTCCCTGTGATGAGGTGACTAAGTACTGAATGTAATAATCGCCGTTAAACTGATTGCTCAAATCTTCCTGTGCAGGGAAATGGATAAGTTGAATTTCAACTTTTGCCGTGCCCGTCTTTAGAATATCCAGTTTATAGGCTGCAGCGTAAGACAGATCAATAATTCGTCCTTTATGAAAGGGCCCCCGGTCATTAACCCGCACAATAATCTGTTTGTTATTTTCTAAGTTAGTTACCCTCACATAACTGGGTAAAGGTAAATTTTTATGAGCCGCTGTCATTGAAAACATGTCATAACGCTCACCATTTGAGGTTAAATGGCCATGAAATTTATTACCATACCACGAGGCTCTGCCCCGTTCGCGCAGCGTTGTAATACCCGTCAGTACCTCGTAATCAATACCACGTACAGTATAATCTTTATTACCACCACGAGAATAAGGTTCATAACGAGGATTAACATTCTCAACATGACCCAGAGGGGGCGTTTTATCCGGGCGGTGATCATTCTCTATTTGATAACGGCCCGTCGCAGTATCTTGAGAGCTGCATCCAATAAGCATGATCGGCAGCAGAAATAAGAGTGATATTTTAAATTTTCGCATTTTTTATTAGCTCGTATTAAAACGTTTATGAGTATCGATAGACATTAACACCCCAAAACCGGCTATTAAAGTAACAATTGAGGTGCCTCCATAACTTATTAACGGCAAGGGGACGCCTACTACGGGTAAAATACCACTCACCATACCAATATTAACAAAGACATAAACAAAAAAAGTGAGGGTAATACTGCCTGCTACTAATTTCGTGAAAGCATCCTGGGCTTGGTTTGCTATCCATAAACCACGCGCAATGATAAACAGGTAAATGGTTAACAGCATTAGAATACCGATAAACCCAAACTCTTCTGAAAAAACAGAAAAGATAAAATCGGTGTGCCGTTCAGGTAAAAATTCAAGCTGAGATTGTGTGCCTTGTAACCAACCTTTACCCGAGAAACCACCCGAACCAATCGCTATTTTGGACTGAATAATATGATAGCCCGCGCCGAGCGGATCAGATTCAGGATTAAACAGGGTTAATACACGACTTCGCTGGTAATCATGCATTAAATAAAACCACAGGACGGGAACAAATGCGACCACAGCGGTAGCGGCTACGGCAAGATACAGCCATGAAATTCCCGAAAGGAAAAGTGCAAAAATACCGGATGACGCGACTAATATAGCGGTGCCTAAATCGGGTTGTACGGCTATTAGAAGGGTCGGAACCAGGACAATTAGCAAGGATACAAAAATCTCTTTTAAACGCGGCGGTAAATTATATTCACTTATATAATAAGCGACCATAAACGGCATAATCAGTTTCATCATTTCAGACGGTTGAAATTTTGTAAAACCAAGGTCTAACCAGCGTTGCGCGCCTTTGCCCGTATGACCGAAGACCAAGACTGCGATCAGCAGTAAAATAATAATAACAAAAATAGCCGGTGTCCAGCGTTGGTAAATTTCAGGGGGGATTTGCGCTATTACAAACATCACTGCGAGGGCAATGGCTAAACGAATGACTTGCCTGATTAGCATCTCGTAACCAGCAACAGAATATAATATGGTCAGGCTTAAACCCATTAAAGAAAATAATCCGATCAGTAGCAGCGGATCTATGTGTAAACGATAAAAAATGCTCTTTTGAGCTTGAGTACTGAGCATTATTATAAGCCTGCCGATTGAGTAGTAGGAGAGGGTGCCCTATTGTCAAAATATTCATCAAACAAAGAGCGGACAATCGGAGCTGCGTGACTGCTACCGCCCCCGGCATTCTCCAGAACAACACTGGCTACAATTTCGGGATCCTTAAAGGGGGCAAATGCCACAAACATTGCATTATCCCGATGACGCTCTTTCATGCTATCGGCATCATAGGTTTCATCTTCTTTGATACTGATAACCTGTGCCGTACCCGATTTACCGGCGACAGAATAGGAGGTGCCGGCAAATGCTTTATCGGCAGTACCGGATTTTTTACTGGTAACGGCATACATAGCATCTAAGGCGACTTCCCAGTAATGAGAATCTTTTAGCAGGATCGGTTTTTGTGCTTCTCGCGCCGGTGTAACAGTACTGTCACCTGAAATAATGGATTGCAGCATATGCGGCTCTATTACTTTACCTTTACGGGATAAAATGGCCGTGGCTTTGGTAAGTTGAATCGGTGTAACCGTCCAGTAACCTTGCCCGATACCCACTGATATTGTATCGCCGTCATACCATTGTTCGTTAAATCTTGCTTTTTTCCATTCGCGAGAAGGCATGATTGCTTTTGTTTCTTCACCTATATCAAGACCACTATAATTGCCAAAACCAAATTTCTTCATAAAAGGACTCATGCGATCAATGCCCGTTTTATAGGCCGTTTGATAAAAGAAGGTATCACAGCTTTGTTCTATGGCCTTGTGAACATCAACTTTACCGTGCCCCCAACGCTTCCAATCACGAAAGCGGCGCTTAGAATTGGGTACAATCCACCAACCAGGATCGAATATTTCTGTTTGTTCGGTGATGACACCTGCATCTAACGCGAGCAAAGCCATTTCTGGTTTAATGGTTGAGGCTGGCGGATAGCGTCCCTGGGTGGCCCGGTTAATCAGTGGACGGTCTTTTGATTGCAGGAGAGCCTGATATTCCCGCTGACTTATGCCTTGTACAAAAAGGTTAGGATCATAACTTGGACTGGACACTAAGCTTAAAACGCCGCCGGTGTTGGCATCCAGTATAACCACGCTACCGCGATTTTCACCCAATAATTGTTGTGCTTTTAATTGCAGTTTGACATCAAGGTTTAAGATAATGTCTTTGCCCGGAATAGGAGGGGTAAAGCTAAGGGTACGTATTACTTTCCCCCAACTGTCTACTTCAACTTGACGTTGTCCGGGTTGCCCATGTAATAAATCTTCATAATATTTTTCGATGCCCAGTTTACCGATATATTCAGTTGCCCGGTAACGTGCGCTTTCGCCCCGCTCTTCAATTTGTCGCAGGTCAGTGCTATTAATTTTGGCGATATAACCCAGGGCATGGGTAAAAGTATCAGCAAAAGGGTAAAAACGTTTAAGATTCGCTTGAATCGAAAATCCTTTAAATCTATGTTGATTAACGCTAAAAAGAGCGACTTCTTTTGCGCTTAATTGTTGGCGAATTATGATCGCTTTAAAGGATCTTGCATAACGATTTTGCTCGTGAAAACTTTTAATTTCTTGATCCGTCAATGCTAATAACTTTTGTAGCTCAAGCATATTGTCATCTAAATTTTTTGTTTTATTAACGATCACCTGCAGATTATAAACTGGCCGGTTCTCGGCAATAATGATGCCATTACGATCATAAATAAGGCCTCTGTTCGGCGGAATCGTTTGTACACTTATACGGTTGTCATTGGAACGAGTTTGATATTTTTGAAAAGAGGTTATTTGCAGGTAATAGAGGTTGCTAATTAACACCCCAATTGCAATGACTATTGCAATAAAAATCACCAGAGTACGGCGCATAAAGAGTGCGGATTCTGCGGAATGATTCCTTATGGGGATGCGTTTTTTAACCACTTAGTCTTATTCTCTATGGTATGGGTGGTTAATCGTTAAAGTAAAAGCGCGATATAAACTTTCGGCGACGATAACTCGCACCAAAGGGTGGGGCAAAGTTAACGCTGAAAGTGACCAGCGTTGTTCAGACTTTGTTATACATTCAGGCGCAAGCCCTTCAGGACCACCGATTAATAAACTAATATTTCTTGCATCTAACTGCCATTTGCCCATTTCATCGGCAAGCTGTTCAGTTGTCCATGCTTGTCCCGTCACTTCCAGTGTGACGATTTTATTACCTTTGGGGATTGCTGCGAGGGTTAACTCTCCCTCTTTTTTCAGAATACGTTTTATATCCGCATTTTTACCACGCTTTCCAGCATTGATTTCCAGCAATTCAAGTTGCATCTCTTTTGGAAAGCGTCGCGCATATTCTTGGTATCCTTTTTCAACCCAGTCGGGCATTTTTGTGCCGACTGCGATTAGCTGAATTTTCATTAAGCAGAATGTTCCCAAAGCTGTTCAAGTTGATAAAACTGTCTTGTTTCATCCTGCATAACGTGGATGACAACATTACCGAGATCCAGTAATACCCAATCACTGTCCTCTAACCCCTCGATACCTAATGGAGCTTCACCGGCATTTTTGGCTGCCAGTGCAGTTTGTTCTGCGACAGAACGGACGTGACGTTTAGAATTACCAGTACAGATAATCATAGTATTAGTGACATCTGAGGTTGCAGAAACATCGATTACGGTAATATTTTTCGCTTTGAAATCTTCAAGCTGTTGTAATACAAATTTTTTTAATTGTGCGTCTTGCAAAGGGAATTCCTTTCATAATGGAGTTAAAAATTTAATCAGTTACACAGTATAACACGACCAATCTCTGCCGGGATAGTCTTGATGATCATTTGACCTTTTTATATTAACACCAATCGATTCAATCACCCTTCCTTAACTAGATCCGCTGTTAAATAATTGGATCCTTTCCTTGCAAAAACGTCATAGTTTATTAAACTTCTGGTAAAATGTGGGGAATAGTGTATAAAAGTGGATCATTTCCTCCAAATTATCGCCTTTTCACTCACATAAAAAGATGGATTTTACATAATCATGTTGCGTGGCGCGAATGCAATTAATCTTGATACAAAAGGAAGAATCGCTATTCCAACTCGATATCGAGATTGGTTGAAGGATACTTGTCAAGGTCAATTTGTCTGTACTATCGATATCCAGTCGCCCTGCTTACTGATCTATCCGCTTAATGAATGGCTATTGATTGAAACAAAATTACGTGCTTTATCGAGTACTAATCCGCAGGAGCGTCGTTTACAGCGTCTTATTTTGGGATATGCAACGGAAAGTGAATTAGATAAAAGTGGGCGAGCTTTAATCGCACCAACCCTCAGGCAACATGCAAAACTACAAAAAAAAGTGATGTTGGTGGGGCAATTAAATAAATTTGAATTGTGGGACGAAGATATGTGGAATCAACAGATAAAAAATGATTTAGAGGACGGGTTGCCGACAGGAATAGAATTAAGTTCAGGGTTAAGGGAGTTTTCACTTTAATGGCAAAACATACAACAGTATTACTGGATGAAGCGGTTAACGGCTTAGGTTTAAAAAAAGACGGCATATATGTTGACGGTACCTTTGGACGAGGGGGGCATTCTCGACATATTCTTGCCCAGTTAGGTGCACAGGGGAGATTAATAGCAATAGATCGTGACCCGCGTGCGATTGAAGCCGGCGAAGCGCTGATGATTGAAGATCCTCGTTTTACTATTGTCCATGGTCCCTTTTCCGGATTAGCTGAATATATAAAAGAATTAGGGCTCGCAGGAAAAATAGACGGTGTGTTATTAGATCTGGGTGTTTCTTCGCCTCAACTTGATGATGCTGACCGTGGTTTTAGTTTCATGCGTGATGGTCCGTTGGATATGCGCATGGATCCGACCTCGGGTATAAGTGCAGCACAGTGGTTGGCAAAAGCGGATGTCGATGACATCGGTTGGGTATTAAAAACCTTTGGTGAGGAAAAGTTTGCTTACCGCATCGCCCGGGCTATCGTTGCGGATCGCACCGAA
Organism: Psychromonas sp. MB-3u-54; assembly: GCF_002836415.1. Classification (GTDB taxonomy): domain Bacteria; phylum Pseudomonadota; class Gammaproteobacteria; order Enterobacterales; family Psychromonadaceae; genus Psychromonas. Next base: position 25,294 of record NZ_PJBP01000111.1, on the reverse strand, counting down.
ACACCTTTTTTACGCACGCTGCAATTGGCACAATTAATTGAACGTCTCTGTCCGAAAAGAGAAAAGAAAAAACATCCGGCAACACGCAGCTTTCAAGCTATCCGGATTTATGTCAATAGTGAATTGGAAGAGATCCATAAAGTACTTGATGGCGCGCTGGAGATATTAGCTATTGGCGGACAGTTATCGGTGATCAGTTTCCATTCTTTAGAAGACCGGATAGTTAAACGTTTTATACGTAAACAGGAAAAAGGGAGAGAGTACCCCCCCGGTTTACCCTTAACAGAAGCCCAGATGCAGCATGGCAAAACGCTCAAATCTCTTGCTAAAGCACTAAAACCAAGCGCGGAAGAAATTACTGAGAATGCACGAGCACGGAGCTCTGTGTTACGTGTTGCACAGAAAATAGCCGAGCCTGAGAGCGAATAACTTGATCGCACTCAATACGCATTTGTTGTGCTTAATAGCGGCCGATTTACGCAAACATTTTTTTTCTGTTTTGGTTGGAATGCTGATTGTATGTAGCGCAATTTACAATGTTTATACTACTCATAAAACGCGTGGACTGGTGACCCAAATAGAGCACTTATTACAGGATAAAGACGACTTAATGATGGAGTGGCGAAATTTATTAATTGAAGAGCACACTTTGGATGAGCACAGTCGTATTCGTCGTATTGCGCTTAAAAAATTGTCCATGTCACAGACAACAAAAAAGAACAGTGTATTGGTGGAACTGCGATGAAAATAAAACGGCATTTGAAAAAGCAAAAAATGACCCTAAAAACACCCGGGAAAAATGTCTATGAGACCTTTTCCTCGTGGCGTTATATCTTTGTTTCAATTACGGTCGCGACCATTGCATTGCTGTTAATCAGTCGCTTAGCTTATCTGCAGATTATTGAACCTGAATATTTAACCAACGAAGCGGATAAACGTAGTTTACGGATCACAGAATCAGTGACGCATCGTGGCAATATTGAAGATCGCAATGGTGAAGAGTTAGCTATCAGCGTACCTGCCTATGCAATTTGGGCAGATCCTAAAAGAGTTAAATCGGCATTCGCTTTTACTGAGCAGGAATGGTTAGAAAGTGTTGTTGTTAATCCCAAAACAGGCAAGGAGACAGCCAGCAAAACGTTTTTCTATGAGTCAAAAAAATGGTCCGCTCTCGCTGAGGTTTTGGATATTGAGCTGGATCAACTTGCTGAGATTCTCCAAAAACCAAACTCCCGATTTTCTTACCTTAAACGCCAAGTAAACCAACAGATTGTAGAATATATCAACCAGCTTAATTTAACCGGAATCTCCGAACAGCTTGAGTCACACCGTTTTTATCCTACAGGCGAAATTAATGCCAATATTTTAGGCTTAACGGATCTTGATTCTCAAGGTATCGAAGGCATTGAGAAAAGTTATAATCGTTATCTGCAGGGGCAAAGTGGACAAAAACGCGTACGTCAAGATCGTCTGGGTAACGTTATTGATAATATCGAAGTTCTTAAAGTTAAAAAAGCGGCGGGCAATTTACAACTTAGTATTGATCAGCGGATTCAGGCGGTTGCTTACAGTGAACTAAAACGTGCTATTAAAATAAATGATGCAACATCGGGATCGATTGTTGTTTTAGATGTGAATACGGGCGAAATTTATGCGATGGTAAATTCCCCGTCCTTTAACCCCAATGATCGTGCCCAGTATCAGCCGTACAAACTAAGAAATCGTGCTATAACAGATACCTTTGAACCGGGTTCAACGGTTAAACCCTTAGTGGTATCAAGCGCCCTTATTTATAAAAAAACCGATATTGATGAAGTCATAGATACTTCACCGGGTTGGATGCGTATCGGTGGCCGCCGGATTCGTGACGGTCATAATCTGGGGAAAATAGATCTGGCCATGATTCTAAAAAAATCCAGTAATATTGGTGTCAGTAAACTGGCCCTGCGCCTGCAACCGGATCAATTACAGCAAACCTTTTCTGACTTTGGCTTTGGTAATTATACCGGCATTGGTTTAATTGGAGAAAGTTTTGGCCGTTTGCCCCTGCGTGGCCGATGGTCTGATTTTGAGTTGGCGACCATGTCCTTCGGGTACGGTATAACAACGACCACCCTGCAACTTGCTAGAGCCTATGCCATTTTAGGCAGCGGCGGAGTGCAATACCCGATCTCGATATTGAAAAATGCGACAGCGGCACGGGGAGAGCAGGTTATTCCAAATAATATTGCCCGGGAAGTTGTTTCAATGATGGAGGGCGTCAGTGAAAAGGGGGGGACGGCGCCTAAAGCAAAAGTCGAAGGTTACCGAATTGCAGGTAAAACGGGGACTTCACGTAAAGCGGTAGCGGGTGGTTATGGCGATGATTATGTCTCGGTTTTTGCCGGATTAGCACCTGCAAGTAACCCGCGCTTTGCGATCGTTGTGATGATTAATGAGCCGCAGGGTGACCGCTATTATGCGGGTGATGTGGCTGCGCCGGTTTTTTCAACGGTAATGAAAAGTGCACTATTATTAAGTCACGTTCGTCCAGATGATGAAAATGACAGCTATACCTATTTAGAGTCAAATTAATGATGCTTAACGACGCGCAGATAATGTTATTGAATGATTTGATGAAACCTTGGTTAAGTGACTATGATCCTTCGATCAGCATATCGGGTTTAACCTTAGACAGTCGTCAGATTTTCCCGGGTTACCTGTTTATCGCGCTGCAAGGCGTGCAATATGACGGGCGTTTGTTTATTGAACAAAGCATCAAAATGGGCGCTTGTGCTGTTTTTTCGGAAACTAAAAACAGATCCGAGCACGGTCGAATAACCATAAAATCAGGTGTGCCGGTATTTGAAGTTTATAAGCTTGCGGCTATTTTAAGTGCACTCGCCTATCGTTTCTTTTTTGGGCAAAGCAAGTTGCATAAAGTGATTGCGGTGACCGGAACCAATGGAAAAACAACGATAGCAAGCTTGTTAGCTGACAGTTTTATGCTATTAGGTAAACAGAGCGCGCAAATGGGCACTATTGGAAACGGTTTATTCGGGCAGTTAAAAAGCAGCTTAAATACAACCTTAGATGCTATATCGGTATTTTCTGAGTTGCATTGTTATCAGCAGCAGGGCGTTGAATATACGATAATGGAAGTCTCCTCTCATGGATTGGACCAGGGTCGTGTCTCCGCTGTACCTTTTTTTAGCGCAATATTTACCAATTTAACCCGCGATCACCTTGATTACCATGGCTCGATGGAGAATTATCATTTAGCTAAAAAAACCTTATTTGAAAAATATCCTCTCAAGCAACGTATCATTAATACCGATGACCCGATCGGCGCTAAGTGGTTAAGTGATTTTCCCGATGCTATCGGTTATGGTTTTCATGCCGAAGCCTTAACCGATAAACAATCTTACCTGCGGGTAACGGATGTTGATTATCATGCTCAAGGTGTCACTTTCGCATTTCACTCAAGTTGGGGAAAGGGCTCCGTATCTGCCCCCTTTTATGGTGATTTTAATGTGTCAAATTTGGCTGCAGTCGTAACCCAATTATTAGTCGAAAATATCAGCATAGAACAAGTGCAAACAATCTTTCCTCGATTAAGTACAGTGCCCGGGCGAATGGAGCAGTATTACTTTGCGAAGCAAAATATCACGTTTGTGGTTGATTATGCGCACACACCCGATGCATTAGAGAAGGTATTATTGGCACTGCAAAAACATAAATCTTCAGGTCGTCTTATTTGTGTTTTCGGCTGTGGTGGTGACCGTGATACGGGAAAACGTCCACAAATGGCTAAAATTGCAGAGCATTATGCTCAAAAAGTGGTGTTGGTTGATGATAATCCGCGCACGGAAAATGCTCAGAATATCATTAAAGATATATTGCCAGGTTTTACCCGGCCCGATGAAGTCAAAGTGATTCATGATCGCAAGCAGGCGATTAATTTTTTATTAGATTCAGCACAATCCGATGATATTGTGCTGCTGGCCGGAAAGGGACATGAAGATTACCAAATTTTTGGCAAGCAACGGGTGCATTATAGCGATCGAGAATGTTTAGCTGCACTGCAAAAATCAGCTGCATCCGGTACATAAATGAACATGATCAAAAAATGACTGTCAGACCACAGCGAGCATGCATAATAACAATAATAAAAAAAAGAAGAAGGTATCAAGATGATCAGGCTAACACTTGCTGAAATAGCCAAAGCAACCGCCGGGCAGGTAATTAATTGTGAGCACTCGAAGACTGTTTTCAATAATATCAGCACCGACACAAGAAAAATTCAATCTGGAGATCTGTTTATCGCACTGCGCGGTGAAAGCTTTGATGCGCACCAATTTTTAGATAAAGCCGTGCAACTGGGGGCGGGGGCATTATTAATTGATCAGAAAACAGGAATAGATTTACCCTGTATTCTGGTAAAAGATACGAGAATCGCTTTAGGCTTATTAGCGAGTTATGTCAGACAGCAAATAAGTGGGTTAAAATGCGCTGCTATTACCGGCAGTAATGGTAAAACCACCACCAAAGAATTACTCAGTGCAATACTTTGCTGCCATGCGGGTGACAGTGAAAGTGTGTTGGCAACAGCGGGTAATTTTAATAATGATATCGGCTTACCCCTTACTTTATTGCGTTTAACCGACAAAATACGTTACGCCGTGGTCGAGTTAGGTGCTAACCATTTAGGTGAAATTGCCTATACGGCACAACTCACAAAACCCGATGTGGCATTAATCAATAATGTGATGCCTGCTCACCTTGAAGGTTTTGGATCGCTGCAGGGTGTTGCACAAGCAAAGGGAGAGATCTGGTCAAGTCTCAGTGAAACCGGGATTGCAGTGGTGAATTTAGATGCCGATTTTGCCAGTGAATATTTAACGCAATTGAAAAAATTAAACAGACGAGTATTTACTTTTTCGAGTGAGGGTAGAAAAGCGCAGGTTGGTGCGTCAAATATTGAGTTTTCAGCCTTAGGTAAGGCTTCTTTTGAGCTTAATGTGATGCTTCATGGGGATCCGCAGATAATCTCTATTGAATTGAACTTAGCTGGATTACATAATGTCAGTAATGCACTTGCTGCCGCTACCATGGCGATTGCCTTAGGCTGTAATTTGAAGGAGATACAGGCGGGTTTAAGTGTCGTTAAACAGGTTGAGGGGCGAGTTGATAGTCGTCAACTCAATGAATTAGTCACCTTGATTGATGATACTTATAACGCTAACCCCGCTTCTGTGAAAGTGGCTATTGATCTGCTTCAACAATACGCTTCAGCTCATCTTCTTATCCTTGGAGACATGGCAGAGTTAGGCGAATTTAGTGAACATGAGCACCAACTAATTGGTGAGTATGCAGCGCAAAAGGGGATTGAAAAGTTAATGACGGTCGGTAAGCTTACCTTTAAAACCTATCAAGCTTTCAAACAGGCAGGGCAGGGTGAAGCCCTGCACTTCGCTGATAAGAAACAATTAAATGCTTACTTAGAAAATGTATTGTCAGCACAAAACGATAAGTTGACGATTTTAGTGAAAGGCTCGCGTGGTTCAAAAATGGAAGAGGTTGTTAACTCTATCAAGCAGGCTGCAAATAAACTCGGCGCTTGATGTGCTCACAATAAAAATTAATAAATAGGGTATAAGACTATGATCGTCTGGTTAGCAGAATTACTTTCAAGCCAATTTACATTTTTGAATGTATTAACATATCTGTCGGTGCGAACTGTTATGGCGGTATTAACCGCGTTAGCATTTTCACTGTTCTTTGGGCCTAAATTAATACGGTTTTTACAAAAGTTTCAGATCGGTCAAATAGTCCGGGACGATGGCCCTGAATCTCATTTCAGTAAGGCCGGAACGCCAACCATGGGCGGCATTTTAATTCTCGGTGCAATCACTTTTTCAAGCTTATTATGGGCCAGATGGGACAATTCTTATGTGTGGATAGTGATCTTTACAACGCTTGCTTTCGGTGCAATTGGTTTTATGGATGATTATTTAAAAGTTGTCCGTAAACACCCCGACGGTTTAATTGCCCGCTGGAAATATTTTTGGCAATCTGTGACGGCGCTGGTGCTTGCGGTTGTGTTGTTTTTAAGCGCAACAACACCGGCGGAACTCACTTTTGTTATGCCATTTTTTAAACAATATATGCCTTATCTCGGTCTGGCTTTTATCCCTTTAGTCTATTTTACCGTAGTGGGAAGCAGTAATGCGGTTAATTTGACCGATGGTTTAGATGGCTTGGCTATTATGCCGACGGTAATGGTTGCAGCTGCATTTGCATTAATTGCCTATCTGACAAGCCACGTTAATTACGCTCAGTATTTGTATATTCCCTACATTCCTAAGGCCAGCGAATTAGTCATTATCTGCGGCACTATAGTAGGAGCCGGGTTAGGGTTTTTATGGTTCAATACCTACCCTGCACAAGTGTTTATGGGGGATGTGGGTTCACTGTCATTGGGGGCTTTACTCGGTGTTATTGCTGTTTTAGTTCGTCAGGAAATTCTACTGGTTATTATGGGGGGGATTTTTGTAGTGGAAACACTGTCGGTTATTTTACAGGTAGGTTCATATAAAATGCGTAAACGACGCATTTTTAGAATGGCGCCCATTCACCATCATTATGAGAAAAAAGGGTGGCCTGAGCCACGTGTTATTGTCCGTTTTTGGATTATTACGATCGTGTTAGTATTAATAGGATTAGTGACACTAAAGGTACGTTAAAATGTCGAACCAACAGATTGCAGTGCTAGGACTTGGAGAAACCGGATTATCTTGTGTTAATTTCTTATTAAAACAAGGTGATCAAGTGACCGTATTTGATACGCGGCAAAACCCTCCCGGTGAGGATAAGCTTGATGGTTCAGTTAAACTTTTCAAAGGTGAATTGAGCTTCGAGTTACTCGCCAAGTTTGATTTGATTATCGCAAGCCCGGGTATCGCATTGGCGACGCCGGCATTACAATTTGCCCTGGCCAAGGGTTGTGAGATTATTGGTGATATTGAGTTGTTTGCTAGGGAGCTTTCAAAGCCTGCTTATAGACATGCTAAATTAGTCACTATCAGCGGTTCAAATGGTAAAAGTACAGTGACCAGTTTACTTGGAGAGATGGCCGTTGCTGCAAAAGTAAAAGTGGCTGTTGGTGGTAATATTGGCATTCCCGCGCTTGATTTACTGGATCCTGAAATTGACTTGTATATTCTAGAATTATCGAGTTTTCAATTAGAAACGACCTTTTCATTAAATGCGGATATCGCAACTATATTAAATATCAGTGAAGATCATATGGATAGATATGATTCCTACGCACAGTATACGGCTGCGAAACATCGTCTCTATAAGCAATGCAAAATGGCATTGTATAATCGCGATGATAAGCTGACTCACCCCAAAGATCATCTCATTAATAAAACCAGCTTTGGTTTTGATAAGTGCGCTTATGGATTGTTAACCGCTGCAGATAAGCAGATTTTTTTGGCGAAAAATGGCTCGCCGATACTCGCCGTTAAAAACCTAACATTAAGTGGTAAGCATAACTGGATGAATGCATTGGCCGCTTTGGCATTGGGCGAGGCTGTAGGTTTAAGCGAAACCGACATGTTAACGACTCTGCAAGAATACTCTGGTTTGCCGCACCGTTGTGAATTTGTTGCGGAGATAAACCATGTTCGTTGGATAAACGATTCAAAAGCCACTAATATCGGTGCGGCGCAGGCTGCGTTAGAGGGGTTATCGGAAACGATAGCCGGCAAGGTGCATGTTATTTTGGGTGGTGATGGCAAAGGTGCTGATTTTAGTGAGTTAGCGCCTGTATTAAAGGAGATCCAAGGGATGATTTTCTGTTTTGGGGTTGATGGCCCAGAAATAGCCGCACAAAATAAACGTGCACTGCTGGTTGAAACTTTAGATCAGGCCGTTGATAAAATTTTCACAACGGCACAAGCCGGGGATCTGGTGATATTAAGCCCTGCCTGCGCCAGTTTAGATATGTATAAAAACTTTATGCAACGCGGTGAACACTTTAAACGTTTAGTCAGAGCATTGCCTGCGAGCAGAAACTGATGGCATTATTTAATCGTTTTATACAAAGGCGGTCGAACAATCCCTCTCAACCCTATGACAGGCAACTTTTAATTGCTACGTTTATCCTCATGTGTGTTGGCATGGTGATTGTTGCATCCTCTTCAATTCCGGAAGGTATTGCCCTTTCCGCCGATCCCTTTCGTTTTCTTAAGCGTCAAGCATTCTATTTGCTGCTTTGTTTAGGGTTGTTATGCGCTGTTGTGTGTATCCCTATGAAACGTTGGTATGACTACCAGGGTGTTATGCTTAGTTTGATATTTTTAGGACTGATTGCCGTTCTGCTGGTGGGGACCGAAGTAAACGGAGCACACCGTTGGTTACGATTAGGTCCTGCGAATATACAACCCTCAGAATTTGCTAAACCTGCGATTATTTTCTTTTTAGCAAGTTATCTTTATCGTCGTCAAAAAGAAGTGATCGATACCATAAAAGGTTTTATGAAACCTTTGTTCATATTATTTGCTTTCTCATTATTGTTATTGTTGCAGCCCGATTTGGGATCAATAGTGGTCATTATTGTTATTATGATGGGCATGTTATTTATTGCCGATGCAAAGTTGATTTCATTTATTGGTATCGGTATCGCGTTGTTGACGGCGATCATCGCCCTGATTATGACCTCGCCCTATCGTATGGAACGTGTTTTTGGATTTTTAGACCCTTGGGCGCAGCCCTTTGGCCGAAGTTATCAATTAACCCAATCGCTGATGGCTTTTGGCCGAGGGGGTTGGTTTGGAGAAGGTTTAGGCAATTCAGTCCAAAAATTGGACTATCTACCCGAAGCGCATACGGATTTTATAATGGCAATACTGGCAGAAGAGTTAGGTTTTGTTGGTGTGAGCCTGGTCCTTATGTTGGAATTTTATTTGGTTTATAAAGCCTTTTCTATTGGTAAAAATGCGCTTAAGCAAACCCTTGTTTTCCCGGGCTATGTTGCTATTGGTATTGCTATTTGGTTTTTCTTTCAAACGGCTGTTAATATTGGCGCAGCATCGGGTATTGCACCAACCAAAGGGTTAACACTTCCTTTAGTAAGTTATGGCGGTTCGAGCCTGATTAGTATCTCTCTGGCGATAGGTTTATTATTACGTATTGATTACGAAACCCGTATTGCAACTGCAAAAACGCTTATTAAAAAAGTCAAAAGCACTAAAAAATCCGAATTAAAGGAAACAACAGGTGAAGCCGATGTCCAATAAAAAAACATTAGTGGTCATGGCAGGCGGTACGGGCGGACACGTCTTTCCGGGACTTGCGGTGGCCGATGCACTAAAAGAACAAGGCTGGGCAGTCAGTTGGTTGGGAACAGCGGATCGTATGGAAGCGCAACTTGTCCCTAAACATGGCTATCAAATAGATTTTATCGATATTGCCGGTATACGGGGAAATGGCCTGAAGCGTTTATTGATGGCACCCATTCGTATTATTAAATCGATCTGGCAAGCACGTTCTGTGTTAAAAAAGCGTCAGGTTGATCTAGTATTGGGAATGGGCGGATTTGCCAGCGGACCGGGGGGGATTGCCGCCTGGAGCATGGGGATTCCGGTTATTTTACATGAGCAAAATGCCACCGCCGGGTTAACAAACCGAATTCTATCACTCTTTTCCAAGCGTGTATTAATGGGATTTTCGGGTGCTTTTCAAAGTGGTAAAGCGATTCTGGTCGGCAACCCGGTGCGCAAGCAGCTTATTGAGTTGCCTGTAAAAAAAATATCAGCTGAGAATGAGGCACTTAAAGTACTCGTCGTTGGCGGGAGTTTAGGGGCTAAAGTATTAAATGACTTATTACCCAGCGTTTTTAGTTCATTTGACGATGCCAAGCTTAATGTCATGCATCAAAGTGGCAAAGGACATTACCAGGCTGTGCAAAAAAGTTATCAACAACTGCATGTTAAGGCAAATGTGCAAGAATTTATTGCTGATATGGCGAGTGCTTACGACTGGGCCGATTTGGTTATTTGCCGCGCGGGGGCGTTAACTGTTGCGGAGTTAGCCGTTGTTGGTTTACCTGCGATTTTTGTTCCCTTACCCCATGCCGTTGATGATCATCAAACTAAAAATGCCCAATATTTAGTCTTCCAAGAGGCGGCGGTGTTAATCGCACAAAAAGAATTAACCGCAAAAAAAATAAGTGATTATTTGCGTCTTTTCTTACACAATAGAAAATTATTGACTGCGATGTCGCAAAAGAGTAGAAAAGCAGCCATTATTGATGCAACCGAACGTGTTGCATCTATCTGTAATCAATTAGTTTGAGCAACGTGCAATTAAATATTGCTGGCTTACAACTTTATTTTAGACAAGTGATTTATTATGATGAAAATTGACCTAGCCCAAATACGCACTACGGTACCTGAAATGCGCCGTGTTAAACAAATCCATTTTGTGGGGATCGGTGGCGCAGGTATGGGCGGCATTGCAGAAGTACTAGCCTATGAAGGTTATAAAATTTCAGGATCTGATATTGCTGAAAATCCGGTAGTTAAACGTTTACGCTCACTCGGCGCTGAGATTTTCATTGGTCATCAACAGGATAATATATATGGTGCGTCAGTGGTGGTGGTTTCAACTGCCATTAAGGCTGATAATCCGGAACTATTAGCGGCGCAACAGGCCCGCATTCCCGTGGTGCGCCGAGCAGAAATGCTGGCTGAATTGATGCGTTATCGTCATGGTGTTGCCGTGTCCGGTACACACGGGAAAACCACGACAACAAGCTTAATCGCGAGTATTTACGGGCAAGCTCAACTCGATCCGACTTTTGTTATCGGCGGTCTATTAAATAGCGCAGGCACCAATGCAAAATTAGGGCAAAGTCGCTATTTAATCGCAGAAGCCGATGAAAGTGATGCTTCATTTTTACATTTGCAACCTATGGTTTCAGTAGTGACAAATATTGAAGCTGACCATATGGATACCTACCAGGGGGATTTTGAAGTATTAAAAGATACCTTTGTTCGCTTTATACAAAACTTGCCTTTTTATGGCACTGCAGTGGTATGCCTTGATGATGCTGTTATTGAACAATTGATACCGCGTTTTGCGCGACAAACTGTCACTTATGGTTTCCATCAACAAGCGGATGTTCGTATTTCAGATTTCTCACAATGCGTCAATCGCAGTGAATTTTTAGTGCATAGAATTAATAAACCGGCAATGAAAATAGAGCTTAATCTTCCGGGAAAACACAATGCATTAAATGCAGCTGCCGCGATCGCGGTCGCAATGGAAGACGATATTGATGATGCCTCCATTTCAAAGGCACTTAATGAATTTGCCGGTATTGGCCGCCGTTTTGAACAATACGGTGAATTTGAAACCGGGCGTGGTAAAGCTATTTTGGTTGATGATTACGGTCACCATCCGACGGAAGTACAAGCAACCATTGATGCTGCGCGTGCAGCTTGGCCGGAGAAACGTTTAGTCATGGCTTATCAGCCACACCGCTATTCAAGAACACGTGATCTCTATGAAGATTTTGCGCATGTCTTAGCGCAAGTAGATCAATTATTACTGCTGGATGTTTATCCTGCCGGTGAAACGGCTATCGCGGGTGCTGATAGCCGCTCTTTATGCCGTACTATCCGGCAACGCAGTGGTAAAGAGCCTATTTTTGTAGCCAGTCCTGAAGTCCTGCCTGCCATGCTGGCGCAGATAATAGACGATGGCGATCTTGTTTTAACACAGGGGGCCGGCAATATTGGTGCTGTGGTTAAAACATTAGCTGAATTACAACTAAATATCGTAAAAATGAAAAAAGCGAGCTGCGTATAATGAGTTTAGATTTTGGTAAAGTTGCGGTTTTATTTGGGGGGCACAGCGCAGAGCGTGAAGTGTCCTTACGTTCTGGAAAAGCCGTGTTAAATGCATTGTTGCGTCAGGGTCTTGATGCCTGTGCGATTGATCCTAAGTTTGATGATTTACTGCAGCTAAAAAAATTAAATTTTGATCGCGTTTTTATTGCCTTGCATGGTCGAGGAGGTGAAGATGGTGTTATACAGGGGTTTTTAAGTGCATTGGATATTCCCTATACAGGCAGTGATGTTTTAAGCTCGGCGATTGCAATGGATAAATCAAAGACCAAACAAATTTGGCAAAGTCTGCAATTACCGACCGCTCAATACAAAATTATCATTAAAGAGGCATTTGACCCTGCGAAGGCCGAACAGATACTGAAAAGTTTATCGGGCACCGTGATGGTGAAACCCGTCGCTGAAGGCTCAAGTATCGGCATGGCAAAAGTAAGCACTGCAAAGGAGCTTATTAAAGCATTGACTGAGGCTTTTAAATTTGATCGACAAGTATTGCTTGAAACCTGGATCACCGGACAAGAGTACACGGTATCCATATTAAATGGAAAAGCATTGCCGGCTATCCGGATGCACACTGATAATACATTTTATGATTATCAGGCTAAGTATCAATCAACGGAGACACAATATTATTGTCCTTGTGGTCTTGAACCCGCGAAGCTTTCTGAATTAAATCAATTAGCGGTAGATGCCTTTGCTGGTATTGGTTGCAGCGGATGGGGGCGAGTGGATTTCATGCTCGACAAGTCAGGGCAATGGTATTTATTAGAAGTGAATACCGTGCCCGGTATGACAGAAACAAGCTTAGTCCCTAAAGCTGCGAAGCAAGCTGGTTATGATTTTGATGCGCTTACGATCGAAATTTTAAAGCAAACACTGTAATTATATGCTTTCTAAATTTAAAGAAATCAAGATTGGCAAATGGATTGGTTTGATTTTTTTTCTTATTTTAATTTATGGATTACAAAGCAGTTATTCAAAATTAAAATCATGGTTAACTGATCAACAATCTTTACCGTTAACCTTTTTAATTTTAACGGGCGATATGCAGCACGTTTCATCGAATGAGGTGCGCGGCGTATTAAAAGAGCAAAAAAACAGGTTGAATTTTTTTACGCTGGAAATTGCACAAATTCAGAAACAGCTTGAAGAGATGCCATGGGTTTATTCTGCGTCAATACGCAAACAATGGCCTGATACAATAAAAATTCACATTGTTGAGCAATCCATTATTGCAATTTGGAACAATAGCGCGCTGTTAAACCAGGCAGGTGATATTATTCATACCTCTCCGGAGGGTATTTCAAATAAATATATTAGACTCAATGGTGAAGATGAATTTGTTAAGCAAGTATTACAAACTTATCTGGAAGTTGAACAGTTATTAAAAGTAAATAAATTTAAGATTAAATTATTAAGCAGCGATAAGCGTAATTCAAGTAAGATCATTTTAGATAACGGTATTGCATTACGCTTAGGCAAAGAACAAAAACTGGATCGTATTCAACGTTTTTTAAGTGTATTTCCATTAATAAAAAATAAATACGATGTTGGTACCATTGATTATTTAGACTTGCGTTATGATACCGGGATAGCGATTGGTTGGCAAAAAGGTAAATCTTGATATTTAATATATAACCCAAGATTGTGCAGTTTAATAAGGATAACGGTGAGTTTTGAGTATGGAAAGTAACTATACAGTTGGATTAGATATTGGCAGCAGTAAAATTGTACTCTTAATTGGAGAACAAATGGCCAATAATATGACCAATATCGTGGGCAGAGGAGAGGTGCCCGCAAAAGGTGTTGATAAAGGTTCTGTTACTGATTTAGATTCCGTTGTCACTGCGATTAAAAGCGCATTAACGGTTGCTGAAGAGATGGCCAATTGTAAAGTTTCCTGGGTGAATTTATCTGTTTCTGGTGCGCATATTGAATCAATAAATGAATCGGGTACCTGGGCTATCGAGGATAAGGAAGTCTCTTCTTATGACATGGACAGTGTGCTGCATAACGCCGCATCAATTAAAATACGTGATGACCAACGTTTATTAGATGTGATCCCGCAACAATATGCAATTGATTCTCAAGAAGGTATTAGTAACCCGCTGGGGTTAGCGGGAGTTAAACTAAAAGCGGATGTGCATTTAATTACCTGTCATAATGGCTTTGTTAAAAATTTAGAAAAAGCGGTTGAATTATGTGGTTTGTCAATCGAACAACTCACCTTTTCCGGTGTTGCATCTAGTGCCGCTATTTTAAGTGAAGATGAAAAAAAATTAGGCGTTTGTCTTGTTGATATAGGCAGCGGTACGATGGACATATCTGTTTATGTTGCAGGTGCATTACGGCATAGCTCAGTACTGGCTTATGCGGGAAATTCAGTTACCAATGATATTGCTATTACCTTTAGTTCACCGCAGAATTCGGCGGAAAAAATAAAAATCAATTATGGCTGTTTACAGCGCGAGAGCATAGATCCCGACGAAAGAATTGAATTGATAAGTGTTGGCGGGCGAGATGCACGCACTCTGCAACGGCAAATGTTAGTCGATGTGATTGAAGCTCGCTATAGTGAATTATTAGATTTAATAAAACAAGAGTTATGCAAGCTCGGCAATGGCTCTGACATGGAAGGCCTAAAACAGCAATTGGCTGCCGGTATTGTTATAACCGGTGGTGCGGCACAAATGATAGGTTTGGTTGAGGTTGCAGAGAAAACGTTTGATAATATGCAAGTACGGATAGGGAAACCAGATAATTTGCAAGGTTTAGTCGATGATGTTGCGACACCTGCTTATTCAACCGTTGTAGGTTTGTTACGTGTTAAAAGCGCATCCTTTAGCAAAAATGATGAAAGCGCCGATGCAAGTCGTTTCTCGGTGATTTTAAGTAGAATAACAAGTCGTTTCTCGGTGATTATAAATAGAATTAAAAAAGAATATTAATAATCAATTTTTGTATAACCAAGGCGGTGATACTATGTCCGATAATATATATAAAGTGGAAAAAGAGCAAATGTTTGAAATAATCAGTGATGAGCATGAACAACAAGCTGTTATCAAAGTGGTCGGCATAGGTGGCGGCGGTGGTAATGCTATTAACTACATGATCGAAAAGGGCTTAGCCGGTGCTGAATTCATTGCTATGAATACTGATGCACAAGCATTACGCTCATCAAAAGCTGATATTCGTTTACAACTTGGTGCGGGTATCACCAATGGACTCGGCGCCGGAGCAAATCCGGAAATTGGATATAAATCTGCTTTAGAAGATAAAGACAGAATCCGTGAGGTACTAACCGGCGCAGATGTGGTTTTTATTGCGGCGGGTATGGGGGGGGGTACAGGAACAGGAGCTTCCCCGGTTGTCACTGAGATAGCTAAAGAACTGGGTGCTTTGACTATTGGTGTTGTTTCTAAACCTTCTACCTTTGAAGGTAAAAAACGTATTAATTATGCCAATCAAGGGATTGAGCGTTTGGCTGAACATATTGATTCATTGCTGATCATCCCTAATGATAAACTGCAAAAATCACTGCCGCGCGGCGTCTCATTCCTCGATGCATTAAGTGCTGCAAACGGCGTGTTATATGATGCCGTATCTGGTTTTTCTGCGATCATCAATAATGAAGAAAGTACCATTAACATTGACTTTGCTGACGTTCGAACTGTTATGACGGAAGCTGGTACGACGGCCGTAATGGGAATTGGTGTGTCGTCAGGCGAAGACCGTGCTGAAGTTGCTGTTGAGAAAGCTATCTCTTGTCCGCTGCTTGAGGATGTTGACCTTTCAAATGCCCGTGGCGTGTTAGTGCATATAGTTGCCGGCTTAGATTTCAGCTGGGATGAATACCATATTGTTGGTGATGCGCTGAAAGAGTTTGCTTCCGATGACTCGCAAATTATTTTTGGGGTAACGGTGAATCCTGAAATTGATAGTGGAGAGTTGCATGTGACTGTTATTGTAACCGGTCTTGGAGAGCGAAAATCAGATCTTTCTGCGGTCAAAATTCCGACGGCAAAGGTTGAGGCGCAAAAGCCTGAGATTGTGACCGAAACAATAACGGAAAAGGCTACAAGTGCCGAAAAACCGGAAGGAAACTACTTGGATATTCCTGCATTTTTACGTAAACAGACTGATTAATCATTATTAGCAGTTTGCGATATTCATCACAAACTGCTAAAATCCCGCGTATTATATAACGCTAAAGCGGCGGTAGGGGGAACAATGATTAAACAAAGAACACTTAAAAAGAGTGTCAAGTCGATAGGTATTGGCCTGCACTCAGGTAATAAGGTGAAAATTGAATTCCACCCTGCACCAGCGAATAGCGGTATTGTCTACCGCCGTACCGATCTTGATCCTATTGTTAGTTTCAAAGCGCATGCACAAGCTGTTCAAGAAACGCTTTTATGCACTTGTTTAGTGAACGATCAGGGCCAAAAAATATCAACGGTAGAACATCTTTCTGCTGCGCTTGCCGGGTTGGGTATTGATAATATAATTATTGATGTTGACGCTCCTGAAATTCCAATTATGGATGGCAGTGCCAGTCCTTTTATTTTTCTTCTGCAATCGGCGGGTATTGAAGAGCTAAACAGCCCGAAAAAATTTATTCGTATTAAAAAAACCGTACGAGTTGAAGATGAAAAAGAGGGGAAATGGGCTGAATTACAGCCATCGAATAAAGGTTTTAGTTTAGATTTTAAAATCGACTTCGATCACCCCGTTTTTGAAGGTCAAAATCAGCATATAAAAATGGATTTTTCCGGTGATCTTTTTGTAAAAGAGATCAGTCGCGCGAGAACCTTTGGCTTTATGAAAAGTGTCGAGTATTTACAATCAAATAATTTAGCCTTAGGGGCTAGTTTGGATAATGCGATTGGTTTAGATGAGTTTCGAGTATTAAATCCTGATGGCTTACGTTATGAAGACGAATTCGTAAAACATAAAGTGTTGGATGCTATTGGTGACCTTTATCTTTCTGGTTATACTATTTTAGGCCATCTTAAAGCTTTTAAAACAGGGCATGCACTTAATAACCAACTTTTGTGTGCTTTACTGGCCGACCAAGAGGCTTGGGAAATGGTCACATTTGAAGAGCCTGTAAGTGAATCACCCATTCAATACGTCTCGCCTGTTTTTGCCCTCTAAATAAAAAACCTTTAGTTTTCTAAAGGTTTTTTTTTGTTATTTTTTATCAATTTATTTTTTAGAATAGTTCGCTAATGAGCGTAAGGCTTTTTGCAATCCCGGCTCGGCATTCTCAGCTAATGCTAAAAATGACTCTGCAATATCAGCGGGCATTTTAGTTGCTCGTTTAATGTTTTTTTTCGGTGAGCTATGCTGCATTTTGCGGGTGCTAGAGAGCGCTGGGTTTACCTTTATTTTGATCCGTAATAGAGATGGAACCCGTTGACGTAATAATGTCAGCAGCTCAGTGCGCATAAATTGCAGGCGCATCGTCCAGGTTGCATCCGGGATTTCTATAAGCAAGATCCCATTTTGTAAGCTGCCTATCCTGCATCCAGGGATATTATGTTGTTTCAAATGGCTTTGTAGTAAACTGTTCAGCGCCATAATCACTGTTACATCATGCTGCAAACCGCTTTTATTTAATAACGAAGAAACGGATTTTGGTTGTCGGGTTCTATTCATTAATTTCAACATTGTGAAGACACAATGTTCAGTATAGCGGTTATCTATTCAAGTAAGGAAACAGATTCTGTATTTTTAGAGATAAAAATAAATGCCTGCTGATTTCCCTTTTTTTTAGGCAGGACAAACAAAAACTGATTTAAGGGCTTGAAATTCCAAAAGGTAATCTCCATCTACTTTAATTAAAGTCCATTTCAGTATAGATTGGTTATCTGGTTGCTATTCAGGCATTATTTTAAATTGGTCGATTTTTTAATATGGCAATAACTTTATCAATGCGTAGTTTTAAAGAAACGTCAGCGGTTGTCAAACGTGGCGTTGGTGCGAAACGGGTTTACATTTAATTTTTATAGAATGAGAAAGTGAAATGATTACAGGGCTAATAACAAAAATACTAGGCAGTCGTAATGACCGTTATTTAAAGAAGCTACGTAAAGTAGCAGATGAAATTAATAAGTTAGAACCACAAATTAAAGCGCTGTCCGATGAGGAATTAAAAGCTAAAACGGTCGAGTTTAAAGAGCGTCTCGCATCGGGTGAAAGCTTGGATAAAATTCTTGTTGAAGCCTTTGCAGTGGTACGTAATGCATCTGAGCG
The DNA here is from genome assembly GCF_002836415.1 of Psychromonas sp. MB-3u-54. Classification (GTDB taxonomy): domain Bacteria; phylum Pseudomonadota; class Gammaproteobacteria; order Enterobacterales; family Psychromonadaceae; genus Psychromonas. Next base: position 7,139 of record NZ_PJBP01000111.1, on the reverse strand, counting down.
CGTTTTTGGTATGCGTCAATTTGATGTGCAGTTAATTGGCGGTATGGTCTTAAATGACAATAAAATTGCTGAAATGCGTACCGGTGAAGGTAAAACATTAACGGCTACATTACCTGCTTATCTCAATGCACTAACCGGTAAAGGTGTGCATGTTATAACGGTAAATGATTATCTTGCCGAACGTGATGCTAAGTGGAATGCTAAACTTTTTGAATTTTTAGGGCTAACCGTTGGTATTAATATATCGGGTATGTCTGGCGATCAGAAACGCGCCGCTTATGCCGCTGACATCACTTATGGTACTAATAATGAATTTGGTTTTGATTATCTGCGCGATAATATGGCCTTTGAAGCACAGCAGCGTGTTATGCGCTCGTTACACTATGCCATTATCGATGAAGTTGACTCAATTTTAATCGATGAAGCAAGAACGCCGCTAATTATCTCAGGTCCGACCGATGGTGATTCTACGCTATATACTGAGTTGAATACTGTTATCCCAATGTTAAATCAACAGGATAAAGAAGACACTGAAGAATATATCGGGGAAGGGGATTTCACTGTTGATGAAAAAAATAAGCAGGTTTTACTCACGGAACGCGGTCAAGAAAAAGTAGAGCTTATTCTACAAGATCGTGGTTTACTTGATGAAAATCAATCACTCTATTCAGCCGCCAGCATTAGTTTATTACACCATGTAAATGCCGCGTTGCGTGCGCATACGCTGTTTGAAAAAGATGTTGAATATATAGTCACCGAAAAGGGTGAAGTGGTTATTGTTGATGAACACTCCGGACGGACAATGCCCGGGCGGCGCTGGTCTGAAGGTTTGCACCAGGCGGTAGAAGCTAAAGAAAGTGTGAAAATTCAAAATGAAAACCAAACATTAGCATCGATCACTTTCCAAAACTACTTCCGTCTCTATGAAAAATTGGCCGGCATGACAGGTACTGCTGATACTGAGGCATTTGAATTCCAGTCTATTTATAGCTTAGAAACCATTGTGATTCCAACCAATCAAGCGATGATCCGTAAAGATGGCGGAGACTTGGTTTATTTAACTGAACAGGAAAAATATCAAGCTATTGTCGATGATATTAAACCGCGTCTGGAGAAAGGACAACCCATCCTGATCGGCACAGTGTCCATTGAACACTCTGAGTTATTATCCGATTTAATGGATAAAGCAAAAATAAAACACAGTGTTTTAAACGCTAAATTCCATGCCAAAGAAGCTGATATTATTGCTCAAGCCGGTGCGTTAGGCAGTGTGACCATTGCAACAAATATGGCGGGCCGAGGTACCGATATCGTTCTCGGTGGTAATCTGGAAGCTCGTTTGGATAAGTTAGGCGATGTTAGCCCCGAGAAAATAGAAGCAGAAAAAGAGCTTTGGAAAGCAGAGCATAAAAAAGTATTAGAGGCGGGCGGCTTGTACATTGTTGGTACTGAGCGGCATGAATCTCGTCGTATTGATAACCAACTACGCGGCCGTTCCGGGCGGCAGGGTGATCCTGGTGAAAGCCGTTTCTATTTATCAATGGAAGACTCTCTGATGCGTATCTTTGCTTCAGAGAAAGTAACTAATATGATGAAAAAATTGGGCATGGAAAAGGGTGAGGCTATTGAGCACCCTTGGGTATCACGTGCTATTGAGAATGCGCAACGTAAAGTTGAAGGTCGAAATTTTGATATGCGTAAATCTCTTCTCGATTTTGATGATGTGTCTAATGAACAACGTAAAGTGGTTTATCAGCAGCGTAACGGTGTAATTGACAGTGAAGAGATCACTGAAACCATTGAGCAAATCTGGGATGATGTGTTTAATAATTGTGTTAATGAATATGTTCCTCCTCATTCACTCACTGAGCAATGGGATCTTGAAGGCTTAGAACAGCGTTTAAAAGCTGACTTTTTAGTCGATTTACCTGTTCAGCAATGGTTAACTGATGATGTAAATCTGCAAGAAGAAAGCATTCGTGAAAAAATTGTGGAGCATGCAAAAGCTTCATATATCGCGAAAAAAGAACAGGTGGGTCCAGAAATTATTGCCAGTTTTGAAAAATCGGTGATGCTGCAAACAATAGATACTTTGTGGAAAGAGCACCTTGCGGCAATGGATCATTTACGCCAGGGTATTCATTTACGTGGTTATGCCCAAAAAGATCCTAAGCAAGAGTACAAACGCGAGTCCTTTGAATTGTTTTTAGAAATGTTGGAAAACTTAAAACGCGAAGTTGTGATTATCCTTTCGAAAGTGCAAGTGCAGTCAAAGGAAGAAGCTGAGGCAATTCAAGAACAGCGCCGTGAGGCTGAAGCTCAGGCCCAGCTGGAAATGCAGCATGCGCAGGCGAATAAGGGTGAAATTGTTAGCGAAGAAAAGACTGACGATGATACTTTTGTACGCAACGATAAAAAAGTGGGGCGCAATGAACCCTGCCCATGCGGCTCGGGTAAAAAATTCAAACAGTGCCATGGTAAACTTGGCTAGTTTTTCTGAATACCAAATATATTAATTCTCTATTCATTTATACGGGTTAAAATGAATGCTAGCTTCGTAATTGATTTTATAATTAGAACAACTAGTTACTGCAATCAATGCCTTGCTTTCATTTGTTTTTCCGGCGCCTAAATAGATCACATAATTAGTAGAATTGGTATAAGATTTAACTGCTGTAAAAAGGCTCTTTTAAGAAGAGCCTTTTTTTATGGTTTTAAAGGACTTTTATGAAAAATATTGATATTAGTATTGCGATTGTAAAAAATTCACAAAATTTATTTTTAATCTGTTTGCGTCCAGATCATGTTCACCAAGGTGGAAAGTGGGAGTTCCCTGGGGGGAAAATCAACAAAAATGAAAGCGCAGAACAGGCCATGTTAAGAGAATTAAAAGAAGAAGTCGGAATAACGGCGCTTGACTATCGTTTATTAGAGACAAAATTTTTTGATTATGGTGATAAGCAATTAAACCTTAATTTTTTTCTGGTCAGTCAATTTGACGGTGAGGCACTGGCTCAAGAGGGGCAAAGAATGCAGTGGGTTAATAAAGCGGAATTAGATGAATTTTCATTTCCCGATGCCAATGCCGCGATTATAAAAAAACTGTAACACTTTAATCTTTAATAAGAGTCTCTGATACGCATAAAGCTGGCAAAACGGGGAACATTGTTTTTTGTTTTTCCCGTATATTTGTAAGTGACTGTCGCACCAATAGGCGGCGGGTTTTCACGCTCGATATCAGAGAATCCAGTACCAATTTTGAATTGAATTCCCTCTTTTGTTTCAACCAGTAACGATCCAAGCCTGCCGGTGTTTCTTCCTTTACCTGAAAAATGCTCAATAACAACCGCTTCTGCATCTTCATACTTTTTTAATTTCATTAAATCTTTACTGCGTTTTACCTGATAATAAGCCTTCCCTTTATGCAGCATTAAACCTTCACCCCCCTTCGTTAGTGTCTGTTCTAATAATAATTGCAGCTGCTCATTATTTTCAACGCGTTGCTGTTTAATCATTTTTAGGTAAGCTGACTCACTTGACTTAATTAATGTTTTTATTAGTTGTAAACGGGATGTGAAGTCAGCGTCAGAGCCCGGCAGGTCAAAAATCATAAAAGAGATTTTTCGCCACTCTTGGTCAATGGGCTGCTGTTTTCGTGCGATCCCTGAAACTTTTTCAAATAGATGACGATTAATCCACAACTCGCCATCTAAGGGCTGCGGCGGGAAATCTTTAATAAACCACTTAGGCGCATTAAAAACATTACCCTGTTTGGAAATGAGTTGTTTGCCATTCCAATAAGCACGCACACCATCCAATTTCTCACTTACCCAGTATGCTTGGACATTAATGTCCTGATGATAAAGGGTAGCAAGTTGAATCGGAGGAGATAAGTTTTCGTTGGCATGAGATAAGGGTGAAAAAAGACAAAGTAGAAAAAATAATGTTTTATATGACATAAAAAACTCCCTAAACAGTCCAACAAGTTTAGGGAGGTTTTTAATAAATACAAATAATAGCAAGTCCACTAACCAGATGCAGGAGTAGACATTGATTGTAGTAACTAGCTGTTCTAATGATACAAAAGAGTAGGAAACTATTTTGTATCGTTTAGCTGTTCACTAACTCATTTTTTAATGACGATATGCTATGAATCAAATTAAGAGCAAAACTAAAAGAGAGTTGATGTCCAGCTAGCCTGTATTTTAACCCGCATAAATGAACATAAAATCAATGAACTTGCTATTAAGCTATAAAACGCATTGATAAATCAATGGCACGTACATGTTTGGTTAAAGCGCCCACGGAAATATAATCCACACCCGTTTTTGCGTAGGGAAGGATAGTATCGCTATTAACATTACCTGAAACTTCTAACTTTGCCGTCGAGTTTGAGCCTTCACTCTTAATTGCCACTGCTTCCAACATCATTGCAATACTGAAGTTATCTAACATAATACGCTCTGCACCCGCAGCTAATGCTTCTTTTAATTCCGCAATAGATTCCACTTCCACTTCGACCAATCGCTCCGGGTGTTGTGTTTTAGCCATTTTGACTGCCGCTTCAATGCCGCCACAAGCCATAATGTGGTTTTCTTTAATTAAATAGGCATCATACAGACCTAAACGGTGGTTCAAGCCGCCACCACATAACACGGCATATTTAGAGGCATTACGTAAACCGGGTAAGGTCTTACGGGTATCCAGTAATTTACAATCGGTTTCCGCAATTAAATCCGTGTACTGTTTCACCGTTGTTGCAATACCTGACAATGTTTGTATAAAATTAAGCGCAGTACGTTCACCTGTTAATAAAGTGCGCGCTGCGCCTTCAAGACTAAATAACTGACTATTGGCTTTAACAAAATCACCCTCTTTGACAAACCAAGTTATTTTCACTTGATTTCCCAGTTGGCGGAAGATCTCTTCTGTCCATGCTTGGCCACAAAAAACCGCATCTTCACGTGTTATAACCATCGCTTTAGCTTGTTTACCATCGGGAATTAAATTCGCCGTGATATCACCTTCAAGTGGAGAGAGACCGTTTAAATCTTCATCTAACGCGATTTTGACACTCTGAATTATTTCTTGTGCAACCATGCTGAATTTCCATTAATAATAAAAAAACAAATATTACCTTAATGCATTGTTAATACCAATGTTCTAAAGTGACAACTCCTATATTAAATAAAAAGAAAAATAAAAATAAATCTAACCTATACGCAAATTACTTGAAGAGGTATCTTCAGTCATTTGCATATAAAGGAATATTATGACATTAATTATTGGCTTGACGGGTGGGATTGGTAGTGGCAAATCGACGGTGTCCCGTTTTTTTTCCGAATTAGGGGTTCAGATTATTGATGCGGATCTTGTGGCACGGCAAGTTGTTGAAAAAGGACAACCGGCATTGCGGAAAATTGAGCTGCATTTCGGTAATGAGGTGCTGATGGACGGGGAGCTCAACCGCACTTTTTTACGCCAGATTGTTTTTAAAAATGAGCAGGAAAAATGCTGGCTCAATAACTTACTGCATCCGCTTATTCGCGCTCAGATGGTTGAGCAGCTCGCTAAGGCCAAGGGGGATTATGTTCTATTGGAAGCACCCTTATTATTTGAGAATAATTTGAATAAATTAAGCGATTATGACTTGGTTGTTGATGCCTGCCCGGCTTTACAAGTAACAAGAGCTTGTGCACGTGACGGTGCCGGTAAGGAGGTTATTGATGCTATCATTGCGAGTCAAATAGACAGGCAGACGCGCCTGCAGAAAGCGGATTTTATTATCGATAATAATGACCTCACTCTACTAGCACTAAAAAAGAGAGTGCAGCAGCTTGATGCTCAATTTCGTAAATTGAAAAACTAATCAAATAACCGTTATTTGTTTCCTGTTTGTCCCATTTTGCTGTATTCTTCTCGTTTTTCATGGAGATATTTAGATAAAAATGATCGTTTTTGAATACCCTCTAAATGAGAAAAATCGTAGTTATTTACGTTTTGAATCTCTCTTCACTCAGCTTAAAATGAGTCTCTCTTTTGAGCATGTAAATGACTCAACTATTTTTTTTAAAGCCCTTCTGGAATTGGTTGAATTAGCTGAACGTAGCGATATTCGTCATGATTTGGTCAAGGATTTACGTTTATTATCTGAACAGATGAGAAAGTGGTTAAACCATGCTGCCGTTGATCAGAAAGCGGTGACCGATTTAATTTCAGAAATTGAGGGGCTCATTCAAGCAGTACTGCGTCTGTCAAAACAACTGCGGTTTTTTAAAGATAACCGTCTTTTAACTTCTTTAAAACAGCGTTTTTTTATTCCAGGTGGTACCTGTAATTTTGATTTACCACAGTTTCACTTTTGGTTAGCCGGTGACTTGGAAAAACGTCAGAATGATGCACAATCCTGGTTTAGTCATTTTGCCAGTTTAGAAAAAGCATTAACATTATTTCTAAAAATAAAGCGCTCTCAAGCGGTTGATACAAAACAGATTGCTAAAAATGGTTTTTATCAGGCGGAAGTTGAAAAGTGTGGTTTTATCGTTGTCAAAGTTGATCAAAAACAAGGCGTGTATCCTGTTATAAGCGGGCACAACCAGCGTTATTCAATCCGATTTATGAACGCTGAAAGTGAAAAAAACACCTTAGACAGTATCGATTTTCAGCAAATGTGTTGCTAGGCGTTTTATATTGCGAGGAGTTTTATATGATAGTTAACTGCCCAACCTGTAAGAAAAAAGTCGAATGGATAATTGAAAACGGTCACCGTCCATTTTGTTGTAAACGTTGTCAACTAATTGATCTCGGTGAATGGGCTTCTGAAGAGAAGGTGATTGAAGGTGAGTCTGTTAGTCCCGAAAATATGCCCGCGGATAAAACTATTTATTTTGATTCGTAAAAGGTGAAATGATTGTTATGTTAATGAATGAATTTTTAGAAAAAATAAAAAGTCAACCTCAAGAGATAGTCTTTTCTGATCTGTTAGATTTGATTGAAAAATATTATAACTTTACCGAAACCGCGTTTAAAAATGGTCCGCATTTAAATTTAGCGGGTCAAAACTCCGGCTCATGTAAGATCTTCTCTTTTGCAAAATTACACGATTTAACTGCACCACAAACACTGGCATGTTTTGGTGA
>NZ_PJBP01000110.1 GCF_002836415.1 Psychromonas sp. MB-3u-54 | reverse complement strand
CCGACTCAACTGGACGCATAACGGTTTTACAAACCAAAAACCACAACCTATGCGGTAGTTAATACCAAACGCATTAATAAAGTGATCCAATTTACTATTTAAAATTATCCCTGCGGTTTTGTGAGCGTAAATTTAATGGTGGTCTTATTTGAATGCCAACTAGCACCAACCATGACAATAAACGTATCGCTCGTAGGGTGTCTGCTCAGATACTAAGCTGTCGCTTACTCGCTTACTCGCTTACTCGCTGCACCGATTGCCGCTGTCCGTGGTGCATAGAATGCACCCTACCGATAACACCATACCAAATGCATTAATAAAGTAATCAGATTTACTATTCAAAATCATCCCGGCGGTTTTGTGAGCGTAAATTTTTCCTTTGAAGTAACTGATCATAAATTTAATGCTTTTGGTATAACCGGGCGTTATGAGCATCTAGGTGAGCGGTGTTAATGAGAATATTTCACGATAAAATTCGGGACAGCCTTGGATTTAAATTATTAATACTTTGATTTCATTGGTATTTTAAATAACCATACCTGATATTGCTGTTCCAAAAGAGACTCTGCAACTAAACTACCCGGAAAAATATTTTTGTTGCTGGCAGGATAATGTTCGGATTGTCATATCCATTTCCCCCTCCCCGGTTAAGATAACCAGCACAAAAATTCTGGATGCCCGCACTCTTTTATCATTCTCTTGAAAAACGCCGACAGTGCAATTGTCCGATCATTTATGGTGAAGCCAAACCTTTTATTAAAATAGCATTTAGATTAAAAATTTTGGCTGTCCCGCTTTCTATGACAATATACGCACCATTTTGGGTCTGTTCAGTCCCGATGACATTTATTTTTGGAGTGTTTTTTGAACCTGAAACAAATACAAATAGCCATTTATTCGTTATTCTTAACTAATAAATTTGGCTTCAAATTAAAGAAAGTGACAAGCAATGCTGATAAAAAGAAGCTCCGTTTGGAGTACGCGGTCAGATTGTTTTCTAAACTTAATATTGAAATAGTGGTTTCCGGCCTCGATAAGGTAAACCCTGACGGGCAGTATCTTCTGCTCTCCAATCATCGCAGTATTATCGATCCCTGTGTGATTGAAATGGCGTTAAAAGACACTAATGTTTTTGGTTTGTGGGTTGCAAAAAAAGAACTTTATAACTCTTTTTTCTTTGGTAAATTTGTGCGCAATGGAGGCTCTATTTTACTGGACAGGGGCTCTAATAAAATGAGTCAATTCTTTAAAGATATTAAAAAAAGTTTGAGCAATAATGCTTCTATTTTTATATTTCCCGAAGGCACGCGTAATGTGCAGGACACGGACCTTACTGAGTTTAAGAAAGGGACGCAGCTTATCGCGGTTAAAAACAAGTTGCAGATACTGCCCGTATACATAAAAACCAATTCAAATACGGCGTTAAAAACAGCGATAAAAAACCGTGAAAACAAATTACGCATAGAAGTCGAGTTTGGTGATGTGATCGATTATAAAGACAGATCTATGGATCTTGAGCAGGCATATAGAAAGATGTTTAATAAAAATAATTAATGAGCAAGCCTAATCAGTAGGAATCAAATGAAAGAACAGGGTTCAACAAACTGCTCTGTGTTTTTTAGAGACGATAGGTTTGTAATAAGTGTTTTTTTTGAAAATAAAGAAATACTGGAATCTGCTTCACTGCCTAAAGTTTAACTATTTGTGCAAAAAACGATTCTAAATAACATCATTAACCAGGAGTTAATATGTCAGTTAGTCAGAGTAATGAAAAACAAGAAGTCACTATTGTTGATATGAAAATACCCTAGTCATTTTTCTGGTCAAATTGGCTATTGCCTCAATTCCTGCGTTTATTATTCTATCAGTTATTTATATGATTTTAGGCGTTGTATTTGGGGGTGTTTTCCATGGTATAGGTATAGGTATAGGTATAGGTATGGGAATGGGAATGGGGCGCTATTAGCTTTATCCATGCTCTTCCGATCGCCAGTAAAGCAACCGACCATAGGGGCAGATTTTTAGCGAAACAGTTTAATGTCTGACCCGATCACAGAAGGTTTTTGTGGCCGGTTCATATCAATAAACACGATCAAGCTTAGAATGAAAATTATCCCTCTAAGACGTTTGCATCCTGCCAATTTACCTCATGCCCCCGTTTTTTATTCTGTTAAATGAACCTTGTAGGGAGAAAACCTAAAAATACTCAGCCAAAGGGAGCGGATAAATCTGAGCCGTTAATTAGTTATTTTGCTATAAATTGCAAAAGAACGGCTATTCTTATTAAATGGCCTAATTCTATGTAAGTCATACAAAAGTCGTTTTCCTAGATGTGCCTGTTTTATTTTTTACTGTGATCTGGAGTGAGTATGTTTTTAGCATCCAATGGTAAACCAGATAAGTTAGGCGTGACCTATAGCAGCAAAGGAGCCAATTTTTGTATTTATGCGCGACTCGCTGAAAGTGTCGAACTGCTTTTTTTTGAAGATAAAGATGCCGAGATAGCGTGCAATATATTTAAATTTTCAACTAATAATAATCGTACCGCTTATTATTGGCATATTTTTATTGAAGATGTAAAACCGGGGCAACTCTATGGCTTTCGTGTCAACGGACCTTATCGTCCCTATGACGGTACGGCTTTTTCCTCGAAGAAAGTGTTGTTAGATCCCTATGGACTATTGGTTGAACGGGGTGATCACTTTTCCCGCGAAGCGGCTATTGGCAGCGGTTCCAATATTGATAGCTGTTTAAAAAGTGTGGTGGTTGATATAGACGATTATGATTGGCAGGACGATCAGCATCCCCAGCACTCTTTTTATAACACGGTTATTTATGAGATGCATGTGGGCGGTTTTACGCGCCATCAAAGTGCAAATATAGCAAAAAACAAACGCGGCACTTATGCGGGTTTAATTGCAAAAATCCCCTATTTAAAAGAGCTGGGGATAACCGCCGTCGAACTGATGCCCGTTCATCAATTCGATCCGGGTGAAAATCATGCCGAATTGGCTAACTATTGGGGATATAGCCCGTTATCCTTTTTCGCAGTGCACCGCGAATACAGTTCTGACAGATCCAGGCTGGGCCCCATTAATGAATTTAGGGATATGGTAAAAGCCCTGCATGCGGCTGATATTGAAGTGATTTTAGATGTGGTTTATAACCATAGCGCAGAGGGTGGAGAAGGCGGTCCATTTTTCTCATTGCGTGGTTTTGATAATAATGATTATTACATTTTATCCAAAGACAGACTGCACTATATGAATTTTAGTGGTTGTGGTAATACTCTTAACGGCACACATTCCGTGGTTAGACGGATGATTATTGACAGTTTGCATTTTTGGGTAGAAAAAATGCATGTCGATGGATTTCGTTTTGATTTGGCCTCTATTTTATCCCGCGATGAACTGGGTGTGCCTATGCTAAGCCCGCCGACGTTATTCAGCATTGATACCGATCCGATTTTATCCTCAGTTAAGCTGATTGCAGAAGCATGGGATGCAGGGGGCTTATATCAAGTGGGTAGTCTGGCGGGGCAGCGTTGGCGAGAATGGAACGGTCATTTTAGAGATGATGTACGGCGCTTTGTGCGCGGCGATCCGGGTATGGTAAGCAAGTTTGCCAGCCGTTTGATTGGCAGTCCGGATATTTATGGTGAGCATCATTTCGAACCGGAAAAATCGGTAAACTTTATTACCTGCCATGATGGTTTTACCCTTAATGATCTGGTTAGTTACAATAATAAACATAATTTGCCTAATGGTGAAAATAATCGTGATGGATGCGATTATAATTTCAGCTGGAATCATGGTGTTGAGGGTGAAACGAATGATCCTAAAATCCTGCAGCTGCGTAATCAGCAAATAAAAAACATGTTGACCATAACCCTGCTGTCTTTAGGCACGCCGATGATTTTAATGGGTGATGAAATAGGCCATTCGCAAAAGGGCAATAATAACGGCTATTGCCAGGATAACCCGACGTTTTGGTTTGATTGGAGTCAGATTAAAAAGAACGGGGCACTTTTTGACTTTACTAACGGCTTAATTAAACAGCGTACCGCAATCTACCTCAATCCCAGTTATCGCTATTCTTTGCATGATATTATTCAAGACTCGGACATTCACTGGCATGGTGTGAAACTAAATCAACCTGACTGGCGTGAGTGTTCTCATTCTATTGCCATGGAAAGTACACATCCTCACTCTGGGGTTGTCTCTTATGTTATTTTTAATGCTTTTTGGGAAATGCTTAACTTTGAATTACCGCTATTAGCAAGTGGAAAATGGTTGCGGATCGTTGATACTTCGTTAACGGACGGTAACGATATTTATAGAGATGGAGGTGAAAAACATTGGTTTAATGGTGAATACCTTGTTGCCCCACGAACCGTGGTGATTTTGATTGGAGAAACACCCAGTGATTGATAAAAACCATCACACTACTGTCTTCATACTTAAGTTTGTTACAAAAAATCACCACACCCATAGTCTTTAATTTAAACTATGAGTGCTGATTTTTATCCTATTTTAATTGTGTTTGGATTAATTCATCGAGTTGCGCTTGAGGAATAAAACCCGGAATTATTTGATCGCCAATAATTAAACTTGGTGTGCCTCGCAAACCTAATTGGCCGAAGACGCTCTCATTTTTTACAACCAACTGCTGTTTCATCTTATTTACTGCTAACGCTGATTCAGTGCCGGTCATCTCCGCTATTGTCATCATCGATTGACGGTCATGTTTCGATGGTTTAGCCATCATTAAACGGTGTACTTCAGAAAAGGCAGGTCTGTTATTCTCCCAGACATTCAAAGCATACCATGCTGTATTAGTCTTCAAATCCGGGATCATACGTTGCTGAAATGTTAAGTAGACATTAACGACTCGAATTTCAGGATACTTTTCAATCATTTCAACCAGCCCTGATTCTAAGCGCTTGCAGTAGGCGCAGTTGTAATCGCTAAAGTTGATAATGGTTAGTTTAGGTTCCTTCGAGCCAAAATAAGGATGCATCGGATTATTATATAAATAGTCATGATGCTGTTTTAGTGTATTACTGATGCTTCCTTGACTCTCGACGTACTGGGTTAAATTTGTATATAATCCTTCAATAATTTCCGGATTTTGTTCCAATAAATCCGTGATTTCGGATAATTGTTTCTGTTGTGCAGCGCTGATGTTTTCTGCTGATACTAGCGATGAGAACAGCAGGCTTGCTGCAATGGATGTTGATAATAATAATGATTTCATAATGTCACCTTAATAGAAGTGTAAACGTAGTCGAATACTGCAATGGATATTGGAAATGATTTCATAAAGTTACCTTAATAGAAGTGTAAACGTAGCCACATACCTATTGGGGTTGTAAAGCCGGTTGTGATTGAAGATATTTCACCTTTTTTGATGATCACGATCGATGGCGTGGCAGCAACACCCCATACATTGCCAATGCTACCCGTTGGATCGTTAATAACCGGAAAGTCGTACTCTTTGTAAGCCATAAATTGCCTTAAGCGTTTATCATCACCGGACGTGAGAGCCACAGAAATGACCTGGTGACTCTTCGACAGCCAATTGACGCTTGGGCTTACAAAATTGCAAACAGGGCACCAAGTTGCCCAGAAGTAGAGTAAAACGGGTTTATCTTGACTCATCTTTTTAATATCTACCCGGTCGCCTTTCAGGGTACCTGTTGACAGTGAAGGTATCTTTGTCGAGGGCATCTCTTTGCTGCGCCAGGCATCAATTGCGATAGACACAACCATCAGAATAAGAGTGAATACCAGGATTTCTTTTATCCAGCGTCGTACTTTTGTTTTAGGTTTACCCTTTTTCATCCCCTGATCCGTCATTATTGTTTTCTCCCTGCATCTTCCAGTGCCTGAATAACCTGATCACTGCTTAATAAAACAGGTAAAGTCAAACCCTGCGGAGCATTCGGACCATAAACCACATTTAAAGGCACACCAAAGCGTTGATGACTTTTTAAATAAGTCGTTATCCTGTCGCTGGGCTGGGTCCAATCTCCTTTCATGGTTATCACGCTTTCCTGCTGCAGCTCAGAATAGACCGGATCTTGTAAAATAACGCCTATTTTATTGGCTTTGCAGGTGATACACCAATCAGCCGTTATATCAACAAAAACGGTATTACCCTGTTTTACATATTGATCAATGCTGTTTTTATTGAGAGGCAGCCAGGTCAGATCGTCCTTAATAAGTGTCGCCCAATGCTTTGTGGTCAGGCTTGCAGTAAAAAGCCCTGCACTGGTTATTAGTAAGCTCACGGCTAAAATCACAATGACTGTTTTTTTACCCTTATTTTTAGCTATGCGGTACAACAAATAAACGCAGAACAATAAACCTGTCACTAGGGTTGTCAAGCCACCGATAAAAGGGACTAGCAAGGTCAATAACCACAGCGTTGTCAGCAACATCATTAACCCAAAAAGGGCTTTTATTTTATTCATCCACAGCCCGGGTTTAGGCATGAATAATATGAGGTTTGGGAATAACGCAAAAACCAGCCAGGGCAACGCCATGCCCAGTCCTAAAAAGGTAAATACCATCCACATTTCAAAGACGCTGGCTCCTAAAGCAAAAGCCACCGCAGTGCCTAAAAAAGGAGCACTGCAGGGGGTTGCCAGTAGCGTTGCAAACATACCCTGTACAAAATGACCCAGGGTTGAATTTCCTCCTTTTTTGGCGATTGAGGTTGACAGTTGACCGGGTAATTTAACTTCAAATAAACCCAGTAAATTCGCGGTGAAGAGTGCGGTTATGCTCACCATAAAAGCAATAAACCAGGGGCTTTGGAACTGAATTCCCCAGCCCATCGCATGACCCGTGAGCTTTAAAATAAGTAACCCTGATGCGAGTAACCAGAATGAAGTTAATATTCCAAATGCAGAGGCTAAAAATTGCAGGCGAATAGTTTTTTTACTGAGATTCGACGAGGTCAGCATACTGTTAAGCTTCATGCCCAATACGGGTAAGACACAGGGCATAATATTGAGTATTAAGCCCCCGAGTAATGCAAAACCAATCACAGTAAGTAAATTGGTTGAACTGCTTTTGACTAAGGGTTTATCATCAATCACAGTGCTTAATTCATGCGCAAAAAGTGCATCAGAAACGGTGATAGAAACCGGCTTTCCGGAAAGATGGGTTTTGCCTAACCAATTGGTTACCTCATAGGTTGCCGTTACAATATTATTATTAATGTTGATGACGGGTTGAGAAAAATGGTCATCGCCGATCTGGTCACCATCGACCAGAATCTGTGGATCCTGCCACTCGTTTTTTTGCTGTAATTTTATTTGCAGGCGTTGCGAATCATAGTCAAAGGATGTCTTAATAACCTCGGTGGAATTACTGTGGGTCGGCACGTTTGCAAGCCCCTGTTGATATAAATGTTGCGCCGTTGGATCTGTTTTAAACTCAGTCAAGGTGATCGCCGGCAAATTCAATTCATATTCCGTGAGCACACAAATATTGGTACAGGTCGGCAGGGTTAATTTTCCTGAAAAAACCATGGGCTGATTAATATCATCAAAGGTTAACTGCATCGGGAAAATAACATGATGTTTGTAACCCAGGGTCATGATACCCAATTGCTCATAAAAAGTGGGGGTTGGCCACTGCCATTGTAAAGCCGTCAGGTTAGTTGACCGGCTCCAGTCAAGTATTGGCGAAATGCCGCCTTCACCCGGCGATCGCCAATAGGTTTTCCATTCACCTTTAAGGTTAACTTCGAGTAAGCCATTGATTTGGTGAGTGGTTTTATCAACCTCACCGGTCAGCATAAAACGCACTTGCACCGGCGGGTGTTCGGGATGGGTTAGCCAGCCTGTCGAAACAGGTTGTGCTGAGACTGAAAAAGCTGACAATAATAAAGATGACACTAATAGCATCATCAGTCGTAATCTAACTGTTGCTTTCATTAATTGAAATATAAACACAGTGTTACTCCGGAAATTTTTTATAAATAAATATAATTATTCAGGCGCATAATAAATGCGATATGTTATTTAAAATATTCAGATGTTTGCTAAGTTCACAGCGGAAAATACTGAAAACCATAGTATAAGAATCGAAAAAAGGCGCTGAATAGTGATAAAGAGAGAGGTAGTAACGGCGTTTTTATTCTTGAAAAGTGCAGAATACAACGTGTCGCCTGACCCCATAATAGCTAATGGGTTCAGTGAAAAGATGCGGGGTGCGTGAATGTTGGAGTATTACAGTGGCAATCACCAGCGCCAGAACAAACAGAGGAATAAAAAATTCCAGATTAAGCGCAAAAGTATTGATCAGATGCTCACTGCTGCTGCATTCTGACTCGCTATTATCCTGAGTGTCCGATGCCAGTTGTTCTGTTAACGCTAAGTGGGGTGTTAAAGGACATGACGAGGATTTTCCCAGATTTTGAGAAACGCACACAAAAAGTACAATAGCCACTAACAGTAATGACCATGATGCACGTGTTTCAGGCTTGTATTGTAAGCGCGGGAATCTCAAAAAAATATAACTCAATTTAAAAGTCTGAATATCACCATATCCTATTAGTAACGATAGAAAAGTCAAGATAGTTTTGGATTATCCCTCTGTATCTAGTTGAAATGCGCGTGATGATTTTTTATAACAAACTTTAAGGTTATTACCACAGAGCGCACCCTACGAACTACCACAGAGGCGCTACGCGCTACACAGAGTAAAGGCTAAAATAAGCTGGTTATTATTTTGTGTTCTCCTTTTTTGAAGCCGCGCCATTTAAGATCCCTTATGCCTGCCGGTATTCATGCAATAAGCCGTTTATGTAAACTTGTTGCAATCAAAAAGTGTGCTTATCCTTTTTATATTCGAGGACAATTATCTGATGTGAGAGAGTGATGACGGGTTTTAATCATGAAGTAGGCGAAAAACTACGCGAAATAGCGGCGTTGCTAAAAATCCAGCGTGCTAACCCCTTCCGCTACCAGGCTTATCTTCATGCGGCGAATACTCTGGATAACCTGAGCGAGGACTTAGACTCGCTGGTGCAGACTAAAGGCATAAAAGGACTTACGGATTTGCCTACCATTGGATCGGGGATTGCGCAGTGTATTTATGAATACGTCGCCACGGGTCGTATCAGTCGTCTGGAAAGTCTGCGGGGTGAATCTGACCCTATTGGACTATTCCAATCTATACCGACCGTCGGTCGGATATTGGCACAGCGCATTTATGACAACCTGCATATTGATACTCTGGAATCACTGGAAAATGCCACCCGCAATGGTCAGCTTGACAAGGTCGAAGGGCTGGGGGTTAAGCGTAAAGAGGCGATAGAGGCCTGGCTGTTAAAGCATTTTAGCGAACGCCGGCAACCATTAATACCGGCGTCAAACCTTATACCTGTTCCTTTGCTGTTAAAAGTGGATGCCGAATATCGCAGTAAAGCCGCTGCAGGAAAACTGCCTCTGATTACACCCAAACGCTTTAATCCTGACAATAAATCCTGGCTGCCGATATTACATACAACCCTTGAACACTGGCACTTTACCGCCCTGTTTTCGAACAGCGAACGTGCACATAAGCTCCATCATATTTTTGACTGGGTGATCATCTTTTTTTCTGACGACAGTCATCAGGAAGGGCAGCATACTGTGGTCACTGAAACCCATGGTTTACTGCTGGGGAAGCGAGTCGTCAGGGGCCGAGAAGCAGAATGCCAGGAATACTATGAAGCAAATCAAGAAATTTAAAATAAGCCGCTACGAGGAAAGGAGTAATCAAAGTGAATCTCATGGCGTGGGTGGCATGAAGGTATTTATCGTTATATATTTGATTGTTATTTAAGCGTATATGTTTATTTTATAATTATGCATGTAAATACTTGATTTAAGCTTTGAAAGCGTTACTATGCTCTCAAATTTTAAATGACTAATTCGCAAACCTGGGGAAACCCAGTGTCGCAAAGCTATAGGGCCTGTAAAATGGTAGCCAGTTGCCAAGAGTGTATAGACACTTTTGCTTTTGAGCTGATTTTTATAAATGGTCTTCCCTGGAAGGCCATTTTTTTTTGTTTTTTATGTACTGCTGTTTAGTTTAAATGCGCATACAAGCACTTGATTTAAATGTGAGGGTGATATCTAAAAAGAGCATCTCTTTTTAATCAAGAACAAGGTTGTCACTTTGTAATAGTTATAAAATTGGCTGGCAAACTTGAATAAAAACAAAAGTGCAAAGCCATCGGGACTGTTAATAAGAGTGAGTTACAGCAAATAAATAAACATTTTATTTATTTGAGACTGTTACATTTTTCTATGCAAGCACTTGATTTTAAAATGAAATGTGATAGCATTTAAATACAAAAACTTAATTTTAATAAGAAATAATATAATCGCTTTGTAATAGTTATGAAGTTGATTCGCAAACCTGGGGAAACCCTGGGGCGCAAAACTATAGGGCCTGTAAAATGGTAGCCAGTTGCCGAAAGTGTATGGACACTTTTGACTTTTGAGCTGATTTTTATGTATGGCCTTCCTCGGAAGGCCATTTTTTTTGTTTTTTTGTTCCGCTGTTTAAATGCGCATACAAGTACTTAATTTAAAAATGCAGGTGAGATATAAAAAGAACATCTTTTTTTATCAAGAACAAAGTTGTCGCTTTGTAATGGTTATAAATTTGATTGGCCAACTTAAATAAAGACAAAAGTGCAAAGCTGTCGAGACTGTAAACAGCAGCTAGAATATTGAGATAAGCACTTTATTTAAAAATAAAATATGATAATATCAAAATATAAAAGCATCAAAAAATAATAATTTAAATGTAAATAACATATAATATAATATAATCGCTTTGTAATAGTTATGAAGTTGATTCGCAAACCTGGGGAAACCCTGGGGCGCAAAACTATAGGGCCTGTAAAATGGTAGCCAGTTGCCGAAAGTGTATGGACACTTTTGACTTTTGAGCTGATTTTTATGTATGGCCTTCCTCGGAAGGCCATTTTTTTTGGTTTTTTTTGATGAAATGACAATGGAAAACTAATAAAAGGAAATGACATAGTTAATATGAAAAAATACGCTAAAGCCCTTCTCGCTATCTCATTAGCCGTTTGTTCCGCAAGCAGTTTCGCTGCATTCTCGGTCACGCGGACAAGTATGGGCGTTAACCTTGAGCAACCTGTTACGAAAGAGACCACTCTGATTAACTCAGGGAACAAACCGGTAAGGGTTAAGGTAGATTTTGCAAAACCGGCATGGGCTAAGGACAAGTACTATCTGGGAGATCAGTTAGTGGCCTATCCGAGAATAGTGGTGATTCCGCCGAAGGGTAAGATACAGGTAAAAGTTGCACCAAGAATAAAAAAAGATTTACAGGACGGAGAGTATGTCGCTCTTCTGGTGTTTAAAGAGCTGCCTCCTAGAGGTAAGACTGAGCAGGTGACCGTGCTGATGAATGTCGGCGTTCCCTACTACGGCAGGAAAGGCAAACTTGAAACCGGACTTGATTTTGACGCATTGCGGGTGGAGAAAGCAGATAAGGGTTATAACCTGCTGGGCACTGTTAAAAATAGCGGCAATTTTTCCTATCCGCTTAATATAAATATTACCTTTTATAAGAACAAAAAACTGATCAAAGAGCAAAGCTTTAAACAGGGATTCTACCGGGAGTATGTGCTCGAGCTGAAAAAGTCGACAGTCATGGATAAAGATGCCGATTACGTGCAGGTTGTTTTTGCAAATAAACAACTTAATTTTTCCGAGAAATTCGATTTTCAACTCTAGGATATCCTGAGATGAATAAGATACTGTTTATTCTTCTTCTTTTTCTTTCAAGGCCGTTATTTGCAGTAGAGGGGCAGTTATATATACAAGGTAAGGCGGTAAAAACGATTTCCTTGTCCCTTGGGACCAGCAGCATCGATTTTGGGGATGTTTACCAGGGGCGCTCGGTCGACAGTGTGCCGGTTGACTTTTATGTCAATGCAGAAAGCGGCTATGACTATACGGTGGAGATAAGCAATGACGACAGCAGCGGTGTCTTGCAGATGTCACGCAGTTCAAGCTCCGGATATACAGCAGACAGTTTAACTTACATAAAGACAGCCACGGGAGCAGACCAGCGACATGAATTTTATGTAGACCTGGCCACAGAAAATATCAGCAGTGATTTATCCGCGATAATTACTGTGATGGCTGTATACAACGATATCGCAGAATAATCTTTCAGCAATACCGCGGAAGGATTGTTAATTTTAAAGTAAAACATGGAGAGTTCAAAATGAAAAAATCATTCTTAACAACATCAAAAAAAGTATTACTAGCTACATCAATCCTAGCCATGTCAACAACGGCAATGGCTGCTGATGATATGTCAGAATCTGCAAAATCTGCTGATTTAGCTGTTACAGCTAATTATGTGAAGCTATTGACGGTTAGTTTAGATCTTTCCACAATTGATTTTGGAGATGTTTTCACCGATGCGAGTATTGCAGCAGTAGCAGTCAATGCTTCCGTAACAGGTGATTCGGGTGAAACATTTACCTACGCTATTACTACAACCGACAACAGTACTACTGGTGTAGTAGTACTAGGCGGTACTCTTACGGGTAGCACTACCGCTTTAACTGATGATGTAGCAGTCGTACTTCCTTTTACTATCGATCTTGATACTTCAGATATTGCTGGTGATGTAGCTGAAACCGTCACTATTGATATTAGTTATGATTCTATTGCTGGAACAACAACAGCTTAATGATTAGTGGTGCGGCCTAACAGCCGCACCGTTTTTTAAGGTGGCTGAGACAATGAAAAAAATTTTCTTAGTGTTACTTATATTCTATTCAGGGGCGCTTTTTTCTCTGGAGACCGTAAGAGTCAAAAATGCGGAACTGCCAGATCTCTATCTGTATAACGGCAGCAGGCTGGATGTTATGCCCTACGATGGAGTGATTGTCTATGTCAGTGGCACTGCAAATAAAAGAGTAAAGCTGGATATTAAAGCGACCGGAGCTATTTACCTGACCCAAGGGGCTAGAATCGAAAATCTTAGAGCTAAACATTCAATTATAAGGCTCGATAGATATGGCGAGGGACAGTTTGAAATCGGATTTTCTCTGCTGGGAGAAAATAAAGTCAGCGGTCAATACAAAAAACAGATAAAATATGAGATTGAATATCTCAACTAACAGCATATCCTACCCGTCTATCATTTTCTATTTGCTTGTATTCAACCCGGTCGACAAACTGTGGCTGTTTAACTTCAAGTTATTCTTCCTTTAATAAGGCTAGCATCTCGATCCGCGGCTTATATTATTGGTCAACCCTGAGCAGATTAATCACTATAAGGCAGGTTCAGCTTTGCATATAACTCAGTGTCCAGTTTTATCCGGGCAGTTTACCGTGTTAAATGATTTGTCAGTTAATCTGGGAAAAGTGATACCACAATGCCCATCCACTAAGAAAACTTCTGCTAGCAAAAAAAAATCATGTCTAAAATTATTTCTATTACCATTTTCTGGTTGTGACTTTTTATCAAAAGTTGCCTGCTTCTGTGATTATTTAACCGTTAAAAAATGCTTGGTTGAAAAGCTAATTAAACGGTATTCAAAAAAAAAGGCTTATTATGTAATTCTCTCTGCGGCCTTACTGATATTGTGGAAAGAGTGATGCCAATACCAATAAGAGCAATATTACTTATTTTATTTGGCCTTTTTTTTTGTTCCCCGGCTTTTTCCGGCACGAAAGATGACTATTTTGAAAATATGATAACCCTTCGAGTGGGCAGTTACCTACAGCAGGAATTCGTGGAGGTGATCAGCGATTTTGACGGGGGTATCTATCTGAATATTGACAATTTTTTGGAACTTACCGAGCTATCTGAATATACCACTCTTTCGATCGACGAGGGAAATATCACTCTGCTGATCGCGGGCAGTCTGTTTCCCAACAGGCAGAAGCGGCGAATAACAACAGAGCTCAAAAAGCTGAACAGTATAGAGATCGAGGGCAGGCTGTACATTGAGAAGGAGTCGCTCGGTGAACTGTTGCCCCTGAAGGGAGTCGAGTGGATAGAGCAAAAGTACACTCTAAAAATAACACCTGATTTCAATCTGCCTCTGGATAACCGCATCAGCGCCGAAACAAGAAAGCGCAAGCTCGAGGCGGACAAAAACCATAAGGAAGCTTCTTCGAAGACCGACCTTTTTCTAAAAGCTGACCGCAGAATAATTGACCTTGGCATGCTGAAGCTGCGCTATGATATAGATGATATTGGAGATTATTTTAAACCAGAGGAGACCAATGGAACGCTGGAAATAGAGTATAGCTCTCAGCTTCTCTACGGTGATTTTTATCTTCGACAAAATATTTATACTAGCGGAGAACTGCAAGATATTAGCCTGAAATATCCCTACTTCCTGAAGGACAAGACGGTCACTTTTGGGGATAACTATATCATGGGGGAGAATATTCTGGGGTATAACAGTAAGATCCGCGGGATATCGGTCAGTAAAAACAACTACAGCGTGCAGCGGTCAGGCCGGGAGCTGACCATCAGGGGGCAAGCGCCCAAGAACTCAACGGTTGAAATCTATCAAAACGGCAAGGTAGTGGACTATCTGAGTGTCGAAGGTAATGAGTACCAGTTTATCCTAACGATGAGAAGTCAAAAAGATGCCTTTAAAATAAAAATATATGACCGGAATGGTGTCCTTATTAAGGATGAAAATATTAATGTAATGGCGGGCAATAATTTTTTTTCGCAGGGGGAGTGGGACTATAATGCTTTTTACGGACAAAACTCAGGAGGAGAAAACCGCGCCTGGGATGATCGCAAGTTCGACATTTCCTACGGTTTTACCAATAATCTCAGTTACTCTTTTGACTACTATGACACCCGCAATGAAGACAAACTGTATCGCTATATAAAGCACCATGCGGGATACCGTTTTTCAACGTTAGCCGTGCCATTATTAATAAATATTTCCTATTATGATTCTCTTGAAGACCCCAGTAAGGGTTATATCACCGAATTGGAAAGCGAGATCTTTTCCCAGCAATTATATTACAGCTATGAGCAGTATAGCGGTCTACTGGCGGAAGATGAAGGAAAAGATAGCTATCATGAAGCTGAAATAAGCGGGGATTACGGCAGAAGTGATTATTTTTTCCGCTTTTCAAATGAAAATTATCAGGGCAGCAAAGAGTATATATACACCACGGGACTGAGTTATAATATTACAAGAAAAATAAGCATGGATTGGGATCTTGAGAAAACCGTCACCAAGGATGGTGATATCAGTGCTAATTACACCGGGGATATCGGCTTTAACGCCGGCTCGGGAGATTTTACCTATAGTTTGGATGCCGCCTATAATGCGGGAAGAGATCCCAAGTGGAAGTATACGGGCAGTCTGAGGAAAAGACTCGGTCAGCATAGTAAATTCTCTTATAATGTTACTGTCGATTATAATAAAGATGCGCTTTTCAGTCTGGGAATAGGTTTTGAGTACAAATTTAGTGCGTTTTTAAAGATGGACTATGACTATGACTACGACAGTGACAGTGATGAAATGCATCAAGTGGGTGCCAGCTATGAACACGTTCTTAATCTGAAAAAACCCTTTATGCCTAATAGTGCCAAAAATTCTGATAATGGTTATATTGAGGGGGCTATTTTTATCGATAAAAATGGCAATGGGGAAAAAGATCAGGATGAAACTCCCCTTGCCGATGTGGGCGTCAGCATAGGTGAAAATAAGGTGAAAACCAATAAAGACGGACTGTTTTATCTCTCCGGTGTTGCACCTTATCGAAATAATAAACTGAGTTATGATTATTCAGGCACTATGATTGATCCCACACTGAGAGCAGCTAATTCTCAGGAAATCAAGCTTATCCCCGCATCGGGTAAAAAAGTAGGAATGGGACTTGTTCCCTTGTCTCTGATTATGGGCTCCATCTCCCTTCCCGCAGTAGATAATAAACTAAGGAAAAAGTTTTTTAGTTATGCGGAGATAATAGTAGAAAAATCGGGTCTCTATTACCGCAGTATAAAACCTGAATACGACGGTTTCTTTGTGGTTCAGGATCTGAAGCCGGGGAAATATACCCTGCAAATAAGTTATCTGGGCAGTGAAACAGTGACCCTTGAAAAAGATGTCCTTGAAGTTATTGTGAAATCAGGAGAGACAGGGGGGTTCTATGATGGTATTGATTTTAAAGTAATTGACATTCAACCTAAAAAAATTGAACCCGTTTTTGAGGCTGCAGGCAATAGCGATTGGACGATTCTTTTCAGGGAAGATTTTCAAAAAGGGTAGAAGTTAAACTTTAGGCGACAACTCTCTTGAAAAACACCGGTAAAAGTCCTTTAAAGGGCTCAATATTAGATTTTAATTCATGGCGAAATTCTGAGTTGGCTAATACAACACCCGCTAAAAAAGTGCCCAGAGCGGGTGATAAATCCCCATCACTAATACTGTGCTTAAAATAACCTGAAGCCCGCCTAATCCCAGCAGGCGATTACGCATTTTCCAAAGCAGTTTTGGTTCGAGTTCGAGGCCCACCAAAACAGCATCAGGACAACCAAAAATTCAGCAAAGTGCTTAATATTGCTGGTCTCATCACCCACTAAACCAATAACCGGACCGATTACCACCCCGGCTATTAGATACCCGAGCACCGAACCCAGTCCGCAGCGTGTCGCAATAGGGACGGCTATTACAGCAGCGGCCAGATAAATAAAGGCATAAACAAAATATTCGGTCATAAGGTTTCTTATTGTGGCTGTCATACCAAAAGAATTAATGAAGTGATCAATGATTTTAACCAGCAAGGGTGATCATCTTTTTAGTTCTTTGGGTATTAGCGGATTAATCCATAAATAAGGTTAATAGATCATTAAGGTAACGATGACCTAATGGGGTTACTTGCCAACTATGCTCATTTTCAACCAACAGATTTTTTGCAATGGCAGCTTGAATGGGAAGTTTAATTGACTTGAGACTTAATCCGGTAAAATCTTCAAATTCAGTAAAAGGAATGGCTTCAAATAAACGCAGGCGATTGATCATGTACTCAAAAGCTAAATCATTTTTTTCAACTTGATTGACTTGATCAAGATAGGCGCGCTCTGGTTCTAAATAACCCTTGGGATGTTTGACTTTAGTGGTACGTAATATTTTATTCTGTAGGGGCAGGGTCAACTTGCCATGGGCGCCGCAACCAATACCGATATAATCACCAAATTTCCAGTAGTTTAAGTTATGTAAACATTCAAAACCTACTTTACCATAAGCCGAAATCTCGTATTGAATATAGCCGTTATCAGCCAGTAACTGTTGCCCTTTTTCTTGAATATCCCATAATAAATCCTCTTCAGGTAATTTGGGCGGCAGGGAAAAAAACTGTGTATTTGGCTCTATGGTGAGTTGATACCAGGACAGGTGAGTGGGGTTAAGATCAATACCTGTCTGTAAATCCTCCAGTGCGTCGTCAAGGCTTTGATCCGGTAAACCATGCATTAAATCCAAATTGAAGGTTTTCATGCCAACGTGATGCGCTTGTATTGCTGCTGTTTTTGCTTCCTCCACACCATGAATTCGGCCCAGTTTTGTGAGCTTATCCTGTTGAAAACTTTGTACACCAAAGGAGAAGCGATTAATACCGAAGGCTTTAAAGTCGGCTATTTTTTGATTTTCAATCGCCCCCGGATTGGCTTCCAGAGTGATCTCTATATTTTTTTTAAAAGGAATTTTTTTCTCTATTTCTGTTAATAACCAGCCGATACCGGATGCTGATATTAAACTCGGCGTTCCGCCACCGATGAAGATAGTCTCCAGAACGCGGCCCTGAACATAAACCAAATCATTGCTTAGATCTTCCAATAAAGCGTGCAGATATTCCTGTTCAGGAATCTCTCCGCGTAATTTATGTGAATTAAAATCGCAGTATGGACATTTTTCAATGCACCAGGGGATATGAATATAAAGGCTTAGCGGAGGAAGTTTTAACATGAGATACTCAAAATTGTTGGGAGAAAAATGCAGATGATAGTCTGCATTTATTGTTGCTTTAAATCTTAACTTAGCCTAATTGCTTTTTAAGCAATTCAACTAATTTCCCCAGAGCTTGACCCCGGTGACTTAATTCAGCTTTACGTTGTTTACTTAATTGTGCTGAGGTTGCTTGTTCACTTTCAACCCAAAAGACGGGATCGTAGCCGAAGCCGTTTTCGCCCTGCAGTGATTCCGTGATGGTACCCTGCCAGGTTCCTTGACAAATGATCGGTGTCGGGTCTAATTCATGGCGTAAATAAACCAATACACATTGGAAACGCGCACGGCGCTGTTCTGTGCCTATGCCTTCTAATTTACTTAATAAAAGTTCAATGTTTTCCTGATCAGTGGCATTTTCACCGGCGAAACGCGCAGAACGAATGCCCGGTTGACCATTTAAAAAATCGACTTCTAACCCTGAATCATCGGCAATGGCGGGCAACCCTGTTACTTTAGCGGCATGGCGTGCTTTTATAATGGCATTTTCTACAAAGGTTGTGCCGGTTTCCGCAACGTCTGATACTTCAAACTGACTTTGTGGCAGCACTTCAATCGAAAAGCTATTCAGAAGTTCGCTCATTTCTTGTACTTTACCTTTATTACCGGTGGCGAGTACCCATTTTTTTTTCATTTGTCATTGGTCCTTTATGCTCTTTACGTAACTTAGTCGGTATAAAACTTATGTTGAAATTTTAATAGATTAGTTTTGTTTTGGGTTTTAATAATAATGTTGAAGTTAACAATTTCTTCATTAAGAAACGGATAGTCAGCAATATAATAAATACTATCCCCCTCTTTAATTTCTTGAAATTTTAAGGCTTCATTTTGTCCTAAAAGGTTTTTTCCTGACCCGCTCAGTTCTGCTGAAACGGCTTTGGCATTATTCCTTTTATCGAGCACCGAAATGTTAATCAGCCCGTTATATTGACTGCGTTTGATATTGTATTTTTTGGCAATATCGGGTTGTAAAAAGGTACTGGGCAGGGCTATGTAATGGACCTCCAGATTATCAAAATTTTGAAATTGTTCGGCAACACTCGGTTGGGTAAAGCAAAATAAAGCTGCCATGAATAACGCTTTATAATATTGTTTTATTTTAAGCATAATGACTCCTGCGAATTTTCATTCATTCAGACTGTTAAAAAATTCAGGCATTTTTTTCGGTGCGCGAACACGAACCAGTTTATGCCGGCTTAATAACCCTTTTTCTATAATAATGGCACCTTTTGCAACTTTGAACTGCTTGCTTAAAAATTTAATCAGGTGCGCATTTGCCTTACCGTCTACGGGGGGGGCTGTAATGGCGATTTTAAGCTCATTTCCCAGTAGTCCGACAAATTGATCGCGGCTGGATTTAGGTTGTAGAACAAGGCGAAGCAAAAGATCTTCGCCTTCATATTGGAGATTATCAGCCGCCATTAAAATAATTTAGCTAATAAATCACTGACCAACATTTCTAAAAACTGCAATCCAATTAAGACCACTAACATAGAGAGATCTAATCCTCCCATTTGCGGCATAAAACGACGAATAGGTGCTAGAAGAGGCTCAGTAAGCTGGATCATCACCGCTTCAATCGGGTTATTACCACGGCTTACCCAACTTAAAATTGCGCGTAAGATCAACACCCAAAAGAGTATTTTAAAGACTGCCTTTATTAAAATAATCAAACCGAAAATAAGGATCACCACGGGATTGATTGCGTCCCCGACTATTAAGGATAAAGTCGTTATTTTCAAACAGGCAACAGCAAAAGCAAATACAATAGTGGCGAGATCCCATCCGCCAAGTCCTGGAATTATTTTGCGTAGTGGTCCGACAACGGGTTGTGTCGCTTTAATAATAAATTGGCTGAAAGGGTTGTAAAAATCGGCTCTCGCAACCTGTAACCAGATACGTAATAATACGATCATGATATAAAGATCAAACAGGGTATTCGCTAAAAAATGTACTGCATTCATTGTACGCTCTCTCTATTTTATGAACTTAAGCTTAGAATAATTTTTCCATTTCTTCACCACGATCAGAAGCTGCCTGCATGGCTTTAGCGACTATTTCAGTTAACTGTAATTCATTAAAGGTATCAAGCGCTTTTGCAGTTGATCCTGCCTTAGAAGTGACATTTTCACGGAGCTTACCAATAGATATATCGGGGTTTTGCTTAACCATTTCAATGCTGCCAAGTGCGGCTTGTGAGACTAATAAACGTGCCTGTTCCGGATCAAAGCCCATTTCGATTGCTTTTGTCTGCATTGCTTCCATAAACAGGAAGAAATACGCAGGTGAAGATCCCGATGCGGCGATAACAGAATTGATCATGCTTTCCTCGTTTACCCAGACTGTTTCGCCCACAGCGGACATCAAGTCGCCAGCAAAGGTTTTATATTCTTCACTTACCTGCTCCGCTGCAAATAAGCCGGTCATGCCTTTTTGTAATAAGCTTGGGGTATTAGGCATAGTGCGAATAATTTGGGCTTTTTCGCCTACTAAAGACTGTAGGCGCTGTACAGAGACTCCTGCCGCAATGGAGATAACCAACTTATTGCTAAAATCTGCTCCCTGATCAACCATTGCCTGACAAACATCAGCCATCATTTGCGGTTTAACGCCCAGCACAATAACTTCGGCCCAATTGACTGCAGTCACATTGTCCTGGCTGGCCTTAATTGAAAATTGGTCTGCTAGTTTTTGCGTATTGTTGGCGCTGGGTGCACATGCACAGATCAAATCCGCAGGATAGCCAGATTTAGCCAATCCGCTGATAATACTGCCAGCCATGTTGCCGGCACCAATAAAGGTAATTTTCTTATGTAACATTTCTTTCTCCTAACGCCCTGTATGACTGTAAACACAAATCAACTGTTCGAATTGCCAGGGCTTATTTTTAAGTAAGGTATGGGCAAGCATGTCTAATCCATGGGTTAATATCTTGCGATTTAATCGACCGGATAGTATTCATCTGATAATTTCAACATTTTCCTGCCCAAACCCGGTTCATATTAAAGAGTTGCGTTAATTGACCTGTCAAGGTTGCAATCAGTCGAGGTTTTTATAACAAATTTCCTGCTGTTTTCTAACTTCTTGAACCGAAAATATCGGTTCCGATTCTGACCATAGTACTGCCGCAGGCAATTGCTTTTTCTAAATCCCCACTCATGCCCATCGACAGAGTATCAACTTGCGGGTATAACTGTTGTAGTCGCAAATAAATGTCATGGAGTTCATTGAACTGTTTTTCAAGTCGCAGCTGATCGTCGGTTTTTTCCGGGATCGCCATAATACCACGCAGTGTTAAGTGTGGTAGATTATTAACTTGTGAAGCTAGTTCCAGAACTTGTAATAAAGTAGTACCCGATTTGCTCTGTTCTCCGCTAATATTAACTTGTAAACAAACATTTAGTTTGGGTAAATGTTCAGGGCGTTGATCATTTAAGCGCTGCGCTATTTTTAGTCGCTCGACACTTTGTACCCAATCAAAGTTTTCAGCCACTGGGCGTGTTTTATTAGATTGCAGCGGGCCAATAAAATACCAAAAAATGGCTTGCTCAAAATCAGCATCAAGTTTAATCTGCTGAATTTTTTCGATGCTCTCTTGCACATAGTTTTCACCAAAATGGCGTAAGCCTGCTTGATAAGCTTCTTTTATCAATGCTACTGGTTTGGTTTTACTTACCGCAAGTAATTGAATTTCATCGGAATTTCTGTCTGATTGCTGAGCTGCATGAATTATCTTTTTTTCTATGTTTGTAATTTTTTGAGATATATTAGTCATAAATAAGGTTTTAATTATATGGATATAACAGAATTATTGGCTTTCAGTGTAAAGCATAATGCGTCAGATCTACACCTTTCTTCAGGAGTTCCTCCAATGATTAGGGTAGATGGGGAGGTGCGTAAATTAAATGTGCCTGCTTTAGATCCTAAAGAAGCGCAGAGTCTCGTTTACGACATAATGAACGATAAACAGCGTAAAGATTTTGAAGAGGATTTAGAAACCGACTTTTCCTTTGAGATTCCAGGGTTAGCGCGTTTCCGTGTTAATGCTTTTAATCAGAACCGTGGTGTGTCTGCTGTCTTTCGTACTATCCCAAGTAAAGTATTAACATTAGATGAACTCGGCGCGCCTGAAATATTCAAAAAAATATCAGGATTTCCTCGTGGCTTAGTATTAGTGACGGGACCAACGGGCTCGGGTAAGTCAACCACCTTAGCAGCAATGATTGATCATATTAATGAGCATCGTCATGAGCACATTTTAACCATCGAAGATCCTGTCGAGTTTGTTCATGAATCAAAAAAATCGCTGGTCAACCAGCGTGAAGTTTATAAACACACCTTGAGTTTTGACCGGGCACTGAAAAGTGCATTGCGGGAAGATCCCGATATTATTTTAGTTGGTGAAATGCGTGATTTAGAAACCATACGTTTAGCAATAACAGCAGCGGAAACGGGGCACTTGGTCTTTGCTACTCTGCATACAACTTCCGCGGCTAAAACCATTAACCGTATCATTGATGTTTTTCCTGCGGGAGAGAAAAGCATGGTGCGATCAATGTTATCTGAATCATTGCGTGCGGTTATTTCGCAAGCTCTACTTAAAAAACCGGGCGGCGGGCGAGTTGCTGCGCATGAAATTATGTTGGGTATTCCCGCTATTCGGAATTTGATTCGTGAAGATAAAGTTGCGCAAATGTACTCAGTGATTCAAACCGGAATGGTACACGGCATGCAAACGCTAGATCAAAGTTTACGTGATTTAGTTGGCCAGGGTCTGATTGCACACGCTGATGCTACGCAAAAAGCGGTTGATCCAAAAACATTCTAAGGGTTATTTATTATGCTAGATAATTTATTAATTAAGGTCGATGAATTAAAAGCATCTGATTTATACATTTCTGTTGGTTTGCCGCCAACAATGAAATTAAATGGATCATTACAGGCTATTAATGACCATATACTGACCAGCGCAGAAGTTTTTGAGCTGATAAAAGAGGTCATGGATGAAAATCATTTTTCTGAATTTATGATCATTAAAGAATCTAATTTTGCGTACCACTCCGGCAACGGCAAGCGTTTCAGGATCAGTGCTTTTATGCAAAAAGGGCAACCTGCTATGGTGCTCCGTCGTATAGAAACTCAAATACCTGATTTTTCTGAGATAAATTTACCGGAGCGATTAAAAGATGTTTGTCTGGCAAAAGAGGGATTAATTTTATTTGTAGGTGCAACGGGTGTGGGCAAATCCACAACGCAGGCAGCAATGATTGGTTTTCGAAATCAACATTCATACGATCATATACTGACTATTGAAGATCCGATTGAGTTTATTCACGAACATGGAAAATCTGTGGTCACCCAACGCGAAATCGGTGTTGATACGGGCTCACTTGATGAGGCGCTGAAAAACTCATTACGGCAAGCGGCTGATGTTATTGTAGTCGGTGAAATACGAACACGAAAAACCATGGAATTTGTTCTGTCATTCGCAGAGACCGGGCATTTATGTATGGCCACTATGCATGCGAAAAATGCGAATCAGGCTTTAGATCGTATTCTGCATTTAGTGCCGCAGGAAAACCATCGCCAGTTTCTATTTGATCTGTCGGTTAATTTACGTGCAATAGTTGCCCAGCAGTTAATTCCAACAAAAGATGGAAAAGGGCGGCGAGCTGCATTTGAAATTTTATATAATACACCTACTATGGCTGAAGCTATTCGTACTGGAGAGCTACATACCCTTAAACAGATTATGAAATCATCAGCACAACATGGTATGCAAACTTTTGACCAGGCGCTGTTTGAATTATATGAAAGCGGGACGATAGGTTATACCGAAGCATTGGCATATTCTGATTCAGCAAATGATGTGAGATTGATGATCAAGCTGAAATCAGCTCAAGAGCAAAAAAGTTTAGACGGTGGCAAGCTTTCTGATGTTACAGTCGACTTTTAATTCATATCCAAACTCCTTCTTGAAGATGCAGATTCTTGGATCTCAATGAATTTGAGTATAGATCTTAGGGCTAGATTATTTTACTAAAAAAGCGACATTCGTCGCTTTTTTAATAACCCGTTCTTAGGGTCTGCTGACCTATGGAGTACGAAATTCGTTCAATCTAAAAGTGTTTTGAGCAAGGCATGAGGAGAGAAGCATAGTTATTCTATGTAAACGCCGCATAACCCAGCGTAGGACGCTTTTAGATGAACCCGAAGGGCAGCATTTGTGGATACGATCGACTACGTTATCGCCTACTTATGTAGAATAACGACAGGTTGCAGGCTCTGCCTTGTATAAAGCACCCTCAAATTGCTGCAAAAATGCACACCAAAGGTCAACAGACCCTAATAGGAAGTCATATGTTAGTTGTACTCTCTCCGGCTAAAACCTTAGACGTTGAAACCCCGGCGCCAATTGCCGTATTTTCGCAGCCTGACTTACTTGATGACAGTCAGTTATTGATAAATCGCTGCAATCAATTATCCATGCAGGATATTGGTTCACTGATGAAAGTGAGTGATAAAATCGCTGGATTGAATGCCGCTCGTTTTGGTCAGTGGCACAGGCCCTTTGTGTTAAATAATGCCAAACAAGCGTTATTTGCATTTCAGGGGGATGTCTATACTGGGCTGCAGGCAGAATCATTAAGTCTTGAAGCGCTAAACTATGCGCAAATGCATTTACGTATTTTATCGGGATTATACGGTTTATTAAGACCATTGGATCTGATGCAGGCATATCGTTTAGAAATGGGGACTAAATTAGACAATGTGCGTGGTGTGAATTTATACCAGTTTTGGGGCAGTTTAATTACTCAAAAGTTAAATAAAGCATTAGCAGTGCAGGGTGATAATTTATTGATTAACCTCGCTTCAAATGAGTATTTTAAAGCCGTTAAGGTAAAAGAGTTAAACGGGCAGATTATTACACCGGTATTTAAAGATCAAAAAAATGGCCAATATAAGGTGATTAGCTTCTATGCCAAAAAGGCGCGCGGTTTAATGACACGTTACATTGTTGAACAACAGGTTACTGCATTGAATAAGTTAAAAGAGTTTGATAGTGCAGGATATTACTTTGTTGAATCAGCATCGAGTGCCACAGAGTTAGTTTTTTATCGGGATGAAATGTAAATATCAGCAGCGAGTGGCGAGCTAGGAGCTGCGAGTCAGGAGCCACGAGCTCGGCACTCGCAGCTCGGCACTCGCAGCTCGAAAGCTCGAAGCTCGAAGCTCGAAAGCTCGAAAGCTCGAAGCTCGAAGCTCGAAAGCTCGAAGCTCGAAGCTCGCAGCTCGCAGCTCGCAGCTCGCAGCTCGAAGCTCGAAAGCTCGAAAGCTCGAAGCTCGAAAGCTCGAAGCTCGAAGCTCGAAAGCTCGAAGCTCGAAGCTCGAAGCTCGAAGCTCGAAGCTCGAAAGCTCGAAAGCTCGAAGCTCGAAGCTCGAAAGCTCGAAGCTCGCAGCTCGCAGCTCGCAGCTCGCAGCTCGCAGCTCGAAGCTCGAAAGCTCGAAAGCTCGAAGCTCGAAAGCTCGAAGCTCGAAGCTCGAAGCTCGAAGCTCGAAAGCTCGAAAGCTCGAAGCTCGAAGCCCTAAAGCCTTAAAGCTTGCTGCTAGTCTCTATTCTTCAGTTGTGTTTTCTGTTTTACCTTTTCCAGCCCAGCTTGGTTTACCTTTCGCTTTTACTTTACGATGGCGCTGTTTACCCATATCTTCTTTTTTCTTAAGGCGCTTGGCTTTTTGTTCTTTCTTCAATTCTTCTTCGCGATTTTTACTCTTTTTATTTACTTTGTTTTTTGCTTTACGCTGGCTAAGTTGTGCTTCTTTATGCGTCGGGCGCAGGGTTTTGATCACGCGGCGTTTTATTATCTGGTCTGTGTAACGCTCAACTTTTGCAAGCATATCAACATCATGCGCTTCAATTAATGAAATCGCGATACCTTTTTTGCCGCCACGCGCTGTACGGCCAATGCGATGCACATAAATATCGGCACTACGCGGCATATCATAGTTAATAACATGGGTGATATCAGGCACATCAATACCACGGGCTGCTACATCTGTTGCAATTAGAATATTAATGTTACCCGCTCTAAATTGGTTTAAAGCCAGGTTGCGTTTTTCTTGATCCATTTCTCCACGGAGATAGGTACAAGGTATTTGTAACTCTGCAAGTTGTGCGACCAGTTCTGTTAAACGCTCGCGTGTTTTTACAAACACTATTACTTTTTGTTGCTGTTCTTCTTCTTTTACGGGTTGTTGTAAAATAGCGGCTAGTAACTGCAGTTTATGCTCAGGGCTGTCCGCAAGATGGACCCATTGCAAAATCTTGCCACTTTCACGACGCGAAACTTCAGCCGTTAATTGCGCAGGATTTGTTAATACCTCACGACAGAATTCACGCAGACCTTTACCTTCGAGTGTTGCTGAGAAAAGGGCGGTGTGTTTGCGCCAGCGCGTTTCACCTACAATCCTGTCCATCGCTTGGATAAAGCCCATATCTAACATACGGTCAGCTTCATCAAGAATAAGGGTTTCGACTTCCCGACAATCAAAGGCTTCGGAATCGATATATTCCATTAAACGACCCGGCGTGGCGATCACTATATCAACATTATCAGTAATAACTTCTTCCTGTTCCTGATAGGAAACGCCACCGATGATATTACCGACAACCAGTGCAGTCCCTTCAACAAGCGCAGAAGCCACACCGCTAATTTGCACTGCCAGTTCGCGTGTGGGTGTTAATATTAAAATTCGGGCAGAGCCGCCTTTTCGACGCGGGAAATCAATCAAACGCTGCACTGCGGGCAGTAAAAACGCCAATGTTTTGCCGGTGCCGGTGGGTGCACTTGCCATAATGTCACGTTCATCCATCGCGTGCGGGATAGCTAAGGTTTGAATGCTTGTTGGGCGAGTATGCCCCATTTTAGCAATGGCGTTTAATAAATGTTGGTCGAGCTCAAGCGCTTCAAAAGACATGCGTGTTTCCAGTTCCGATAGATAATAATGGGCATTATAAAGCAAAGATTATAATAGTGTTCATAATTGATAAAAAAAGCAAAAAAGTTAAACAATAGGACAGATTTACTAAACAGGTAATGGAAGTTATTTACTTAAATAACCTCCACTGTGCTTGAGAGTAAAGCACTTTGAACAGGATCGATCAGCGAAAGAATAAGTAAAAAGCCAATTTTAAATAAAATTGGCTTTTTACTTATCTGGAGGCGTTGGTGATCAGAAATATGGCTTTTTAAGCGCATTGTAATATAAATGCTCATAATGTTTAGCGGCATCAGACCAGTAGAAGTGGGATTGCATTGCTTTTGTTTTCAAACGTAACATCTCTTCCGGATGCTCAATATAGAGTAATAATGCCCGCCGCAGTATATGAAGCAGTTGATTCGGATTCGGATCAAAGAACACAAAACCATTGGCACTGTCCGGATCCTGATCATAATCCAATACCGTATCTTTTAATCCACCCACTGCGCGGACAATGGGCAGTGTACCGTAAGCTAAACTATACAATTGGTTTAAACCGCAGGGTTCAAAGATTGATGGCATTAAAAAGAAATCTGCGCCCGCTTCAACCATATGTGCCAGTTTATTACTGTAAATATTTATAAACTTAAACTTATCAGGAAAGTGAGCCGCAATGGCGTTGAGTTGTCCGGTGAAGGAAGGATCGCCGGATCCAACGATCACGATTTGCACATTATGCTTAAGAAAACGCTCTAACATAGGCAGAATCAGACCAAAGCCTTTCTGATCCGTTATGCGACAGACCATGCCAAAAATCGGATTCTCGCTGTTCGGCAGGCCAACCTCTTTTTGCAGGGCATGTTTACAAATTTCTTTACCGCTGATATCCGTCGAGCTGAAATTTACCGGAATATAGGGATCTGTTTCAGGGTTCCAGTCGTTGTAATCACACCCATTTAAAATGCCTTCAAAGTCATTAATACGCCTGATAAAAAGTTCTGACATACCATGCGAACCCAGTGGAGTAAGCAGCTCGCTTGCATAGTTGGGACTGACTGTGTTGATTTTATCGCTGTAAGTTAATCCTACTTTCAGGTAGTTGATATAGCTGTAATTTTCCAGAACACGATCATCCATGCATGAACCCACTTCGGGAATAATATTTAATTGAGATTTGTCAAAAATCCCCTGATAACATGCATTATGCGTGGTGAATACGGTTTTAGTGTTGGTAAAACGGGCATTATTCGCATAGCGGGTTTTCAGAAGGTAGGGAACTAAGCCGGTGTGCCAATCATTACAGTGGATAATATCCGGCGTAAAATCCATCGCATCACACGCTTTTATGGCTGCCAAAGATAAAAAGGCAAAACGTTCACCATTATCCTGATAAGCGCGATTATCTTCCCCGTACAATCCGTCACGGTCAAAATAATGCGCATTATCAATGGTTAAAACAGGAATCCCATCTAAATCCAGCTGATGTACTTGAAAATGAATATCGGGCCTGGAATAGTCTGTTTTGAGTACTAAATTAAAAAGCTGCTCAGCATCTTCACTGTGATTAATAGCACGATAAAATGGCGTAATAATTTTAACTTCGTGGCCCAGATTACGTAATTCAATGGGTAATGACTTGGCAACATCAGCTAATCCGCCCGTTTTTGAGAATCCTTCAACTTCTGATGAGATAAAAAGAATTTTTAATTTTTTGTCCAATGGAGAACTCCTTCGGCAGTTTTGCCATGACCTTTTAGATTAACAATAGCCTATTATTGCTCAATTAAATGCTCTATTTTTATGTGGCGATTTATGCTTATATAAATCAGACGGCGAAGAAGCAAGAAGCCACATTAAATGTGGCTTCCGGGTATATGCTTATTTAGTTTTCACTAGGCTTTCTGGACAGTTAAAAGCCGATTCTTGCGCCTTTAGGAATAACAACAATGCCTTCCTCGGAGACGGTAAAGCGCCTCTTGTCTTCCTCTAAATTAACACCTATCTGCACATTATCTGCAATATGTACGTCTTTATCGACGATGGTTTTATGGATAGTACAGTTTCGACCTATTGTTGATTCACCAAGCAGTACTGATTCATGAATTTCAGTGTCATTGCCGACAATACATTTAAATCCTAAAACAGATTTTTTAATTAATGCCCCGGTAATCAAACAACCATCTGAAATAAGACATTTTCTGATATGACAAACCGATGTTTCACCATTTCTAAAATTAGCGGGCGGCAGAGCAGGGTAGTAGGTATGCATCGGCCATTTGCGGTTATATAACGACATAGCAGGTGTTGATTGAATTAAATCCATATTGGCTTCCCAATAGGACTCAATTGTACCTACATCACGCCAGTAGGCATTGTGATCTTCACCGGGAATAGTATTGGTTGTAAAATCGTAAACAAATACTTTACCCTGCGGGTAGAGATGGGGAATGATGTCTTTACCAAAATCATGGATTGAATCTTCGACTGCTGCATCGCGGATTAACTCTGCTTGTAATGCTTTAGAATCAAAAACATAGTTACCCATAGAGGCTAATACATGATCCGGATCGCCAGGAATAGTTTTAGCATCTTCAACGGCAGGTTTTTCATCAAAACCTATCATGCGACCCTCGGCATCAACTTCAATAATACCAAAGTGGTAAGCTTGCTCTTTAGGCAGTCTGATTGCAGATACCGTCAGCACCGCCTCTTTTTCCTGGTGGTATGCTATTTTTTGACGGATATCCATTTTATAGATATGGTCACTGCCAAAAATACAGACGAGTTCAGCTTCATCGGATTCAATAAATTGGAGATTTTGATAAATAGCATCGGCTGTACCTGAATACCAATGTTTACCCTTGCGCATTTGTGCTGGAATCGCATCAATAAAGGTATCGGTAATATTATTGAGTTCCCATGCTTTTCTCAGATGTTGGTTGAGTGATTGGGATTTAAATTGGGTTAACACGTAAATGCGTAATAAGTCTGAATTTACAAAATTGTTGAGTGCAAAATCCACTAACCGATAACTACCACCAAAGGGCACAGAAGGTTTAGTGCGAGATTGGGTTAATGGATAAAGGCGAGAACCTTCACCCCCCGCTAAAATCATTGAGAGAACTTTTGCCATCTTAGAAACCTATTTATTTAGAATAAAAATTGATCAGGGTAACGATTTCATCACCCACTGAAAAGTGTCATTAAAAACCTATTTTACTGCCCTTGGCGATAGCGATGACACCTTCATCGGACACAGTGAAGTTCTTGCGATCTTCTTCTAAGTTTTCTCCGATAATAGTATTCGGAGCAATTTCTATATCTTTATCAAGAATAACTTTG
Source organism: Psychromonas sp. MB-3u-54 (assembly GCF_002836415.1). Lineage (GTDB taxonomy): Bacteria > Pseudomonadota > Gammaproteobacteria > Enterobacterales > Psychromonadaceae > Psychromonas. Next base: position 3,867 of record NZ_PJBP01000110.1, on the reverse strand, counting down.
GTTAAGCGCGAGCCCGCACCTATTTTTGCATTGCCCAGAAAAATTGAATCTTTAATAACTACGTTTTGGCAGATATGACTGCGGAACCCTAAAATAGAGTTTTCTATGTTAGCGCCGTTTATAAATGAACCTGCACCAATCAATGATTGAGCAATAGAAGTTTCAGAACCTTCTGGATCGCGGAAGGTTGCCGGTGGCAATGGCGGATGATAAGTATGCAACGGCCAATTTTTATTATAGAGAGAGAAGGGGGCTTCAGGTTTCAGCATATCCATATGTGCTTCCCAGTATGAGTCGAGAGTACCTACATCACGCCAATAAGCAGTGGCCGGTTCGCCGGGAATAAAGTTGTCACTTAAGCGGTAAACAAAAACATTGCCGGCAGGGTAAAGTTTTGGAATGATATCGTTACCGAAGTCATGTTGTGATGTGCTATTAGCCGCATCTTCGTATAACTCTTTCAGTAATACTTTTGACTCGAAAATGTAGTTACCCATAGAGGCTAATACATGGTCAGGATCACCGGGGATTGTTTTCGCATCTTTAACGGCAGGTTTTTCAGCAAAACCTATCATACGGCCTTCATCATCTACTTCTATAATACCAAAATGATAAGACTGTGATTTCTCTACTCGAATGGCAGAAACCGTGAGGGCACCACCTTTTTGTTGATGATGTTCAACCATTTGTTGAACATCCATTTTATAGATGTGGTCACTACCAAAAATACAAACATGCTCTGCAGCGCTTTTTTCTATGAAACGTGCATTTTGATAAATTGCGTCTGCAGTACCTGAATACCAGTTTTTATTAACACGTTGCTGTGCGGGAATTGCTTCAATAAAACGGTTTGCTTTACCTATGCCAGACAAACGCCAGGCTTTGCGTAAATGAATATTTAATGATTGAGATTTAAATTGTGTTAACACATAGATTTTCATTAAATCGGCATTAACAAAATTGTTCAGTGCGAAATCGACTAAACGATAATTACCGCCAAAGGGGACTGCGGGTTTTGTTCTAGTTTGAGTTAAAGGGAAAAGGCGAGAGCCTTCTCCTCCTGCAAGAATCATAGCAAGAATTCCAGCCATAAAAGTCTCCAGATAAAAGTAAGATGAACGTTATGCATAGTACATAACGGGCCAATTTTCCAAGGTTAATGCATACTTCCATCATATACGAAGATTAAGGCAGTTTTTTGTTATTTATCAAGTTTTTGTGATGCAACTCAACACTTTAAATTTATTGCTTTCCTGATCTATTGTTAGATTTGAAAAAGCCTTAAAAAGTAAGCCTTCGTAGTTCAAGAACTTATTTGCCACAATAGACAATTTTCCTTTTAACTTCAAGTGTTTAGTTGATTGGTTTATAAAGGTTTCCGCAGCAGTATAATCGGTGTTTTTTCCGGAGTGGAAAGGCGGGTTGGAAAGCAGTATGTTATATTTTTCTTTGACTTCTGAAAAAACATTTGAGGGGAAGACGTTACCTTGTAGCTGATTGCTTTGCAATGATAATTTTGCACTGGCTAAAGCAAAGGCGTTAATATCCACAAGATCAACTTTAAGCTCAGGGTGTTTTTTTAAAATATAACAGGCAATAACACCTGCTCCACATCCAAAATCAAGCACTCTGCCTTCCATGTTATCGGGTAGGTTTTGTAATAATAACTCACTGCCTTTATCTAATTCTCCATAGCTAAAGACACCTGGTAAAGAACAGATCTGCAACTCAGTATTATTGATATTTAACGGATAAGTTTTTATCCATTGTGATTGTGTGAAGGTTTTGACCGGTTGATCTAATTCAGCATGAAGAATACTGCAGTGACGAGCTGAATCAATCATATTTATTCTGTTTGAATAGGATGTTAATAATGAGTCAGCACTCTTGATACCGCATTTTTTTTCGCCTACTAAAATAATACTCGCTCCCGGTTGTAAATGGGGGGTGAGATTAGCTAATAAGTATAAAGTTTCCTGTTTTGCTTTAGGCAAAAAGATCAGTAACAAGTCAAATTTTGTTTCACCCTGATAGTTATCGGTAAAGTGCACCTCGGATGTCTTTAATTTGTCTTTTAACGCACTATAATAACGATAATCACTGAAACAAAATGTCGATGAATTGGCTAATGCTTGTAACTGTAACGGATACTCATCATCAATGTTACCCGCAACGAGAATATTCTTGTTTGTAAAAAGGGATTCATTGCGTTGCAATACTCGGCTGGGATTTGAAAATGTGTTATTCGCAGGTGACATTGGGTTTTCCTATTTTTAACTATACTAAGATCGGAGTGAGCTCATATTAATTGGTACGCGTATTATATTGTTATTTTTATATTTCTCATCAGTAGAATTACATTTTTAATGGTTAACAGATAAATTTACATTTATAACCGATAAAAGCCCCATAAAGTACTTACTTGATAACCCCGGCAGCGGCCTCGATATTTAGTTGAAGTCTATTACAGGCCATGTGTAGCGCATTAATTTTAATTCAAAATGGCTGCTGATAATGCCGGGGAAAAGCCTGCTGCGACCAAAGATATTATCCTTTATTATTCAGACTGATACGTATCACCGCAAGAAATAATTAAGTCATTATATTGTAAAACAGGCACAAATCCTGCAACTGCTGATTTAAATGGCTATTTGGATTTTTTCTGTTTTAATCCATCTAAGCCTTGCAGACCGCCGGTGTGCAGGGCAACGATATGTTCGCCTCTGTTAAAATAGCCCTGTTCGATAAGTTTAAATAAAGCATAAAACATTTTGCCGGTGTAAATTGGCTCAACGGGAACGCCCGTTTGCAGGCTAAACTGCTCACAAAAACTATTTAATTCAAGCGGTACTTTGGCATAACCCCCATGATGGAAATCTGTTTGCAGGCACCAGTTAGTATTTTTGTTGATCTTGGCTTGTTGAAGTAGTGAGACTATTTCTTGATTAAGATAGTGTGCGTTTTTTAATACTGCAATACCCGTGACTTGGGGTTGTGGCTGCGATTGTGAGACTATTTTTTGATTACGAGAGTGTGCGTTTTTTAATACAGTAATACCCGTGACTTTGGTTTGTGGCTGCGATTGTGAGACTATTTTTTGATTACGAGAGTGTGCGTTTTTTAATACAGTAATACCCGTGACTTTGGGTTGTGGCTGCGCTTGTGCTATGCCTGCAATAAGTCCCGCTAATGTACCACCACTGCCCGTGGCAGTTATAATATGATCAATAGGGTGATTAGCCTGTTGCTGAATCTCCTGCAGCGCTTCCATTACTCCGCGGATGGCAAATTCGTTGCTGCCCCCTTCGGGGATAATAAAAGCGTGCGGATAGTCGTTTTGTAAAGATTGCAGGTAGGCAGACTCTGCTCTTTGTTTATATTCCTGACGAGTCACAAATTGTAACTCCATTCCCCAGGCTAAGGCTTGTTTTAGGGTGGGATTATTTGCGTACCAACTCTCTCCGCGGATGATGGCCGTGGTTTTGAAGCCAAAATGAAACCCTGCAGCAGCAAGCGCATGGATATGGTTTGAATAAGCACCGCCAAAACTAATAATATGATCAACTTGTTGTCTGCGCGCTTCCAATAAGTTGTACTTTAACTTACGCCATTTATTCCCGGATATTTCCGGGTGTATCAGATCATCTCTTTTAACAAAAAGTGTTAACTGCCAAAGATCTAACAAGGGATGTTCAATTTTCTGCAAGGGGGAGGGGGCAATGATGTTTTGCATTTTTTTTTCAAGTTGTTGTAAGCTGACGTTTGCTTGGTCATCTGATTGGTGGTGTGCTGGATGCAATATTTTCTTGCCTCAATAAAGGGGGGGCTATTTTTTGTATTATGCTAAAGGCAATAAAGGGGCGCCGT
>NZ_PJBP01000109.1 GCF_002836415.1 Psychromonas sp. MB-3u-54 | reverse complement strand
TCATATTTTGCTTTGTTAAATAATCCTTTCCACGAATCAATCACCATTAAATATCAGCTAAAGAGAGAAATACCAACCACCAATAAAAATGCCTTCTACTTTTATATGATGAGTATTATGGATCTTTCCTCTGCTGCTTTATTAACCATTGAGTATGACAAGCCTTACAATACAAATGGGTAGCACCACGGTTCCACGCTTTAATCGTTCTCGTATCATAGGGTTCGGTTTTTCTACATGTTGTACATTGAAAGGAACTATTCTTAGGTTTTTTTGACGGCCTAAAAAAATAAAAGCAATGACGGCAGGAATAGCAAATATAAAAGATCTTCCTATATTAGTTGTTTTAAAATATGTGTACTCAGCAAATGTAACCGAAAAAATAAGCACCGCTATTAAGAAGCAATCAAAAGCATTTATTGTTTTAGGCTCTACTTCGATATTATTTTGTTGGCTATTACTTGTTTTAGGCAAACTATCAATCGCTACCTTAGTCGCTTTCAATCTATTTTTATTATCAGTTGTCAACACGAACACAACTGAGTCACCTATTTCTGGTTTTGTATCTTTATTTTTAAGGCTGGAAATATTAAAAAACACTTTTCCATCTTTTTCAGAGGATATAAAACCACAGTCTTGATCATCTTCCCACTGACTTATTTTCCCTTTCATATTATCTGCAGACCCCATTGTTATTCGGTTATTTAACGCGGCGTTAGAATGACTCTTACAGCCAAACGTCAGAAAAAACGAGTTCCTATACGAATTCTAAGCGTTTAGGATGCCAGGTAAGAATGAAATTCGGGAACGTGGAGATTCGAGGGACATCCAAACTTTAATAATAACTAATCAGACTGTAAATGTAAGGTTGGACAGCCAATGTTTATGGTTAAGTTTAATCGAAGACTTGAATACATTGCCGCGCGCTGCAGTAGCCCTCCACCGCGATTAGCGCAACCCCTTCAGATATAACGGCGGTAAAGCGCGCTACCCCACTGGAAGCCACCAGCACCGAATTCTTTACCAAAAACCTCGACACTCAAAGGTTAACAATATAACCGATTGATTTTAAACTCCCATAAAAAAAACCAATTTTGACAGGATGAGGGATTTTGCTCTTTGTCAGGAAACGCAAATGCCATATTTGGGTAAAATATCATGTAATATGTGGAATCGATGTGCTTGCAGGGCATCGTGAAACAGCTTCCAATTAGAATGTAAAAAGTCGGGATGATACGGAAACACATCATCATCATGGTCATTCTCTTTATCTTGCTGAATGGCTTGATGCTTCCATGATCCTTTGCCTTTAGGTTTAAACGCTAATTGAACAGCTTCAAATGAAAATGCACCTGAAGATATTTTCTTTAACCATTCAGCATGTCTTTCATGACCATTTTGACTGGTGAATTCGGCCAGAAGTTTACCGATTAAAATTTTATCTTCCTTTGATAAGCCTAATTGCTGATCGATACTCATAGAACTATCTTTAGCAATAAAGCACTGAACAACACGGCACATTGCGTCTGCTGCAGCACAGAATATTTTATGATTATCTCTTTTTATTAATTGTCCGTTACCATCTCTATAGCTCCACTTTAAAAATGGTTTGTCAGGATGAGAGAGAGAAGCGCCATGGCCTAGCGGAAACATAGCGCTTACAAAATAGTTTTTCATTTTTTCAAAAAAACTCTGATCATTTGTTATGTTACCACTACTAAGATCGTTAACTTCATTACACTTATGATTCACACCTGCAAAGCCTTGATGCGCAAAAGTGTCTGCATAAACATGCAGTGTAATACCAAGCCTGTGGAGAGCGTAATTTTTATCCCTGTCATCCATCATTGATTTGAGCATATCTCGAGCTGGGTAGCTATCGGGTTTGCAGATAAGCTTATCGATGAATTTTCCGCTCGGATTTTTTCCGGCAGATAAGCCTCCATTACCCGGCAAAAAGTGAAATGGTACCCAAACGCGGTGATTTGCCAGCTCTCTGGAATTTCTATAATCCACCATTTTATGTGCAGATGAAGTACGGTGGTACATTGCACCGTTATCGAATTTAATCGATCCCTTGTTTGTCGCGTCATCTACATATTGCGCACTATATGCAACAATATCAGCATCTTCATGGCTAAGCCCTGCTAATCTAGAAACAACATATGTCAGTGTGTGATGTCCATCTATCTGCATTGGGAGTTCCTCATAAGATTGAAAAGAATAAAAATAGTGAAATGCTTTATGACTCTAAAACACCCACTTATCTTTAATATAGTTAAGCACTGCTAACAATTCCAATCTCAAACGTATCCCCATGTTATTTAACACAAAGAATTAACCGTCAACAAGAAAGGCTGAACAGCCATCTTGTTGTTGATATTTGATGTTAATAAAAAATCAAGTTAACACTTAATATGCGCGTATTTGTTTGATGACACTCAATAAATATTTTAATTATTGTAGTTGAGTTAAATAGTTGAGTTAAATAATGAGGCATTTTGAGAGAGTAAAACATAAAGAAAAGGTTAGCCCCTAAAGTAGGGTCTGTTGAGCACTTTATTTTCAATAAGACAACGACTTAATGGCGTCCGATACCGTTAAAAAATGAATTTTAGTGAGGCAAAGTGTGGATTTTTTAAACTCATGGGCGCGTATTAAATTCGACACATAGGATGCAACCAATATCTGATCTGTTTTGATTAACGCCAGTTCTCCTGAACTTGATTCGATTAAATAACGATAACCAACAGAATCTATAACATGGTCGTCATCACAAAGGAGTAATTCCCGACATTCAGAGATAAAATCTCGTTCGGAATCTAAATAAATAAGCTCATCATCTCCATCTAGTTTGAGCATGCATGGCCACGAAATCATAAAAGTTACCTCGATAAATATAACCGCCTTAATAACAGACGAAAAATGCTGGGCTAATAAAGGAAAAGCTGCAAAGATTACCAATATAAGCGATTGATTTTAAATTTCCATCAAAAAATCCACAAGCATTTTTTCAATCCAATATTAGGATCACTTATTTTTGCTTTTTGTAAGCAGAAAACCGTTGAGGTTTTGACAGATCGCTCCATTTCAACCATGGGCCATCGGATTTCAATTGGACATACTTGTCTTCAGCCCCATAACAGTATATAGAATGAACCCTGACGATTAATTCAAATGCGGATCCCTTTTCATGATCGCCCTGTTTTTGCTGAATGACCTCGTGGATAGTTCCTGGAAGAATAACGACCTCATCACCTGAATGCAGCAAATGGGGGCCGCTATCATTGATGTAAATCTTCATTATACCTTTTAGAACAGTGTAGATTTCTATTCCGCGTTGATGTTTGTGACGGTCCTGCGAAGCATATTCAGTAAACGTTGCTAACTCCAAACCACCCTTTCCAGTAGGCAGCACTGATGGTGCTTTCCAAAGCGCTTCAGTAATGAGTGTTTCTCCAAAATCAGGCATAATATTAGTCGCAAAAACCTTTCGACCATTGTTATTTGATTCTCCAAGCTTGTTCTTTTGTCCAATAATTTCAGCATCTTTTTCTGCGTTTTGACGCGTAATTAATACATGTGAAACCGGATATTCAGTATGTTGTGACATGTTGGTCTCTTTCTGCTTGTGCTGTTAGCGGAACTTTGCCAACTTGTGATCTAAGCTAACTTTAACCACTGGCCATTCTGTATTGATGATTGAAAATACAACGGTGTCCCTATAAACACCCTTAGCCATTTTTTGATGATTACGCAGTACTCCGTCTTGTTTTGCACCTAAACGTAATATCGCAGCCCTTGATTTGAGATTATGCCAATGAGTACGAAACTCCACTGCGATCGCTCCTCGAGCCTCAAAAGCATGACTTAAAAGAAGCTGCTTACATTCAGTGTTTACGAATGAACGCTGGTAACTCTCTGCGTACCAGGTATAACCAATTTCAACCCGTTGATGTACTTTATCTGCATGACAAAACCGTGTAGAACCAATGATTTTGTTGCTGTTTTTCTCAATAATAACAAAAGCTAAGGCCGTTCCTTGCACCTGTTCTTTGAGGGCTTTCGATATGTATTCATCAATTGATTCCGCATTAGGAATTGATGTATACCATAATTCCCATAGTTTACCGTCTGACGCAGCTTTCACTAAATCATCAGCATGATCTTTTCGTAGAGGTACAAGTTTGACAGTTTCTGATTCTAATTCAATTTTCTTAAGCCACATTTACTCGTCCTAGTTAATTAACTTCTGAGGGTTTAATTCGACAAATTATAGCTAACCTTTGCACCACTTTTAACGACAATTTTGCTTTTTTACAGGGAAAATCCAGCACCCAACCAATATAATCTATGGCTATTAAAATCCGGTCAAAATCCTCAAAATATTGACCGGATTAGAGATTATGCTCTATCTGTAAGCTCGTTAACTTTTTATTAAAAGCGCCTCGAGCGGCGTGCCATAAGTTCAACAACGGAGGATGACAATACAAAAGGAAAATTTTTCGGCGGCTTTTTGGGGTTCAAAAAACAGGCGTTTTATAATGGGTATTTTCTTATTTTTGTCTTCTTAATTTTGGTGCGGCTGATTCAACAATCAGATAAGGTTTCGGTTTCGGCTACGCCTTATTTGTTGTGCATTTTAGTTGCGACACCAAAGCTGATATAAGATGCAAATTTAGGCAGGCCTTTTATGTAATTACTATTAGACCAATCGATAGAAAATCCGCTACTTTGTATATTTTCAATCACTGTCCTATTTAAATGACACCCACCAAAAATCTTACCCCATAATTTATTTAAGCGATTTTGCCACTTCTTAATTGATTCATCTGGTGCTTGACCATGCTCACAGAATAGAATTTTACCTTCGGGCTTTAATACTCGGTGCATTTGCTTCATAGCGGCATGCCAATCAGGAATAGTACAAAGGGTATAAGTTAAAACAATGGAGTCCACTGAATTATCCTCAAGAGGAATTTTCTCACCCGGAAGACTTAACCACTCAACCTGAACAGGTGATTTAGCCAAGTTTTTTTTCGCTTTTTTTTGCATTCCAGAAGAGGGTTCAAGTCCCCATACCTTTGTAACCTGATCAGGATTATATAAATCCATATTGACAGCAGACCCCATACCCACCTCTAAAACATTTCCAAAAGCTAAAGGAACTATTTTTTCTCGCGTCTTCATTATACCCTTCGAAGAACAAGCACAATTTAGAATGTGCGGTAGAATATTGTTTTCATAAAAGCTCAAAGATATACTCCTTTCTAGTTTTGTATTTAAAAATTTATCAATGTTAATTATTTAACGGTTTTATAATGAATATCTTCTTATTTTATTCTTGCAGCAACAATGACTTTATCGTCAATCATATAAAGATTTATCAAGACATCCATGTTAATTATTTAACGGTTTTATAATGAATATCTTCTTGTTTTATGATTGCAGTTACTTTTCCGTCAATCATATACTTTATATGTACCTATCACACAATGGAATTTATTATGAAACAACGGATTATTTTTTCTATTATAATGTCATTTATTTTATCCCTTCTCATGACTTGCTGGATAACGCTAATAAACTTAGGGATGAACGAGTATTTTATATCACACTGGCACTATGCTTTTTGGTTAGCATGGCCAGCAGCTGCTACCATTTCATTTCTATTTGCACCTGCTGTTCACAAATTAACACTAAAAATAATGTGAATAATGAGCTAAATGGCGACTGTATTCACATACAGTCAATGGTGCGATTACCAGACCCCACAACGCTCCGGACGTCAGGAACTACCGCATTCCGCTTTTCAGTTATATCTTCACTCGACGCTCTAAAAATCGAAAACTCGATGCTCGAAGCTCGAAGCTCACAATAAAAGTAGAAAAGTTTATCTCTTGTCTTTTGCTGATAGCCCCCTTCTAGATTGTTCAATAAAACTCCTGTAAGCTGTTAAAACAATCAATTTAACGTAATAAAAACATGATATTAGATTCGTTTATTTTATTTTTTGCCGGCCTGCTTGGGGGCATTCTCAATTCAATAGCAGGCGGAGGGAGTTTTATTACCTTTCCTGCTCTGTTGTTTGCGGGCGTTCCGCCTATTGCTGCCAATGCCACCAATACCTTCGCCTCTTGCGCAGGCTACCTAAGTGGTGCTTATGCGTTTCGCAAAGACATAGCAACCGATAAAAACAGTCTAAAAAAAATCATCATTCCAAGTGTAATGGGCGGCTTACTCGGGGCCCTATTATTACTCAATACGCCTGAAAGTGTCTTCACAGAAGCTATTCCATGGCTTTTACTGTTTGCAACGCTGCTGTTTATTTTTGGCGGTAAGCTCAACCAACTGCTGGTAAAAGTTGGCGGAAAACACAAACATGCCAATGTGATTGGTTCAATTCTACTGGCACTGTTGTTACTTATTATTTGTATTTATGGTGGCTTTTTTAATGCGGGGCTTGGCATTGTCTCTTTGAGTTATTTGGTGCTTGCACGTTATCAAGACATTAACCTTATGAACGGCATCAAGCTGTTAATTTCTTCAATTGTTTCTCTTATCGCCATTGTTATTTTCATCGCCAACGGAACGATATATTGGTCTTCAGGCTTTTTTGTATTACTGGGTACACTGTCGGGCGGATACTTTGCGGCAAAGCTGTCGAGAACACTCTCCCAGGCTCATATCAGAATGTTTGTCACTGTTGCCAGCTTGTTTATTACCGTCTATTTTTTCTATGACACCTATGGACTGCCCGCTGCAATGACAGATAACACTTAAATGCGCACTTTTTCCCGTAGCGAGCATCAAGGTTTTTCATGGAAAGAGCTTAGCAGTGATTTAAATTTAAAATGACTACCTAACCACTACTAAAATTATCATTCAGGCTTGCCTAAAAATTTTAACTATACGTACGATGTATGATATGCCCAATAAATAATTGGCATGAAATTAAGTATAATAACAAGAGGTGAGACACAAAACACACATAAAAAGCACAACATCAACAACAAAAAATAATACGCCAATATTTTTATTCTATGAAGAAACACCCATAAATAGTTTATATTCTCCTGCAAAAAAACATGAAATAAGAAATATTATAAATATCCCTCCATCTATCACTCTACCCAATAACAACAGAGCTGCAGCCGAGAACAACGTCCCCGGAATAGTAAAAAAACAAGGTGTGAATTCGCCATTGTATTTTTTTCTTCTTTCTTAATATTGTACCAAATCCATTAATTTCCTGCTCATTTATGCGTGTTAAAATACATGCTAGCGAGACATAAAACGATGTTTTAGTCTTTGTAATTTATTTGATTCATAACATCCTGTTATTCCCCACTTCGTGGCCAGCTAAAGCTGTTCAAAATCCTTCCAGACGATTTTGTATAATTAGAACAACTAGTTACTGCAATCAACACCTTGCTTTCATGCATTTTTCCGGTGCCTAAATAGATCTCTTAATTAGTGGAATTGATATTATTTCTCATTCTCCGCAGCGATATAAAATAAAAAAGTCATCACCTTATCTAATGCATCTAAAATAATACTGGCTGCCAGACTACATACAGAGGGAAAGTGCCCGATGGGCCAAATTTTTTATTTCGCCTGATCTTCATGACCCGTGTTCTTCACTGTCGTGTGGTTGATGGCAAAACTGGCTCTTTTTTCATTCGCTAACAATCCTTTCCTCAATCCCCCGTATTTTCACTATCTATGGATCAGCTACGCGCTAAAAAAACCAAACTGGATGGTAAAAACTTGTTTTTTATGACATTATCCATCCGATGCTCTGGCCAGACAGTGTTCATACGCAAGCTAATCGTGAGTACTCTGATATGCCCCCATACAACTGGCTTAGGGATTACCCCCTGTTGGTATTATTTTTTATTAGCCATTTGTCTAGATTGGTATAAACACACCGAACTTAAACAACAGTCCTCAAAATACAATATGTTATACCAATCCGCATAAATAAATGCTCTAAAATTGCGAAGGTAAAAATAATGATAGCAAGACGTTTGATTGAGCAATAGCTGGCTATTGGGATTGCAAACAACGAAGCTGGCGTTAATTTTAACAAGTAAGACAGTTCAGATATTTATGCGGATTGGTATTATTAGGCAAAAACAATGAACTTAATAAATTTTATCACCGTCAAACTGAGCCACCTTTTTTTTACCTTAATATTTGTATTTACTGCCATATTGCCGGTACAAGCTGCACTTTCCGATAATTACCTCTACGACACTTGGACGAGCCGCGATGGTTTACCACATAACAGTATTAATGCTATCACCCAGACCCAAGATGGTTACCTGTGGTTTGCAACTTGGGAGGGCATTGCGCGTTTTAATGGTAAAGAATTTAAAATTTTCACGCGCGGCAGCGAAAGCGGCCTGATTGATTCCGGTGTTCGTGCCCTATATGCAGATAGCGATGGCAGTTTATTTGCCGGAGGCTCAAGAGGCGGATTAGTCCAACGCACCCCTTATCATTGGCAGGGGCTAGCACCCATTAAAAACCTGATTAATACAGTGCTAAGAGATGCTGAAGGAGGGCTTTGGGTAGGCTTACAGGGAGAAGGGCTATTTTTTCGTGCCCATGACAAGGCTGACAATCAACTTATTATACCTGCGGTGACCGTTTATAAGCTTGCCATGAGCAAAAATGGAGAGGTTTTAGCAGCCACCAGCAAAGGCTTATATATACTTAGCTCGGCAGGAAGCAAACATATTGAACCACTCCATGGCCTGGGAAATACTCCGATCTATTCTGTCGTAGAGGATCCACTGGGACGCCTTATTATTGGTAGTAAAAATGGCGTTTGGCTCTACGAAAAGGGGCAATTTAGTCGTTTCCATCAACAGCTCAACGACCTGCGGGTGGCGACGATATTAGTTGATCGACAAGGTGGCTATTGGTTTGGCACCTTCAGTCAGGGCGTTTATCATTTTAGTAACAATCAACTCTCTTCATTCAGCGAACAAGATGGCCTCCCTCATAATGATGTTTTGGCCATTTATCAAGACCGTGAAAACTCAATTTGGATTGGTACGAACGGGGGTCTACTGCGTCTACGACAAGCTCCCTTTACCACTTGGAATCAACATGATGGCTTAAAAGGTAACTTTATCCGCACGGTACTGGCATTACCAAACGGAGAGGTTGTCGTCGGTAGCAGTAACGGATTAAATGTCATTAGCGAGGATCAGATTGACAGTTATCCGCCAGCGCTTGCTCATAATAAAACAATAACAAAACTTTCCGTCCTGAGCTTAGCACCTCGTATTGCCGGTGGCGTATGGGTTGGTTCTGCGGAGCATGGCTTATTCCAACTTGATAATAAGGTATTAAAGCACGTCGAACTACAAGGTTTGCCGACCCAGCAAATTCGCGCCATTCTTGAAGATCCGCAGGGACAATTATGGATTGGCACCACTGCAGGGTTAGTTAAATATGCAAAGAATGGTACAAGACAGCTATTTACCAGTGAAAATGGCCTGCCAGATAATTACATAATGGCATTATCGCTAGATCAACAAGGACAGGTTTGGGTGGGGACTGGTGTTGGAGTGTCGATTATCAAAGACCATCACGCACAACCGCTAAACATTCAAGCGAATGAAAACGCCCAGTATGTCTTTGGTTTTTATCCTCAGGAAAAATATATGTGGATGACCACCGACCGTGGGCTTATTCGCTACCGTTTTAGCGATCAAAATCTCGCAATGATAGGGCAAAAACAAGGTTTACCTTTGGATAAATTATTTCAGATTATTCCCGATTCAATGGGGAATTTTTGGCTTACTTCTAATCGCGGGATCTGGCGAATTACAGCGCAGGAGGCAAACGCAGTTGCCGATGGCATACGGTCTGAGATTAACTTCATTCATTACAGTGAACTCGATGGCATGCCAACCGCGCAACTTAATGGCGGCTCAAATCCAGCGGCAAGCATAGATGCTACAGGACAATTGTGGTTTGCCACCGCGAAGGGGCTGATCGCAACTCACCCGCAACGCTTTAAACAAATTATCGCACCGCAATTCCCAATGACTATCGATAAAATCAAAGTAGATCAGCGCTGGTTAGACCTAGGTGACCGACACAATGTCACCCTCCCCCCCGGCGTTCAGAGGATCACCTTTAATTTCGTCGGTTTAAGCTTTATTGCCTCAAAAGATATACTTTATCGGACTAAATTAGAGGGGCTGGAAACACAATGGATCAAAAGAGGTTCAATGGGGGTTGCTGAGTATACTAATCTCGCGCCAGGAAAATACCAGTTTCGAGTCAATGCCTATTACCCTTACGATGAAAATAAGGTCAATGAAGCGAACTTTTCTTTTACTATTCAGCCTTATTGGTGGCAAAGAATCGAGGTCCAATTTAGCTTATTTATCCTGTTTTTATTAACGATTGGTCTATTGGTTCATTGGCGACTGTACCACCTCAGACAATCTGAATTAAGATTAAAACATGAAGTCGCGCAAAAAACCCAAGCGCTACAGATTCAAGCATCGGCTTTTGCAAGACAGGCTCGAGAAGATACATTGACCGGGTTACATAATCGCTTAGCTTTTGATGAATGGGTGCTTAAAATTTATTCACTCTCGCATTCTCCTTCAACTTTATCTATTGTCATGCTCGACATTGATCACTTTAAGCGGATTAATGACACCTACACGCATTTAGCAGGTGATAAGGTACTGCAAAAAATAGGACAAGTATTTGCACAGTTTGAGCAGAGAAACTGTTTTATTGCACGCTGGGGAGGGGAAGAATTTGTGCTCGGTCTTATTGGTTGGCAAGCAGAGCAAGTTTATACGCTATGCAAAAAAATAAACCTCTTAATAAAACATCAGGACTATCCGGAAATATCTGCAACACTAACGGTCAGCGTGAGTATTGGTATTGTCAATGCTGATACCTCATATGATATTGAGCATTTACTACACTGTGCTGATAAAGCCTTATTTAAGGTTAAAAATTCGGGTAGAGATGGGATATCCGTATACCCATTGCTTGATAAATAAGAAGCGCAAAGCAGATCAGCCTATTACCCTTGCCAAATTAACAATGGCAAGTTGCGAGTAACACGCTAGAAATAAGAAAACGCCCATTATTAAAAATTTATTGAATTGTCAAAAATCAACTTATTAGCCTAACAAAGATTTGGGTGCTGAGATGGACGCTCCCAGTATCCGTATCGCAATGTGCCATGCTTAATAATTAACATGGGTGTTTTAGTAAAATTTTTAGTGAAATTTTTTAAATTTAATGTATTAACTTACAAAAGGTTTGAGTGTCCAGCCTTTTACTACTAGTGGTGCTTATGCATTTCGCAAAGACATCGCGACCGATAAACACAGTCTAAAAAAAAATCATTATTCCAAGTTTATTTGGCGGCTTACTCGGGGCCCTATTATTACTCAATACTCCTGAAAGTATCTTCACAGAAGCTATTCCATGGCTTTTACTGCTTGCAACACTGCGGTTTATTTTTGGCAATAAGCTCAACCAACTGCAGGTAAAAGTTGGCGGTAAACACAAACATGCCAATGTGATTGGTTCAATTCTGCTGGCGCTGCTGTTACTTCTCATTTATATTTATGGTGGCTTTTTTAATGCCGGGCTCGGCATTGCCTCTTTGAGTTATGCCAAACGTATTAAATTTATGATCAATGCCTTCAAATGATAAAGTTTGCACCAACTCTCGGAACTGAGCCTTCAGGCTCGGCCTGTTACTTTTAAGCCTGAACAGCACTTCAAAGGGACTACCACAGAGGGCACTGCGCGCTACACAGAGAAAGACCAGCCCGTAGGGTGCGCTCAGCGCACCGATCTGCGGAGCATAGAATGCACTCTACCCATTCCATTAATTAACTTCAGATCACAATTTAATTTCTTTTGGTATTATTTGGTGCTTGCACGTTATCAAGACATTAACCTTATGAACGGCATCAAGCTGTTAATTTCTTCGATTGTTTCTCTTATCGCCATTGTTATTTTCATCGCCAACGGAACGATATATTGGTCTTCAGGCTTTTTTGTATTACTGGGTACACTGTCGGGCGGATACTTTGCGGCAAAGCTGTCGAGAACACTCTCCCAGGCTCATATCAGAATGTTTGTCACCGTTGCCAGCTTGTTTATTACCGTCTATTTTTTCTATGATACTTATGCTGCTGCAATGATAGATAACACTTAAAGACTCACTTTTTTCCGGTAGCGGGCATCAAGTTTTGTCGAATAATTTAGCACAGAGAAAGCCCAAGTTTACTCGGATCTGTTGGCCTTTGAAGTGCAAATATTGTTCAATCTAAAAGTGTTCTGAGCAAGGCATGCATCGTTTACATAGTTATTCTATGTAAACGCCGCATCAACAACCATGCCACCCATTTTTCTAACCAATAACATAGCCTCTTTCAGCATTCATTACGGTAGTCTTCGATGACTATTCATCCGCACCCATTAAACTTATTTCAATAAATTGGGCTTTATATTTTGAAACAAGTTTAATATGGCAGTTTGCTGCACCTTGGCACCGCTTTCGATCTAAATGTTCACAGTATTCAGTTAATGTCGATAAGGCACCTACCGCCACTTTAAATAAATAACCGCAACCAGTGGTAATTTTAAGCCAGTTTTCTGCCGGAATATTAATCCTATCTAGGAAATATCGCCACTATGTTAGCCATATGTTACTGACTGGGCGATCATGTTACTGCTATGCTACTGATTTTAAAAGTCTGGTGACTTCTCAGAAAAATTCATCAAAATTATGGTTAATATCAAATATTTATTAACAGAATATTTGGAAAAATGTTTACAATATAAATGATAACGATTACCACTTTGCATTCGCGTTATTCATCGACAACTCCTATTTTGTCTCATTAACATTTCGTACAAGGTGTTTACTAATATGATAAGTGTTACCTTCTTTCGTGCTGTACTCAGTACTTTCATTTTTATTTCCTGCATATTAACTTCTTTTTCAAGCTCGGCCGATACCTTTCCTTTGACGGTCACAGACATAGCCGGCCGTACTATTACCATCGACAGTGAGCCCCAAAAAATTGCTTTGTCTAGCGGAAGAGTATTCCCATTATTAGAAATAATTTATCAAAAAGATGCAGCTAAACACCTGGTTGCATGGCGCGATGATATGCGCTTATCAGCCCCCTCCATGTATCAAAACTATATTAAAGATTATCCTGGGCTTAAAAATATAATGACCATAGGCAAGATTAAGTCTGCTGAATTTGACGCCGAACGTTTCATTAATATGTCCAATAAACCGGATCTGTTTGTTGTTGATTTATCCAATATTAAATTAGCCCAAGATAAAGGGTTGCTTGAAAAATTAGAGAAGGCCGGCATTAAAGTATTAGCGATTGATTTTCGTGAGCACCCAGTCAAAAATACCGTGCAATCAATCACTAGTTTAGCCACAGCGCTCGGGAGAAAAGCACAAGGGCAACGCTTTGCCGATTATTATCAGGAACACATCACCCGCTTAACCGATGCTGTCGCTTCTTTACCTGTCGAAGAACAAAATAAAACAGTGTTTATTGAACGCGCTGCAGGTTATAGCGATTCATGTTGCCGTACTTTTTCAGAAGGTAATATGGGCGCATATATTCCGTTATTAAAAGCTAAGAATATTGCGGAAAAACCACTACAAGGTGCGGTTACCGGACAAATGTCACCGGAAAGTGTGATTATTGCTCAACCGGATATATATATTATGCAAACCACAGGATGGCTTGATAAAGAGGGTAATGTTACCGCGGGTATTCCATTGGGATACTCACCTATTCATAACGATGCTGTTAATAACAATACTATTAAAAACCAGGCGATTAAAAACCAGGCAATCAAAAAATCCACAACAGCATTAATGGCACGATCATGGTTAAAAGCGACCAAGGCTTATCAAGATAAAAATATTTACTCAATTTACATGCCCTTTTATAACTCGCCTTATAACTTAGTGGCAATGGAATACTTTGCAAAATGGATCCATCCGCAACAATTTAAAGATTTGAATCCGCTGCATACTTTTGAAGAAATGAATCAACGTTTTGCCGACCGCACTGCGTCGGGTGTTTTTGGTCAGAATAACGTTAAGGCAATGCAATAATGAATCACGCTACCTATGCCCCTGAAATGACGTTCCGAGAACAGGATAAAGCGAATATTCAGCAAGATAATGTCCACCTTAACGAGGCATTAACTGTGCATCACTTACGTATCAAAAAGAAAAAAATAGCGCTGCTTATTTTTTTCTTACTGAGTTTGATAGGGTTAATTGCAGACATTCTGATCGGATCCCACGGTCTGACTTTGTCACAGGTCTTGTCCGGCATTTTTCATTCGGATTCAAGTGATATTGTCACGCAAACGATTATTTGGGATATTCGTATGCCGATGTCCTTGATGGCACCCTTCGTTGGTGGCGCTTTAGCCATTGCCGGTGCACAAATGCAAACGACCTTAAATAACCCTTTGGCGGATCCTTATACTTTTGGCGTATCGGCTTCGGCCGGATTTGGTGCTTCATTGGTCATTACCCATGTTGTTTCAATACCATTTATTCCTGAGCAATATCAAATTGCGATCATGGCCTTTGTAATGTGCTTATTAACTACCTTTATGATCGCCGGCATCTCTTCGATTAAGCGCATTTCTATCGAAGGTGTGATGTTATTTGGGGTTGCCATTATGTTCGCCTATGACGGTATGCTGACGATGATGCAATATATCGCGACCGAAACGCAGTTACAGACCTTGATATTCTGGCAGATGGGATCACTTGACCGCGGTAGTTGGGAAAAAATCACCACCCTTGCTCTTTTATTACCGGTTGTAATCGCCATTATGATGAAAGACGCATGGAAATTATCATCGTTAAAAGTGGGTCAAGAACGCGCGGAATCAATGGGCATTAATGTTAATAGATTACGTATCAAAACCTTATTATTAGTGTCTTTAATTACCTCATTATCCGTTGCATTTGTTGGCGCGATTGGCTTTGTCGGGTTAGTTGCCCCACATATTGCACGTATGATTTTAGGGGAAGATCAACGCTTCTTCTTACCCGCTTCCTTTTTGCTTGGCGCAGTACTCGTGGAGTTAGCCTCCATTGCCAGCAAGTCGATCATGCCGGGTATTATATTGCCCTTAACCGTGATGATGTCGATTATCGGTGTTCCTTTCTTTGTCTTTCTCATTATTAAAAAAGGCGGTAGATTCTAATGACACTTAAAATTAATCAGCTTTCGGTCTCATTTGGTAAGAATGTTATTTTGAATAATATGAGCATTCCAGAGATCCATCCCGGTGAAATGGTTTCTTTAATCGGTAAAAATGGTGCCGGAAAATCCACCATACTCAAGCAAATGACCAAGCGTATACGCTTTAATCCTGATTCAATGACCTTAGCGGGTAAACCACTCAGTGTTGATGACATTGGTTATTTACCACAAGATCACCGCATCTCTGCCAACATAACGGTTATTGAACTTTTAATCACCACTATGCATGTCGGGGCTAACTCTTTATTTACCAAAGCCCGCAGCGCAGAAAACACCTTAACTTTATTAGAGAGCATCGGCATTTTGCACCTCGCAAATAAAATCTGCACTGAATTATCAGGTGGAGAAAGTCAAATGGTAGGACTGGCACAATCGGTCATCAATCAACCGAAAGTATTGATCCTCGATGAACCCACCTCTGCACTGGATATGCATAATCAATTCAAGCTGCTTGAATATATTAAACACTATGCACGCACTACTAATGCTTGCGTATTAATGGTGGTGCATGATTTAAATTTGGCTATTCAATATTCAGATAAAGTGGCAGCTTTACATAACGGCAGCCTGTTTGCTTATGGCGAGCCAAAACGTATTATTGATAAGCAACTCATTCGGAATATATTCAACGTCAATTCACAAATTATTCAGCTCGATAACTACCCGGTGGTGGTTGCTTGTTTATAGTCATCTTGGTAAAAAACGTTGTGCGGTAAATAAATCAAAGGCTGCAAAAGAAGTTGAACAGCCAGTCTTTTTCTTCGTGATCAATAATAATCACGAAGAAATAGAAGCGGATTAACAGTCTATTAAATTTGATTAACAAAACGGATAAAGCTCTGCAAAGCCGGCTTGATATATTTACTTTTATGTCTTATCTGCCATAACGTACGAGAAATATTAACCCCTTTTACATTCAGCTTTTTGAGCTTACCTTGCTCTATAAGATCTTCTACTA
Source organism: Psychromonas sp. MB-3u-54 (assembly GCF_002836415.1). Lineage (GTDB taxonomy): Bacteria > Pseudomonadota > Gammaproteobacteria > Enterobacterales > Psychromonadaceae > Psychromonas. The sequence goes on along the minus strand of NZ_PJBP01000109.1, from coordinate 18,642 downwards.
CGTAAGTAGACAGACAACCTATCCCCAGATCATAAAGTACCGACTGTTTAATCGCTTCTGAGTGTCCAATCTCAATGATTTTCTGCATCTTAATATGATCTAAAAATTGTTGCTCTATAATAGCTCTAGTGCCCGATCCAAATTCTCGTAAAATCAGCGGTGCTTGTTGAAGCTGAATAATTGACGGGCTATTTGATGAAAAATATTTAGAGCTTGCCGCACCAAAAAGAATAAGCTTATCCTCCTTCCACGCCTCATGGATCAAATTTGGATAGTTAAGTGGTGGCAGCCCTTCAATAAAACCAAGGTCATATTCAATATCATTAATACCCTGAATAATCCTTTTGCTATTGTGCACATGCAAAGTAATCTCGACGTTAGGATAATTTTTAATAAAACTCGCGATAATCTTAGGCAGAAGATAAGTACCAATAGTCGTACTCGCGCCAATATGTAGCACAACAGCTTGTTCACTAAATAGCTGCTCAATCTCTTGAACGTCACTAAGAAGACTTTTTGCTCTAACTGCTAACATTTTACCTGCTCGATTAGCATTAAGACGCCGCCCGACACGATCAAACAGCCATACATTAAGCTGAGTTTCAATATCCTTTAGCCCAGTACTTACCGCAGATTGTGATAATGCCAGCTCTTGACCTGCTTTGGTGGTTGAGCCTGACTCATAGACCGCCATGAAGATCCTAAGTTGCCTGAGTGTAATATTCACAACTACTCCTTATCTAAAATGCAGATAGATCTTACCATAATTATCAATTTTCCATATTATATATAAATTGCTATTCTAATTCCAATTAGAATATTCAAGAGATAAATATTGTGAATAAAATAAAACCGTTACTGCCTGGCATTACCATCACTATGGTACTTGCACTTATAAGTACCAAGCTCAGTCAACTCTTATCTCCTATCCTTACCCTTGAAGCTTTAACCATTGGTATTATTTTGGGTATGTTGTATGCCAATACTGTAAAAGTAAATGCTAATTTTAAACCCGGTATTCAGGTGGTGTTAAAGCAGTGGCTAAACTATGGGATTATTCTTTTAGGCTTTAAACTTGATTTTTTACTGCTGGCTGACATGGGGTTTAGCATGTTGATCTTAGTGATGCTTTGGGTACCCATTCTGCTTTTACTGGCGCGTTTTATTGGCATGAAAATGGGATTAAGTGAAAAGTTAGCAACGCTCATTGGTGTAGGGAACTCTATCTGCGGCGCTTCGGCAATTGTTGCTATAGCCCCCTCGATTAAAGCCGAAGATGATGATGCGCTGATTGCTGTTGGCGTAATAAGTTTACTGGGTGCTGTCGGTGTTATTGTATACAGTTTTATTGCCACAGTGAGTCCTATGAGCGATATGCAGTATGGTCTGTGGAGCGGTTTAACCTTACAAGGCGTGGCGCACGCGTTAGCTGGCGCTTTTGCGCGCGGTGACTTTTCGGGACAAATGGGTACCTTTATTAAGATGGAACGTGTACTCATGCTTGCGCCCATGACGGTTATGCTAGCCACTTTTTTTGCGAAAAAAGGAGGGGATACTTTCGAGGTTAGCGTAAAATGGTGGCAGCGCATTCCTCACTATATACTGCTTTTTATTGGTGCCGGGATAATTTCCAGCACAGGCATATTACCTGAAAAGCTTACCTCTTTCTTAGGGAGTGCTGGTAGCTATTTAATTTTATGTGCAATGATTGCAATGGGGTTAATGGTACATGTCTCATCACTGCGTAAAAAAGGGGGACGTGCACTTATAATGGCCGGTCTATATTTCGCGGCACTTTCAATTGCAGGTTATATTATTATTTATTATATGTATGCCGATTTCGTTTTTATCCCACAATAAGCAATCACTTAACTTGGAAAATAATAATTTAGGAAGAACAACAATTGCGGTCATCCATTAATTTTCCCGCCATCTATTGATAACCGTTTTTATCATCAAGACTGCCCTTCGAATACCACTGCTTCTGCCTGCCATCGGCTACCAATGTTGGCATTGAATAAAGGCGGTTCCAACGCAGACAAACTTCTTCATCGACTCACTGTTTTCTCATTCATTAACATGCAAAGCCAAATGATAATAATGGCATAAGGGCAGGTATCGATAGTAAAAATGGAAAAGACCGTGGGCGTTCAACCATCCATTGTCTGCGATGATCAAAGCTTTGTCCTCTGAACTTATTCATTGCCGCATAAAAAAGCACGCCGAACACAACGGAAAATACAATGATAAATTTTAGAGAATAAATTTGAACAGCATCGCTGGCTTCGAAGAAGTGAATAACTGGGAATAATAAGCAGGGAAATCGGTGTTGCACGTAATTGCGTCATAATGAGATCCTAATCATTCAAAACAGTGTCTGAATAAAGTATAGAAGTGGATCCACTTTGAGGCCAATTAGATGGGTGTCCAACTATTTCTATCCAACTATTTCTATTACTGCAATATGCCACATTCGTTTATACGATACAGGTTGTAACGCTTTTTTTAGCATCGTTTCGAACATTATTTGCATATTAGGAGTAGTATCATTGCTTAGTTTTTAGCTGGATGCAGTTTATCAAACCAATAATTAAACTCTTTCATTGTGCGCATTACTTCTCATCATAATCATCGATATATAGGACGGTAGAATAATATGCCCAATAAAGGATGAGTAAAAATTGGATGACAGGCAAAAAATACAACCCACCATAAATGGCCCCTAAGGTGAGCACCGTAAGTGTGGAATAGAATAATAAAGAGCGAAGTCGATAAGCTTTAATAGCTTTAAACATTTTAAACTCTTTTCCTAATAGCCAGAATATTATTGAAAGAAGCAGAATAATGCTTCCGTCTGTTAAACGACCAGTAAACAAAAAAAACAAAGAAGCTACAAATATAACACTGGGTATACCTATGGTTCGCATATAAAGATACAAATTCAGATTACGTACTTTTCTCTTTTCATTTTCATTTTCATTTTCATTATGCATATTATTTCTCATTTCCTGCTGCAATATAAAACAGTGTACTATTAATACGATCTAATACATCAACAAATATCGTTGCAACTAAACGAAGTTTAGGTGGGAGGGCATTAATTAGTTTTCCTGATAAAAGATACAATATAGAAGCGAATCCTGTGCCCGCTGCACCTGCTTCATTCAAATCTGCTCTGTTTATATATATGTCTAGAAATACATTTGAAACTGCCAACACGATGCTAGCTAAAGCAAAAAAAGCAACCAAACCACCTCCTCCAAAGGCTATTAAAGCAAAGGTTGAAGCCCACCCAGCAATGTAAGAAAGCAGACCAAGCCAATACAACATATTCCCTAGTGTTTCATCATTTAAATACCCCCCATTACTCCCCCCACTGATCTTATAAGCCCCTGCGCTGGTATTATTATTAGTGACAATATAACCACTGCCTGTCCAACCAAAGTGAGTAATGGGTTTTTCATACACTGTGATGGTTTTACGTTGGTAAAGGCATTCTAAAACTGTAGGTGGCTATGTAATACTATTGCTATGTAATATTAATGTAAGACTTTTTCAACAGCACAATGCAATCCTTCACACTGAACATCAGTTCGTCAGACATATTAAGGCGTTCATCACCAACAAACGGTAGTAATTCTGCTGGTTGCTCACTTTTTATAGCTGAGTGAATTCTTCGCTGGATGCTAGTCTGATCTGAGGTTTCAGGGGTTGTCACCATCTTGGCGCGAATGGGGTTTAAATCAACATACGCCATACAAGCTAATATGGCTGCTTCATCAAGTAATGCCTGAGATTTAAAGCGCCCTACTGATGATTACTCCACCTAAAAAATAGAAACAGAAAGGTATAAATATTGAGAATAACAAAGCATGAATTAAATTTGATAGTACAAAACGATTAAAATTAAACTCTTTAATTTTAAAACGGAAACGTACTTCGGCACTATTACATGGAGAAAAAGTGAAAAGAGATACAAGGTAAACAGTAAAAAACAAAAATATACCAACTGAGTAATAACTTATAATTGACTGATATTCATAATTAGTAAAAGCCATCATCGCTATCAGCATAGCAGCGAATAATAACATCTGCTGCAATTTACTCCCTTTAAAGCCAGTCAGGGAGCCACAATTAGAGCAACGAATAACTTGATTAGTGGCTGAATATGCGCCAATCCAATTTTTACATTTTTTACATTTACTTATTAACATCATTTCACCTTAGATATTTTTTGTATACGTCAACAATTATCCGATTGACGAATCTAAACGAAGAAAGAACGGAGTAGCAATTTAAATTTAAAATTACCGCCTAACCACTAAAGTATAAGACTGTCGTAAAGCAGAGTGTCCGATTACTCATCAGAAGACAAAAACTTGTCTCTATAAATTAATGAGGAGTAATATGCCCAAGGTAAAATTGGAAGAAAGCTAATTATAATTAGTAGAGCTAATTCTAGGTAGACACCCAGTACACAAAATCCTCCAATGACTAAATAATACCCAATAGATAGCATTCTGTAGGTTTTAACCTCCCTACAAATTCTAAATTCTCCGGTAATAAACCAACAAACAACAAATAGAATTAAAACAACCCATCCTTCATTGATTCGACCAAGCAAAAAGAGCAAAAGACTACCAAGAAATAAGCTACTTGGTATTACTAAAGGCTTCATATATAAGTAGGGCTCAATCTTTTTCTTGTATTCAATATTTTTTTTATTCATATTATTTCTGATTTTCTGCATCAATATAAAATAGTGAATTCATAATTCGATAATAAACATCGAAAGCTATTAACGCAGGTAACCTGAAAATGGCAGGAAGAGCAGGAATTAATATATTAGCAGTTCCACCCTATGGTGGCGGCATTTTCAATTCCAGCCACGTTAGTTAAGAAGGCAATACCTAATGACTCTCAAACAAGCTAATAATAACATTTGGGTATGCAATGGTTATGACTGTCAATATTAAAGACTTTATCCGTTAGTAAATAAGCCTCATTTATTCTTAACTTCCCTCTCTCATTAAAAATGGGAGTATTAGAATGAAAAAAGGAAGGCCCAATAATACAATATCTAACCATGTTGAAAAATCATCATCATAGATGGCAGTAATTATTAGCAACCAAACCCCCGTAACTCTCCCTGAAAAATTAATAATTTTGTTATTTAAATTAAAATAACGAGTTAGAATGTTTTTTTCACAAAATGATATTTGTATATAAAAGAAAGCTATTATGAATGAAATTTGAATATATAAAGCTTGTATAAAAGTAAATTCGGTGAACATATTAAAATCCCATGCATTGCTTTGGACTAGGCAAGTCAGACCATCTTATTTCGGCGCACTGGCTGTCCTACCTTTTTTAATGCTAATGGTCTAGCTGTAACAAAAAATTCGGCAAATATTGCTACAGAAAGACTATTTGGGTTATTTCCTTTTTTTCTGCATATCTTTTAGTAATTGATAATCTTTCATGAAATAACAATATAAAAATGTTATAACAACATTAATAATCAAATCCTCTTTTGTACCAGATGGACTAAATAATACTAGCAATAACAAATTTGATATAAAAGACATGACTATTGCATATGTAAAGTACGCTATGAAGCTCGAAGATTCAGCCCCCTTTTTTTTCCACATAAAAAAATAAAACAAACCAATTGGTTTATTAGATAATTTATAACTAAATTGGATATTTCCATGGAATTTCTCTATTTATTATATGTGCATAAAGGTGCAGCTGACTTGACACCACCAGTTAATATCATTGGTATAGCAAGTGCGTTAAAAGCAAATGCAAGTAGTTTATATTTAATGTATCTAGGTACAAAAAAAGTAGAAATCGTAACAATCTTAAGTAATGTATGAAACATTTCAGGACAGTTGTTTTCGTAAAGAATTAAATCAGCTTTCATAAAAATCAATCACTTTGACTTTTTTATTCCAATTTTTTGTAGCCAATTGCCCATGAAACTATAAGGCATAAAAACATTAAGAATAGAATTAGAGCGAGATCCCCTCCGCGCCATAAATATAACTTAATATGAGTTGGCAAAACGATAAGATATACAATCCAGATAGCACTCGCTGAGCAAAGCAAGTATCGAACAAAACGAGGAATAATAAGAGTAGTTCCACACCTAGGGCAGTATCTATATTCAATACTATTTATTCGTTTGACTTTAAAGCCCGAAAAAAAGATATGCGCCCTACAATTAGGGCATCTTCCAAATGTAAACATATTAAGCATAGCTAGATCCTCATCGTAAACAACTCAATTAATCCATAATTAATCATTTATATTCATTAGAATCCTGCTGCACAACGTCTAGAGAAACTAGAGAAGAGTAGAGATACTTCTATCAAAGTAGGAATTAACCAAACTATTATGCTTCCAAAAGACAAATATAAAAGGGTAGCGGCTACAATCTGAACAGCGATTATTTGATAAATATTAACGTAAATCGAATCATTAAATAGCATTGATAAACCACACCCAGCCACCAATAAAGATGCAACAAGTAACATAACACTAATAATAGAAGAACTAATAAATAGACCTAATAAAAACAAACCTATCGCTATTGCGATTAATAAATACCCCCCATTACTTCCCCCACTAATCTTATAAGCCCCTGCGCCGGTATCATTGTCGGTGACAATATAACCACTGCCTGTCCAACCAAAGTGGGTAATGGGTTTTTCATGCACGGTAACGGTTTTTCCTTGGTAGAGTGCATTGCGGATTTCATTTTTAGCCGCGCTATCAATATTGATATTGGCAAGTTCTTCAATTTTATCAAGATTTAGAGTATATATTTTTTGATTTTGTTGGGCTGCGACAGACAGTGCCTTCACAGCAGAAATGCCTTCAACAGGATTAGCGGGATCAGTATTAAACATCATCTCCGGGATAATATGCTCATAAGCACTGGCACGCAGACCGCTGGCTTTGTTTAATGCCAGCCAGTCACCATGACAGTTATTTTTTACCTCACTGGAAAAGGCCAAGTTATCAATATCCATGACCACGCCGGTAAAAGCGATATTTATCGGAAAGCCAAACCAGTAACTGACACTACCTGCAATACCAAAAGTACCATAAGAGGGTTGGCGATAGCTGACACTATCGGCCATTTTCGCGGCTAATTTATCTTGCGCGTAAGTCATGGCAAAATAACTCAACATACCTGTCTGCAATATATTACCGGTAAGATCATGGCCACTAACACCATCCATATTTTCAGCTTCGAGTTTTTCTTTAGTTTGCTCTAATTCAGTTTGTAAAGCCTGCAGCTGCTTCGCCGCTATTCCCTGCAAATCAATACCTACAGCCTGGTAAGCCCCTACATTGGTTGGGCTCAATAATTATGGGTGGCTATGTAACGGCTGGGTAAATAATCGAGTACTCGCTGTTGATCGGATTCTGTGACTGGTTGGTAAGCGAGGAGCCATCAGATCTTTTTTTCCTAAAATAGTAAAACTCAAGACCTAATGCATTTATGTTCCTACAGGTAGAACTCATAACTTATTTTGAATATAAAAAGTCCGCTTAAATACTTCTCTTGAACAAAAATAACTATATATCATTAGCACTGTAAATAGAAAAAGAGGAATAGTGAAGCCAATCAAATTTAAGTAAGAGAATGGCATGTAAAAAAAAGAGATAAAAGTCAAAGCAGAAGTGGAGAGAATCATACAAATTCTAAGTATAAAAGCAAGCAGTGCCTTTAAAGTTGAAGGAAAATTTTTTCTTCTATATTTTTCTGTTTGAGGGAGTATTAAACCCATTAACATTAGATATGTCATGAAATTCCAAAGTAAAAATAGTTTTGCTAACCCATAAGGCTCCATTTTTAATATGGCACTAGATAATAGTGATATACCTGCAACTACCGAAAATAAATATACCGTAGGGTTAATCCAACAATACCTCTTTTTTACTAAATATAAACCCAACAAAAAACATATCAAGGTTGTTAGTATTAAATTAGTTTCATCATAATGAATTATCTGTTTGTATTTTTTTATGAACATTAAAAATAGCTCCTATTTAGATATTGCAAGACACGTTTTTTCAGTAATTGCAGCTTTAACCGCGCTGTCCACCAAAAATGCTCCTATTGACCACATAAGAGCAACAGCTAAAAGGGGAGCAAATGTACTTATAATTAAAAATACAACTCCAAATGAAATTAATGCAGCCCCCCCTCCAATTAGGCAACCGGTGCTACTACCATTCAGGTTGCTTTTAAAATCTTGAAAACTATCAGCTATTGACAAAAGTCCAGCGCCAATTGCTAATATTGATCCGAACAACGGTATGAATGCTACTAAAAAGCTAAGAAATGCCCACATTAATGGGTAACTATGAATAGTATTAAGAAGCCCCCCATTACTTCCCCCACTAATTTTATAAGCCCCTGCGCCGGTATCATTGTCGGTGACAATATAACCACTGCCTGTCCAACCAAAGTGGGTAATGGGTTTTTCATGCACGGTAACGGTTTTTCCTTGGTAGAGTGCATTGCGGATTTCATTTTTAGCCGCGCTATCAATATTGATATTGGCAAGTTCTTCAATTTTATCAAGATTTAGAGTATATATTTTTTGATTTTGTTGGGCTGCGACAGACAGTGCCTTCACAGCAGAAATGCCTTCAACAGGATTAGCGGGATCAGTATTAAACATCATCTCCGGGATAATATGCTCATAAGCACTGGCACGCAGACCGCTGGCTTTGTTTAATGCCAGCCAGTCACCATGACAGTTATTTTTTACCTCACTGGAAAAGGCCAAGTTATCAATATCCATGACCACGCCGGTAAAAGCGATATTTATCGGAAAGCCAAACCAGTAACTGACACTACCTGCAATACCAAAAGTACCATAAGAGGGTTGGCGATAGGTGACACTATCGGCCATTTGCGCGGCTAATTTATCTTGCGCGTAAGTCATGGCAAAATAACTCAACATACCTGTCTGCAAGATATTACCGGTAAGATCATGGCCACTAATACCATCCATATTTTCAGCTTTGAGCTTTTCTTTAGTTTGCTCTAATTCAGTTTGTAAAGCCTGCAGCTGCTTCGGCGCTATTCCCTGCAAATCAATACCGACAGCCTGGTAAGCCCCAGCATTGGTTGGGCTGGTTAATCCCATCTCCCAGCCACGGCCCGGTAGGTAAAAACCTTGTTGTACTTTAAGCTCGGTGCCTAAGCCCACGCGGCTTACGCTATTAATCGTTTGCCCTTCGACTACCCATTGCGGTGTTAGATTGATAAGGTTAACAGGTAACGATCCGGGCAGATCGGCTGCCGAATTTATTTCATCGGGTAAATAATCGAGTAATCGCTGCTGATCGGCGTCAGTGGCTGGTTTATAAGAAAGCGCATGGCGTTTACCTGCAACTTCTGGTCCCGTTGCGTGATAACTGATCAGATTTGAGCCCCATTTATCGAACAGATTAAATTTATATTTAAGGCGCAGACTATCGGGCAGTGTGCTGACACTTTCCTCTGCATGGATAACAATATAAGGTAATACTGCGGGTAAGGTATCCGCCTTTGTTTGAATAATCTTTTGCGATCCTAACACTTTATCCAATGTAGCTGATGGATGGTTGATACTCATAAACTCTTTAAGTTTTGTTTGATATTGCGAGAGTTGATTGCTTATCGCGTCTTGATCAATACCACGCACCCAACCTTCTGCTTGATTCGATTCGCTGCCGTTAATAAGCAGATATTGTAATGAAGCCGCATCAAAGGGTACCGCTTGTTCAAGCTGCATACGCTGGGTATATTGATACTGTTTAAAAGAGGGATCGAGACTTAGCCATTTATCGTCTATCCAAGCTTCTACCCAAGCATGTTCAATGGCGATATTTTGTATTTGTCCATTTCTATTTAAAATTTCAGTAACAGGGATACCCCCTTGTCCAAGCAGGTTTGCAGCCGCTTCCCAGTTATCAACACCACCGACCCAGTTTTGTAATTGCTCCGGCGATAAACTAACCGAGCCATAAACATAACGCGCAGGGTTGGCAGAAGCGCGTAGCAGTGCAACCAATAAGCTTGCACTGTCAATGGCATTACCCTGTTCACTGAGCAGCGTGTAATCTGCACCTTGCATTGAGCCATGGCTTGGCAGATAACGTATATTATTGTACACCCAGTTATAGATAGTTAATGGATTGCTCCCTAACTCAAGCGCTTTTTGTTTGATTGCATCGCTGAGTTGTGCATCGACATTGGCGGCTAAGTCGTCATCACTAGGCAGATCAAGATCAACTGAGCTCATCATTGAAGGCGTTTTTAATCTTGACTGGCCAGTATTTAATTTAACTTCAAGTGCTTCTTGACTGAGTACAGCTTCTATTTTCTGATTGCTGTTCGGACCAAAAGGTAAGTTATCATTGTCATAGCTGTGTATCGGTGCTTGACGGTTAATGTGAGTGAGTTTGTTGTCGAGGTTAGCAACAAATTCTTTTTTAGCAATTAATTCTTTGGCACTTTTAAAATTTTGTAGCTGGTTCAGATCATCCAGTAAAAGTTGATATTCATTATTGATGTTAGAGGTTTGTTTTTGCATGGCAGCGAGCAGTTTTTTATCTGTATGTTTATCTTTAAGCTGAGCTAATTGCTTAGACAGTAGTTTCTCCACTGGTGTTTGCTGCTCACTGAGCTTGTCATGCTTTTTAGCTATATAAGTTTGAATATGATCTAAATTTTTTTGCGATGGTTTGTCTTTATTCAACTCTTTATGTAAGGCGCTGATAGCTTGTGCTAAATATTTATTATTTTCAGTTAATTGCGTTAATAACCGTGCTTCTGTGCCTGGTTTGGTTCGCTTGCTGGCATCAACCATGGCATGCGCCGAAGGCGAGTAAAAGACAAAACAGTAGCTGATAATCATCAGGCAGCTAACCGTCAACATAAAACGGCTAGCATGGCGTATTGCGGATAATAATGAGTCATTATTCATATTCCGTCCCTGTCTGATGCACTCCCTGTTTAACAGGGAGAGTGTCTAAATATGTGTTCCTACGTCACCATAGGAATAAATTGTTTTTTAGCGGCACATTCTACGATTCCAAGGGCCGCTATTGCTCACTTGTAGCTTAAAGCGTTGCTCAGATGAATGACCATCAATGTCAGCTGCACGCACTTCAATCGTATGGCTGCCTAGTTGCGTTTCATCCGCTAGCCAACTTACCTCACCGCTAATGCTATCAAGATCCATCCCTTGTGGTGATTGCAGTAATTGGAAGGTGACCGCTTGACCATCGACATCATCGGCTTGAACTTGATAATGGTATTCACCTTGTTCCAAACGCAGCTCTGTTATTGCAGTCGAGGTGATCACCGGCGCATTATCTCCAGCTCCCAGCACATAGATAATGAATGTCTGCAATACTGACCCGCCATAGATATCTGTCGCACTGAGCTCTATTTCGTGACTGCCGATATCGTCACTTAAAGGTTGCCAATTAAGCAGACCATTATTATCAATATGCAGCGGGCTTGGACGCAAACTATAGGTGATGGCATCACCATCACTGTCGCTCGCTTGCAGTTGATACTGATATATATTACCCACTTGCACAATAGTGACAGGTTGGCTAATAAACTGCGGTGCATGGTTGTTGCTGCCCTTCGCTAATACCGTTAATTGAGCGTTAAAGAAAGATGATCCCCCGTTGCCATCATCAACAGTGATTTGGTAGGGGTAGGTCGCTATTTGGTCATCGGCAAAGGGAAAGGCTGTTAGTAACCCCGTTTGCAGATCAATATCTAAGCTGGCTAGATTATCGCCTGTCACTGCAATGCTAAAGCTCAGTTGATCACCATCAGGATCACTGGCATTAATATCAAAACTCAGTTCACGACCGATGGCTAACGTACTCTGTTCACTGCTTGGTAATGAAGTAAAAATGGGTGCATGGTTAGCGCTATTCACTTCCGCTACTTTTAGGGTGTAACTCTGATTTAACAACACCTTGCCATCGGTTATTTGAATAACAACGCTGTGTTCTCCAATATCAGCAGATGTTGGAATCCAACTCAATGCAGACTCATCGAGCGACATCCCGGCAGGCCCCTGTGCAATAGAGATATACAGATTATCGCCATCAGCATCGCTGACAACAACTTGATAGCGATAAGCTTTATTAACAATTGCAAGCCCGGTTGGCTGACTAGTGACGAGCGGATTATTATTTTCTTTGGCAGCCAGTAACACCGCAACCGTAAAACTTTGCTTAACGGTATATGTACCATCCTTGACAGTTATTTCGACCGGATGACTGCCCAGTTGTTTCTGTGTGGGTTCCCAGGTTAATATGTTTTGGCTATCAATCAGCATACCTGCAGGCGCTTTGTCCAGAGTAATGGTCAGAGCATCGCCTTCGGGATCGGTTACTTGAATTTGGTAACGGTATTGTTGATCGGTCACTACGCTTGAGCTTGGTTGACTGTTAATGACAGGCGGGTAATTATCTAAATCACCCTGTGGAACTCCAATGACAAAGTGTTGAATCTGTGTCAATACACCATCACTTACCGTGATTTCAACCCTATGTTGTCCCATCTGGTTGATGCTAGGTATCCACTCAATTAAGCCATTATCTTGATGACTCATGCCTTGCGGACCTCTTAGTAGTGCAAATGTTAATCTGTCTTGATTTTGATCCTTAGCGGTGACCTGATAGCGCCAGAGGTTATTTAACAATGCCTGGTGATCTGGGGTGGACGTTATCTCCGGTGCAATATTTTGCTCAGTTGTAATGCGCCATACGAAATCAACCTGAGAGTGACTGTTGTGACTGCTATCGGTGACAGTGATATTGACTTGGTACTCGCCCTCAATAGAGGGCACGCCTGAGATCAAACCATCATTATTGAGACTTAAACCTCTCGGTAGCCCCATTGCTTGATATGACAACTGAGCTGCTGGTGCATGATTAATAATCAGCTGTACTTCAACCGGATCGCCAGAGTAGTTAGATTGATCACCCAGACTAAATAGACGCACCGCTTGTGCAGAAACTTCAAGTTCAAATACTTGGATATCTTGGCCACCACGCAGGTCGGTGACTTTACTTGCAATTAAGTAACTCTGTGCCAGCTGCTCAATCGTTGCTGTCCAAGATATTAATCCAGTAAAATCATCAATCACTAAACCTTCAGGAATAAGATAACCTTGTGATTCATCTGTTATTAGGCTAAACGTGAGGCCATCGCCAATATCCTTATCTTTTGCAGTAACTTGATATTGATAGCTTTCATTTACTCTGGCAAGCGTATTCGCCTGACTGGTGATTTGCGGGGCAATATTAATATCTTCGATCGCAAGTGCGTATAACTGTGTATCAAACAATGCGGTTGTATCTGTAACCTTTAATTTAACTAATGCTGAACGTGTTGTATTATTAGCCGTTTCACAATCACTTATCCCATCGACCACTTCTATCTGTGCATAGAGATCTTGATTAAGCAGAGATTCATTGACTACAGCATCCAGTAACTTCTGCTGCCCGGTGGGCATAGCGGGCACCATAAAACGCGCAATTTCGGTACCATTAAAGGCAGGATCACCACTGTACACAATAATATTACTTTCTGTTCCAACATCAACTAGACCACGATTCAGCAGTGTTAACCGGACATGATAACCATCATCAATTTTAACTAAGCCAAGTTTGCTGACCATAAGATCGGGTGCGATGGCAGGAGGCAGTTGTTCAATAATCTCTTTTACTTTAATATCGATAAAAACTTTAGAAAACGACTCTGCGTAATAACCACCACGGCGTAAATAGTTTAGATCCCAAGCTGCTCCACCATTTTCCATCGCCATTTGTACATAATGTGCAATAGTATTACCAGATCCGGAATAGGCTGAAGCATTATCGCAAAGCGTATACCCCCCTTTCCCGTCTGCAACATAACCAATATGATCGCTATTTATGCCTAATGCAGATGTACCATCTTCACATTTAAAACGTGCATTAACGACAGCATTAAGTAACACTCCCTGTCCATCTAACGCCTGTAAAATGGAAGCATATGTGATGTTATTGTCACGATTATCTCTATCTTCATCGGTTATCAATATAATATTTCTCGCGGCTTTTTCAGCTTTGGGATAATCATTAAGCGTAAAGTGAATTGCTTGCCAACCATCTTCACTACCACCGCCTAGACCTAAAGAGGCAGATGCTGCATCAAGATCTTGAGCGTTTCCAAATTTATTTCCATTAACCAGCGTATTTCTTGGTCCATAGCTTGAGTAGTTAACCAGGCCATATTTATTCGTACTATCAGCGCCAACCCCAGCAGCTTGTAGTTTTTCTTCCAACGCGATAGCCATTCCACCAACCCAACGCGTTTCTCCACCCATTGAACCTGAAATATCAATAACAACAAGCACTTCAGCATCACCAACAGAGGGGGCCGTATTTTCTTCTGATTTTAGGTAACACTGATTATTAATTTGAGTCATACCGCTAATGTAATCATCAGTCGGGATCCAGCTAATAGTGCCCGATTTAGGATTAATTCCCATACCTGCGGGACCAAATTCCAGTGAATAAGTTAACTGGTCATTGGGATTTAAATCTTGCGCAATAGCGTGGTAGAGATAAGCCCGCTCTTCTGTTGCTTGCACAATAGGTTGAGAAATTATTTTAGGTGGAAAATTGTTTAACAGGTGCACTACGATTGGATAAGTCTGGGAATCTATTGCCCCGGCGAGGTCGGTCACTTCAACAGTGATGGAAAATTCGCCCGCAATAAAAGTTGTCCAACGGATCTCACCAGTCTTGGCATTAATCGCCATCGTATTTGGTGCGTCGAGTAAACGGTAGGTAAGTATATCTCCTAAATCTGCATCAATTGCGGCTACTTGATAAGTATATGGTAAGCCTAACGCGGCATTGTTTACTGACGCGCTGGTGATACGAGGTGGATTATTTTCATTTTTTAACGAGATAACAAACAGTTGCTGATCTTCAGCTCCTTTATCATCTGCTACTTTGACCCAAACAAATGCACTCTTTGTAATATTATTTTGCTCATTACATTCAAATACTTTCTCACGGTTATCTGCCCAAAGATAAATATCATCGGTGAGCAAACGAATATCAGAAACAGGCCAGTTAACCTCAATTGTTTCATTCGTAGCGAGGTTATTAATCACCTCTTCACCCAGTAACTGTCCATTTTGAGAGGGATTTTCTGAGAAAAATCCAGATTGCAATACCGTATCAAGCAAGGGTTTACTGCGGTTGGTTAACTGTGCCTGAAATTGATACTGATCGTTTATCTTATGCAGCTGTAAATTATGTGCGACCAGATCCGGTACGTCACCAAGAGGGGAATATGTGTTGATAAACTGCCAATTGATAATATCATGAATATTTGATGAAGCATCAGTAGCGGAAGTGAAACCTACATAAGCATTATCTGTCTGCAATATGCTTGATAGATTGAGAGAATAGCTTAATGTTGCCTGCGCTGGACGGATATTTTCATAAGCTAGGCGCACCTCTAATAGCTCTGAAATGCCAGAATAATCGATCCAAACAAACCAAATATTGCCATCATTTAGACGGTTAGGTAAATTTACTTGTTTTGTTGCAATACTCGATCCGTTAATATGTAATCCTAGATGGTTACCGTTATTTTTTTTTGAATTACTTTTATTCGCCCATGTATCAAATGCAATACCGATACTTTTTTTAATACCTTCATAACCGATAGCATTTTTAAAAGCGTCTATTTCGTCATCTTGAGTCTGGATAACAAAAACAAAACCATCGCCACCTTGCCCGTCGGAATCACTAAGCCCATGAGAATCACTAATTTGGAAGCTGAACGCAGTACTAAAAGAAGCTTTAAGAGGAGAAGATTCACTCAATAGAATAGGCTCTGTAATAAATGCACTTCCTCTCTGCCACAGATCATCAGTAAGCCGAAGAATATTTTTATCCACTGGATTTAAGTTGGCGGTATCACCATTGAGGGTTATTACTGATAAATCAGAAAAATCACTGAAGGTAATTTTTTGAATTTCATCATCTGTCGTCTGCTCACAAAACTTTAGGGGTTCAGTACTTTGATTGTAATAATCATTGTTGATAATCCAACTTATTTCCCCTGTTTTTTCATTAAGTGTCATTCCATTTGGGGCTTGTTCTAACGAGTAGGTAAGCTCCGTCGAATCAGCATCTGTCGCGACAACTTGATATCGATATTGCTCTCCTTGTCGTCCCATTTGTATTGCACTGGAGATAATTTCTGGATTTTGATTTTGAGAATTAAACTGTTCGGAGTCATTATGATCGTGTTTACTGTTTTCTTTTTCTGAGTCAGCGGAATCGTCGTGACTTGGTTTAGAATCTAGTTTGCTGTTTTCTTTTTCTGAGTCAGCGGAATCGTAGGGACGCTGTATATCATCGTATTTACTATTTTCTTTTTCTTTTTCTTTTTCTAAGTCAGCAGAATCGTAGTGATGCTGTTTATAATCGAGCTTGCGGTTTTCTTTTTCTGAGTCAACGGAATCGTAGTGACGCTGATTATAATCGAGTTTGCTATGCTCTTTGTTTTTTTTAGAATAATAGTCATCATGGTAATTACCTTTAAGGTAATCCGCCTGTTTTTTATTATTTTTTGAGTCTGCGTAGTCATCATCATAATCTTTTTTTAACTCATTATTATGAGAAACAGTTTGAATCCCTAGACCCCATGTAACTAATAATAAAGCTAATATAATCTTAATTCGTGACTTTATTCTTTTGTACAATAACATCCATGTTTCCTCAAAATTAAATTCCATCTAACTTTGTTAACAACAAAAAAGAAAATAGCTCTACTTATCAAAGTATGTGAAGGTCAATCTTTTGTCAATTAAAGGCATTTAGAATAGTAATTTCCCGTCAGTGCCCAATTAAGCCCACATACCAATAATTCTCCGAATTTGTCATGCTTTCTGTTTAAAGTGATCATCATTATCGCAACTGAACGACAAACTTATTGATATACAAGTAGCGAGAGGATTACTAGAAATACTGGAGGTGAAAGGCTGAAGTAGAAAGGCTAGACACCCAAAAGTTACCAATATAACCGATTGATTTTAAAGACCCATAAAAATCCTCAAGCACTTAAACAACTTGAGGCTAACAACAAACTTGTGGGTACAACAACCACGCAACCCATTTTTTAACCAACACGCCATCAAGGGCGAAACGCCACCAATAAAGTTAAACCAAAAGCCAGAAGCGAAAGCTTACTAATAACCGATGCGCTATCAACTTTAGCAATATTGATGGGTGGCTATGTAACGATGATTAGCTTCGCTTCTAACTGGCTTTGTGCCCCTTTACAAGTTAGAAAACTGAGGCCCCCGAAGTACAACAGATCAGTTAAACATGATACTGGTCAATTCAATTTATCGATAACAAACTACAAATTGCTATTTAATTGTTACTTTCTTGCCTAAAATGTAGACGCTGACTAAAATCGTACTAGTGTATAAAACATACAGAGGAGGTCGGTTATGCATCTTGAATTAATGTCAGATGACGAAGAGGAAATGATCACTGAAAATCAACATTCTGAAGGTGATCAATCACAATATAGCGGACTCGAACGCCGTATGGAGCAACGTAGGAAGAAGGTCGATCGTCGAGAAATGGTTCGTTTTGAGGAGAAACCTCCTCGCCGCAAAGGGTTAGACCTACGTGGTGAAGCTAAATTGTGGGAGGAGCTGTATAGAAATTTCTGATTGATAGCATCAAACACAGCTTTGTTTATAATTACGAGTCTATTAGTGGCACCGTCGGCAGCATCTAACTTGCTCTATTCAATATCGAACCAGCTAAATTAATTTAGCAATGGGGGTGCGTCTTGTCTTTTGCCATCATTAAGTTGAAATTGCGTAATTTTACAGACAAACAGAGTAAATTTTTCTAAGACGTAATGTGCCCCCTTTCCGTATATCGACTCCACGTATTTTAAAATATAATTTTTCATAAACATTAAGATGCGGTCGTATATACAGCTTTTAATGAAAGCAATAACGATGGGTGGCTATGTAACGAGCAATAATGATGGGTGGCTACGTAACGAGCAATGTAACGATGATGTACCGCTAACCCCCCTTTTATTGAATCTATACGTACCTAATTAAGAACACGGCACTATAAGTATCCGCACTGAAAAACTGATTTAGATTGGATTAAGCAGCCCAAAATCCGTTAATGTTTTTGCCTCTTTTATCATCAATTCCGCCAGTAAATTCGATGCTTATACAGTCGTGAAAAGTATTGTTATATTATGCATTTATTGATCTAGAACAATGATTTAATTCAGTATTTTTGACTAAAACACTCAATAAACTTGTATGTTTTAGATAACGACAAGGTGATAAAGTTTTTATTTATTTATTAGATAAGGTTTAAATTTTGAATGTATTAATTGATCGACTTGAATCAAGCTTAAATTCCCCGAATCTGGGGAAATTAATTCTTAGAGTTAGCTTTAGTTTAATGTTCTTATTGCATGGAATACATAAAATTTATGGAGGTACTGATTTCATTCAAGGTTTACTTGTAGAGAACGGTTTACCT
>NZ_PJBP01000117.1 GCF_002836415.1 Psychromonas sp. MB-3u-54 | reverse complement strand
TTCTGATGAAGCGAAAAGGAACTGTTGAAGCATTTTATCGTTAAAACGTAGCAATGAAAAACCGATAACTTAGTCAACGCTAATCTCCTACTGAGTTGGCGTAATAGTTAAGTGGTTTTGAAATACGACTTGCTAGCATCGCCAAAAAAGGGCCTGAAGAAATTTAGGCCCTATCCGTTATCCCATGAGCCAGCTTGTTTTTCCTTATCCCCCTGTTTCAGGCAATAGCATCTTTATTTAATCTAAATATAGATCTCCAATTTAGTGGGACTTTCTAGTTATTTCTAGATAGTTAAATACCATGATTTATCAACTTAGGAAGATACAGTTTAGCTAAATGCTTAAAAACTTAAGCTATACTTGAAATAGGATAAGTCTATGTGGAAACAAAAAAATTGCCGGTGAATGACTAAGTTGGACGTTACACGAAGAGAGTGAAGCGACTATTACTGAGCTACAAGGATGTAGAATAACTTAACTCTATGATTTTATGAAAAATATTTTAACGCATTGTTAAAAAGCTATAAAATTTTTACAGCCTGCTTATCGGCTTTAGTTGATTAAAATTGATGAGGAATAATTATGAAACATTTTGATATAGGTTCTATTTTAGTCATTATGATTACCTTTATTCTTTTTGTCGCTGCTTTGTTTTTCACTGGTTTTACTCATGATATATTATTAGAGGCCGGTGTTTTTTTAGTCTCAGTGAAACTGATTATCATGGCTTACAAAAACAGTAAAAGTAACGAGAAAATAGAGCTTGAATTAAAAAAAATTAAAGAGCTTATTGTGCAAAATAAAGATCGCATATAATAATCTGTTCAACAGAAAAAATATTGTTTGCTGCTTTTCTTTCTGAAATTTATGCCAATAATACGGCGTAATTGCTTACGATACCCCTACTTACAATATAGACAAAATTGCATCTTTGATGAGGCACATTCATGAATAAGATACTCGCAATTAATGGTTCATATAGAGATGGCGGCATTACCGATCAAGCTGTTAACGCTTTGGTAAAAGCTCTGGAGTCAGCAGGTGCAGAAGTAGAGGTTATTCTGCTAAGAAAATACCCCATTGAGTTCTGTCGTAATTGCCGAGAGTGTACCCTGCAGCCTAGTGAGTCACCAGGCAAGTGTGTGCAACATGATGGTATGGAAGCACTAATCAAAAAAATAGCACAAGCAGATGGTTATATCCTTGCCGCGCCCACTAATTTCGGCTCAGTAACGGCCATTTTTAAGCGCTTTATGGAGAGACTAATAGTTTATGCTTACTGGCCTTGGGATAAGAATTCTCCTGAGTTCAGAAAGACAAACGCACATAAGAAAAAAGCAATTTTGGTCTCCTCATGTGCAGCTCCCGGAATGTTGGGCCGTTTTATGTATGGAACCCATAAACAACTTAAAATGACTGCGCAAACGATAGGAGCGAATACCGTCGGGACACTCTTTACCGGTTTAATTGCAAAAGATCCCCAGCTGAAGTTAGCCAATAATATCCACAGGAAAATCCAAAGATTGTCTGTAAAATTGCTTGGATAATAAAGGCTATTTTGAGCTTCGAGCTTCGAGTTTCGAGTTTCGAGTTTCGAGCTTTCAGCCATCAATCCGCTGCAGTAAATCGCCATCATAAATGGCTTGTTTGATCAAAGCAAAGGCGGCCAGTGTTGTATCTGGTTCTAATTGAGAGGTCTCTATTTGCACTTTATGTTGAAAGTTGGGTAATACCTGATGAGCGATACATTGCTCAATGGTTGATAATAAACTTGTTTTTGCACGGATGATCTTACCCGCAATAATGATTTTTTGCGGATTTAATAGATTAATTAAAATGGCGATGGCTTTACCTAAATAGGTTGCAGCATCTTCGACTATCTTTTGACACAAGGGATCATTATCTTCTGCCGCCTGATAAATTTTTTCAATGTTCAAGGAATCTAAGCTTAAGCGGGTAAAGCTGCCCTGTTTGATAGCCATTGCCACTTTCTCAACAATAACCCTATCACTAACTTCTGTTTCTAAACACCCAAAGTTACCACAATGGCATTGCCGCCCCGCAGGATTTGCTTGTATATGGCCTATTTCTCCAATATTAAAGTTCTGCCCTAATAATGCTTTACCCTCAATAATAATGCCCGAACCAACACCATGGTGAATACTAATCAAAATCGAATCCAAACACTCTTTAGACGCACCAAAATAGTGTTCAGCCAGTGCTAATGAGCGGGTATGGTTGCCAATAAAAGTAGGCAGCTGAAAATGCTGTTCAATTTTATTCGCCAAGGGAAAGTTAACTAATGGATGGTAGGGGCTATAGAGCACAACCCCTTTTTTTGGATTGATTAAACCCGATAAAGAGATGGCAATAGCAGATATTTTACGCGTATTTTTTTGTTGTTTTTTGATGAAATTGTCGATTGTGGCGATCAAAAATGCAAGTAGTTGCTGTTCATCTTCAGCCTTTATCTTGATTTTTTTTATAGTCAACTGTTCAGCCGCTAAGTTATAACCACTTAAAGATAATGTTTTTTGTCCTATTTTAATCGCAAGGACATGAATATTATCCGTATTAGGAGCCAGTGAAATCGCACAACGCCCCCCGGTTGAAGCTTGTCGTGCGGTTTCGCAAATAATGCCCTGTTGAAGAAGTTGACGGGTAATTTTGGTCACGCTGGCTGGTGCTAGTTTGCTTACATTGGCAATCTTAACGCGGGAAATAGGGGCGTGTTTTTCGATTACTTTGTAAATCGTTGCACTGTTTAGTTGTTTAATATGATCAACGCTGGCAATGACGGAATCCGCTTGCTGATTATTTCGTTCCATCGTTATTTACCGATCCTTAATATACTCGCAAACGAATTAAAAAGATGATCCGGTTGCCTGTTAAAATTAACCCTTGTTGAGCTGCAGGTTTGAGCGCTGCATGTTGTTATTGGATGGGTTATTAATTCGTTTGTTAGCACAATTGCTTATATTTATGACATTCATCGGTTCAGACATTAATCACCTGGCCTGAACCGCTCTGATGGGTACTCTCTGTTGATTTTTAAATGTTTTTTTAAGATGCTTTATACACACCATTGAGCACAGTGCCGGTCACTTTATAATCGCTGCTAAAAATGGCTAAATTAGCAATATTGCCCGATTTTATACTGCCTATTTTATTTGCAATAGACATTGCCCTCGCAGGGTATAAAGTTGCCATGCGAACCGCTTCTGCAAGTTCAATTCCAACAAATTTGACACTTTTCTCAATGGCTTCAATCATAGTCAAGGCAGAGCCGCCCAGTGTACCATCGGCGGCGAAACATTTCCCATCTTTGTAATATACAGTGGTGCCGACAAAATCAAATTGTTCAATATCAGCCCCGGCAGGTGCAGTGGCATCGGTGACTAAAATAAGTTTTTCAGCCATTATTTTTTTCGAAATACGGACATTTTCGTAAGCTACATGGAAACCATCCACAATAATCCCGGCATAAATATTTTTATCATAAACTGCACCAATGACGCCCGGTTCGCGACCTGTCATTGGCGTCATGGCATTAAACAGGTGAGTTGCAAAGGTGGCACCGTTATCAATAGCCACTGCTGCCTGTGCGTAGGTGGCGTTGCTATGCCCTATCGCAACAACAATCCCCGCTTTACTAAGCCGTTGGATCACCTCAACCGAGTTTTTTTCCGGTGCAAGTGTAACTTTGCTGACGATATCCGCATTTTGGCAAATAAGATCCAGCATAGAGAGATCAGCTTTGCGGATATATTCGGGGCGATGAATTCCTTTTTTCTCTATGCTTAAATAAGGCCCCTCTAAATGCAAGCCTAATACTTCGTTTGGCTTTTTATTTATATAATCCCGGGTTACTTTGAGTGCCGTTCTCATATCTTCATTCGACGAGGTGATAAGTGTTGGCAGGTAGCTGGTACAGCCCGATTTGAGATTGGTAGACTGCATTATCGCCAGTGTTTTTTCTGTTATTTCATTATTAAACATAACACCACCGCAACCGTTCAGCTGCAGATCGATAAACCCCGGAGAAAGGTTCGCACCAAGAAGATCAATATTTTTGATTTTTGAACTGAGCTCTGCAATGGGTATCACACTGTCGATCTTATCATTTTTTACGATCACAGCATGTTCGAGTAACACTGCGTCTGTTGTATAAATTTTACAATTTGTTAATGCGTACATTGTAAACTTCTCCATTTAATATAAGTGCCGCTGTTCAAATCGTGCCGGGATATATTGCCGTTTTTTACTGTTTAATCCAACTTTTGAGCAGAGGATATGATAGTCAATCCAGTAAGTTATATATTAAAACGAATGCTTTTTTTGTTTTTATTTTACAATTAAAAATTGCTTATTTGAAACTTTTCCATCCATTTTATTCGGATTAAATGCCGGCTGTGATTAATGACGTTTATAAATAGCCGATATTGTCGTTTTCTAATTCAGTGAAGTACTTTAATGTTTTAACTTTCAGTTCCATTGTCGATGCTGCATCACATGCAATGATCGTTTTTGGATGAAGTTGTAATGCAGTAACTGTCCAAAGGTGGTTTACATTACCTTGTATAGCGGCTTCAAGTGCCAGTGCTTTATGGTGGCCGGTTACCAGGATTAATATTTCTTCGGCCTCTAATAAAGTGCCAACACCAATGGTTAATGCCAATTTAGGAACCTGGTTAATATCGTTGTTGAAAAAACGTGAGTTAGCAATTCGTGTATTCGAGGCTAATGTTTTAACGCGTGTACGCGAAGCTAACGAGGAGGCTGGCTCATTAAAGGCGATATGACCATCCGCACCAACGCCACCGATAAATAAATTGATTTTTCCGTAAGACTTAATCTTTTTTTCAAAACGCAGGCATTCGGCTTGCAGATCATTCGCAAGCCCGTTAAGTAGGTGGGTATTTTCTATTCGGATATCAATCTTGCTGAAAAAATTCTGATGCATGAAATGATAATAGCTTTGAGGATGCTCAGGTTCGAGACCAACATATTCATCCATATTAAAGGTAACGACATTTTCAAAACTTACTTCGCCTTTATTATAAAGTTCTATAAGACGTTTGTAAGTTTCCAGTGGCGTGCCACCGGTTGGTAAACCCAATACAAAAGGTCGTTCTTTGGTGGGTGAATATTTATTAATTGCATCGCTAATGTAACGAGCAGACCAGAAGGCGACATCAGTTGTTGTTTCGAGAGGAATTAAACGCATTTTTTACTCCGTATATTAAGATTGGTTGTGTAGTTAATGCGTAGCGTAAATTAAGTCGCACTTTATTGCTATCTAAATGGTTTAAAAAGATGCTTAACAGGTGATTTTGATCACAAAACCCGCGGAGTAAGTTTGCGATGCGAAATAAGATCGATAGAATCCCATAAAAGAAAGAAGGTCGACGCAGCTTATTAAATTTGTGATCTTTTTTTGGAAATGCGCTTTAAATGCCGGTGTTATTGCGCAGTTAAAGCGGTATTGAAAATATAAACACAGAAAAGTCCATTTTGCAGATTGTGACTGCAACATTAAAAATTTTATAAAATACTTATATCAATTCCAATAATCAGTCTAAATAAACAGAAAATTAATGGATTTGCTATTAAACAATCAAACATAAAAAACCTAACACTAAAATGATTAGTTCATAAAATAAAGGAGAGTTAATATGAATATTCTTGGTTATTTTCAAAAAGTAGGGCGCGCATTAATGGTGCCTGTTGCAGTGCTTCCAGCAGCGGCAATTTTAATGGGTCTGGGTTACTGGATCGATCCAAACGGGTGGGGAGGAGATTCAGCGTTAGCTGCATTCCTTATTAAAGCTGGGGCGGCGGTGATCGATAACATGTCGATGTTATTTGCTGTGGGTGTTGCTTACGGTTTGTCAAAAGATAAAGATGGTGCCGCAGCACTGTCAGGTTTAGTCGGTTTCTTGGTTGTCACCACGCTGCTTTCTCCTGCTGCGGTTGCACAAATTCAAGGTATTGCACCTGCGGACGTCCCTTTTGCCTTCAATAAAATTAACAATCAATTTGTGGGTATCTTAGTCGGTATTTTCTCCGCTGAACTATATAATAAATTCTCAAATGTTGAACTGCATTCGGCATTGGCTTTCTTTTCCGGCCGTCGTTTAGTGCCAATAGTCGTCTCTGTAGTGATGATCTTTGTGTCATTCGTGCTGATGTTTATATGGCCGATTATATTTTCCGGTCTACAACATTTTGGTGAAACCATTTCAGGAATGGGTGAAATTGGTGCCGGTATTTACGGATTCTTTAACCGTTTATTAATCCCTGTAGGTCTCCACCATGCACTTAACTCCGTATTCTGGTTTGATGTTGCAGGTATTAATGACATTCCCAACTTTTTAGGTGGTCAGTCATCATTAGATGCCGGTACCGCAATTCTGGGTAAAACGGGGATGTATCAGGCCGGTTTCTTCCCTATTATGATGTTTGGCCTTCCCGGCGCGGCATTGGCTATCTACAAAGCAGCTAAACCTGAAAATAAAGCAAAAACGGCTTCGCTGATGCTGGCAGCTGCTTTAGCTTCTTTCTTTACGGGTGTCACAGAACCGCTGGAATTCTCCTTTATGTTTGCAGCACCCATTTTATATGTGATTCACGCATTATTAAGCGGTTTCTCACTGTACATTGCAGCTTCAATGGAGTGGATGGCAGGTTTTGGTTTCTCAGCCGGCCTGGTGGATATGGTGCTTTCCTCACAAAATCCATTGGCCAAACAGTGGTACATGCTGTTGGTGCAGGGTGTTGCTTTCTTCGCAATCTACTACTTCGTTTTTCTGGCCTTAAT
Source organism: Psychromonas sp. MB-3u-54 (assembly GCF_002836415.1). Classification (GTDB taxonomy): domain Bacteria; phylum Pseudomonadota; class Gammaproteobacteria; order Enterobacterales; family Psychromonadaceae; genus Psychromonas. The sequence continues at coordinate 88,833 of NZ_PJBP01000117.1, read as the reverse complement.
TAAAGGCCTTAATCTTAAAACTCCCGGCCGTGAAGATGACGAGGTGAATGGATCAACCGCATCAGCATCTGAAGATGCCGGGGAATTGGCGGCGCAATATGTTATTGCATTGGGTGGACGAGATAACCTTGAGGTTATTGACGCCTGCATTACGCGCTTACGTTTAACGCTTAAAGATCGCAGTCTGATTTGTGAGGCCGATCTTAAAGCGTTAGGCGCGATGGGAGTCGTTAAAATAGGTGATGATAACTTACAAGTAATTATTGGTCCGCAGGCAGAAAGTATCGCCGATCGTATTAAAGCGGTTAAATAAAGACTGGCTATCACTGGGAGCTGTTTATCTGTCGGCAGGGCAGAGAGATAGTTAATTATATATATACCCAAATCATTTGAAGATGCAGCTATCTGCCTCTTCAAGTAGTTTGGGCATGAACGACCGATAACACGCTTGGAAGAATAAATAGCCCCGATTACCATCAAAAAGCACTCTTCGCAGTGCTTTTCCCCCCTTTGAATTTATTGTTGTTCTTTTGCAGCTTATTTCCCTTGAGGTTAGCCGTATAATATAAGATGATTAATGCTATTTTTCGATTTATATTTATTTAGAGGTAAGCAATGACTCAGGTTGACACTGCGCCAAGCAATTTTATTCGTAACATCATCGATTCGGATCTACAAAGTGGTAAGCATCAGGTGATACACACACGCTTTCCGCCGGAACCGAATGGTTATTTGCATATAGGTCATGCTAAATCTATCTGTTTAAATTTTGGACTTGCAGAAGATTACCCTAATGCACTTTGCAATCTGCGTTTTGATGATACTAATCCGGTAAAAGAAGATGCGGATTATGTTGCAGCTATTGAGAAGGATGTGCGTTGGTTAGGGTTTAAATGGGCGGGTGATATACATTACTCATCTGACTATTTTGAACAGTTATATGACTTTGCCGTTGAGTTAATTAAAAAAGACAAAGCTTATGTTTGTGCGCTCGATGCGCAACAAACTCGAGAATATAGAGGCTCGTTAATGACTGCGGGTAAAGACAGCCCCTTTAGAAATCGCCCTACCTCAGAAAGTTTAGATCTTTTTGCGCGTATGCGTGCGGGTGAGTTTGCCGAAGGCTCTATGATGCTGCGGGCAAAAATTGATATGGCGTCACCTAATATGAAAATGCGCGATCCGGTTCTTTACCGCATTCGTTTTGCGCATCATCATCAAACGGGTGATAAGTGGTGTATCTATCCAATGTACGATTTTACCCATTGTATTTCGGATGCGCTTGAAGGCATAACCCACAGTCTGTGTACGCTTGAATTTGAAGATCACCGCCCTTTGTATGATTGGGTATTAGCCAATATCAGTATTGCCTGTAAACCGCGTCAAATTGAGTTTTCCCGCCTTAATTTACAATATACTTTAACCTCTAAACGTAAATTACATGCGTTAATTGAAGAGGAAATTATAAGTGCCTGGGATGATCCGCGTATGCCGACTATCTCAGGTATGCGCCGTCGTGGTTACCCGGCTGCCGCTATTCGTGAATTTTGTAAACGTATTGGTGTAACTAAACAGGAAAACACCGTTGAACTGGCATCGCTAGAAGCTTGCGTTCGTGAAAATCTTGAAGCTCATGGGCCTCGCGCTATGGCTGTGCTTGATCCTGTTAAAGTGATTATTAGCAATTATGACGAAAATAAAACGGAAAAATTAATCGCGGCTGTACACCCTAAAGATGAAAGTATGGGAACAAGAACCGTCACTTTCTCACGCGAAATTTTTATTGACCGTGCTGATTTTAGAGAAGAAGCGAATAAAAAATATAAACGTTTAGTGTTGGGTAAAGAAGTACGTTTACGTAATGCTTATGTGATTAAAGCTGACCAGGTGATTAAAGATGATGCGGGCGAAATCACTGAAATCCACTGCTCTTACGATCCTGAAACGCTGGGTAACAATCCAACGGACGGGCGTAAAGTGAAAGGCGTGATCCACTGGGTTAGTGCGGTTGAAAACCAAGCTGCAGAGTTTCGAATCTATGAGCCTTTGTTTATGGTTGAAAACCCTGCTGGTGCAGAAAATATCCACGAAGTACTCAATCAAAACGCTTTAGTGGTAAAACACGGTTTTGTGGAGTCAGGTCTTAGTGATGCACCGGCAGAAAAAGCTTACCAATTTGAGCGTGAAGGTTACTTCTGTGCCGATAATAAAGATTCATCACCCGAACGGCTGGTTTTTAACCGTACCGTTGCGTTGCGTGACTCTTGGGGCGGATAGCACCTTTTCTACCTCAATATGCCAATTGTGCATGTTGAGGCAGGCAAAATGCTGTTTGCGATGAACAGCATTGTATTTTCTAAAGCTCTTCATTCTCATCAATAATATCCAACACGTAACCCATACCGCGGATGGTATGGATCAGTTTTGGCTCAAAAGGTTTATCGACCTTATTACGCAGTCGTCGAATGGCCACATCAATGACATTGGTATCACTGTCAAAATTCATATCCCAAACTTGAGAGGCAATCAGTGAGCGGCTTAATACCTCTCCCTTACGCTGCATTAACAATTCCAGAAGAGAAAATTCTTTTGCCGTTAAGTTGATGGCTTCACTATCTCGATAAACCCGTCTGCGCAGCAGATCTAATTGTAAATTTTCTATTTGGATAGTGGCTTCATCTTTACTTGATGGGCTGTTTCTTCTTAGGATATTACGGATACGAGCGAGCAGCTCTACAAAAGCAAAAGGCTTCACCAGATAGTCATCGGCTCCTAATTCTAATCCTTTGACCCGATCTTCTATTTGATCTCGTCCGGTCAGCATTAATACCGGAATATCGATTTTGCTGCTGCGTAATGTTTGTAAAACCTGCCAACCATTGAGTTTGGGTAACATTACATCCAAAATGATGAGATCATATTCTTCGCTCATCGCCTGATGCAGGCCGTCAATCCCGTTGATTGCTAAATCCACTCTAAAGCTGGATTCTGTCAGCCCTTTTTTAAGGTATTCTCCGGTTTTTTTTTCATCTTCTACAATCAGTAACCTCATATTTCCCTCTCAGTTAAAAGTGCCCGTGATGCGTATAATTAACACAAAAAAACCCAGCTTATAATAAGGCCGGGTTGTTTTTGCTGCTTGCAGAACAAAAGAGTAAGATTAAATATCAGATCATCACGTCTTTTACTTAATTGGATTGATTGGCTTGAGAATAGCTGTAATCTACATTTAGCATACCCGTGTAAACAAGATCACCCTGACTATTCATCGACTCTTGAACAGTAATATATGCATTATCATTCAAAGTTACACTATTTTTCTCTTTAAAAGAACCTAATGATAACGCCAATTCATCACTTAATTCACTGCCAGACTTTGCGTTAAGCTGCTCAGATTTTTCAAAGGCAAGTGAATAAGCGTTGCTTTTAGTATCAACCACCTGCGTTTTAATGACTTTATTCTCATGGTACTGACTGTAATTCCCATAAACTGTGCTTCCAGCAAAAACATTTGCACTTAAAATTACCATTGCTGATGCGAGTATTACATTTTTAATTGATTTCATTTTAGCTTCCTTGAGTAAGTTGTTTAGCATCTTTGTTTGCTACCCGACAAGAATAGCCCCTACTAGATGACCAGAAACCAACACTAAGATGACATCTTTGTCATCTTAGTAAATAATGCTCCCTTGTTTAATTTGATAAGGTTACACTTTGATTTTCAAGCATGATATTTGTCGCTTAACGTTGCACTTAACTTTGTAACTTAACAGGTGCCTTATTTTTATTAAGCGCTTATATAAAGCCTATTAATTTTTTTCTGGAGTACGTATGATCCTGCAACGCTCTTTAACTCTGCGTCTTACCTGGTTTTTTACGATGGTCGCTATTGTTACCCTATGCTTATTATCCTGGTGTTTAAAGTATGAAATTATCGGTTATTTTTTAAGAGAAGATACTTTTATACTAAACAATAAAGCGCATATGATGAAAGAGCTTATTGCCAGAACCCATCTCAATAAAGACTTTTCTGAAATTGCAGCTAAGATGGAAAAACTGGAAGGGGTAGCTATTAAAATAGATAATCCTGATGATAAAATAGTGCTTTATATCTCTGGTAATATTCGCTTTCCCGATAGTATTTTAAATGGAGATGGGCAGAATTCTATTGATTACGATTTCGAAAAACTTAGACCAATATATAATTTTCAAGTGGGTGGAAGAGAGCCTCAGCCAGAAAATAGAGAGAATCTAAAAAATAATTTATTAGAATGGCAAGATAAAGATAACTTTTATCGAGGTAAGCAATTCCGCTTTACATTAAAAGATTTCAACGATAAGGATTCAATGGTACTGGTTACACTGGCGCTTAATATTAACCATCATCGTGACTTTTTAGCCAATTTAAATAATGTGTTACTCAAATTTATAGTGATTGGCGCACTTCTCAGTGCACTATTGCAATGGTTTGTTACTTACCGCGGGTTACTGCCCTTAAAAGTATTATCGAAACAAGCCACCTTAGTGTCAGGTAAAGATATTAAACAGCGCATGCCCGTTGATAATTTGCCGATTGAAATTGCCGGGTTATCAGAAACCCTCAACTCTATGCTGGCGCGATTGGAAGAAGCTTTTCAGCGCTTAGAAAACTTTTCTTCTGATATTGCTCATGAACTGCGCAGTCCTATCAATAATTTAATGATGCAGACTCAAGTCGCATTATCACAGCCCAGAAGTAAAAATGAATATTTAATGACGCTGGGGTCTAATGCAGAAGAATTTCAACGCTTGGGTAAAATGATTTCAGATATGTTGTTTTTAGCGAAAACTGAAAATGCACTGATTGCACTTTCAGCTGAGCCTATTTTACTGGAGCAGGAAATTGAAGATCTCTTTGAATTTTATGATGCGCTCGCAGAAGATCGTAATATTAAGCTGATATCACAAGGAGAAGCGGAAGTGATGGGCGATAAATTAATGTTACGCCGTGCCTTTAGTAACTTACTTTCTAATGCGATTTACCATAGCTTTGAGGGCAGTGAAATAGCCATTAATATTTCGAAAATTAAAGAAAGTGTTATCGTTGATATTGTTAATTCTGGTCTGACTATTCCTGAGGATGAATTGCCGCATCTGTTTGAGCGTTTTTACCGTTCAGATAAAGCAAGGACATGCTGCTCACTCGAACGTGTTGGGCTTGGTCTGGCCATCACTCAATCTATCGCTAAAATTCATGGTGGAAATGTTTCTGCGCGCTCACAAGATAAAATAACAACCTTTACATTTACCATCAATGAAGAGAGTTAATCTCAGCAAGTAATTTAGTTATATACCCTTATTTTATTGAGCCGGAAGGAAAAAAATATAGATCTTTAACGTTGTTAATTGGCAAGGCTTCTTTATAATTTAATTATTATAGCTAACAAATAATTTTTAATTTAGGAGTTACAGATGGAATTTGAAGAGATGCTTAATATCTTGTCGAGCAAAGATGGCTCGGATCTTTACCTGTCAACGGGGGCTCCCCCTTCAGCTAAATTTCAAGGCACATTAGAACCTTTAACGGAGACCCCTTTTCGAGCAGGAGAAGTTGCTGAAATAGCCGCTTCGATTATGGATAGTGAACAAAAAACAGCATTTGAGCAAGAGCTGGAAATGAACTTAGCGATCTCTATTTCCAAAGTTGGACGCTTTCGGGTTAATGTTTTTAAACAACGTAATGAAGTTTCAATCGTTGCGCGTAATATTAAAATTGAGATCCCTAGCCTTGATGACTTAGGGCTTCCGGACATACTTAAAGATGTGATTACGGCTAAACGAGGTTTAGTATTATTTGTAGGCGGAACGGGCTCGGGTAAATCGACCTCATTAGCAGCATTAATCGATTACCGAAATACTAATGTCTCAGGCCATATTATTACCATTGAAGATCCTATTGAGTTTGTACACCAGCACAAAAAAAGTATCGTCAATCAGCGTGAAGTAGGGGTCGATACGCGCAGTTTTCATGCCGCCTTAAAAAATACTCTGCGTCAGGCACCCGATGTTATTTTAATAGGTGAAATCCGCGATAGGGAAACAATGGAGCACGCATTAGCCTTTGCAGAAACCGGGCACTTAGCTATTTCAACACTACATGCGAATAATGCTAACCAGGCATTGGATCGTATTATTAACTTCTTTCCGGAAGATCGTCGTACTCAGTTGTTAAGTGATTTAGGTAATAACTTGAAATCTTTTATATCTCAACGGTTAATCCCAACGGTTGATGGCAAACGTTGTGCTGCTATTGAAGTGATGATGGGAAGCCTAACGATACGCGATATGATTAAGCGTGGTGACTTTGGTTTGTTGAAAGAGGTGATGGAAAAATCGAAAGGTTTAGGAATGCAAACATTTGATGGTGCATTATTTGATCTCACCATTGCAGGAAAAATATCTGAAGAGGAAGCTATAAAAAATTCAGATTCAGCCACTAATATAACGCTTAAATTTAAGTTGCATCATGGCAACATTACTGAAAAAACTGGAAAAGACGATAAGAAAACAGGAGGATTGGCGTTAATGGATTAACGCTTATTGTTAATTTCTGATAGGCATTGAGATTAATCCGCAAGACTGATTGCTCTGTTTTTATATTTTTAAATGTAATTTTAAGCACGTTATAGAAGGCTGAAGTCGTATTTCCAAAAAGAGACAGTACAATATTAATCGGATTATACCAAAGTGATCAAATTTACCACTCCCTTTGCAGAGCGTTTTTACCTGTTCCGCTTATTCCATCGTCTACTAACCGGATCAGCTATGTGTTTATAACCTTTAAATGCAAAATCATGCGTGCCCACACTTGTTCAATAGATTGGCGATAGAACACCTAGGGTGCGCTCTGCGCAGCGACTTAGGCTGCTGGTGGTGAGCCCCTACCGATTCCATTAATTAACTTATGATGTTGATTCAATCTTTTGAACAGACTCTCTCTAGATCACTGATCAAAATATTCCCCGCTCGGCTACGTTCGGTATCAATACACTATTTCAGAAAAATAAAAAATGCCGAGCCTAAAGGCTCAGTTCCGAGCGCCGATGTACAGTTTATCATTTGCAACCCAGGCAATGTTTTGTAAAAATATCCTATCAAACGCATTAATTAAGTAATCATATTTATTGTTCATACCAACCGCATTAATAAAGTGATCCAATTTACTATTTAAAATTGATCCTAAATTTAATGGCTTTCTTATTTGAACGCCAATTAGCACGAACCATGACAACAAACGTATAGCTCGTAGGGTGTCTGCTCAGATACTAAGCTGTCGCTTATTCGCTGCACCGATTGTCGCTGCCCGCGGTGCATAGAATACACCCTACCGATAACCCCATATCAAATACATTAATAAAGTAATCAGATTTACTATTCAAAATCATACCGATTGCTTTGTGAGCGTAAATTTTTCCTTTGGAAGAACTGATCATAAATTTAATGCTTTTGGTATCAGTAATCATCACTACTGCTTAGGAGTGTCAATTTTGCCTTTAAAGGATAAAGTGTGCAGCAGCTCTCGGAACCGGGCCTTTAGGCTCGGCCTGTTGCTTTTAAGCCTGAACAGCACTTTAAAGGGACTAGCACAGAGAACACCGAAGCGCTGCGCGCTACACAGAGAAAGACCAGCCCGTAGGGTGCGCTCCGCGCACCGATTGCCACTGCCTGCGGAGCATAGAATGCACTCCACCCATTCCATTAATTAACTTCAGATCACAATTTAATTTCTTTTGGTATAATAGGGGGCGTTTCTACTTAATATGGATAAAAGGAAATTGGCTTGGTTAACGGGAATCGAATCGGTGAGCTCTGGTGTGACTGGTCGGCTTTATTTTAAATAAGAGGTAACCAACTGAACTACTGCTCTGTGAAATTTTTTATTTAATATGATTTTAATCTGATTGTAATAGGGGATTTTTACTTGATAGGGATAAAAGGAAATTGGCTTGGTTAACAGGACTCGAATCGGTGATATCTGGTGTGACTGGTCGGCTTTATTTTAAATAAGAGGTAAGCAACTGAACTAGTGCTTTATGGAAATTTTTTTTAATTTCAAGTCAATAGTATTTTTAATATATAAAAGAATATTTAAAAAAGGTAATTAATTACTAGATAGGGATAAAAGGAAATTGGCGGAGTGGACGGGACTCGAACCCGCGACCCCCGGCGTGACAGGCCGGTATTCTAACCAACTGAACTACCACTCCGCGAAAATCTTTTATTTTTCTATAACTCACATTATAGGCTGACTGTTGTACACATCGTTCATTACATACCTAAGTATGAAGTTGGCGGAGTGGACGGGACTCGAACCCGCGACCCCCGGCGTGACAGGCCGGTATTCTAACCAACTGAACTACCACTCCACGAGTGTGTTACAGCTTTCTTCACTTTATGTGTTGGTTACACATAAATATCACTATCTTATTCGAATTAAAACCCGAATCCGGCGTGACAGGCCGATTATTTGCTTGATACGTAAATACTGTTGGCGGAGTGGACGGGACTCGAACCCGCGACCCCCGGCGTGACAGGCCGGTATTCTAACCAACTGAACTACCACTCCACGTAGTATTACAGTATTAAACATCACTATTTTATTCGAATTAAAACCCGAATCCGGCGTGACAGGCCGACACTTGATAATTATCGTTCTCATACCTGAGTATGATGTTGGCGGAGTGGACGGGACTCGAACCCGCGACCCCCGGCGTGACAGGCCGGTATTCTAACCAACTGAACTACCACTCCACGTGATAATCATCAGTTATTACTTTTTATTTTCATAAAATTTAGTTAAGGTTTTCACTTTAACAATCGACGTAATCATCGATTTACAACCCGTTGGATTTGCTGGAATTTACTTGCCAATAAACTTTATAAAAAGAGTTTGGCGGAGTGGACGGGACTCGAACCCGCGACCCCCGGCGTGACAGGCCGGTATTCTAACCAACTGAACTACCACTCCAGCAAATGTCAACAACACACAATGTGCATCTTTGTTGAGGCGCAGATAATACGGAGTTGCATTTGCCGAGTCAATAAAGAATTGCCAATATTTTGCCTTAACTTTCTCGATCGCTCGTTTTATCGTCATTATGCCTGTTTTTTAACTTGTTTGGACGCTAAAGTACTTGTTGCTTATCGCTTTTTGAGGCTTGCTATAAGATGATTGATCAAAATATTAATTGTTTAAATTTCATTTTTAGATCTATTACCGCGTTCCAATATTATTACCGCCATAGGCAACTGGCTGACTTTTCAATGAGATCTAAGCGTTCTTCATGTGCCTGTTGTTCATCTTCGCTGGCTCTAATAATAGCGAGTGGCGATTGCGTCTTTCTCGCACGTTTTCCTGTATTAGTTTCATTTTGTCCTGAGCTCGAGAGATTAAGTTTTTTTTGCCCGCCGGTCATGAGCAGGTAAACATCGGCTAATATTTCCGCATCTAATAAAGCGCCATGCAGAACACGGTGCTTATTATCAATAGCAAGTTCTCGGCACAGAGCATCAAGGCTGGCACGTTTGCCGGGATACATTTTTCTTGCCATGACTAATGTATCTGTGATGGTCGATATTTCAGCGGTTGGTTTTGTTCTTTTATTTAAAAAACGAAACTCCTGATCCATAAAGCCGACGTCAAAAGGTGCGTTATGAATAACTAATTCAGCCCCTTTGATAAACGCTATGAATTCATCTGCAATTTCGCTAAACGCGGGCTTATCCTGCAAAAATTCATCTGTAATACCATGAACGGCAATAGCTTCGGGGTCGATTTCACGATCCGGTTTGACATAAACATGGAAATGGCGGCCAGTTAAACGTCGATTAATGACTTCAACACAACCAATTTCGATGATTCGATGACCGACATAAATCGTACCACCTTTATTCATACCCGTTGTCTCTGTGTCTAACACAACCTGTCGTATCATTTTGTCTGTGTTCATGCGGATCTCAATTAATAGTTTTAATAATTTGAATATTAGCCGTATAGTTTACCACCTAATACCCAAATTACCTCAGAATGCAGGTACTTCATGGTGAAGTGGGTGGGTTTATAATAATTAATCAATTTGGTATATGAATGAAAAAAATTCAACTTTTTACAGATGGCTCCTGTTTAGGCAATCCGGGACCGGGCGGTTACGGCGCCGTGATGATTTATAATGAACACTGCAAAGAGTTATCGGAAGGTTTTTTGCTCACAACGAACAACCGCATGGAAATGTTAGCCTGTATAAAAGCGCTGCAAACGTTAACCGAGCCCTGTGAAGTTGAGTTAACAACCGATAGTCAGTATGTGCGTCAAGGTATTACGTTATGGATTCATAATTGGAAAAAACGCGGTTGGAAAACTGCCGCTAAAGCACCGGTTAAAAATGTCGATCTGTGGAAAGCATTGGATGCGGCACAAGAGAAGCATAAAGTGGCCTGGCATTGGGTTAAAGGCCACTCAGGTCACCCTGAGAATGAGCGTTGCGATGATCTTGCCCGCCAGGCTGCAGAAGATAACCCTACTCAGGAGGACATTGGTTACGAGGGCTAGTTCGTGTTGCCGCTGCCTGCCCGGTGATTATTTTTCCTTTAAATTGAAAGGGATATTTGACGGGTGTCATTGGTATGGTGCTTTTTTTTGCGATAATAAAATAAACACTGCAAAAATAGGGTAGATAGTTCTGCCCAAAATCCTCAATAAAAAGTGAGCAGGTGCTATTTAAATTGCGCGATAGAAAATCAAAGTGTTGTTTTTGCTGAATTTTAAAGCCCAGTAAATGCAACCAGTCGATCACCCTATTAGGTAAAAAGAGGCGTGCATTCTTAGGATTTTTAGGGTTAAGTGCATTACGTAATCCGAGTAAACTTATTGGATTGTAACCACTGATGATTAACGTACCATCGAGCGCTAAAACCCTGTCTATTTCCCGTAATAATTGATGAGGATCGCTTGAAAAATCTAATTCATGGGTCAGAATGCACAGGTCAATCGTAGAATCCTGCAGCGGTAACTGATTTATATCAGCTTGCAAGCTAAGATTGTCGCCACTAGTCGCGCAGTTGATTTGATGAGAAATTATCGAGTTTGAGGTGTTGATTTGACAACTTAACTGCCCTAATTTCAAAAGGTTATAACCAAAGCATTGCTCGAGGCAATCATCAACACGTTGTTGTGTTTGTTGATGCAGCAACTCCCCGTTGGGTAATTGTTGCCAAGACCTGAGAGGCGGTAAAATACGAGATGTTTTGGCAGACCTCATGCGTTAAGTCACTCCAAGTTAAAGTAAAGAGAGGTTATGTAATGGAAAATGTAATAACGATTAAAGCATTTGAGGATAACTATATTTGGCTTATCAAAGATAGTCAAAGTCAACACTGTATCATTGTTGATCCCGGTGAAGCAGCGCCTGTTTTGACAATGTTAGAAGATCAGCAATTGATTGTAGATGCTATTATTTTAACACACCATCATTATGATCATATTGCTGGTGTTGACGCATTGTTATCTGCACGGGATGAACAAATTTCGATCTACAGTAAAAAGAAATTGTTCGACCGTTCTAGGTTAGTAAATGAAGGTGACAGCTTAAGTTTTTTTGACGGTCGGCTTTCATTACGGGTGATGGATGTGCCCGGGCACACATTGGATCATATTGCCTTTTATAATGAACGACTGCTATTTTGCGGGGACACGCTATTTTCAGGCGGGTGCGGGCGTGTATTTGAAGGTAGTTTTGAACAAATGTTTAAAGCTTTGTCTCGTCTGGCGCGGTTGCCTGATAATACAAAAGTATATTGTGCTCATGAATATACTCAAAATAATCTTATTTTTGCACATCATATTGAACCTAAAAATAAGGCGTTATTAAATTATATACAACAAGTCAGCAAAAAACGTCAACAGGGGCAGCCGACCATTCCTTCAACAATAGGGGTAGAAAAGGCAATTAATCCCTTCCTGCGCTGTCAGCAGCAAACGGTTATTAATAAGTTACAAAGTCATTTAGGCAAAGCATTAAATGATCCGCTTAGCTGTTTTAGCGCATTACGTAAGTATAAAGATAATTTTTAATTTGGGTATATTTGATCCGGTTCTTCCCACTCAGCTGTATTAATCAATTTGGTATTAGGCCAAATTAAGCTAGAATACGCGACTTATTCACAGTGGGTAGTATTTTTATGAAATTTTTTCTATCGGTTTTTATTTTGTTTTTTGTTACCGCCTGTACCAGTACAGATGAACTGGTTGGGACTGCGCCATCCGGAAAAAACATTGAAGAGCCACAACAAGATAAGCTAAGCAGGGCTGCAGAACCGGAATTGGCCGCTCTTATTGAGAAAAAGTCCCTTCCTGTTAGTTATGATAACCTGTGGTTAAAGTTAGCTGAAGGTTTTGAATTTGAAGTGCCTGACAACGCCCGTGTCGCTAAACAGCGGAATTATTTTTTAAGGCACCCAAATCATCTGGCGCAAGTGTCAAAACGGGCAGAGCCTTTTTTATATCTGATTATTGAACAAATAGAAGCAAAAAACTTACCGCTTGAACTTGCTCTGTTACCCGTTGTAGAAAGTACTTTTAATCCCTTTGCTTATTCACAGAGCCATGCTTCCGGTTTGTGGCAATTTATGCCGGGTACAGGGATACGATTCGGCTTGACGCAAGATTGGTGGTATGACGGCCGTCGCGATGTTTATGCATCAACGGATGCAGCTTTAACCTATATGGATATATTACATAACTATTTAAACGAAGATTGGTTACATGCTCTCGCGGCCTATAACTCTGGAGAGGGGCGGGTAGAAAGGGCGGTTCGCGCTAATAAAAAATACAATAAACCGACAGATTACTGGCATTTGTCGCTGCCAAGAGAGACGCAAGAGTACGTTCCAAAGTTGTTAGCCTTAGTTGATCTTTTACGTAACCATAAAAAATATGGTATTGAGCTGCCCGTGATTGCGAATGAGCAAGTACTTACTTATGTGGATACTGGTTCACAACTGGATCTTGCTTATGCGGCAAAATTGGCTCAGTTATCGTCTACCGAGATTCAATTATTAAATCCCGCTTATAATCGCTGGGCAACTTCACCCGACGGTCCCCACCGATTACTTATCCCGACAAAAATAGCACAGCAGTTTAGTCAAAAATTGGCTAATACGGCGCAAAACAAGCGCACCCGCTGGTCTCGTTATACTGTGCAGTCAGGTGATAATCTGGGGTTCATTGCACACGAAAATCATACAACAATAAATGTTTTAAAACAGATTAATGATCTTGATAGTGCACTTATAAAAATAGGACAGCCTTTACTCATTCCTTTTACAAGTAAGTCCCAGCAGGATGATTTTTATCGTCAGGCGAAACGCATTGAAGGTCAACAAGTCTCTGCCAGAAAAGGGAAAAAGAAAGTTATCTACACAGTAAGCGAAGCTGATACGCTCTGGGATATTAGCCGTGACTTTGGCGTGAGGGTTAAAGAGATTGCGAAATGGAATACAATTAATAGTAAAAAACCGTTACAGTTAGGACAAAAATTAACGCTTTGGAAAGCGACCAAATCTACCCCCGATAAAAAGGCGACCCGCCTTATGACTTATCAGGTACGAAACGGAGATTCTCTTCACCGGATAGCATCAAAATTTAATGTAAAGCTTATTGATTTGGTACGTTGGAATGAGTTAAATAAAGGTGAATATATTCAGCCGGGACAAAAATTAGAGCTCTATGTTGCAGTGCAAAAATCCAGTACTTAGGATTAGGTAAATCGATGAAAAAACCGCTTAAAAGCGGTTTTTTCATCGATTGTTAAAATGAGGCTTTACTGGGTGATCTGTAATAGTGCATTTTTGCCACCATTATTCATACCGTTATCAACGAGATCATCAGCATCGGTTGGTAATATATTAAATTCATTACCTGCATCTGCCGTGGCGATGTAGATAAACTGGAAGCTATTATTACCTGCAGTTGGAATGTTTTCCGTCACTTTAAACTTGCCATTTTTGAATTTTTTAAGTTCAATGGCAGACCAATCGTTGTGCTCGGAAAGCAAAACAATGCTTTTTGCGCCTAAAGCTTCTTCTTTTTCTATTTCGAAGGTAACTTTAAGCAGAGGTTTACTTTTCAAATATTGTTTTTTTATGGGCATCTTTAATTCCTTAATATTAATAATAAATTTACTGTAAAAGTGGATTAAATTCTAGAAAAATTATATTTATTTCTTATTTTAGATCAAAATATTGACTAATAATTGATTGTGTAAATGTCTTTTTTAAGTAAAAACCACGTGGGCGAACTTTTATTAATTGCCCGTCTTCTCCAAACGCATTGGTTAAGCACTTCCCGTTAGCCGCCTTTGGCCTGAGTTGCATCACTTGACCATCCCGAGCCGTGATTGATTCTATTTGGCCAAGCGCAATTTTTTCCATTATTTCATTCCAATCCAATTTTAATAATTCTGCTTGTTGCTGATTAGCTGACCATAAAAAACTATTACCGACGATCCGATCACCAAGCTGAACCGTCCTTTCTCCCTGAACCGGAACCCATAAAACCTTGCTGATTTTATTGCGCACATTGGAGTTTTCCCAATTTAGCTGACTGGTATTTAAAATAGGCGCGCTACATACAAAGGTAGTTTCCAGTACTTTGCCATTTTGATCAATAGGAATTGTTTTTAGTTCAATACCCAGATGCTTAAAGTCTTGTTCAGGTTTGCTGCCGGCGGTGGCGCCTAGGTGCCATTCTATAAGTTGACCCACCCAGCCTTTATTGCTGCGTAAATCTTTAGCCATCGGCTGGCCTGCCATCTCGGCCAGTTCCGCCAGAGAGTGGCCGGCAATTTGCTCACATCGACTTAGCAGTTCGGTGGTTGAACGGGGAGAATTAAATGCCATGCTATTTACCCTGCTATTTACGCTATACGGATTATTCTGTTGGTTACCCTGCTATTTACGCTATGCAGGATTACCCTGTTTACTACTCTGCTATTTACGCTATACGGATTAACCTGTTTGCTACTCTGCTATTTACGCTATACGGATTATTCATGTTTGTTGCACTGCTATTTACGCTATGCAGGGTTATCCTGTTTGTTACCCTGAGTTCTTTACTTTTATAGTGGATAACTGAGTCCTAGTCGTAAATGACTCACAAAATAAAACGACTATTTTAAATAGTCTTAAAAACAGATTAATGTCGAATAATTAAACTAAAAAGCGCGCTAACATTGTAACTGTTTGTTTTTTGAACTAGCAAGATATGCACATCCCGTTGTGAGTGAAGACAACTGGATTTAAGTACAGAGACCAATTTCAGTATCATGCTAAAAATGTATAACTACTTGTTATTTTCGGTATAATAAAAAGATTGTTCTGATTTTAATGGATCTTGAATCGCTTAAAAAAGATCTATTATAACAACAGGCTTTTATTATGCACAAAGTTATGCACAGTTTTCGTGGATATCTAACAGTATAAATTATTTGCTAAAAATTTGTCTTGATAGATAACCGACATTTTTCAAATGAACGATTTGATGGATCAGATAATCTGTGAAAGAATACGGCATTACTTAAATTTTCATTCATTATTATAAAAATTAATAAATAATGGATCATAACCTATAAAAGGCACTTTAGTGATTGATACTGACGGTTACCGTCCAAATGTAGGTATCATCATCTGTAATAATAATGCACAGGTTTTATGGGCGAAACGATTTGGACAGCATTCATGGCAATTTCCTCAAGGGGGAATTAAAGAAGGGGAAACGCCTGAACAAGCCATGTATAGAGAACTGTACGAAGAAGTTGGTTTAAAACCTGAGCACGTTAAATTATTGGCAACTAGTCGCCATTGGCTACGTTATAAATTGCCTAAACGATTAGTTCGTTGGGACTCGCCGGATCCAGTTTGCATCGGGCAGAAACAGCGCTGGTTTTTATTACAATTGATTTCAGATGAGCAGCAAATTGAGTTTGAGGCTTGCGGCAATCCTGAATTTGATGCTTGGCGCTGGGTAACTTATTGGTACCCCGTGCGCCAGGTTGTATCGTTCAAATGTGAAGTTTACCGTTGTGCTCTAAAAGAATTTTCAGCGGTTGCTTTTTCGTTAATGAAAAAAAGTTCAGACAAGAAAAGGAATAAACGGCCTCGTCGGGCATCTTTTTATAAAAAGAGATAACAGAGCTTTTTCTAGGAAAGGAGTTTTGGATGTTAAGTCAATTGCGTCATATAGTAGAGCAGGTCGGCAATGCAAAAAATTTAACTGAGGCTATGGACACTCTGGTGCGCCAAACAAAATTAGTCATGGAGGTCGACTGTTGCTCTATTTATATTACCGATGAGAATACCTCTCAACTTAATTTGATCGCCAGTGAAGGCCTTGCAAGCCAAGTTGTTGGTTTTTCCTACCTCAAATTTGGCGAAGGTATTATAGGCTTAATTCACCAGAAGGGAGAGCCTTTAAACATTGCCAATATCACCGAGCACCCCAATTACAAATATCTGCCAAGCAGTGGAGAAGAGTCTTTTAATTCATTATTAGGCACGCCAATCATCCATCGTCGAAAAGCATTAGGGGTGTTGGTTGTACAGCAAAAAGGCCCGCGTTTATTCAGCGAATTAGAAGAATCTTTTTTACTCACTTTAGCAATGCATTTAGCCAGTGTACTTGACCAGCCCTTTAGTTTAGATGTTGAACGATTAAACCAGCCAAGGGCATCAATTTATCTGCAGGGTTCTCCTGCAAGTCCGGGCATTGCAATCGCAGATGCCTATGTTGTACGTTCTATTATGACATTAGCGGAAGTCAGAATAGAAAAAAGTGACTCGATCGTTAAAGATCTCCAGCTGTTTGAGGCAATCGTCAAAAAATGCATCGACGAATTTTCTAATCTGGCATTAACACTTAAAGAACAAGTCTCAAAAGACGCCTTCCTCCTGTTTGATATTTACTCGCATATTCTAAAAGATAAAACATTTTTAAATGCAATTAGAGTACAAATCAATGAATCTCATTTAAGCGCCCCCAGTGCGGTTAAAGTGGTCGCCGAATCTTATATCAAACAATTTGAGGCGATGAGTGATCCCTACTTAAGTCAGCGCTCTTCAGACATTCGGGATGTTTCACAACGTTTGTTATTCCATCTTACCCATCAGGTCGAAGAGAATTTAAATTTACCCGATAAGCTGATTCTAGTGGCTAATGAAGTGACTTTATCGATGGTTGCTAGTATCCCAAACGACAAGTTACAGGGCATTGTCTCGGTTCATGGTGGTATTGGTTCTCACGTTGCGATTTTAGCGCGTACACTCGGTATTCCCGCGGTGATGGGCGTGCAATTTTCTTTAAATAATATTAATCAGAAAAGTTTAATTATCGACGGTTATGAAGGCAGCGTGATTCTGCTGCCGGAGCAATCATTAGTGAGTCATTATCAATCGCTGCTCGATGAAGAAAATGAATTAAAAAAGCGGGTTGAATCTGACCAGCATGAAAAAGCCGTTACCCTTGACGGTCATGCGATTTCGATACTGCTAAACATCGGTTTAAATGCCAGACAACATGGAACAATATTAGGGCATTTTGATGGCATAGGTTTATACCGCAGTGAATTACCTTTTATGCTGACGGACTCCTTCCCTACCGAACAGGAACAGGTTCACGTCTACCAACGGCTGCTTGATCAATATGCCAAGTTACCGGTAACCATGCGTACTTTGGATATTGGTGGTGACAAATCGCTTAGTTATTTTCCGATAGTCGAAGATAACCCCTTCCTTGGTTGGCGTGGTATTCGTTTAACTCTGGATCATCCTGAAATATTTCTGGTTCAGATTAGAGCGATGTTAAGAGCCAGTGTAAAGCATCAAAATTTACGTATTATGCTGCCAATGGTAACTTCGATTGAAGAGGTGGACGAAGCCAATAAATTGATTACTCAGGCATGGAATGAAGTTAAGTTTGAACTTGATTATTCCTCTGAAGCATTCCCTATGCCCCCAATAGGTGCCATGGTCGAGGTACCTGCTGCTGTTTTTCTTATGCCTGCACTCGCCAAAAAAGTAGACTTTGTTTCAGTTGGCAGCAATGACCTGATCCAATATTTATTAGCGGTGGATAGAAATAATAGCCGTGTGGCGTCGCTTTACGATAGTTATCACCCTGCCGTGCTGCAAGCGCTAAAAATGATCATAGATAACGGTAAGCGCTTTGATTTGGAAGTGAGTATCTGCGGCGAACTTGCTGGCGATCCTATTGGCGCTTTAATTTTGATCGGCCTGGGTTATAGCAAATTGAGCATGAATTCCTATAACATGGGGCGAATCAAGTATTTAATCAATGCGCTTCCCCGTTATGAATTAGAGTCTTGTATAGAGCTGGCTTTAAAGGCAAACAAGGGTAAAGATATTCGCGCTATTTTTGCTGATTATCTTAATCTAAAAGGATTAGGTGGGTTTATTCGTGCAGGTAAATAGTCACTATTAGATAAGATAAAAGCCGGTTTTGATACTCGGCTTTTATCTTTTATCTTTTATCTTTTATCTTTTATCTTAAATAGCAAAGCCACTCATTTTCTATGCTGTTACCGCAGTTTCAATGGTATCAGCTTCTGGTAATTCTTCTGCTCCGTAACAAGCTGCTGCTGTAAAGATCACATCCGTTGAGCTATTTAATGCGGTTTCCGCTGAATCTTGAACAACACCAATAATGAAACCTATTGCGACAACCTGCATTGCTACCTCATTGGGTACACCAAATAACCCGCAGGCGAGTGGAATTAATAATAAAGAACCACCTGCAACACCAGATGCCCCGCAAGCGGAAACAGCTGCTACCACGCTTAATAAAATAGCGGTGGCAATATCAAACTCAATACCCAGAGTATGCACTGCCGCCAAGGTTAATACTGTGATTGTTATTGAGGCACCCGCCATATTGATGGTTGCACCAAGCGGAATTGAAACAGAGTAAGTATCTTCGTGCAGATCTAATTCCTCACACAACGCCATGTTTACCGGGATATTGGCAGCTGAACTGCGAGTAAAAAAGGCAGTGACGCCAGATTCGCGTAAGCACTTGAAAATTAAAGGGTATGGATTCGTTTTTGTTTTGCTGTATACAATAAGAGGGTTAACCACTAAGGCAATTAAGATCATACAGCCAAGTAATACGGCTAATAAATGGGTGTAGCCTAAAAGCGCCTCAAAGCCTGTTTCTGCAATAGTACCTGCGACTAAGCCAAAAATACCAAGAGGGGCAAAACGTATCACTACATGGACAATGTTGGTCACTGCATTGGAGATATCATGTAATGCCTGTTTGGTACTTTGGTTTGCACGTTGCAGAGCAAAGCCTAAACCTGCCGCCCAGGCTAAAATGCCAATGAAATTGCCGCTCATTAATGCATTTACCGGGTTATCAACGATTTTAAATAAAAGGGTATTTAATACTTCAAGGATTCCGTTTGGCGGAGTTGCTTGAATATCGGTTGCCACTAGTACTAAGGTGGTAGGGAAAAAATAACTCACCAGAACAGCTGTAGAAGCTGCAAGTAGCGTGCCGACCAAATACAGCTTAATAATAGGTTTGAGGTTGGTCCGGGTGTCTTTTTGTTTATTCGCAATCGAAGATGCAACCAGCACAAAAACTAAAATGGGTGCGACAGCTTTTAAAGCACCGACGAATAAACTGCCTAAAAAAGAGATTGATAAGGCGCTTGCTGGTGAAAAGCTTGCAAGTGTTAAACCGGCTGCAATGCCTATTACTATTTGTAATACTAAACTGCCGTTTGAAAATCGTTGTAAAAGAGTGGGGTTGGGGGGCATATCTTAAACCTTTTTTATATTGTGGGATGTTAGCCAATAAATCTATTAGTTACCGGTAGACGGAAATTACCTTTAGATGGGCAATTGGCGCATATTATAAAGCTGTATAGGGGGATTATAAAGTGCTTAGACTGATGATTTGTGAGACCTATCGTAAAAGTGTAACATTTACAGGTAAAAATATAACATTTACAGGTGAAAATATAACATTTACGGGTGAATATTTAACATTTAAAGGTAGGTATTTAACATTTGCAGGGAAGGATTTAACATTTGCAGGTGAAAAATGGAACAATCTTAATGGGTCTGCAGCTATCGGTCTATAGTTGTCTGCCTTCGAGTCGAAGGTGATAAATAATCTCAGAATCTTATTCAGTGAGTGGTCGCCATCCTATGTGCTTAATGCGAAGCTATTATTGGTATCATCGGGTGATTGGGTTATGATACTACCCCGTTTAAAGCATCGTTAAATGAGTCGCTAAATGTCAGTTTCAAATTTCGTTTTACCCAAAATAGACCCAATCGCAATTAGTATTGGTCCTCTGGATATTCACTGGTATGGTTTGATGTATTTGCTTGGTTTTGCTTTTGCCCTGTGGATGGCAAATCGTCAATGCGATAAATCAAACGGCATCTGGACACGTGAACAAGCCAGCGATCTGCTTTTTTATGGATTTATGGGGGTTATTTTAGGTGGCCGCGTAGGATATGTCTTGTTTTACCAATTCCCGCTGTTTTTAGATAACCCGCTTTATCTGTTTAAAATATGGGAAGGCGGCATGTCATTTCATGGTGGTGTGCTGGGTGTTGCCACAGCCATTATTTTTTATGCTATAAAGAATAAACGTTCAATTTTATCCGTTGGTGATTTTGTAGTGCCGCTTTTACCCGTTGGACTCGGCGCCGGGCGTATCGGTAACTTTATTAACTCTGAGTTGTGGGGACGAGTGACTGATTCTCCCTTTGGCGTTATCTTCCAAAACGCAGGTCCATTACCCCGCCACCCATCACAACTGTACGAATTTGCTTTGGAAGGTGTGGTCTTATTTATTATTCTCATCCTCTATATTCGTAAAACCCGACCAGCTGGCTCAATTACCGGGTTATTTTTATTAGCCTATGGCGTGTTTCGATTTATCGTTGAGTTTGCACGAGAGCCGGATGCACATCTTGGATTGTTAAGCTTAGGGCTAAGCATGGGGCAGCTATTATCATTGCCTATGATCTTTGTCGGAACGGCATTCATTATTTATGCCTACAGAGCGAAAGCACAAGCAGCATCTCAATCCGTTAATCCCAAAGCCAAAAAAAATAAGGCCAAAAAAAATCTGGCTAAAAAATCATAATTCACCCGTTTAGGTAATAGAAAATGAAACAATATTTAGCATTATGTCAGCGCATTGTCGAAAAGGGTGTCTGGATTGAAAACGAGCGAACCGGCAAACGTTGTTTGACGGTGATCAATGCCGACCTTGAGTATGATGTGGGAAATAATCAATTTCCTATGATAACGACGCGCAAAAGTTTTTATAAGTCAGCCATTGCAGAATTGATTGGTTATCTCCGCGGTTATGATAATGCGGCTGATTTCAGAAAATTAGGCACTAAAACCTGGGATGCCAATTCCAATCTCAATAATGCCTGGCTGAATAATCCGTACCGTAAAGGTGAGGACGACATGGGCCGTGTTTATGGGATTCAGGGGCGTTCATGGGCTAAGCCGGACGGCGGTTTTATTGATCAGCTTAAAAAAGTCGTTGATGATCTCAGTAACGGGATCGATGATCGCGGGGAAATAGTGACATTTTACAATCCCGGTGAATTTGAAATGGGCTGTTTGCGCCCCTGTATGCATACGCACACCTTTTCATTACTTGGCGATACTCTGTACTTGACCAGTTACCAACGCTCCTGCGATGTGCCGCTTGGCCTTAATTTTAATCAAGTTCAGGTCTTTGCCTTGCTCGCGTTAATGGCGCAAATAACCGGTAAAAAAGCGGGCATGGCTTACCATAAAATAGTAAATGCACATATTTATGAAGATCAGTTGGCATTAATGCGTGATGTGCAGCTACCACGTTTACCCTTTGCCTCTCCAAAATTAAAGATTAATCCGAAGATTAAATCATTACAGGATCTGGAAACCTGGGTAACCATGGATGATTTTGAAGTGGAAGGGTATCAATGCCACGATCCAATTAAATATCCTTTCTCCGTATAATTTTTAAAGCCTACTAAACAAAAAGCCCCGCTTAATTCTGTATATTAAGCGGGGCTTTTTGTTGGGTCTTTATTTATGACTTAAGTCATCGTTACAAATTCTTCAGCACTGGTTGGGTGAATCGCGACACAGCTATCAAAATCCGCTTTGGTTGCGCCCATTTTCATGGCCACCGCAAAACCCTGCAAAATCTCATCGGATGCCAGACCAATACAATGTAAACCGACCACTTTTTGGTTTTCTCCGGCACAAACTAATTTCATTCGTGTTGGTTGGCGCATGGTCGTCATCGCAGTATACATACTGGTAAATTGTGAGGTATAAACCTTCAGCTTGCTTTTGCCGTATTTTTCTTCCGCCTCAAGTTCTGTCAAGCCTATTGTTCCGATTGGCGGGTGGCTAAAGACTACTGTCGGCACTAGTTTAGCATCTAAATGCGCATCGAGTTGTCCGTTAAACAAACGCTCTGACAAAAATCTTCCGGCCTTGATGGCAACCGGGGTTAGTTGGATTTCGCCGGTATTATCGCCTACCGCATAAATACCTTGAGCCGTTGTATTTTGGTATTTATCAACATTGATAAATTGATGTTTATTAAGTTCAATATCGGTATTTTCCAGACCGATATCAGTATTGGCAGGGTTACGACCAATGGCCCAAACCAGACAGTCAACGGTCAGCGATTTTTCATTTTCTAAATATAAGGTCAGGCTGCCATCAGCATTTTTATGTACTGATTTAGGGGTTGAGTGAGTATGTAGTGTCGGGCCTTCTTCCTGCATCACTTCAACCAATGTGGAGGAAAGCATATGATCGAATTCACGCAAAAAAGTATGACGACGACAAAGTAAATGGGTTTCACTGCCCAAGGCATTAAATACACCCGCTATTTCCACCGCGATATAACCTGCACCAACAACGGCGACCCGTTTTGGCTGCTCATCCAGGGCAAAAAAACCATCGGATGTAATACCGTGTTCCGCTCCCTCAATTGCTGGGACAGTCGGAGCACCACCCGTTGCAACCGTAATATGGGGCGCTGTGTAGGTTTTTCCGTTGACTTCAACCGTATGATTATCAATAAACTTAGCAAAACCGTCAATCACAGTAATATTATTGTTACCTAAAACCCGTTCATATGATTGATGAATACGCGCAATATAAGCTTCGCGGCTTTCAATTAATTTTGCCCAGCTGAAATTTTTAAGCGGTGCATCAAAACCATAATCAGGCGCATAGCGCAGCGCATCTGCAATTTGTCCGGCATACCACATCGCTTTTTTAGGCACACAGCCAACATTTACACAGGTGCCGCCCAATGCTTTTGCTTCAATGATTGCTACTTTTTGTCCATACTTTGATGCCCGGTTAGCGGAGGCAATGCCGCCACTGCCGCCGCCAATACAGATATAGTCAAAATCGAAATTATTATTACTCATGGGTATCCTTAAATTTTGTTGTGCGATTATGCGCTGACTTCCTGGTAAGCCCAAGTCAGCCAAGGCAATAAAGCTTGTAAATCGTGTTTTTCTACCGTGCTGCCGCACCAAATACGTAAACCACTGGGTGCGTCTTTATAAGCTGCAATATCAAAAGCAACCTGCTGCTCTGCCAGTAAATTAACCAATGCTTTAATTTGTGAATCACTTAAATCCAGGGATAAACAGACGCTGGTATTGGAGCGAATACTTGCATTTTCGGCTAAGAAATTAATCCAGCTATTATTGGCCACAAAAGTCTCTAAAACAGCTAAGTTATCCAAAGACTTCTGAATGCTTGCCTGAACGCCTCCCATCTCTTTTACCCAGTTAAGGGCGTCTTGGTAATCAGCGATACAAAGCATGGAAGGGGTGTTAATGGTTGCGCCATTAAAAATACCTTCAATCAGTTTTCCACCTGCTGTTAAACGGAATATTTTAGGTAACGGCCAGCTTGGCGTATAGCTTTCTAAACGCTCAACGGCACGGGGACTTAAAATAATAATTCCGTGGGCGCCTTCACCGCCAAGCACTTTCTGCCAGCTAAAGGTGGTGACATCTAATTTTTCCCAGGGTAACGGCATTGCAAATACAGCAGAAGTTGCATCACAAATGGTTAGGCCCTGGCGATCATCTTTAATAAAATCACCATTTTCAACCTTAACACCAGATGTTGTGCCGTTCCAAGTGAAAACAACATCATTTTCCGGATTAACTTTTGATAAATCGGGCAACTGCCCGTAATCTGAACTGATTTTATTGACCTTGTCTAATTTCAGCTGCTTGATAATATCCCCATACCAGCCTTCACCAAATGACTCCCAGTAGCAGACATCAACGGGTCTTGGGCCGAGCATTGACCATAAAATCATCTCCATCGCGCCGGTATCTGAAGCGGGCACAATACCCACCCGGTAACCTTTAGGCAGTTGTAATATTTCAGCCGTATCAGAAATTACTTTTTCCAAGGCTTTTTTGCCAAGACTAGAGCGATGAGAACGCCCTAATGCACAAAGATCGAGTTGACTCACATCATAACCCGGACGTTTTGCGCATGGACCAGATGAAAAATTAGGAACCGCAGGTTTGATGCTTGGTTGTGGGGTACTCATATTAATCAATCCTTGTTAAATGATTATTGTGTTTGAAACCTAAAAATACATTAAAGAGTCGCAACTGGCTATGAGTTAAAAATAAAATTTTTATGCGAGTCCATTTAGGCTTGAACTGTTTGTTTTGTCGTCAGTTAAACATTTTAGCAGTATAAAATACTTTACTTTAAATCTAGCTTAGGTATTATTCAACACGTCTGCAGGGGCGTAGTTCCAACGGTAGAACGACGGATTCCAAATCCGTATGTTGGGAGTTCGAATCTCTCCGCCCCTGCCAAACATTATATGAAGCCTCGACTTATGTCGGGGCTTTGTTGTTTCTGGAAGAATGAAAAGTATTCTTCATCAAATCATGCGTCATTAGCTTGTCTGGGCTTTATTATTTCCAGGCTAATGCTTAAAATTGATAAAAGGTTAGCGTCAATTCGCCTTAATCGATAAACACCTTATCCCCTCAGTTTTATGCGTTACAAATACACTCTGCTGTTCATATCCTGTATTTCACCTGCCGAAGCAGATCCTGGTCAATTCAACAGCATCAGATACTTAGTTATGCTACTGTCTTTATGCGAAATCATCTGTCCTGCTTGTGAAGCGGGGCCTTGATTTTGGGGTTTATAGCCGTTAATTTAATGCCTAATACCAATCCGCATAAGTAAATGGTCTAAAATTGCGCAGGAAAAAGTAATGATAGCAAGATGTTTGATTGAGCAATAGCTGGCTATTGGGATTGAAAACAACGACGCGAGCGTGAATTTTAACAAGTAAGATAGGTCAGATATTTATGCGGATTGCTATAATGAAGTTGCCCAACTTATCTACTTTTAAAGCGGCCTTTTCCCAGCCGACGGTAATACAGCCAAAAACCATTAGGGTCTGTTAACCTTCGTGTGCATTGTTGAAGCAATTTGTGCGAAGGCAGATCATAAGCAGGCGATAACGCATACGATCGTGCGCAGAAATGCTGCCGGTAGTGCATTGAGTACCGTCGTATTGCTAACCCGATTATTTTCCGTTTGCTTATAAACACCTCTGTTTGAGTTACATTGCAACTCTTTAAAATGCCAAGCAAAGTACGGGGAGTCCAGCGTTTTTAAAGATCTCGAATATAGACAAGCTTAGTGGTAAATCTAATGCTAATTTTCCATAATTAATGTTGTTTTTCCATCAAATACTCTTTTACAAACTCTGTGAATACTTTTAAACGAGAGGGCATATATTTGTTCTGAGCATATTGCATGGCTATCACTCCAGAATAATTTCCCTTTATCTGCCAATCAGAAAGGACGGGAACAACATCATTATTCTCTAATGCTTCTTTAATCACGAAATCTGGAAAGATACCGATCCCAAATCCATCTTTAACACCATTTAATCTCATTTGAGAATGATTCACAGCATAACGTCCAGTCACCGCAATAACATGCCTCTCTTCTTCTTTCATAAATTCCCATATGTGATCTATTGTTGTCTCACCTAAATATAAACAATCATGATTAGATAATTCTTGTGGGTGAGTCGGTAATCCTCTCTCCTCTACATAAGAGGGGCTTGCGCACAAGGTTAAGTTAACCTTACCTATCTCTTTCATGATAAGACCTTCAGTCGGTTTATCAGTTAATCGAAAAACCACATCTATACCTTGAGCTATCATATCGATATCACCATCCGATGCTCTTAGCTTTAATTGAATTTTAGGGTATTGAGTTAAAAAAGGGGTAACCAAAGGTTGAAGTACAATAGTTAAAAATGCTTTGGGTGCAGCAACCGTTAAGATTCCAGAAGGAACAATATGCTCCAAACTAGAAATATCAATTGCCTGTTGTGCTGCCTCGACGATAATTTCGGATTGCTGGTATATTTTTTTACCCGGTTCTGTAATAAGCAAGCTACGTGTTGTCCGTTCAAACAACTTAACGGACAACGCACTTTCTAGGCGTGTGATTAACTTACTCAATGCCGATGGGGTAACACCCAATTTTTTCGCTGCCGCTGTAAAGCTTCCCTCATTTACTACGACTATGTAGGTAGCGAGATCGGGCAATAAAGTAATAAGTTTATTTGTGACCATGATTCATCAATGCTTTTCCATTTGTAGGGCTAATAGTAGTAATCGGTTTCAATTAGAATCTATTTGTCGAATTTTTATTATACTTTTTATACGCAACAATCATAATTAAAAGAAGGAAGTACTATGTCTTCTACATTTTACACTCAGATCAAAAATAAAATTAAAGAAGTAAAGAGCGAAGGTTTATACAAATCTGAACGCATCATTACCTCTGCGCAAAAAGCGTCTATTTCTATCTCTACAGGCCAAGAAGTTTTAAACTTTTGTGCAAACAACTACTTAGGTTTAGCTAATCACCCTACTCTGATTGAAGCTGCAAAAGACGGTATGGATGAACACGGCTTTGGTATGGCTTCAGTTCGTTTTATATGTGGTACTCAAGACTCACATAAAGTACTAGAAGAAAAGCTCTCTACTTTCTTGGGCAAAGAAGACACTATTCTTTACACATCATGTTTTGATGCCAATGCAGGTTTATTTGAAACCATTCTAGGCAAAGAAGACGCAATCATCTCCGATGCATTAAACCACGCGTCAATCATTGATGGTGTTCGTCTTTGTAAAGCGATGCGTTTCCGTTACGCAAATAACAACATGGCTGAACTTGAAGAGCAGCTAATCGCAGCGAAAGAAGCGGGTGCTCGTCATACACTTATAGTAACTGATGGTGTGTTCTCAATGGATGGTGTGGTTGCAAATCTTCCTGCTATTTGTGATTTAGCTGATAAATATGGCGCACTTGTTATGATTGATGATTCTCATGCAGTGGGGTTCATGGGCGACAATGGAGCGGGTACTCATGAATACCATAATGTTATCGACCGTATTGACATCATCACAGGTACTTTAGGTAAAGCAATGGGGGGGGCATCAGGCGGTTACACTTCAGGAAAAAAAGAAGTGATTGATTGGTTACGTCAACGTTCACGTCCTTACCTGTTCTCTAACTCTGTTGCTCCTGCAATCGTGTCAGCATCAATTCGTGTTCTTGATTTACTTGCCGAATCCGGCAATTTACGTACAAAATTGTGGGAAAACTCAGCACACTTCCGTACTCGCATGGAAGCGGCAGGTTTCACCATGGGCGGTGCTGATCACGCGATCATTCCTATCATGTTAGGTGATGCAAAAGTAGCTTCAGAATTCGCAGAACGAGCACTAGAAAAAGGCATCTACGTTGTTGCTTTCTCTTTCCCTGTTGTTCCTAAAGGCCAGGCACGTATTCGTACACAAATGTCTGCAGCTCATTCTCGTGAGCAGCTAGATTGCGCAATTGATGCCTTTATCAAAGTAGGTAAAGAGATGGAGCTAATTAAATAATGAAAATTAAAGCACTTTCAAAACTAAAGCCTGAAGAAGGCCTCTGGATGACCGAAGTTGAAAAACCAGAAATGGGCCATAATGACCTTCTTATACGTATTAAGAAAACCGCGATTTGTGGTACTGATATACACATCTACAACTGGGATGAATGGTCTCAAAAAACCATTCCTGTTCCAATGGTTGTTGGTCACGAATACGTCGGTGAAGTAGTTGGGGTCGGTCAAGAAGTTCGCGGTTTTGAAATTGGTGACCGCGTTTCTGGTGAAGGCCATATTACTTGTGGACATTGTCGTAACTGTCGTTGTGGTCGTACTCACCTTTGTCGAAATACAACCGGTGTTGGTGTAAACCGCACAGGTGCTTTCTCTGAATTCTTAGTCATTCCTGCGTTTAACGCCTTTAAGATATCAGCAGAAATTTCTGATGATCTCGCGGCTATTTTTGACCCCTTTGGTAATGCAGTTCATACCGCGCTGTCGTTTGATTTAGTGGGTGAAGACGTGCTTATCACGGGTGCTGGCCCAATTGGCATAATGGCAGCCGCAGTTGCAAAACACGTTGGCGCTCGTCATGTTGTTATTACTGATGTTAATCAATATCGCCTCGATCTTGCTAAGAAAATGGGCGTAACGCGTGCAGTAAACGTAATGAACGAGAAACTTGAAAACGTGATTTCTGAGCTTGGTATGACTGAAGGTTTTGACGTTGGCTTAGAAATGTCCGGTAACCCATCAGCGTTCAACAGCATGCTAATAAATATGAACCATGGCGGTAAGATTTCTTTATTAGGAATTCCACCCTCAGACATGTCAGTAGATTGGAACCAAGTGATATTTAAAGGGCTAGTAATTAAAGGTATCTACGGTCGTGAAATGTTTGAAACGTGGTATAAAATGGCAAGTTTAATCCAATCTGGCTTAGATCTTACACCCATCATCACCCATCATTACAAAATTGATGACTTCCAAGCTGGCTTCGACATGATGCGCTCAGGTATGTCCGGTAAAGTTATTTTAGACTGGGAATAATCATTCCAAGGTACAATAAATTGAATATTGGCTGAATTTAGGTTTGGCCTTTTTTGTATACATTATTCGGCAGTATTGAGGTGTTGTCATTTACAGAGCGATGCCGATTAAAACCACTCAATCACTGCATTATGCGGAATTATCTGTCCTGATTGCGAAGCGAGGGCTTTATTTGGGGATTTATAGCCGTTAATTTAATGCCTAATTAAGTTGAACAACGTTGGCTGTCCCAACTTACCTTTGTCCTACCTTTTCTATTACCGATTCAATATGACAATAAAGTCGCTAATAGAGTGTCTTTTTTTATTGACTATTAGAGAGCTTAAGTTCTTTGTCATCTGTTTCTGCTGACGGCATTTGATCCAATAGTATGTAAAAGAAATAAACCATTATCCTTCAAACAGTCCCTCTGTTTTTTAATATGTTCTCTGTAATTCCGAGGCCCAACATGTTCAAACATTACAATAGAAACAACATGATAAACACTTTTACAATCCCAGTCTCCCCTAACATAGGCTTCTTCAAGAGCCAAAGATCCTCCCGCCAATAGGTCATCATAAAATCTGCTATTATGAACTTGAATATCATCATCTTTGGAGCCATTCAGTCTGATATCTGCAGAACTCAGAAGTCTTTGAATAAACTGTTTTGAGTTTTTCATCGCGCTTCCTATTTTTTAATCATCTCTCATTTTTGAATGTTGTACAAATTATTCAGTACAGGAAGAATAAAAGCCTTTCACCCAAATAACCTGTGCAAATCAACCTGGATAACTTTTGACCGGCTATTTGTTCTTCTTATCTCAAGTGCAGAGCCGCAGCCGAAACCTGTGACTGGGAAGGGTGGTCTGCAGCAACAATCCTGAGGTAGCCGCTGATTCAGTCCGCACGAAGTGTAAAAAGGCTGGATAAAAAGGCTGGACACCCATACCTAAAAAGGCTGGACACCCATACCCACGACCAAAAAACTGGAATATAACCTAATATCGGTTGTTCAAATTGATATTAAAGAATAAAAATCTGAGGCGCTTTTTGCCCAAAGCGCCTGATCAATGAAATCGATCAACCTGGTACTTCCAGGTTGATGCCGAACTTGAAAGTAAGTGACTGGCAACGAACTAATCATAGCGTTATTTAAAAAGCTATTTACGAAGTAGTTGTCGACATATATCAAACGTATAAAAATTACTGTATCCACTATAAAGCGATTTATATTTTTTAAAGATGACCTCGTTTCAAATCAATATTAGCCTCCGTAACTGCTCTCTTTTAGTCTGATATTTCGATATTATTTGACCTCTTTACGCCACGTTTACGCCTCAAGGGGCGGGAGCCTTTGTAAATAGGGGGGTGGTGTAGGATATTTTATCCGTAGTATTGCTAAGCAGATTATTTCCGGTTTGCTTATAATACCAAAGGAATTAATGAAGTGATCAATTATTGCGAAGGAAAAATTAGCACTAACAAGGCGTGAGTTGCAGGAGATAGTTGTTCTCACTTCAAAACTCACAACGCAGTTAGGGATGATTTTAACCAGCAAGGGTGATCACCTTTTTAGTTCTTTTGGTATAAACATCCTTCGTCAGTATTCACCTGAATTCTTATCTGCTCTAATTAGCTTTAGGGCTTTAGCCAGCTATCTTTCTGAGGCGCTCTGCTCCTATATAACAAGGTGAATTTTCTACAAATTAGTGGCTAAAAATAACTGACCGTAACAGTCTAGCTCGAAAGTCAATAATGACCGTCAAACCTAAAAGGATAATAGGTGCGAAACTGGTTAGGTATTACGCTATTTAATTTCTTTTTCTATAAATAATTGCACGCCTGTTTGTATATTTTCTGCAAATGCTTTCGCAAGCATTGATAAAGGTTTGTGCGCCGGCGTAATAATGGCATGCATAAACTTCATTTTTGGTGAAAAAGGTTTAAATATAACTTTCCCTTGTCCTGATTTATAAAAATTATAGCTAGCAGCGCTGATTGGATCACAAATACAGCAGCAAAGTTGCTGTTCAACAAATTCAAAAGCAGAAATATAATTTTGCAGCTCAAAACGGACATTATATTTTGCTTCTATAGCATCGAA
The DNA here is from genome assembly GCF_002836415.1 of Psychromonas sp. MB-3u-54. Classification (GTDB taxonomy): domain Bacteria; phylum Pseudomonadota; class Gammaproteobacteria; order Enterobacterales; family Psychromonadaceae; genus Psychromonas. The sequence continues at coordinate 57,646 of NZ_PJBP01000117.1, read as the reverse complement.
AATATTTTCCAGTTGTGTACTTATTGGATGTTGAGCATATATACATGCGAGTGGAACACCATCCAAATCAAGTGGCGTAATAAGGGGTAACTTGGCCAGTGGATGGTCCTGATGTACAGCGCATACCGCTTCAAGCTCTATAGGTTCGACATTAAGAGAACTCCTTTCTTTTGGATGCTCACAATAGCCAATATCGTATTGTTGAGAGGCCACCCAGTCATGCACGATCGAGGAACTTCTCATCATCATTGATATATTTACATTGGGTTTGTCTTTTACGAAATCAGCAATCATATGGGGCATGAAAAAAAGTGCCGCAGCAGGCATGCAGGCAATTCGCAAATTACCCCTCGATATATTTTTAACTTCAGCCATCAATTGCGTTGAGCGTGTCAGGCGTTCAAGTACAGCTTCGGTCTCCTCCAGTAAAAAATAGGCTTCCGGTCTCGGTATTAACCGGCCTTTATTCCGTTCAAACAGATCAAATCCTAATTTATTTTCAAGGTTACTGATCATGGAACTAATAGCTGGCTGGCTACGGCAAAGAGAGCGTGCCGCGACAGATACGGAACCCGAGCGCATAACAGCCCGAAAAGTTTCTAGTTGCTTAATGGATAGATTGGAACTCATTGCCTCTCACCTATAAGAAAAAGTTATGGAAGTAGAGATATTTTAAGTTTGCTTTGATATAAGTCAATATATATTCTAATCCCATTAAAAAAACGCAGTTATTGCTTCGTATAATAACGATCAGATTAAAATCTCATTGTTATTTAATTTCAGTGCCTGAGTAACAAGGAGAGAATTTCCAATGAATAAATTGTTTAAATACTTGCTGACAGGGTTGATTATGCTTGTTGCATTTTCGCAATTTGTCCAAGTCATCACCCGATATGTCTTTGAAGTCCCTATCATGGGGTTGGAAGAATCAATCGTAATTCCAACAATGTGGTTGTATATGTTAGGCGCGGTCAATGCCTCTAAGGAAGATACTCAAATACGTGCCAATGTATTGGAAATATTCATAAAAACAGAGCGAGGTCTGATAATACTAGCCTTAGTTGCGGAAGTAATTAGCTTAGTAATTTCGTTTTGGCTGACTTATTGGGCTTGGGATTATTGTAAATATGCCTGGAGAGTATGGAAAGAAAGTCCAACTTTGTATATACCGACGTTTTATCATGAAGTTTCAATTTTCATTGGCATGCTTCTGATTAGCACTTTTATTATTCTGCAGATCATAGTAAAAGCTCGAAAATTAAAATCCCACCCACGTGTAATGAAGAAGGCCCTAGATTATGTTTGAAGTAGCATTACTGGCTGTTGCTGTACTGGTTATCCTATTGACCGTTGGTGTTCCATTACCATTTTGTTTTGGTGGTGCGCTAATGGTTATGAGCATCGGTGGAGGCATCTCCATGAAAGGTAATATGATGTGGGGAGCCGGACAATTAATGAACCCTATCTTGCTGGCAATTCCTCTTTTTGTTCTGGCTGGAACGATAATGAGTCAAAGCGGTATAGCGGCAAGTTTATTACGTTTTCTCAATACCTTTGTTGGTCATATTCGTGGTGGTCTCGGTATCGTCGCTTCAGTAAGTTGTGCCATTGTTGGCGCGATCTCAGGAAGTGGTTTAACTGGTATTGCCGCGATAGGACCGTTGCTTATTCCTGAAATGGAAAAACGTGGTTACCCAAGAGCGTATGCAACTGCATTGATCGCGAACTCATCAATATTAGGGCTTCTTATTCCCCCTAGTGTCACCATGATTGTGTATGGGTGGGTGACAGATACCTCTATTCTTGCATGTTTTTTAGCGACACTGGGTCCCGGATTATTAGTCACCTTTAACTTTGCTGTGATTAATATGATTAAGGCACGTAATTTCCCGCTCATATTAGATGAAAAATTACCGCTTAAAGGAATGCTTAAAGAAGTAAAAACGCGTACGACTCATGCTATTCCCGCTTTATTGATGCCCATCATTATACTGGGCGGTATTTACGGCGGCATTATGACGCCCACTGAGGCCGCTGCTCTTGCTGTTATATATTCAATTCCGGTCGGTTTTTGGATTTACAAAGGCTTGACATGGAAAACGCTATTAGAGTCGGGCAAAGAGTCTGCAACAGCTGTCGGCTCTATTATGTTTATGATCCTTTTCAGCCTGATTCTGAGTCAGATGTTTGTTGTTGAAAATATTCCTGCAGAATTGGTCGAAGCCGTTTTTAGTGTTACTGAAAATAAAGTATTACTCCTTATCTTTCTTAATATCATGCTTTTTTTAGTGGGTATGATTGTAAATGATATTACTGCAATTATTTTGATTGCTCCCCTATTACTTCCCTTGATGACTGCGATGGGCATTAGCCCAATTCAATTCGCCGCCATTATTGGAGTAAATACGGCAATGGGTGGGGTAACTCCTCCCTATGCTTCCATACTCTACCTCGGTGCTCGTATAGGCAAGGTGAAATTTTCTGAAGTGATCGGTCCTGCAATGATGTTAATAGTTTGGGGTTATTTACCCGTAGTTATTTTAACCTCAGCCTGGCCTGAACTATCACTCTTTCTTCCAACATTTTTTGGTTATTAAATAAGGATTTTTTAATGAAATTAACAAATACACTTTTACCATCATGGAAGCCAACGAAATCTGTAAAAGCAGCTTTTCTTGCGCTCACAGTGTTTGGTGTACCAACTGTTTTTGCAGATGCATTGCAGATTAGTCACGTTCGTCCGCAGGGAACTGCGATTGATAATGATGTGAAAAACTTAAGTAAAGCAATTGAATCTGCAACAGATGGCGATTTAAAACTTCGCATTTATGCAGCTAATGCTCTGGGAGATTACACCATAGTTCAGGAGCGGATCTCATTAGGCGCCATCGATATGGCTGTGCAACCTGCATCCTCTGCAGCGGACAGAAAAATGCAATTAGCTTTACTGCCATCTTTAGCAAATAACTGGCAAGAAGCACAGAAAATTTATGGTAGCGGCGGCGCTGTTCGTGAGGCTATGCAGAGACTGTATGCTGAACAAGATATTACCGTTCTTGCTGCTTACCCTGTTTATTTTGGTGGTGTTGCTCTTAATGTAGAAGCTGAAAGCGCAGGAGAGATTGATGTTCAAAAGGGTATAAAGCTGCGTGTACCACCGATTAAGAGCTTCCAATTATTAGCCGGAGATTTAGGTTATATAGCGGCACCACTGCCTTTTTCTGAAGCATTTACGGCTGTTCAGACTGGAGTAGTTGATGGTGTTATTGGCTCCGGCGCTGAAGGTTATTATGCCTCTTTCCGTGATGTGACAAAAACTTACATTCCATTAAATACTCACTTTGAGGTTTGGTATTTAATTATCAATAGTGAACGTTTAAGCGATTTATCTAATGATCAGCAAAAAGTATTGATCTCAGCTGCCACTGAATTTGAAAATAAGCGCTGGTTGAGTGCTCCTGTTCAACAGACCATGAATGAGCAAAAATTGGCTGATAATGGCACCAACATTGTTGAAATTAGCGACCAGCAATTAGCAAAAATTTCCGACAGCGTTCGTGAAAACGTTTGGCCTGAAATACTAGATGATATTGGCGCTAAGTGGGGGCAAAATATTTTAGATAAAATAGGGAAATAAATAAGCAGAAGCATTGCAATTGCTTTATCTAACCTTTGTATTACGGGAGACATTCTCTCCCGATTTTTTAGATTCACGGAATAAATCATATGAAACCAGAGTATGCCGTTATTGGTGGTGGAATTGTTGGCTGTGCCGTTGCTTATGGACTACTAAAGTCAGGTCATAATGTGACTGTTTTGGATGGTGGTGATAGCGATCATCGTGCATCCAGAGGTAATTTTGGGCTAGTCTGGCTTTCCTGTAAAGGCTTCGGTGCTCCACATTATGCTGCTTGGACTCAACGCTCTATCGGTTTGTGGCGAGATCTCGCAAATGAACTGGAAGAAGTGAGCGGCGAAACACTAGATTTAGTACAGAAAGGAGGTTACGACTTCTTTTTTTCTGAACAAGAGTTGCAACAACGAGTTGAAAAATACCAGCAACTTGGTCAAGAGTTAGGCATAGATTACCCCTACGAAATATGGGATCGAGCCAAGCTTAAGCAAGAAGAGCCACAAATAGGGCCTGATGTTATCGGTGCAATATTTGGCCCTGAAGATGGTCATGTCAATCCGCTTAAATTATTAAAATCATACCATAAAGCGATTACAGCCTTAGGTGGAAAGATTATCTCGCAAGTGAATGTTGTTGAGGTTGAGCAGCAAAGTGACGGCCGATTTACGATTGAAATGCAAGATGGCAGCACAATGGTCAGTGATAAAGTCGTTCTTTCCGCTGGTTTGGGTTCAGCAGTGCTTGGGCCACAACTCGGTTTTAAGGCTCCTGTCACACCACAAAAAGGGCAAATTTTGATCACCGAAAAACTTCCGCCAATGATCAATCGTCCTTCTGGCATTATTCGCCAAGTTGATGAAGGAGGAATTCAAATCGGTGACTCTAAAGAAGCAGCTGGATTTAACTCACAAGATACAATTTCTGTCACTGCTGCCATCGCAGAACGCGCCATTGCGACATATCCGTTCTTAGCGAATATTCAGTTGGTCAGAAGCTGGGGGGCGCTGAGAATAATATCGCCAGATGGTTTGCCTATCTATCAGAAGTCAAAAACCCATTCCGGGGCGTACATGATCAGTTGCCATAGTGGTATTACATTAGCAGCGGTGCACAGTTATTTAATGCCTTTATGGCTGGAGAATAAAGCTGAAGCACCAGACTTGGAGAAATTTGATGAAAGCCGATTCTAATTTTGTAAGATTAAATTCACAGCCGCATGAAGCATCTAGTGAAGTACAATTTTATTGGGAAGAACGCCCGGTTACCGCACGACAAGGGGATACCATTGCAGCCGCTTTATTGGCCTCAGGCATTATTCATACTCGAGATACGGCAGTTTCAGCTTCTTCTCGAGGTCCATTTTGTATGATGGGAAGCTGTTTTGAATGTCGAGTGGAAGTTAATGGAGAGCTGAATGTTCAAGCATGCATGCGTGTTATTGAACCAGGTATCTCAGTTAAACGTCAGCGAAGTTAATTAGATAAGGGAATAGTTATGCTCAATGTAGATGTGTGCATTATTGGGGCAGGGCCAGCAGGTATAACAGCTGCCATTGATTGTACAAAAATGGGCTCTAAGGTGGTGTTACTCGATGAGCAGCCTAGCGCAGGTGGGCAGATATATCGTTCTATCAAAAAAAACGGGCATGTACACGGCGAAATATTGGGACCGGATTATTTACATGGCGCGAAGTTAGTCAGTGAAGTTGAATCAACCGGCGTGCAGCATATTACCGAGGCTAAGGTCTGGCGAGTAGATAAAGACAAACAAGTATTTTGGAGTTGCAGAGGTAAAGCACAACAATTACAGGCTAAACGGATAATTATTGCAACGGGGGCATTAGAGCGTTCTTTTGCATTTCCTGGCTGGACCTTACCCGGTGCAATGATGGCTGGTGCAAGTCAAGTACTGCTTAAAACATCAGGACTCGCCCCTAAGCAAGCAATTATGGTTGGAACGGGGCCGCTGCTTTATTTGTTAGCTGTACAGTTGATTAAAACGGGTAACGCACCCATTGCGATTGTCGATACACAAGCGTCTAAGCAATACATTAAAGCGAGCCGTTATTGGGCCAATGCAATTCAGGGAAGAAAATATATTTATAAAGGGATCAACCTGCTTCTACAAATAAAAAAAGCAGGGGTGAAACACTATCATCGTGCGACTGATATTTGTGCTTACGGCGTTGATAAAGTTGAAGGGCTAAGTTTCACTTGTGCTGGCAAAAAAGAGGTCTTGGATGCTCAAACAATCTTAAGCCATATTGGAGTGGTGCCAAATGTCCAATTGACTCGTGCACTTGAATTAGATCATAGCTGGGATCCACTACAACGTTGCTGGCGCCCAAGCTTAGATGAGCATCAGAATACCTCTTTGTCCGGCGTTGCTGTGGCTGGCGATAATAGTGGCATTGGTGGCGCATTAGTTGCTGAGTACCAAGGTCATTTGGTTGCTTGTGAAGCTTTGTATTCTTTGGGAAAAATAACTAAAGACGAATGGCAAAAAAGCACTAACACATTAAAGCAACAGATTAAGCAGGAACTTGTTATTCGTCCTTTTTTGGATGCATTATATTCTCCCCCTCAGCAGGCCTTAACACCTGTTGATAAGACTATTATTTGTCGTTGTGAGGAAGTTTCTGCTGGAGATATTCGTCAATATACTCATCATTCTGCTTATGGAATAAATCAAATCAAATCATTTAGCAGATGCGGCATGGGGCCTTGCCAGGGGCGCTATTGCGGGCAAACAGCGGCTGAAATTATTGCAGATGAAGCTAATATAGAAGTATCTGAAGTAGGATACTTTCGTATTCGTTATCCAATAAAACCATTAAAGCTCGGTGAACTGGCCAGCCTAACACCAACAGATAAATCTTTTATGCAGCAATATAAAGATTAAAAATAATAAACTGGGCTAATTTTGGGTATCGAGGCTATTTTTCTTCGACAATTGGTTTAGAGCTGAAATAAAAAAACAATATTCATCAGAATCCTAATTTAACGGATAATTAATTAATGGAGTATTTATGATCGAACGTATACATGCTGGCGAACGAATGAGCAAGATTGTTAAACATAACGGCGTTGTTTATCTTTGTGGCCAGGTCGGCGTGGGGGGCACTACCATTCAGGAGCAAACAACTGAAATGCTTAGCCGCGTAGATGAATTGCTAACACAAGCCAACAGCAGTAAAGAAAACATTCTACAGGCTATTATTTGGGTTGCCGATATGAAATATTTTGCTGAAATGAATGAAGTTTGGGATGCGTGGGTACCGAAAGGCTCAGCTCCTGCTCGAGCATGCAGTGAGGCAAAACTTGCGCGACCAGAGTTGTTAGTGGAAATTATTATTGTTGCCGCAGAGTTGACTGATTAAGCGTTAATAAAAGCGGGGGCACTATGTATTGTAAACTTGTTGAAATGGAAAAGATTAAAAGCAGTCAATCACACCTGAATCTAAATTTTGGACCAATAAATTTGGCGTAATCTAGGCGTAAACCTGCCTAAACCCAAGACAACCAAAAAACACCCAGTTTAATTGAAACAATGAGATAAGTGTTCTAAAGAAATAGATGTAACCTTTTTTTTGGGATTTCAAATCCATATATTGGGAGTTCGAATCTCTTCACCCTGCCAAATATTATAGAAAGCCTCGACTTATGTCGGGGCTTTGTTGTTTCTGGGACAATTTTTTTAAATGAGAAAGGTTAGCGGTAATATCCCTTAATCTAACAACCCTTTATTCCCCCTGTTTTATGCCTTACAAAGTCACCCTTGCTGTTCAAGATAATCATGTGCGTAGATCCGATCTGTTGCAGTCTTGTTTGTGCGGTGTTATCTGTGTTTCTTGTGCAGCGCTAGAGCAGTCTAGTGAGGTCGATAAATCACTTCTGGTTTATCGTCATTAATTTAATTCCAAATTAAGTTGAAAAACTTTGTACCCATTGGATAAATATTTTGTTACCCATTTATTAATCAAACGGCGACTGACATTGAGAGCTTTTGCTATTGAAGCTCTATAATGACCTTTAGTAAATGTTTGTATCGGCATATAGCGGAGCTTAAGGATCGCGTTATTTTTATGTGGGATTGATATATCTGTCATGCTTCTTAATTCATAATCCGGTCGTTGACTAATTTAAAGAACATGCCATAACTGATCATAAATCTAACGCGTTTGATATTAGTGCTTGGTATGACAGTAAGGTTTTGAAGGTGCAGCAGCATTTATGCGTAAACACGCAATTGAAGAAATGCTGCATATGAATCATTTATTTAACTACGTAAGCGAAACAGGTGCGATGCCAATACTTGGTGCGGAACAACATGATGAAGAAATTTTGTTAATAAAGGTGGTCATGCACTATTTTTGTAGATAAAGATTTGGCTGAAATGGTAAAAAAAGACCTATATCGGTAGAGTCGGGCGTATAATTTAGTGTCCTTACAGTAAGTAGATGTTGTTATTATTCATCAATAAAAACGAGATCCCCAATACAAATTGGAGGATCTCGTCAGTCTATTTTGAATCCTTAAAGGAAAGCGAAGCTTACCCCTTCACGTATACCACTTGATGGCCAGCGTTGAGTAACAGATTTACGTTTAGTATAAAAACGTACACCATCAGGGCCGTAAGCATGCAAGTCACCAAATAATGAACGCTTCCAACCACCAAAACTATGGGAAGCCACAGGTACTGGTAATGGTACATTGATACCTACCATACCTGCCTCAATATTATCAGTAAAATATCGTGCGGCTTCACCATCACGGGTAAAGATACAGGTGCCATTACCATATTCATGATCGTTAATTAATTGCATCGCTTCTTGCATCGTTTTAACGCGCACCACTTGTAAAACAGGGCCAAAAATTTCAGCTTGATAACTTAACATGTCTTGAGTGACATGGTCGATTAAGGTTGCACCCACAAAGAATCCAGTTTCAAAACCATCAACGACAGGGTTACGCCCATCAACAACAATTGTCGCCCCTTCTTGTTGTGCACTTTCGATGAACCCATTGACTTTATCGCAGTGTGCCGCGCTAATGACCGGGCCAAAATCGTTACTGGCAGTGCTATATTCACCAATACTTAGCCTTTTCATACCTTCAGTTACTTTTTCAATGAGGGCATCAGCGGCTTCATCACCGACAGCAACGGCAACAGAAAGTGCCATACAGCGCTCACCCGCTGACCCAAAAGCAGCCCCAAGTAATTGATTTGCCGTATTGTCCATGTCGGCATCAGGCATGATAATCGCGTGGTTTTTTGCACCCCCTAAGGCTTGGCAACGTTTACCGTTGGCAGTAGCTGTGGTATAAATATATTCTGCAATGGGAGTTGAACCAACAAAACTGACCGCTTTAACCCGTTTATCGTTAAGCAAAGTATCAACGGCTTCTTTATCACCATTAACTACGTTCATTACGCCATCGGGTAAACCCGCTTCTTTAAGCAGTTGTGCGATAAATAAAGTTGAGCTTGGATCGCGCTCTGACGGTTTTAATATAAAGGTATTTCCACAAACAATGGCTAATGGGAACATCCACATTGGTACCATGGCCGGGAAATTAAATGGAGTGATACCTGCAACCACACCAAGCGGATGAAACTCACTCCAACAATCGATGTTTGGTCCTACATTTTTGCTGTGCTCACCTTTTAATAACTCAGGGGCGCCACATGCGTATTCTACGTTTTCAATACCGCGTTGTAATTCACCCGCTGCATCATGAGATATTTTTCCGTGCTCTTGCCCAATTAACTGACAAATTTTATCGGTATTTTGCTCGAGTAATTCTTTAAAACGAAACATGACTCGTGCACGCTTAAGGGGAGGAGTCTTACTCCATTCAGGAAACGCGTCTTCAGCTGCTACAATCGCTTGCTCAACGGTTTGTTTGCTGGCAAGTGCTACTTTTTTTGTGGCTTCTCCCGTAGCGGGGTTAAACACTGCTTGTGAGCGGGTATCGTTATTCATCATTTCACCATTAATTAGGTGGCCAATAGTTGTCATTTTGAATTCCTTATTTTTATAAAAGTTGTTGGTCATTCTCGATATTTTATCGGGAAGGCTATCGCTGTTACTTAATTTCGCCGAGAGTTTCACCAAGTGCATTAACTAAGCTATCAATCTCAGGTAACTCTGTTGTAAATGGCAAACCAAGTTGAATGGTGTCGCCGCCGTAGCGAACGTAGAAACCTTTTTCCCACATTTTCATGGCAATTTCATAAGGCCGTTTGCTCGGTTCTGCTTTGCCTTGTTCAGTACCAAAGGCATCAATACTTAATGCTCCAGCTAAGCCATAATTACGAATGTCGGTGATATGAGGGGAGCCTTTTAATCCATGTAATACTTCTTGGAAATGGGGGGCCATTGATTTAACACGCGCGGGTAATTGATCTTTCTCTAAAATATCTAATGAGGCTAATGCTGCGGCGCAAGCAACAGGGTGAGCGGAATAGGTATACCCATGGGGAAGCTCTAACATATATTCAGGACCACCTGTTTCCATAAAGGTATCGTAAATTTCTTGTTGGGCAATGACTGCGCCCATTGGAATTGCGCCATTGGTAAGCTGTTTTGCTACTGTCATTAAATCTGGGGTAACACCAAACTCTTCTGCCCCGGTATTTGAACCCATACGCCCAAAAGCGGTAATAACTTCATCAAAAATCAACAAAATATTATGTTTAGTACATAGCTCACGTAAACGTTTTAAATAACCTACCGGTGGTGGGATAACCCCAGCTGAACCTGCAAGCGGCTCGACAATAACAGCCGCAATAGTTGACGCGTCATATATGGCAACCATGGCTTCTAATTCATCGGCTAAGTTTGCGCCTTGTGTCGGCATCCCTTTTGTGTATTTATTCTCGTTGGTCATGGTATGCGCTAGATGAGCGGCTTCTATACCTTGACCATAAATAGCACGGTTAGGGGCAATACCACCGACACTAATACCGCCAAAATTAACGCCGTGATAACCCTTGGCGCGGCCAACAAAGCGGGTTTTACTCGGCATGCCTTTTTTACGCCAATATGCACGCGCCATTTTTAATGCGGTTTCTACCGATTCAGATCCAGAGCCAGTGAAAAAGACTCGGTTTAAGCCCTCAGGCATCAATTCTGTAATGCGGTACGCTAATTCAAAAGATTTAGGGTGACCAAACTGAAAAGCAGGTGAGTAATCTAAGGTTGCTATTTGTTTGCTGACGGCTTCTGTGATCTCTGGCCGTGCATGGCCTGCACCACAAGTCCAAAGCCCTGAAAGGCCATCAAAGATTTTTCTGCCATCACTGTCAGTATAATAATTACCTTTAGCAGATACGATAATACGCGGATCTTTTTTAAATTGACGGTTACCCGTGAATGGCATCCAGTGTGCATCAAGTTGTGATTGGGGAATACCGTGGTTAGCGTTTTTGTTGTTAGTCATCCTGTTACCTCAACAATTTATTGAATTTACTTTCACACGTGTTTGGCGATTGCTTGAATTCATTATCAATGTTTTAATAGATATGTTAAATACAACATTTTCAAACCTAACTTAAATATATGGTTAACTATGTGTTGATCGATATTTAGCTGAATTGTAGATCATTCGCTATGAGCAATAATCAATGAATAAAAATAAAACATTACTACCCAGGCAAATAGGTGATACCCATATTCGGTTATTACGTATCTATAAAACGGTTATTCAATCGGGCGGCTTTGCCGCTGCAGAAATCGAATTAAATATTAGCCGACCGGCAATTAGTGTTGCGATATCTGAACTTGAGTCTTTGTTAAAAATGAAGCTATGTCATCGTGGTCGCTCTGGTTTTTCTATTACCAAGCAAGGTGAGCAAGTTTACGAATCTAGTTTGCAATTACTCAGTAACATTGAAAATTTTCGCAGTGAAATGAATGCCATAAATACTGATTTAGTGGGCGAGTTGAATATTGGTATTACTGATAACTTGGTTAGCAGTGAGCAAATGCGTATTACTAACTCCTTAAGCGCGTTCAAGCACCGAGCCCCTGAAGTTATTATTAATATTCGCATGATACCGCCTAATGATATTGAAATGGCAGTGCTCGATGGGCAATTACATATTGGTGTGGTACCGGATCTGAGAGCTTTAAGCGGACTATGCTACTTACCTTTGTATAAAGAAAGATCGCTATTGTACTGCAGTGAGCGACATCTGCTCTTTGATAAAGAAATCGATGCTATTAGCGATAGTTCACTGGGCCAATATGATGCAGTGTTGCCCAACTATCAACAGCCAATAGCAATAAAACTGCAGCAAAAAATATTGAAAGCAACAGCGACTTCAACCGATCGTGAAGGTCTTGCATTTTTAATTTTAACTGGAAGATTTTTAGGTTTTTTACCTGTGCATTTTGCAGAGCGCTGGGTGGCACAAGATAAAATGCGGTCGATTGACGCACGCCACAGAAACTTCGATACTCACTTTTCTACAATCACCCGTAAAGGTGGGAGAGAAAACTTGATACTTGAAGCCTATTTAGAAGAATTAGAAAAGACATTGTAAAATGGATCGGTTGATGAATACTAGGTTGAAAATGGTGATAAAGAGCAAGGGGTACATATTAAATGTACGTGATTTGGATAAAACATTAAAATCAAAATTTTTATATTTTCTTAGATTCAAACAATGAGTGTATAACTTGAATCGGTAGAAAAAACGCTCAGCTGAATATATGCTAATAGCTCTATAACGTTTTAAGCGACTGTAATAATTACGGAATTTCACACCAATTAAAGGGCAGATGACACTCGCGGCCTAGGCCTTTTTATGCTCAGTCATAAACGAATACCTTATGTCGTTTCTATTACAAAGAAGACCATTGCCTTTTTTAGCATCTCTCTCTCCATTTTAAGTTGTCTGTTTTCTTCTTTGAGTTGACGTGTTTTTAATTGTTCAGGTGTTAATTTGGCATTAACTTTAAAGGCGAGCCTCTCATCGTTTTCTGCCTGTCGAATCCATTTACCAAGTAGTCCAAGGTTCTAGCTGCTTCAGCTTTGTTGTAGCTTTGCTCATCAACGAGCGATATTGCATCTAATTTAAATTTTTTGAATATTTTTTATGTGTTGTCATTCTATTTCTCCTAATCGCTTACGATAATTAGTGAGCGCACTTGGAGTGACATGAGAATACATTTCTTTAGAGTTGGTATGTAGAGCAATATCCAGCGAGCCACCGAATTATTTTATTGAGCTATTTCGCATTAACCCCATTATTATAATCAACCAAACTACTTGCTCTGCGGGTAAGCGGCATCATCGAATACTGGCCTTTTGTGTGGTAAACAATGCCCCTTCAGCACCACTTGCTTTTAATATATTGTTATACGTATCATTATTTTCAAAGGATTTATAAAATAATTCTATTTCTTGATTAAACAAAAAAAACCAACCTTTGACAAAATTAGGGATTATGCTCTATCTCCAAGATCGTTCAATTTTTATTAAAAGATCCTTAATCAATCGGCATTAAAAAAACAACTCGCGCCTTTAAATTTATATTTTCTCAGAAGAGCTTGATGCCGAAGAACTTTTAAATGCCTCAAGAGATAAGTGCTCTGTAGATAATAAATTACACTGGTAGTGAGAGGTATCATTGAATGAAGATACCTGTCGAATTAAACAAAAAAATCAACCAAAAACCTCGCGACAGCAAGGCATGTGAATATAAATATGTTATGGGTATGTTATGGATATGTTGCAAGTGAATGAGTCATTTACAGGCGAAAAAAGGGAAATACAAGCAAAAAAATCGAAGGGATTTGTACCTTTTAAATATTGTATCAGGGCTTTCTATTATCTAAAAAATCTTTTATTACAATGAATTTAATCTTTTTTTGTGATCTCAGGAGTTTGTGATTTTGGCATTAACCATATGATTACCTTAGCTTAATATATATAGTATTTACCTCAGACATTAAAAGAGGCAGACTTCAATTGACCTCACCTATCTTGATATATATATGATGTTGTGATGTCTCGAATGTAAAACCACGGATTATCATAATGTTAAAAAGGATTGTCATAATGTTTGAAAAAAGTAACGATACTAAGAAATTTATGCTTATTGCTAGCACGTTAACGGCTGCATTAACTTTTTCCGCGCTCGATGTTGCTGCGGCTGATAACCAATTTATGTTTTCACAGCCTTTTAACGCAGATCATATTTTTCACCACACTTCCGAAAAGTTTATTGAAAAATTGGCTGACGAAGACTCATCCTATAAACCTGATTATCACTTAGGTGGTGATTTAGGCGATTGGACCTCGCAGTTTGAGCAGGCGATGATGGGAGTGATTCCAATGACCATTACCTACGGCGCGTCTGAATTTGACGGTAGACTCGATCTAACCTGGCTTGGTTATGTCGTAGATGATTGGGAAAGCGCTCGTAAAGTTTACGGTCCTGGCGGTCCAATGCTTGACGTCTACAATAATATTTTTGCTGATATGGGCTTAGTCGCATTAGGTACTATTCCTACCGGTTTTGGTTCTATCACTATCCGCAAAGGAGTCGATAAAGTTCCGACCACTTTCCCTGAAGATGCAAAAGGGATAAAAATGCGAGTCATTCCTTCGCCATTGGCGATTGAACGTTTTAACAACTGGGGATTCTCCGCTGTTCCTATGCCCTATTCTGAGCTATATACAGCCTTACAGTTAGGTACTGTCGATGGCCGAGCATTTGGACCTGCAGTTGAAATTTGGCAGATGCGTGATGTTTTACAGGCATACATTTTAACGCGTGATTATTTTGAGCATGCATTCTGGTTAGTTAATAAAGATTGGTGGGAAGGATTACCAGCAGCCGAAAGACAGAAAATGCAAATTGCGGTTGATGAAACGCTTGACTGGGCTTGGCAAGAAGCAGAAAGGATAGATAACGAATTTTTAGAAAAAGTTCGTGATTACGGTATTGATGTGGTCGAATTATCTGACGAAGACCTGACTAAGGCTAAAGATATCTTATACTCAAAAGAATGGCCATTTATGGAGAAGAAGGTTGGTAAAGAAATCATGACAATGATGCGTGAAATCGCTGATATTAAGTAACTCCTTTCAAGCTAACCTAGGCGCAATCGGCATTCATTATGATTGCGCCTAAAACTTCCCCCAGGTTATAGGTGATATATCAATGAAAACCCATATCTTAGAAGGCTCAACTTTTTCTGAGCAGGTTGCCTTGCCAGATAAAGTCAATTTCCTCCTGAAACGCTTGGAATATCTACTCGATTTTGGTTTACAAGCAGCAATGATCTTTACCAGCTTAGGACTCTCCATACTCATATTTGCTCAAGTAGTTATGCGCTACGTGCTTGAGTCTCCTTTTGCTGGAACCGAAGAGGCCGCAATTTTGTTGGCCATTTGGACCTATTTTCTTGGTATGGGCTATGCGACTAAACATCGGGAGCACATTCACGGTGGTATTGTTAGTCTTGTTGTTAGCGACCCATTTAAAATTCAGATGATCCGCTTTATTGGCTCGGTTATTTGTAGCATTGCCGCCTGTGTTTTTGGCTATTATGCCTCTAAGTACGGTCTTTTTGTGATTGAGATGGGACGAAAAAGCTTGTATCTGCAGTGGCCAAAAGGGTTGTGGAGCGCTAGCATGATCTTTGGCTTTGTCATGATGGCTGGCTACTTCCTGCTGCAAACCGTGGCGGATTTTAGCGCGATGTTAGCCGCTAAAAAACAGTCGAACTCATCCCGCCCATCATTTATCAAGGACTAGTACTATGACTATTTTTCTTCTTTGTATGCTGCTGATAGTTGTCTTGCTGTTAGCTGAAATACCAGTGGCATTCTCATTTGGTATCGGTGCTATTTTATTCACTTATGCGACGGGTAATAATATTTCGTTTCTAGTAACGCATGGCTTTAATGTCGCCAGTAGTTTTGCGCTATTAGCCCTGCCATTGTTTATTTTAGGTGGGCTTATCATGGCAGAAGGTGGTATTTCCGCGCGTTTACTCGATTTTGTTAACTCTTTCGTTGGCCGAATCAAAGGAGGTTTAGGAGCGGTAACAGTATTAACCTGTGCGCTTTTTGGTGCAATCTCAGGTAGTTCCTCGGCAGCGATTGCAGCGATTGGACAAATCATGATCCCGCGGATGGTTAAGGAGGGCTATCCCGAAGGGCATGCTACGGCATTAGTTGCCTGCTCGTCGGTATTGGCGTTGCTTATCCCGCCAAGTATTCCAATGATTATATTTTCGATAACCGGAGGCTTATCCGTGGGAGCCGCTTTTCTGTCGACCATTATCCCAGGTATATTATTAACACTTATCTACTGTGCTTTAAATTTTTGGTTCTTGCGCAACGACACGTTAATTAAAGTTGACCCGCCGCTCCCTTTTGCAGCAGCCGTACGTGGTATTGCTAAGTCCGGCTATAATTCGTTATTCGCATTATTGATGCCAGTTATTATCTTGGGTGCTATTTACAGTGGTATTGCGACACCAACCGAAGCTGCTGCTATTGCGGTAATTTATGCTATACCGGTAAGTTTGATGGTATATAAAGGACTAACCATCAAAACATTAGGAACAGCGACTGTTCGTGCTGTTATTATGACCGGATCTATTATGGCGGTATTATTTTTCTTGTTTATTATGAGCAGAGCAATGATCCTCGAGCAGATACCCAAACAAATTGCTGAAGCGTTGTTGACAGTATTTGACAACAAGTTTGTTATCTTGTTGGTTATTAATTTATTGTTACTGCTCATTGGTATGATTGTCGATGATATTTCAGGTGCTGTTTTAGCGGCTATTATCTTCTTGCCAATCGTCGAGCAACTCGGCATTCACCCGATTCATTTTGCCGCGATTGTAGGTGTTAACTTGGGACTCGGTAATGTATCCCCCCCCTGTGCGCCGATGCTCTATATGGCCGGAGGGGTAGCAAAGTTACCACTCCATAAATATATTGGGCCAACCCTTAAATTCTTATGCTTAGGGCATTTGCCAATGGTTTTTATAGTGACTTTTGTACCTGATTTAGCCTTGTTTTTACCCCGTTTGTTGATGGGGATAGAGTAAGGAATAAAACGGGCATTATGTTCAATTTACTTACTCGATTTCAGCTATAAAACCGTCTAATTTACGAGGACTCTTCAGTCCTCGTATTTATGCTACTTGCGACGTTAATAAATTTTAGCTGATGGTCGAGTTTTTACTATTTATGTAGACCTTGGCTATGGTGGAGTTTGAAATTTTATATTACATTGTTTTCTGTTTCAGCAATGGTTTTAAGCATTATGACAAAGCCTATTCTCGTAGGAAGGTGGTATTACATTGGCTGCACATGCGTGGGGCTACTTTCCTGAAAATCCTCCTTATTTTCTAAAGATTGTAATGGGGTCGCGTCTTGCCTTTAAGTCGCTTGGGGCGAAAATGCCTTAGCTAAATCCTTCAAAAAGTGCATGAACATTCAAATAGGCTTTACCAGTAAGGAATTTTTATTTTGTTCTTTATTGGGAGAAATCGATCGTAAATAAACAAATTAATCTCAACAGATCAAGGGTGAAAAATTTCTAAGCCTTTGTACTCAGAAGCGTCTTAGACTGTCAAAATTTAAGCTATTGTAATGTACGCTGTTAAAAGCGATTGAATTATTTTCGAGATCAGTGTGCGATTTTCATAAACGCTTAAAGCCCACTTATTTCGTGATGCTAGTAATCTACTGAGGGGGCCCTCTCTAATATGATAATGACGTTAAAGTGTGTATAAAATCTAAATCTATTATTGATCGTTGAGACTATTAAATAGTTTTATTTTTTGGCGTAAACCTGCCTAAGCCCAAGACAACCAAAAAACACCAAGTTTAATTGAAACAATGAGATAAGTGTTCTAAAAAAATAGATGTAACCGTTTTTTTGGGATTCCAAATCCGTATGTTGGGAGTTCGAATCTCTTCACCCTGCCAAACATTATATGAAGCCTCGACTTATGTCGGGGCTTTGTTTTTTTCAGGTTATATTTTAAATTGGAAAAGTTAGCGGTAATATCCCTTAATCTAACAACCCCTTATTCCCCTTGTTTTATGTTTTACATATTCACCTTTGCTGTACAACATAACCATCACTCAACTTACTGTCTTTATGAGGATTATCTGTACTGATTGTGCGTTGGTTTTGGAATTTATAGTCGTGAATATAATGCTGAATTAAGCTGAAAAACATTGACTGTCCAGCCTTTCATCAGCGACTGTTTCTGCTGGAAGCTAGTGTTATGCTTTGTTGTCATCAGCCCTCGTGCGTAGTGGTTCAGGAGACAGATAGCTCGATAGCCGAAAATGCCGTCATCACCAAGACCATTAGCTTGCTGAGTGCTTCGCAGGGCATTCAAATACTGATCATCCAGATCAACGATTGGTTGCCCGATTTCAATCAGCCATTTTTTGTCCGTTGTGACATCCATGTCCATTTCTTGAAGGTATAGCTTGGAGAGTTTGACCACCCTCTAGTTCCGTTTGTCTTTCGGCAGGCTGCACAGCAACTTCTGGTATCCGTCGATCAGTTCATCCCGTGTGGCATTTAGACGATTATTTAGATCTTTAACGCTGATGGCCGCAGCATCTAAGGTTTGTGAAACCGAGTTGATTTTTTCTATGGCTACTCTAGGTCTTTAAAGTTATTTCCCGAATATAGGGAATCAGAATAGCAAGGAGTGCAAATGCGAACCAGAGAAGGGCTTTATGATGAGCTTGGGAGATAAAGGCCGTTTTAAAAACAGAAGCGAGCCCAATGATGACAGCGATGCCCGCAAGACTGTAGGAGATGTATTCCAGTGTAAGTTATTCCTGTTCTCTGAATTCACTATGCTTCTTTAGCCCAAGCCGCAGTAAGAGGCTGGCTGTGAGAGTGTGAGGCTTGTGGCATTCAGCCACAAATCAAACGCTGCGGAGGCCTGTTCCACTCGACTGCGCAGATGGTAAGGCTTTCTTGTGCGCTGCCCGATGATACTGACAGTACAAGATGAAGAACAATTGGACCCTAGCTGGCAGTAAAGGCTAATGCTGCTTTCTTCTTCCGGAAAAGAGCCATATACCCAACAGACCGAAACCCAACAATATGGAAACATTAGGCTCAGGAACCGTCCAATAATAAGTTATTTTCTTAATGTCGGTTGGATCGGCCTTAAAAGTAAACTTAAAAGTTGCTGTGCCATCGATGGGAATACGATTTTTAATACCACCTACGAAATCTACCGATAACCTAGCATCTCTGGCATTACCGGCTGTCCCCTGAAAATCCCACGTATAACCCCAACCAGCTGTATTCATTGCGGTTAGAGGCCCTGAAAAAGCACTGGATTTATCGAATATAATGTTCACATGGAAATCATTCGCGAAATTACCGCTGTCATTCGTGACGTCGAAGGTTTTAGTGATGTCAATCAAAGTTGCGTTTACCTGCAATGACCATACCAGTATGAATATTCCTACAATAAATGTACGCATGTTACTCATCTCCTTCCATTAACAAAAAATAGGAACTGACTGCGTTTAGTGACATTCTTTGAAGATCAAAACGTCAACAGGAACGCATTGTTAGCCCTTTTACTTGGCAGACTTAATTGTGATGGCTGTAATAATACTCCACACCCAATTGAAGAATATTACAAACACAGGTGTCATTAGTCCAAGCTCTATTCCTGCAATGCCTTTGTCTGTCTGAGAGGGGAAAACCATAAATGGCATAACGGCGGTTGGAAATAGACTTAAGGTTGTTCCCTTAAGAAGTCGCCTTGAGTGCAGCATGGGTAGAATGAAAAGAAATTCTCAGATACCGCCATGCAGGGCTTAAAGAGGGCGCAATTGAAACACCCAATGCCGAAGTGAAACCAAGCTGTCCAAATTGCCAAACAGCTATGCTGTTGACTAGTGCTCCCAAGCAACCCGCTGTAAAGAAGAATAATAGTTTTTTCATGATCATCCCCAGTGTCGACTAACAGCGTATTAGTCCGCATTCTTACTAATAAAAATTTAAAATTTTCTTGATTATTAAAGGATAGATTATAACAAGTATAAAAACAGTTGTGCAGCATACATATTCGCTTGTAAATTAAATTTTTGTCTTGGGGAAATGACGAATTTACATTTATAGAAGTCTCTATAAATGTAAATTAAACATAAGTTAAAGTATGTGAAATTTGTGCATTAAGTATTCATCTAATGTGCAGTGAAAGTAGAAAAGCACCGTCAGAAAATGCCAGTCGGTGACTTGGGTACAAAGATTAAAGCGGATTTTCAACCTTGACATTGAAACGTGCAAGGATCGCGGCGGGGCAAAATAATGACCAGTATTACAGGGCTAAAATAGGCGGTTTAAATCAACATTTTTTTTGGTAAAGCTTTTCGTCTTTTCCTATACTTATAACTGTCTATCATTTCGTAACACCCTGCAAAAAAGGCAGTGGTGTCCCATTTAGAAAACACCCTATGAATAGGAGTATATGAGTATGTTTCATTTATATCTTTCAGGACTTAGGTTGGTCGCTATTACATTCTTAAGTCTTATTGCAAGTACGTCCTGGGCAGCATTGACGACTGTTGAGGTTGCTAAGATTCTCTCCAGTGATGGCGGTGCGTATGATTATTTTGGTTACTCGGTCGCATTGTCCGGGAATACCGCTGTTATTGGTGCCGGTGTTTCATATACTGTTCCGGCTTCTGGCTCGGGTGCCGCTTATGTGTATACCCGTAACGGCACCTTCTGGAGCGAACAGGCCAAACTGACCGCCAGTGATGCCAGTACCGCTGATGAGTTTGGCAGTTCAGTGACGATAGATGGCGATACTATAGTCGTTGGTGCGAGAGGTGCGGATGGTGTGGTCGCTGATTCTGGCGCTGCTTATGTTTTTACACGAAGCGGCAGCTCCTGGAGTGAACAGGCCAAACTGACCGCCAGTGATGGTGCACTGAATGATTCTTTCAGCTGGTCGATAGCAATCTATGGCGATACCGTGGCGGTCGGCGCCTGGCGCGATGATGATGATGGCGCTGACTCTGGTTCGGTCTACATCTACACCCGCAGTGGAACCACTTGGAACGAGCAGGCTAAGCTCAGGGACAGTGGTGGTTTAACAAATGACAGGTTCGGTTGGGCGGTGGATCTATTCGATGATAGCGTATTGATCGGTACAGTTTACGATGATGACAACGGCAATCGTTCAGGCAGCGCCTTTGTGTTTACGCGCAGCGGCACCACTTGGATCGAACAGGCCAAACTCCAGCCTGATGATCCAAAAAGCCTTCATTTCTTTGGGATATCAGTTGCGTTATCTGCTGATACGGCGCTAATTGGAGCGAATGGTGATGCTGACAAGGGTCTGGAAGCCGGTGCGGCCTACGTATTTGTGCGCAGCGGCACACTCTGGAGCCAGCAAGCAAAACTCATCGGCAGTGATGTCGAAACAGATGATGAGTCTGGTTACTCGGTCGCGCTGTCTGGCGATACCGCGCTTCTTAGCGCCGTACGTGATGATGATAACGGCACTGACTCTGGCGCGGTTTACATATTCGCCCGTAATGGGACGACCTGGAGTGAGGAAGCGAAAATCAAACCAGGTGACGGTGTTTACCGTGATTTCTTTGGTTGGTCAATGGGGCTGTCCGGCGATAGCGCACTGATTGCAGCACATCTTGAGGATGACAATGGCGCTGATGCAGGTGCGGTCTACGTGTACACCGGGGTGACTGGTAATGAGGCGCCCGTGGCAGAGGCAGGGCTTAATCAGTCCATTCATGTCGGGCAGAATGTAGCCCTTGACGGTAGTGGCTCTACAGACGATAAAACAGCATCGGAAGACCTTTTATACGATTGGACCTTTGATGCGAAACCGCCGGGCAGCACTGTTGTGCTGACCAATGCCGATACAGTGACCCCCAGTTTTGTTGTGGACTTACCGGGCGACTATCTGATCAGTCTTGTGGTGACGGATCAAGGCGCACTGTCCAGCCTTCCTGATCTGATCACCGTTTCTTCATTAAACACGCCACCTATGGCAAATGCCGGCGTTGATCGGGGAAGTTATGTAGGCGAAACCGTGGTGCTGGATGGCTCGGCCAGCGTTGATACTGACTCTGATGCACTGACCTTTCTGTGGACTCTGACCGTTCCTGCCGGGAGCAGCGCAACCCTCAGTAACTATGCTGGCGTGACCCCGGAGTTTATACCGGATCTTGCCGGTGCCTATACGGCACAGCTTGTAGTCAACGATGGTTATGCCGACTCCACGCCGGACGAGGTAAATATTGCTGTTATCACCTCGGAACAATATGTGCAGCAACAGGCGATGGAATCGTTAAATATTATGACTATGCTGCCACCGGACAGTGTCACAACCAGTGGTAACCAGACTGCAATGGAAAATTTTCTGTTGCAGGCGATTGATAGTCTGCAAAAGTCAAAAGCTGATAAGGCCCGGCAGCAACTTGAAAAGGCCATAGCCCGTACCGACGGTTGCGCGCTTCGGAGTTCGCCCGACACTGTTGGTGGCGCAACTAAGGACTATATCACCAACTGCGTGGATCAAAACAAAATCTATCCCCTGCTGGTGGGGGCGCTGGCGCAGCTTTGATGAGATGGTTAACAGGCTCTGGAATATGATGTTAGGTCTACGTTGTCAGAAAGAAGGATGGCAACGCGTTTTTCTAGCATTAGTGAGAGCAATCTATCATCTCCCCGTTCTTTTTATAAGGAGCGGGGATATCTATTCTATGCTGATGCTTTAATCCGTTGGCTGTTCAGCCTTTCTTATTGTCGTATGGGACGAGAGGGAGGATCAATGCCTAGTTGATATCTGTAACCGCATTACCATGGGTGAAAAACACAGATATTTACCAAGTAGAATAACAAATTTCGAGAAGGTTTTGCTGTGCTCGAAGCGCCATGAGATGAATCAACTTTGATAATTTTGGCGGGGCCTTTGTGCTTTCTAGCTCAAGCGCAACCCAGTTTTTTTTAGCCTAAAGCCGAAACCGAAGGCTCGGAGAGGGGGGCTGCAGCAACAATCCTGAGATAGCCACTGATTCAGTCCGCACGCAGTGTCACCTCAATAATCTCTCCCGGTTGCCACAGTCGCATCTGAGGTCCCCACAGGCCGGTGCCGCGGCTGACGATAAGGCTCATCTTGCCGATCTGATACCGCCCGTTGAGGTAGGGATAGTATTGTTTGACCAGCAGGCCAAAGGGCCAGATTTGGCCTCCGTGGGTGTGGCCTGATAACATCAGCCCGACACCCGCGTTCTCGGCCTGTTTCACCTGCAGGGGGGAATGTGACAGTAGTACCACGGCTTCCTTATGATGCCCTTCGAGTAATGATGAGACTCAGTCTTCGTTACCCTCATTGAGGTGATTTCTGGACAAATTATCCACACCTGCCAGCAGCAGTCCGGGGGCGACCTCCTGCCCGCGGTTGCGCAGCCACTCGACCCCGGCCTCTTCGCTGATTGCGAGAACTGCGCTACTGTCACCGTGGAATTCGTGATTACCGGTGACGGCGTAGACTCCCATAGGCGCTTTCAGGCGCGCAAAGACAGATCGCAGGTCAGAATCCACTCTGCCATGTCCCTCAAAAAGATCACCCAACAGAACGATTAGATCCGGCTTGAGTCCTGCAACCTGAGCGACGCGCGCATTGAACCACTGTGCCCCTAACTGACTACCGAAATGCAGATCAGATAGCACCACAATACGGGTAGCGTCGAGCGGCGCGGACAGTGTGGGCAGGGTCACTTCGTAGCGGCTAACGACCGGCGCACCCATGCCCTGCACTAGTGATAGGGTAATAATCAGCACCGAGAGCAGAAGGGCACTGCTGCGAAGCTGATTAATATAGGGTTTTGCCCAGAGACCGAAACCGCTCAGCAGTTCAAGTATAAGCTGGATAGTGGTGGCAATAAACAGCGCCCCCAGCCTGCGACGGAGGTGAACGGACTTAAAGTAGTTGAGTGAAGCAATGCGCCAGGTGAGGTAACCATGCATCAGGGTCGCAATCAGGTTAGAATAAGCGTAAATCCAAACATAACTTCTCCTGTCAGGTCGGGCCTATGATCAACAGCTGAACGACGTCAGACCCCGTGAGCTTGCGCAGGAACTGGATACTGTGGTGTTGATATGTCCATTATAGTACAGCAAATGGCAAATTAGCAGACTCTACAAATGCCCCTGCTAAGTCTTTTTTGTCCTGTTCAATATTAATGTTTAGCTGTTCAATGTATGATCTTGCCTTTAATTTAATGATTAAAAGGTATGGATGTCCTGCCTTTTCTTTGTCAGGAAACATAATGACCGCTGATTTTATTGGTATTGATTTTGGTACAAGTAATTGTGCCGTAGCAGCTTGGCTTAATAACAAACCGACACTGATTGTTGTCGATAAAGAGAGTGAGAACCCGTTTAAGATCCGCTCTGCAATCTATTTGACCCATAATAAATCGGGGGCGGTGAGTAATAATGCAAAAACCAATGAGCAGACCTTAAATGAGATGTTAAATTCTGGCGATATCTTGTTTGGTGAACAAGGTTTTAAAACCTTTTTATTGACCCCCGATGAAGGAAGATATGTTAATAGCCCAAAGAATTTTCTTGGCGCTAAAATTCCAAAACGTTTATTAGATAACTTTGAACTATTGGTCATTCGCTTTCTATCTTATCTTAAGCAGTGTGCTGAAAAACAGCTAAATACCACTATTAATAAAGCGGTTATAGCCCGTCCGGTCAACTACCACTCCACTATGGGTGAGCTTGGAAACCAACAAGCTGAAGCGCTAATGTTACGCGCAGCAACCAAAGCGGGTTTTGCACAGGTTGACTTTATTCATGAGCCCCTTGCTGCAGCTTATCACTTTGAACAACAAATTAAGAAACCGACTAAGGCGATGGTAGTCGATTTAGGAGGGGGTACCTCCGATGTTACTTTTTGTTTATTAAGTGAAGATAAAGCGGATAACCTTGAACGGGATGCTGATATTTATGCCACTAAAGGGATCCGCCAGGGCGGCATTGTGAGTGATAAATATTTAGCAAGCAGCATAGTATCGCCTTTGTTTGGTCGGGGAGGGCGCACAGCAGGTGGCCGTTCAATTCCAAATATGTTGTATTTTGGCGTTTATGCGATCGATAATATTCCCGAGATGAGTGATTTTTATTCCCCTGCTCGTGCTAAATCGATCTCTGAATATATTTTTGACAGTGAAGATCCTGCTCCACTGATGCGTTTACAGCAGGTGCAAAAGCAAAGGCTTACTCATCAATTGATGCATGCCATTGAGCTTGCAAAGATCGATTTAAGTGACCAGCAACAAACAGATTTACCGTTAGCTTTTATAGACAAATCATTGGATGTGACAATCAAACGTGATCAGGTTGCACAGACCATGACAAAATGGTTAGAAAAGATGTTTGTCATGATTGACGGCGCAGTTGATGAGGCACAGCTGCAACCGGAAATTATCTATTTAACCGGTGGTATGGGGTTATCTCCACTGGTGCAGCAAGCGATTAAAGCGCGTTATCCACAGGTCAATATCACCGTTGCCGATGCCTTTAGTTCCGTCGTTTTAGGCGCGTTATTAAAAGCTAAACGTCTATTTTCTTGAGCGGTAATAATCACAAGATGATTCCAATCAGGGTTTAAACTAACCAGATCTGGTCAGTTTAAACCCTGATTGTCTTAGTGGTGCGGGCCCTGTTTGACAAAGCGGGCAAATTCGTCTGCCGGAATAGCTTTACTAAAATAATAACCCTGTATTTCATTACAGTCGTGCAGGCGGAGAAATTCCAGCTGTTCGGCTGTTTCAACCCCTTCCGCAATAGTCTGCATGCCGAGATTTTTAGCCATATCAATAATTGCGTGTACCATCGCTCTGTCATCGGAATCCTTGGCAAGGTTACAAATAAACGACTGGTCGATTTTAAGTTTATAAACCTTAAACTGCTTGAGGTAGCTCAGGGAAGAGTAACCCGTACCAAAGTCATCAATCGACATGCGAATACCCTGTGCGTTAAATTGATTCATAATGTTAACTGCCTGTTGTGGATCCTCCATGGTAATAGCTTCGGTGAGTTCCAGTTCCAGATATTGATGTGCGAGTTGTGCTTCATCGAGCATACCAATAATCATTTTGATAAGATTGACTTGTTTAAATTGCAGGGCAGACAGATTGACAGCGACAACCATTGGCGCGAGTCCTTCACCTTGCCAGACCTTCATTTGATTAATGGCGGTACGTAATACCCACTCTCCAATCGCTACAATCTGCCCGCTGCTTTCAGCAATGGGAATGAATTCACCGGGAGATATTGCTCCCAGCTCCGGATGGTTCCAACGCAGTAGTGCTTCGGCACCTATAATATGACCATTCACTGCTGAAACCTGTGGTTGGTAGTGTACTTGCATTTCATTACGCTGCAGAGCATGTCTCATTGCATTGACTATTTTTAACTTACGTTGTAAATGAACCTGCATCTCGTCGGTGAAAAAGTGGAAAGTGTTACGACTGTATTTTTTTGCCTGAGACATGGCGGTATCGGCATTTTTGATCAAGATTTCAAACTCTTCGCCATCATTCGGATAGATGGCAATACCTATAGTGGGCGTGATAAACAGTTCGTGGTGTTCAAAAACAGCGGGCTTTGAAACGGTTTCAATCAGTTTTGTAGCAATAGTCATTGCTCTTTCTGCATCGGTATTAGGGAAAATTAAAATAAATTCATCGCTGCCAACCCGTGATACAAGGTCGACCTCGCGGATGGCAGATTTTAGTCGCTTTGCTATTTTGATAAGCAGCTGATCACCGATCGTATGTCCTAAGGTATCATTGACATTTTTAAAATGGTCAAGGTCTAAAAACATCATAGTTAAGGATTCTTTTTTACGCTTTGCAAGCGTAAAAAGGTAGGTTATTTGATTCTTGAGCATAAAACGATTCGGCAACCCCGTAAGTTGATCAAAGTTTGCCAGAGACTGGAGGTGAGCTTCAGCAAGTTTTCCTTCAGTAATATCCTGAATAGTCCCTTTCATCAAAACAGGGGAGCCTTGAACATTGAACTCAAGCTCGCCTAAGCAATGTAACCAACGCTCAGCTTGACTGTTGGGGCATTGAATTCGATACTCTTGATCAAAGGGTTTTTTCTGATTAAGGACATCTTCTTTGAAATAATGATCCATTCGACTGCGATCATCCGGATGGATTAACTGCTGCCAGCCTTCCATGGTACGTTGGTAATCGGCATCGATACCAAGCAAATTATCTAATATTTCAGAACTGGACCATTTGTTATTGCGCAAATCGAAAAGGTAGCTTCCCAAACGTGCAATTCGCTGTGATTCCCTAAGAGAGCGTTCACTTTCTTCAATTGCCTTTTTGGCAGTGTTGCGTTCAGTAATATCTTCTGAAATGCCAAGCAGGAATTTGGGATTGTTATGCTGATCGGTGATGGTTATTTTTTTTGTGTACAGAGTACGGGTTCCAAGGGGGGTATCTATGGTTTCCTCGGGGATTTCAAGCAGCGTTCTTTGCTTTATCGTCTCGCGATCTTTAGCGGTGAAAAAATCGGCTTGTTCTTTTGAAAAAAAATCATAATCACTTTTCCCTAAAAGCGTTTCACGACTGTGCCCGAATAATTTTTCAGTGAATTTATTGATACGTGTAAAGCGTAATTCTTTGGCGTCTTTCATAAAAACAGCAATCGGAATATTCTCTATTATATTGTCGAGTAAGCGGTTTTTCTCGCTAAGTTCAGTCTTTGCCAGCTCTAGATTGTGGTAGGGTCTTGCAATGACCGTAATAAAAATGGCCCGGTAAATAAATATATAGGCAATAACCTTATAGAGATGACCCGATATATTGTAAATATCCGTTAAATCGGCGTATAGGGTGAAAAAGAACTCACTCATCGCTATAATACACAGGCCTGCAAGCAGGGATGATGCGTGATAGGTCTGGGGCTGGCGCATTTTATACAGCAGCAGCAATACCGTTATCAAGGTGAAACCGATAATAATATATTCAGTATTTATTTTAAGGGCGGAGAGTCCCGCTTCCGGGGTAAAGAATAGACCTGAAAGAAGGTCAGGATTCATTAGAATCAGCCAGTGTACCATTCCCGTTGCTACCAGTATGATGGATAAAATCAGATAGCGGGGAAACCTAAAAGACAATGAACGGATTGGTAATGTGACGAATAAAAATAACCCGACAGTCGAGAGTATTCTCGCCGCAAGCCAAAATCCTATGGTTTTATCAGGGCCGCTTGGCGTCACATAATAAGGCATGCCAGTATAGGAGAGTATATGAGAGAAATCGAGTATGCCGACGCCCAAAAATACAGCAGCAAGCAATATTATGTTGCCGGGTAAGTTGCGCTTTCTGCCTGACCAGCCAACTGCAAATATTAATGCTGCGACGATAATGGAAATAGTTTCAAGTGCTGTGTGTAATGGCAGGTAGTCTTGCCAGCCTCCATTTTGAATCAAAGGTTGCAGAAAAATAGCCGTGACAAGCCCTGCCGCCATTAAGCCCGTAAAGAAAATTGCCTTACTGAATGATGGCGAGTGACTGGGGTGAATATATGTAAAGTGCTTACACAGTGATGACAATATTCTGCTAAACAATGTTAAATCCTCGTAATCTAAGGCTTTTAAGCGATTGGTTCTAAAGCGCTATATTTAATGTCATAAAATAGATTTTTTGTATTGTATAAAAGATTCTAGCACATGAAAATAGTTAAGTGTTAGTCATAATCAGGGGTCTTGAGCCTGTCAATTAAATGCTAATCTACTTCCCTTAAGTCTACAACTCATCCTTAATTACTGCGCGGCAAAATTCAGCGGTTCATGACAGTTTTTTTAATAGAAATTTTGCAGAGTGTTATATGTATACCAAAAATATAAAAACATCTAGATGCTTAACAGATTTATCGGGTAATTTATTTTCTGGCTAAAAACACCTGACAATAGTGCAGACTGACAATTGTTTGGCAGTCACTGCCCGATGTTCAGCAACGATTTTAAAGATCAATTGCCGGCCACAGGTATTGATCTGATTGTCGTTTCTGGCGATAGCGAGGCACAGCGAGAAAGTCATCTGAAAGAGCTGTCGGTTAATTTTCCATTAGCCTAGGGTTTCGCAGATGAAATCACTCGGGCTGTATATGTCAGATGCAATAAATTGATCATCCTTTTGCTGAGCCTGGGCTTTTTGAGATTACTGCTAGGGCACTATTCAGGTTGTTGATATTGCAAACAACGCCTTTGTGATACCTGAATGATAGACATTGGTAAAGGGTTTGGTATGGAATAATAACCAGCCTATAGGGGGCAATATCATGAACAAAGACCGGACTTAAGTTCAGCCGGCTCAGGCTGCAGAATAATCTAACGCGTTGAACAATAAAATATTGGCTGAGGCTTCGAAGGTTTAAGTCTTTTATGACAGAAAAAATATTGACAGTGCCTCAGCAGAAAAACGTGTCTATGGCCGCGAACGTAAAAAACAATTGGTCGCTGACCATAGGTGGATGATAAAATCAGAAAAATATGGATAATGTTATGGAAGCGTCAAGTGCAACTGTAAGCCTGGTATTATTTCACCGCGGCGCTGCTCGCTGACAGAGGCTAAAAATAACCGATTTGATTAACGCCGGTTATAACCAAGATCAAGTGCTTTAAGTACTTAGAGGACTGGCTGCAAAGCTTATTTCAAACTTCACCAATGCGTCTTGATACTGGCCGATCAAGCGGCTTAGTTGGACTCATCCTGCGTAACTAAAATAATAGTAGAAGACATAAAGGTTAAATATTATGACTAAAGTAAGAACCAAAATTTCGCTGAAAATAGGCGCTAATAGCCGAATTCCAGCTCAGATAGCATCGTTTAACCACTTAATGTCCGATAAAGAGCATATCGCTATTATTTTTGGAAAAGCAGATGAGTGCTCAACATCGCCGCTGGTGCGTATTCATTCCGAATGTTTAACGGGCGATGTTTTTCATTCATCACGTTGTGATTGCGGTGAACAATTGAATGAAGCCATCGAGCTGATGGAAAAAGAAGGCGGAATTATTATTTATCTGCGTCAGGAAGGACGGGGAATCGGATTATATAACAAAATTGATGCTTATAAACTTCAGTCTGAAGGTATGGACACCTATCAAGCTAATAACCAGTTAGGTTTTGATAATGACCTTCGAGATTTTACTGAAGCGGGACAAATGCTCGAGGCGCTAAATATAAAAAAACTACAGCTATTAACCAATAACCCGCTAAAAGTTAAAGCGTTACGGAATTACGGAATGACGGTTGAGCAGGTGATCAGTACTTCGACATTTCTTAAGAGCGATAACGAATCCTATTTAAGAGCTAAGGCAAAAAATGCCGGCCATAATATCCGTTTTCCGTTTTAGGTTAAGGCTGCGGGAAATAAAATGCGATTTTTTCAGGTTGATACCCATATTACTTCAAAATGCTTGCACCCGGTAGGGCAATGCAAATTGTGCCAATCTGCATTGTTATAAAATCGCTATGTAGAATAACGATACTTCAATTTTATGCCTAGTATCTCAGCACAATTTTGCTTGCTGACTTTGCATCTTGAAGTAACATGGGTATATATTCAAATAATCAGCGCATTATTTATCTGAAGTCAAAAGACAACCAGCCCGGTAGTCACTCGACTGGTTTTATAATTAATGACTTAAAAACACATTGCTTTTTAATGCCTGTATTTTTTCCACAAACCACGCCAGTGCATTGCCTTTATTATCTTTACGCCATGCAATACACAAATCATGGTTTCTATTTTCAGGTTTTTCCACGGTTAATGCCACCAGCTGACCCATCTGTAATTCTTGCTGGATGCGATGAACAGGTAAATAACCCACCCCTAAGCCAAGTAACTGCACCTCTATTTTTTTATCAACACTGGGGACGGTAATACGTGCCTGACCATCGAGTAAACCCGCTGAACGTGCTGCGAGATCTCTTGAACTGTCCGCGACCACCACGGCAGGGTGTTGTTTAATTATTTTACTGTTTAAAGGTTGTGTCTCCTGACAAAGCGGGTGGTTTTTCGCCACGGCAAAAACAAACTCAATATCCCCTATCCCATAAGTATTAAAACGGTTGTCACGCACAGCGCCCGTTGCACCAATAATAAGGTCGCAGCGCCCGGCACCAAGGGCATCCCAGGTGCCGCCAAAGACTTCTTCAGACACTTTAATATTAATCCACGGGTGCAGCGCTTGAAATTGTGCAATAAGCGCATAGACAGGTTGAAAGCGTAAAATACTGTCGATACCAATGCGCAGCTCCAATTCCCAGCCGCTAGCAGACTGTTTTGCCATATGGGTGAGTTCATCGGTTGCCTGTAAAATAAGGCGACCTTGTTCAACAATGAATTTGCCCACGGCGGTTAACTCCGCCTTACGTTTGCTGCGATCAAAGAGCGCAATATTCAAATCTTCTTCAAGCTTACTGACGGTATAGGAGATAGCAGAAGGAACTCGAAACAATTCATCGGCTGCGCCGGCAAAACTATTCTTGCGTTCAATCGCATCAAGTACCTTTAATGCATCGAGCGTGATCGGTGAATTCATTACTTCAATCCTTTTGAACTGATAGTTCAATTATTACCGTTATTAATCGTTAGTGGCATTAAATATAATAGCTTCAACCTTCAAAAACAATGAACCTTACAAATAAAAGCTGGAGAATAAAATGTTTAAATCATTACTTAAAAAATTAACCGCCTCTAATCCGAGCTGGTCAACATTAGCGCTGAGGATACCCATCGGCATTACTTTTATGGCACATGGCGGCCAAAAATTATTTGCCTGGTTTGGCGGATATGGCCTGGAGGGTACGGGTCAGTGGATGGCATCGATTGGCATTGAACCCGGCTACCAAATGGCGCTAATGGCAGGCAGTGCAGAGTTTTTTGGCGGTATCGCATTGCTGCTTGGTTTATTGGTACGCCCCGCGGCTTTGATGCTTAGTATTACTATGCTGGTGGCCATCTTTAGCGTGCATTTCAGCAATGGATTATTTATGAGTAACAACGGCTATGAATTTGCGCTTGCTCTGTTGGCGGCATCTGCATCCTTAATGCTCAGTGGTGCAGGCAAATTGTCTGTAGATAACTTATTAAGACAACGCTGCAGTTAATTGGCCTAAGCCGGTTTTAGCCCGTAGAGAATGAACAATCAAGTTTACCTTAGAGGGGGCAATATGACAGCAAGCCATCAAAAAATCAGTGCATCGGAATTATACTATTTACCGAGCAGCGCGATGCATCCGGCCAACACACGTTTTCATTTTTCATTTGCTAATTACTACGACCCGACAAGAATGAGCTTTGGCGCACTGCGTGTTTTAAACGACGATGATGTTACCCCGCACAGTGGATTCGGCCGTCATCCGCACCGTGATATGGAGATTGTCAGTTACATCGTTAAAGGTAAATTAACCCATTGGGACAGTGTCACTAAGAGCGATGAGACTATTGGCCGTGGCCATGTTCAGGCTATTTCAGCGGGTTCGGGTATATGGCATTCGGAGCTTAATAAGCAGGATGACTGGTGTCGATTTTTACAAATTTGGATCATGCCACCGAAAACGGGAGGGCCCGTTCGTTATAATCACCAACAATTTGAGTTAAAAGACAGAGAAAACAAGTTATTACATATTGTCGGCAATCCAAAAAATAAAGATAGCTCTCCTTTATATATCAATTCAGATGTTAATTTGTATGTATCTGAACTAAGCGATTCACGCGCTATTGTCGAATTTGAATTAAAACCGGACAGGCAGGCTTATACCCATGATACTTCAAGATGCAAAGTCAGCAAGGAAAATTGTGCCGAGATGCTAGGCATAAAATTGAAGGTTAGTTATTCTACATAGAGATTTTATAACAACGCAGATTGGTACAATTTTCCTTGCCCTACGGGGCGCTAGCTCGAAAACCAGCGCTGCGTTGCACCAATCGAAAAGGGAATAACCATTACCTCATGTTGCGTCTTGCTCTGATCGAAGAGCTTGCGCCTGATAAAGCATCTTGAAGTAACATGGGTATATATTAATTGTATTGAAGGCAGCCTGCGTATTGAAGGTTACCCGTCACTTAGTGAACGGGACTCTCTGGAACTAAGTGCTGCCGGAAAAATTAATTTTTCGCTGCAGGGATCTTATGCGCATTTCATCATCATTGAAATGAAAAGTGATAGCAATGGTAAGTCATTGAAATGAAAAAAATGCCTAACATCAAAAAATCGTCGATCAATTTTTCACTTTACAGGAAATTATAATGTCTAAATCATTAACCAGTACCGCGCTAGAGCAAATCTTTTTCAACGCCCGTACTTTTAATAAATTCACTCCGGAAGCCATTACCGATGAGATACTTGTGCAGCTATACGATTTGATGAAATGGGGACCAACATCAATGAACTGCCAGCCGGGACATTTTGTTTTTGTTAAAAGCTCGAAGGCTAAGCAACGTTTAAATGCAACGCTTATGGCGGGTAATCAGGAAAAAACATTGGCGGCCCCGGTCACTGTTATTATTGCCGCAGATACTCAGTTTTTTAATAACCTGCCGGCGCAGTTCCCAGCAATGCCAAATGCCAAAGAGATGTTTGCGAGCAATGCCGCTTTTAGTCAGGCAACAGCAAATAGAAACAGCAGCATGCAAGGCGCTTACTTCATTATTGCGGCGCGAATGTTAGGTTTAGATTGCGGTCCAATGAGTGGTTTTGATAATGATGCTGTCGATACGGAATTTTTCCCCGAGGGGCGCTATAAATCTAACTTTTTAATTAACCTTGGTTATGGTGATAGCACCGGTAATCATTCACGCGGACCACGGCTTACATTTGATCAAGCTGCCAGTATCGTTTAACAACGCTTTAATATTTACTCAAGACAAGACCAAAGAGGTACTTAAAATGAAATCAGTAAAATCCACTTGGAATAGCAGTATCGATAAGGGTGAATATCGCCGCAAAGATTCACAATTTAGAAATTGGATCACCCCCGACGGCAGTGCCGGTATAACGGGTTGTGGCGGATTTGCAGCTGAAGCGGGGCGTTATCATTTGTACGTCTCTCTGGCTTGTCCCTGGGCTCATCGTGCCTTGATTTTTAGACAGCTTAAGGGGCTTGAAAAGATTATCACCGTCAGTGTGGTTCATCCTGAGATGTTTGAAAACGGCTGGTCTTTTAAACATGATAAAGCATCACAAGCATTATATGGCACAACCGGTGACGATTTATATGGCGGTGAATATTTGTCTGAAAAATATTTTGCACAAGCGCCCGACTATACGGGTGTTATCAGTGTGCCTTTATTATGGGACAAACAACAAAAAGTGATTGTAAATAATGAGTCCTCGGAAATTATTCGCATGTTCAATTCGGCTTTTAACCAAATTACCGCGAATGAGTTAGATTTTTACCCTGAGCATTTGCAAGATCAAATTGACCAGGTCAATGAGCTGGTTTATCACAATATTAATAATGGTGTTTATAAAACCGGTTTTGCCACTAATCAGCAAGCCTATGACAATAATGCCAAAGACTTATTTTCAGCGTTACAGCAACTTGATAACAAGCTCGCCACACAACGTTATTTAACTGGGAATGAACTTACCGAAGCCGATTGGCGCTTGTGGCCGACATTAGTGCGTTTTGACGCGGTTTATCATACCCACTTTAAATGTAACTTAAATTTGATCAAAGAGTTTACCCACTTATACGGATATATGTTGGAGCTGTATCAAATGCCTAAGATAGCTGAAACGGTCAATATGGCGCATATTAAACGTCATTATTATGCCAGTCATGTGGCGATTAATCCCTACGGCATTGTACCTTTAGGGCACCGGCAGGACTGGTCAGCGCCCCATAACAGAGATCGTTTGTTTAACTGATTTGCTGTTTTAACTGTATTTTTGTGCCCTAAAACATATTGGCGATATTTTTTGAATATCGCCTTTCTGTTTGATTAAGCCGCTTTTATCTTAAGGGCTTGAACTTCAGCTTTCTTGT
This sequence comes from Psychromonas sp. MB-3u-54, assembly GCF_002836415.1. GTDB lineage: Bacteria > Pseudomonadota > Gammaproteobacteria > Enterobacterales > Psychromonadaceae > Psychromonas. The sequence continues at coordinate 22,912 of NZ_PJBP01000117.1, read as the reverse complement.
CTAATGCGCCGCTAAAGCGGGTTAACAGCAGCGCAAATAGCACCACCAGCGCGCCAATCCAGGGTGTATTCATAAGTCCTGCTTGTGCAACTATTAAGCCGCCTCCCCAGGCGCCCAGTGCAATACCTATATTAAAGGCAGCGATATTAAGGCCGGAGGCAACATCAACCGCATCAGGTGTGTGTATTTCTGCAAGCTTTACGACATAAACCTGCAGACCGGGCACATTACCGAAGGCAAATGCGCCCCAAACTAGAATAGTGGCTACCGCCGCAATGGGGTTAACCGCGGTAAAGCTGAACACCAGCAGCACCGCGGCAAGGCCGGTGAAAATAATGGTTAGCGCTTTAATCGGCCCCATTTTATCAGCCATTTTCCCGCCCCAGATATTACCTACCGCAACGGATACCCCATAAACCAGCATAATCAGCCCGATAGCGCTTGAATCAAAGCCAGAAATTTGTTCCAGAATAGGGGCCAAATAGGTAAATGCAATAAAGGATCCGCCGTAACCAATCGCTGTAATTGCGTATACCAATAATAAACGCGGCTTCGAGAGTACCTTAAATTGCGCTGAAATCTTGGTCGCTGGTGCCTGCTTTAAGTTATTCGGTACTAATAGCGCGCTGCCGATAAATGCAATTAAGCCGAGTAACGCCACTGCTAAGAAGGTTGCCTGCCAGCCGAATGTTTGGCCGATATAGGTTCCCAGCGGAACGCCCGTTACCAGTGCGACGGTTAATCCCGTAAACATAATAGCAATCGCACTGGCCGCCTTATCTTTGGAGACTAAACCCGTGGCAATAGTGGTGCCTATTGAAAAGAACACCCCATGGGCTAAACCCGTCAGGATACGGGCTGTGATCAGCGTTTCATATCCGGGCGCTTGCCACGCGAGTATGTTACCCGCGACAAAAAGCGCCATCACACCAAGCAATACATGCTTGCGGTTCCAGCTTCCCGTTAGTGCGGTTAAAACAGGTGCACCAATGGCAACACCCACTGCATACAAACTGACTAACAGCCCGGCTGAAGGCAGTGAGACGCTTAAATCTTGCGCCATAGTGGGAATTAATCCGACAATGACAAATTCGGTCGTTCCGATGGCAAAGGCGCTGAGCGTCAATGCAAGTAATGCTAAGGGCATTATTTTTCCTTGTTTTTCTGTTTTTATAGTGGAACACAATCTGTGTTTTCGTTTGCTGCGCGCATTATTGTTGATTCTTAAGTTGTGAAAAACCGTGTTATTAACAAATCACTTTTGTTAATATTGCAAAAATAATTATTGAGGTTGAAAGGATAATTGAATGCTGACTCGTTCCGATGATTTAGAAATCCTGCTTAGCGTTATCGACAGTGGGGGATTTTCTGCTGCGGCTGATAGCTTGGATATTCAAGTGGCCAGAGTGTCTCGCGCCGTAAGCAAGGTTGAAAAACAGCTGGGTGTCACTATTTTAAACCGCACCACAAGACGGATCGGGCTTACGGATGAAGGGCGGCAGTTTGTGGAGTCCGTTCGAGCGGGTTTGCTGCATATTAACAAGGCCGAAGAGCAGCTTATTTCCCGTGGAGAATTACCCGCGGGCAGATTGCGCATTGATGCGGCAAGCCCCTTTGTATTTCATCAACTTGTACCACTTATTCAGCCTTTTAAAAAAGCCTTCCCTGATATTCAGCTGGAACTTACCTCTAATGAAGGTTTTGTGGATCTATTGGAGAAAAGAACCGATCTGGCAATTCGCATTGGTAAATTAAGTGATTCCACTTTACATGCCCGCCCGTTAGGAAAAAGTTTGCTGTATATGCTGGCGTCTCCTGAGTATTTGGCGAAAAGAGGTCTGCCAAAACAACCGGGCGACTTATTCGGCCATAATCTGATTGGTTTTACGGGGGCAAAAGTATTAAACCGCTGGCCATTAGCCGGGATTGATTATATTGAACCGAATTTGACCGCCAGCAACGGTGAAACCGTGCGTCAACTGACACTTGCTGGAAATGGCATTGCCTGCTTATCCGGCTTTATGGTCAATGAAGATATTGCGGCCGGGAGACTCATTCCGCTATTAGAGCAACAAAAATTGACCAATACAGGTCGCGAGCAGATTAATGCTGTATTTTATAAATCTTCTTCTGTCACTCGGCGTATATCGGCATTTATTGATTTTATTCAGCCAAGGCTGTCTTTGTAATAGACATTTTATTGCCACAGATATTACAACTTACGCTCTTAGCCTAGATTAATTGCCTGAATTAATTGTGTCGATTAATTTAGTTATTACGGTCTCCTTAGACTAATTAATAGGCGCTATAATATCAGCCTAACAAATCCTGTCGTCACGCTGCGCTAACAAGAATTTACTGTGCACGGGAATAAGGAATACTGTTTTTGGGAGCATTCCCATTTTGTGACCACCTTCTCGTAATAGAACGCTTTGCATTTAATTTTCTTTTGTTTGCGTTATTATACTCGCAATTGGGAGCGATCCCATAAAGTATTTATAACCGAAGGGATAATGAAATGAGTAAAATTGATCAGAAACAAGTTGAACGTTTAGTTGAACTTGTCGGGGGGAAGGGCAACATAGCCAGTGTTAGCCATTGCTTAACACGTTTACGTTTTGCCTTAAGCGATCCTGAATTGGCAAACGTGAAAGAGATTGAAAAGATTCCCATGGTAAAAGGGGCGTTTACTACTGCGGGGCAGTTTCAGATAGTGATTGGCACTGAAGTTGATGACGTCTATAAAATATTAACCAAAATAACAGGTGGCGGCGGGGCCGATAAAGAAGCGACTAAGGTAGCTGCAAGGCAGAATATGAATTTTCTGGAGCGTGGTATCTCGCATATGGCGGAAATTTTTGTTCCGTTGCTCCCGGCTATTATTACCGGTGGTTTGATTCTCGGATTCCGAAATGTGATCGGTGATATTCCGATGTTCGAAGGTAAAACCCTGGTTGAAACGAGTCAGTTTTGGGCAGGGGTTCACTCCTTCCTGTGGTTACTTGGCGAGGCTATCTTCCACTTCCTGCCCGTTGGTGTCTGTTGGGCTACGGTAAAAAAATTAGGCGGCACGCCTATTCTAGGTATTGTCTTGGGTATCACGCTGGTTTCACCACAATTAATGAATGCTTACGGCATTGGTTCGGGTACGCCGGAGGTTTGGGACTTTGGTTTCTTTGTGATGGAAAAAGTTGGCTATCAGGCGCAAGTTATTCCCGCTATTTTAGCCGGTCTTGCTTTAGCGATGATTGAAACAAATTTGAAACGTATTATTCCTGCCTATTTATACCTGGTTATTGTGCCCTTTGTTTCACTTCTGGTGGCTGTTGTTTTGGCGCATTCGATCATAGGTCCCATCGGACGTGAAATTGGTAATGCTGTCGGTTATGCCGCTAAGGTTGCCATGACCGGTGATTTTGCGGTGCTCGGTTCGATGGTTTTTGGTTTCTTTTACGCACCTTTAGTGATTACCGGTATTCATCACACCACCAATGCGGTTGATTTACAGTTAATGCAGGATATTGGCGGAACACCCATCTGGCCGCTGATTGCCTTATCTAATATTGCACAAGCGTCAGCTGTGGTGGGTATTATCTGGATCAGTAAAAAACATAATGAACGTGAGATTTCTATACCCGCTGCCATCTCGGCATTTTTAGGGGTGACTGAACCCGCTATGTACGGGATTAACCTGAAATATAAATTCCCAATGTTATGCGCGATGATCGGCTCTGCTGTTGCTGCCGGTATTTGTGGTATTGCAGGTGTAATGGCAAACGGAATTGGTGTCGGTGGATTGCCGGGTATTCTATCCATTCAGCCGCAGTATTGGGGTGTTTATGCACTGGCTATGCTTGCTGCAATAGTGGTACCTATTGCTTTAACACTGATACTTTACAAACGTGCAGAGAAAAAAGGGGATCTTGACGAAGATCAGCCTGAACCTGCATTAGCCACTCATTAACAGACTGCTAAAAAAAAATATTAACCGTTGAGTTTACTCAACGGTTTTCTCAATTAAAGAGGTTTAAGAGTTAATAGATATGAATAATATAGAAAGAGAATGGTGGCGTACTGCGACGATTTATCAGATTTATCCTAAAAGTTTTTGTGACAGTGGTAATAAAGGGACGGGGGATATTAAAGGGATAATCTCTAAATTGGATTATCTTGAAAATTTGGGTATTGATGCCATTTGGCTTACCCCTATTTATGCATCTCCGATGATTGATAATGGTTATGATATATCTGATTATTACACTATTAATCCTGATTTTGGTTGTATGGCGGATTTTGAGCAGTTGCTGGAAAGCGCTCATCAGCGAGGCATCCGCATTATTTTAGATATTGTGGTTAACCATACTTCAACGGAGCATCAATGGTTCCAATCGGCTTTGGGTGATAAGGAAAGCGAATATCGGGATTATTATATCTGGAGAGATCCAGTTAAGGGTCAGGCGCCGAACAATTGGGTTTCAAAATTTGGCGGTAATGCCTGGCAGTTAGATGAAAAAACTAACCAATACTACCTGCACCTTTTTGCCAAAGAGCAGGCTGATTTAAACTGGGAAAATCCCAAAGTTCGCGATCAAGTTAAAAATATAATCGATTTTTGGGCTGCAAAAGGGGTTGATGGTTTTCGTCTTGATGTGATTAACTTAATCTCTAAACAGCAGGATTATCAGAACGATTATCAGGGCGACGGACGCCGTTTCTACACCGATGGACCGCGCGTGCATCAATACCTTCGCGAATTAAGTGATGCTGTGTTTAATCAATATGGCTCAGTCACGGTCGGCGAGATGTCTTCTACTTCACTCGAACAGTGCCAGCAATATTCAGCCCTTGATGGCAAAGAGTTATCTATGGTGTTCAATTTTCACCATTTAAAAGTCGATTATGTCAACGGTGAGAAATGGACGCAGGCACCTTTTGATTTTATACAACTGAAAACTATTTTTAATCATTGGCAGCAGGGCATGTTCGGCAAAGGGTGGTCTGCACTATTTTGGTGTAACCATGATCAGCCGCGGATCGTTAGCCGTTTAGGTAATGATCAGCAGTATCGTATTGAATCCGCCAAAATGCTGGCAACCTCACTGCATATGATGCAGGGCACACCTTATATTTATCAGGGTGAAGAGATTGCAATGACCAACCCGGGTTATACGTCAGTTGAACAATACCGCGATCTTGAAAGTCTTAATATGTACAATATTATGCTTAATCAGCAGGGGAAAAGTGAGCAGCAGGTGCTGGCTATTCTTGCTCAGAAATCGCGCGATAATTCGCGCACGCCCATTCAGTGGAACAGTGAACCGCATGCGGGTTTTACAAAAGGAGTACCCTGGCTGGATGTGGCAAAAAATTACAAGCAGATTAATGTCGAGCAGGCGCTTAGTGATCCAAATTCGGTTTTTTATTATTACCAGCGCTTAATCGCACTGCGAAAAGAAGTGAAGGTGATAACAACCGGGGATTATACCGACCTGATGCCCGAACATTCACAACTGTTTTGTTATCAACGGTGCAGCGACGAGCAAACGCTTATCTGTATCAATAACTATTACGGGGAGTCGCTTGAATATGAATTGCCAATGCATCTGGAACTTCATAAAGGACAATATATTATCGGAAATTATCCTGGATTATTAACCCTTCAGCCAACCCGAACTGTAAGATTAAAACCCTATGAATGCCGAGTATTGCTGATTAACCATCATTAATTTAAGGTTTTACAGGGAGTAAGGTAAAGACCTTTAGCCGTACGCTGTTAAAGGTCTTTTTAAGATGCTGTTAAAGGTTTTTTTAAGATTTTCTATTGGCAGCAAGGTGAGCCAAGCTTATCAGTGCTTGTTTATATTCATTGTCCGGAATGAGACTAATGGCTTTAATGGCTTTATCTGCTTCCTCAAGTGCACGTTTTTTTGTGTACTCTAATGCATTTGTATCATGCAGTGCCTGCATTATCTCATCAAAATTCTGCATACCATTGCCTGTTTTAATGGCCTCTTTGATAAGGGTCACCTGTTTTTTATTGCCCTGTTGAATCGCATATAAAAGCGGTAAGGTCGGTTTTCCTTCTGCCAGGTCATCTCCGGTATTTTTACCCATCTCGGTCGCATCGGAGTTATAATCCATGACATCGTCGGTTAACTGGAATGCCGTCCCAAGGTATTTCCCGTAATTGAGTAACGCCGTTTCAACTTCCGCAGACTGCTCTCCTAATACGGCGACAAGTTGTGTTGCCGCTTCAAAGAGTTTGGCGGTTTTGAAGTAGATAATATCCATATATTTTTTTTCAGTGGTGTCTGGATCATTACAATTCATTAACTGTAAAACTTCACCCTCAGCAATAATATTGGTTGCCGAAGATAAAATATCCATCACTTTTAAATTACGCAGCTCGGTCATCATCTGAAAAGAGCGGGTATATAAAAAATCGCCGACTAATACGCTTGCTGCTGAACCAAATACCGCATTTGCTGTTTTTTTGCCGCGGCGCAGATCTGAGTCATCGACGACATCATCGTGCAGTAAGGTTGCCGTATGAATAAATTCAATAATTGCGGCAAGTTTGGTTGCCTTTTGATCATGAATACCCAGGGCTTTTGCTGCTAATATGGTAATTAAGGGGCGGATACGTTTACCACCGCTATTAATAATATAAAAACCCAATTGATTAATTAAGGCGACATCCGAGCTTAATTGTTCCGTGATCAGTTTATTAACCTGATTCATTTCAGTTGCAGAAATACGCTGAATTGTGTTTATATCCATGGTCCTAAAAGTCCAAATAGCCATTCTTAAAAAGAGTGCTATTATTGCCGTTTATTAGATATATCTCAACTGCTTAAACTAAAAATTATCCTGCTTCTCATAATCTCGAGCACTATTGCACATAATGATTTATAAATTAGCCGTTTTTTCCGTTACGGGAATTGCCTGTTATTCGAAAAAACTGATCCCATGGCAGCTTAAATATCGGCTCAGGCGGTTTTGTTTTTTTTCGATACTTTTGTATTTTAGCGGGTTAATTTATGCCTTAATTAAATTGAAATATTTTAGTGAAGATCGTTGCCAAAAATAGTTATTTCCCGTAGAATCCGACACCATTGAAATTAATATAAGTGTGCTCTCGATGCAACATTTCGAATGAAATAGCACGAGATGCCTGAACGGAGTAAGAAACATGTACGCTGTTATCCAGAGTGGTGGCAAGCAACACCGTGTAGCTGTTGAACAAACTCTTCGTTTGGAAAAACTAGATGTTGAAGCTGGCGAGACTGTAGAATTTGATAAAGTTCTTTTAGTAGCAAATGCAGAAGACGTTAAAGTTGGTATTCCATACGTTGAAGGAAGTAAAGTTACTGCTGAAGTAGTAGCTCACGGTCGTGGCAATAAAATTAAAATCGTTAAATTCCGTCGTCGTAAGCATTCGCGTACAACAGCGGGTCATCGTCAGTGGTTTACTGAAGTTAAAATTACTGCAATCAACGCTTAATTAGGAGTTATTAAAAATGGCACATAAAAAAGCTGGTGGTAGTACTAATAACGGTCGCGATTCGGAAAGCAAACGCCTTGGTGTTAAGCGTTTCGGTGGCGAATCAGTTCTAGCGGGTAATATTCTTGTTCGTCAACGTGGTACTAAATTCCACGCTGGTATTAATGTTGGTATCGGTAAAGACCATACTCTTTTTGCTAAAGCTACAGGTGTAGTTAAGTTTGAAAAGAAAGGTCCAAAGATGCGTAGCTTCATTACTATCGTAGCTGAATAATTTCAGTCTTGACGAAAGAGTTTTAAAAGCCTCGCTGATGCGGGGCTTTTTTTTTACCTTAAATAATATTTTAGACTGTACTTATCTCTATTTACATATAAAAATGTGATCTATGTTCAATAGAAATGAGTATAATTATAGTTTATACAATCCAACGATGGTGTTGGTGTCTTGGAGGTTGGAATGAAGTTTGTTGACGAAGCAAAAATAAAGGTTGATGCCGGAGATGGTGGCAACGGCTGTATCGGCTTCCGTACAGAAAAATATATCCCGCGTGGCGGCCCAAATGGCGGCGATGGCGGTGATGGCGGTGACGTTTACCTGCAGGCAGATGAAAATTTAAATACCCTGGTCGATTTTCGTTTTGTGCGCTTTTACGATGCTGAGCGTGGCGAAAATGGTCAAACACGAGACTGTACCGGATCTCGAGGCCAAGATAAAATTATTAAAGTACCCGTCGGAACACGCAGCCGTGATGCTGATACCGGAGAAGTTCTTGGCGATTTAACGCGTGATGGACAAAAGCTAATGGTTGCCAAAGGCGGCTTCCACGGTTTAGGAAATGCACGTTTTAAAAGTAGTACTAACCGTGCCCCTCGTCAAAAGACCGACGGCACGCCGGGCGAAGTGCGTAACCTGCTTCTAGAGTTATTGTTGCTTGCCGATGTTGGTATGCTTGGTCTGCCTAATGCCGGCAAATCAACCTTTATCCGCAGTGTTTCAGCGGCAAAACCAAAAGTGGCGGATTACCCGTTTACGACCTTAGTGCCAAATCTTGGTGTGGTCAGTATGGGCTATGGACGCAGTTTTGTGATTGCAGATATTCCCGGGTTAATCGAAGGAGCATCTGATGGTGCGGGCCTTGGTGCACGTTTCCTACGTCATTTAGAGCGTTGCCGTGTATTATTGCATATGATCGATTTATTGCCTGCAGATGGCAGTGATCCGGCAGAAAATGCACTGGTTATTATTCAGGAGCTTAGAAAACACAGTCCTAAACTTGCCTCTAAACCGCGTTGGTTAGTGTTTAACAAAACCGATCTTCTGTTAGAAGATGAAGCTGAACTCGTGATGGAGCGTGTTAAGGAAGCACTTGAATGGGATGGCCCTGTTTATAAAGTGGCTGCCATTTCAAAAACGGGGACAAATACCGTTTGTCGCGATGTTGTTGAATATTTAGAAGAGTTACCGGCTGAATTTACGCCAGAAGAAGAGCGTCAACAGGTCGAATTCCAGTGGGATGATTATCATCAGACGGCAATAGAAGATGCCGATGAAGATGACGACGATTGGAGTGAAGATGATGAGATGATGGAAGTTATTTACACAAAAGAGTAAGTTCCCATCTCGGTTTGAAATTTAAAGCCCCACTTTGGTTTTTCCGAAGTGGGGCTTTTTGCTGTTTATTATTTAGGGCTTTCAGACTTAAATACGAACATTTATTGTCATGATGAAGTGTGCGTGGTGATTTTTTGTAACAAAGTTAAAGGGTCTACCACCGAGGTGCTCCGCGTAGCGCGGAGAAAAGACCAGTGGCAACCGACATAAGTTATCATTGTCCCGGGCTTGCTAAGCTAAATATTTTTTTGCCTGTTGTGCAACACATTCTAACTCATCTAACAGCTCAAGTAACTCCGGCTCTAATAACTCGAGTGTGATACCTTGTTTTAACTCATTCTCAATAAGACAGGTAATCTTTTTAAGTTTAGGCACCCCGCTATAACTGCAGCCGCCATGAAACTTGTGAATGATTTGGGCAAAGTGCAGTGTGTCAATATCTCCGTGCAGCGCTTTATTAACCTCAATTTTTATCTGGCTAAACTCAGTAATTAACATGCCCAGCAATTCCTTGGCAAGTGTCTCTTTACCGGCGGACTGTTGCAGCGCAAGGGGCCAGTCGATAGAGAGGTTTTTCTGCGTAAATTTAACCCTGGGTGTTAATCTGGGCAGTAAGGATTTGCTGTCCATCATTTTAGCATCGGGAGTCCATTTATTAATCATCTGCTGCAGGGCAATTTCGTCAATGGGTTTAGGCAGGCAATCATCCATACCGAGCTGCAAAAACTGGTCTTTTTCGCCTGGCAATGCATGCGCTGTCACCGCAATAACAGGGGTTTTGTAATTGATTTCTCCGGCTTTTATTTGCAGGCAGGCACTAATACCGTCTAACACCGGCATTTGGATATCCATAAAAATAAGATCAAAGTGATGACGTTTAGATTGTTCAACGGCTTGCTGGCCATTAATACAGGTTGTAACATGGTTCGCGCGATCCGCCAGCATGACGGCCATCAATTTCAAATTAGCAGAGTTATCATCCACTACCATGACATTGATATCCTTACTAATAAATATCGGTAAGGCCTTATGACGGATGATTTTGTTAAGCGCTTTTTTATCGGAAATAAGAGCATTAGCGAAATTTTTGTGATTTATCGGCTTACTTAAACAGTGCGAGACTCCCGTCGCCATCAATGTCTCATAAATGCTCGGATCGCTAGAATTGACCAGTATGATAATATTCTCGCTAAATAATTTAGCTTGTTTAATATGCTTAAAAAGGGGGTGTAAGTTCTTAACGTGGCTGTATCCGATAACAATGCTGTCGTAATGTTTATTTAATAACTGCTGCCATTGTTGCTCTGTTTTTGCCAATAAAGATTGGGTTTTCCATTCACTGAGCAGTTGTGTACAGGCTCGTGCGGCATATTCGTTGCTCTCAAAAACTAATACCTTTTGTTTTTCCAAACGATTAAGCGCTATATTACTGAATGCTGCCCTGGCACTTTTTTCGAGGACAATAGTAAAGCCGAAAGTCGAACCTTGCTCAGGAATGGATATTAATTCGATCCGACCCTGCATCTCTTTGACCAGTTTTTGAGTGATCACTAAACCTAATCCAGTACCGCCATATTGACGTGTAATACTGGTATCTGCCTGACTAAAGGCTTTAAATAACTGTGCTTGCTGTTTTTTTGAAATGCCAATGCCAGAATCTGAAATCATCATTTTAAGTGTTATTTTGTCATCAATATCGGTCTTATTTTCAATGCATTGAATTTGTATTTTAATATTACCTTGTTCGGTAAATTTAATCGCATTACCAATTAAATTGGTCAAAATTTGCTGCAAACGCATCGCATCCCCAAATACTTGATGGGGTACTTCGGGGTCAACGATCAGACTGAGTTCAATATTTTTCTCATGGACGCTGGGTGCAAGCAGATGGATCGTTTCATCGATGCAGTCTCGTAAATCAAAGGGGATGTGCTCCAGCGTTAATTTACCCGCCTCCAATTTAGAAAAATCAAGAATATCATTGATGATATTAAGCAGATTTCCGGCTGAGCGTTCGATGGTCTGCAGATAATCAATTTGATTGGTGGTGAGTTGTGTTTTTAGGAGTTGTCTGGCAAATCCAATCACACCATTAAGCGGCGTGCGTAATTCATGACTCATATTAGCTAAAAACTCAGATTTAACCAGTGCCGCTTGTTGTGCCTTTTTTTTGGTTATATCAAGCTCAATATTTTGTATTTCCATCTGATCCAGTGTTTCCCTTAATTCACTGGTCGCCAAATCAATGCTGTCCTGCATCTCTTCATGATGTTTGGACATCGCCACAGCCATCTCATTAATACCTAGTTGTAATGAGGCAATCTCGCCAGAATAATCACCTTCTACCCGCGAATTTAAGCGCCCTAAACTAATCTTCTCAACCACTGATACCATTGCAGAAATGGGGCCGATAATTCGTTTTGCTTGTCCGAACGCCAGCAGTATACTGCCTAAAATACCTAATAAAACCACCCCAAATGACAGGGCGGTATCACGGTAAAGCAGTAGGACAATTTCATCAGTATTCACTTCCAGTGCGATATAACCCATTGTTCTTGGGGTTTGCTCAAAGGTTGACGGGTATTCTAAAAAATGACTTTCATCAACGATTGGGCTGCGAATTATTATGCTGTCTTTATGGTGTTGAACGTCGGTTAAGAGTGGGATTTCTTGACCCTTTTTGAGTCGTAACAGATCAAAATTGCGGTGGTAATTACTGGTCACAAAAAGTTGGTTTTTGGTATCAAAAATAGCAATACTTTTAATCATAGGGCTGTTTTTACGGTGCGTTGAACCAATCAGACGCCTTAGAATAGTTCTGGTTTCATCCTGTATGCCGTATTCGCTGGCGATCGCCAGTGGCTCGCTGATGTTAATGGCGCGATCGATTAAAAAATCATTCGCTTGTTGATAACGATGGAAAGAAAAGTAACTCGCTAATATGCCACCGATTAAAATAGTCGGTAGAATAGTAAAGGCAATTACTTGTGCTCGAAGTCCGTATTTTGTCATAGGTTACATTTCTAAAATGAGTGGTAATAGCAAAGCCATCAAATATTGAGCCACAAAACACAATCAGCGCATTAATCAATTTTCTATAAATGAATGCTTTTATTTTTCATTGTGTGACAATAGCTTTATCGATAAATATCAGTCTATGATCGCATAGCTTACTTAACCTGTGAATTACTTATGGCCCAGTTCTTTAAAGCATCACCCACAAATAGTATCAAAAATCACATTTTAAAAAACATAAAAGTTGAAAAGTTAGACCACCGGGGACGTGGTTTAGCCTATTTTCAGAATAAACCTCTTTTTATTGATGGGGCGCTTGCAGGTGAATTACTTGAGGTGCAAATTGTAGAAAGTAAAAAACGCTATAGCAAAGGCAGGATTCAAAAAGTCCTCAAGGCCAGTGAGTTAAGAATGACTGCTGCTTGTCCCCATTATCAGGAATGCGGCGGCTGTAATTTACAGCATCTAAGCCAAGCGGCACAGATCGAGATGAAATCGAATGGACTATTATCCTTATTTCAACGTTTTGCTAAGCAAGTTCCGCAACAACTTGAAAAACCAATCATTGATAAGGCATGGGCATATCGCCGTACTGCGCGTTTTGGTTTACAATTTAATAAAAAAAATAAACAGGTAGAAATGGGCTTTAGGCGCGCCCAAAGTAATGACCTTATCAACCAAAAAGTTTGCCCGGTATTATTACCGGAATTAGAATGTTTAATTGCGCCGCTTAAAATATTATTAAACAGCCTACAATGCAAAGCCCATTTAGGGCATGTTGAGCTGCTTTACGCAGATCAAGGTGCGGTGGTTTTATTACGCCATATGAAAAGCTTAAGCAGCCCGGATCTGCAACTAATAACGGCTTTTTCAGCGCGACAAAAAGTGAACTTTTTTGGACAGGCTTCCTCTAACCAGTCTGTTTGTTTGGCCGGTGAGGCGCAATTAAGTTACCGCTTGCCGGAGTGGGATTGCTCGCTCAGTTTTACGCCTAACGATTTTTTACAGGTAAACAGTGATATTAATAAAAAAATGGTCAGTCAGGCGCTGCAGTGGCTCGCTTTAGAAAATACCGACAGCGTCTTAGATCTTTTCTGTGGTTTAGGTAATTTTACTTTACCGATCGCGCGCCAGGTTGAATCGGTTGTGGGGATTGAAGGGGTTCAAAACATGGTGGATCGTGCAACGGCCAATGCACAGTTAAATAATTTACAGAATGCCTCCTTTTATCAAGCCGACTTAAGCGGCGAAAATATTATCGAGCAGGAATGGGCCAAACAAAGCTTTAATAAGGTTTTATTGGATCCGGCACGCGCCGGCGCCTTAGATTGTTTAGCTTTTATAGCACAAAAAAAACCATCGCATATCCTCTATGTATCCTGTGATCCGCTGACCCTGGCCCGGGATAGTCAAGTGTTGCTTGATAAAGGTTATAAGCTGGATAAATTAGGTCTGTTAGACATGTTCCCGCAAACCGCTCATATGGAATCGATGGCACTTTTTACCGGTTAGATTTTTTTAATTTTTTTGGAGTTTCGTTTAATGGTTTCAGTCAGAGATACACATTTTTATCAAACCGCGCAAAAAAACCCTAAAAAATGGGTCACTACGTTAGGGTTAAGTAGCTCAGATCAAAGCAAATTATTAGAAAATTACGAAAAAATTATCGCTTTGTGCCTGAACAGTGAGCAGCATACCCTGTTGGAGTTAGGGACGGAGATGGTTGAAATCCTGGTCACTTTAAACATGGACATGGATACCTTAAATGCCGCCCTGATCTTCCCCCTGCTTGACCATCAAATTATCACTCAGGAACAAGTTAATGAGTGGTGGCCTAAACGTGTTGCCAAACTGGTTAAGGGGGCCACGGATATGGAAGGTATTCGCGCACTGCAAAATCAGGGAGGGCAGAGTAACAATGCTGCACAAGTGGATAACTTGCGTAATATGTTACTGGCGATGGTCGAGGATGTCCGTGCCGTTGTTATTAAACTGGCTGAACGGATTTGTTATTTACGGCAGATAAAATCGGCCGATAAAAATAAAAGGCTGTTAGTTGCCAGTGAAATATCCTCGATTTATGCCCCGCTGGCAAATCGTTTAGGTATCGGGCAGCTAAAATGGGAATTGGAAGACTTATCCTTTCGTTATTTAGAGCCTGAAATTTATAAGAAAATAGCCAAACAGCTTGCTGAAAAGCGCATTGATCGTGAACATTATATCGAAAATTTTGTTAATACCGTAAAGGAATCTTTGCAGGAGATGGATGTTGAAGGGACAGCCTACGGGCGTCCCAAACATATTTACAGTATTTACCGCAAAATGCAGAAAAAGAATTTACAGTTTGAAGATCTTTATGACGTACGTGCGGTACGGGTGGTGGTTGAAAAACTGCAGGATTGTTATGCGGCTTTAGGTGCAATCCACACTAAGTGGCGCCATATCCCCAGTGAATTTGATGATTATATTGCCAATCCTAAAGCGAATGGCTACCAATCTCTTCACACCGTCGTATTAGGTCCGGAAGGCAAAGCGGTTGAGGTGCAGATACGGACTCAAAAAATGCATGAAGATTCCGAATTGGGGGTTGCTGCTCACTGGAAATATAAAGAGGGCAGTGCCGGTGGAAAGGCCTCCAGCGGATATGAAGAGAAAATAGCCTGGCTGCGTAAAATACTCGCCTGGCAGGAAGATATTGCCGACAGTGATGATTTAGTTGATGAAATTCGCAGTCAGGTTTTTGATGATCGGGTTTATGTTTTTACCCCTAAAGGGGAAGTGATTGATCTGCCCGCGGGCGCGACACCCCTTGATTTTGCCTATTACATACACAGTCAGGTCGGACACCGCTGTATTGGTGCTAAAGTCGCTAACCATATTGTGCCTTTCACTTATCACTTAAAAACCGGTGATCAGGTTGAAATTCTCACTCAAAAAGAACCTAATCCAAGTCGGGATTGGCTCAATCCTAATTTAGGTTATATTAATGCCCCGCGCGCCAGAAATAAGGTCTCATCCTGGTTTAGAAAACAAGATCGTGAAAAAAATGTCCAGGCGGGACGTGAGTTATTAGAAACTGAACTGGCTAAACTGAAACTGAAATTAAGTGATCTCCCCCCTGCAATCGCACGTTTTAATCTGAGCTGTGTCGAGGATATTTTTGCCGGTGTTGGCAATGGTGATTTACGTATTAATCAGCTGCTAAACTTTTTGGATGATTACCATCACCAGCAAACATTAGCAGAACAGGATCAGGCGGCGTTAGAAGCCTTAGCGAAACGCAGTAATTCCTTTGTTGCTAAACCCGTTGGGGATAATATTACGATTCAGGGTGAAAGTAATTTATTGCACAGTATTGCCCGTTGTTGCCAGCCAATTCCCGGAGAGCCTATTGAGGGCTATATCACCCAAGGGCGAGGAATTTCAGTGCATCGTAAAGCCTGTGAGCAATTGGCCGACTTGCGGGAGGCTAATCCGGAAAGGTTGGTTGAAGCGTCCTGGGGGGATGCTAACTCGTCAGGTTATTCATTAACACTTCGTCTGGAAGCCTTAGATCGCAGTGGTTTGTTAAAAGATGTCTCGACGTTATTATCTAATGAAAAAGTAAATGTATTGGGGGTTAACAGTATGACCAATGTTAAAACTCAGACTGCCATTATTGATCTTGATTTAGAAATACATACCAGTGATAACATTGCCAAGATACAAAATAAAATTAAACAATTAAAAGATGTTCTACAGGTGCGACGTTTGTAGTTAATGCCCCTGCGCGCAGGGGGATTAATTGATATTCGGCTGATAGAACGATTATGACACTGCTCTATCGCCATGGTCCCTTTATTGCTTATCTGCTAAAAGCTGGCCTAAGATTTTGTTTTTTGTTTTTTATACCTGGAAGATAAAAATAATCCCAAAAGCACCAATAAAGAGTATAAATAAAGGGGGTAGGAGCCGGCGTATTGATAGGGGGTTTGCCCAAAAGCTGGCTGAATTTTTTTACTCAAAACAGCGGCCACATTAGCCGGTAATCTGCCCAGTTCATTGCCCGAGCCATCGAAAATGGCGGTTACGCCATTATTGGTCGAGCGTAAAAGCGGGCGGGCAAACTCTATAGCGCGCATTCTTGCTATCTGTAAATGCTGATCCGGTCCAATCGAATTACCAAACCAGGCATCATTACTGACGGTTAAAAGGACCCCGGTTTTTTCGCCGATATTTTTACGTAACAGTTCAGGAAAGGCTATTTCATAACAGATCGCGGCGGCGATAGAAACCTGTTCAGTTTGTAAGTTATTTTGTAGTTGCGCACCTCGCTGGAAACTTGACATAGGTAAGTTGAAATAGGGGGCAAGTGGACGTAATAAGTGCTCGAAAGGAACAAATTCTCCAATCGGCAGCAGGTGGTGCTTTTGATAGCGATTTCCACTTTGTAGTGAATAACCTGGTTGCTCGCTTAATGGTTGCTTAGATAGTTGTTGATTAGGTAATTGCTGCCTAGGTAGTTTTCCCAGGGTAATAATACTGTTGTAATAACTGTCGGTTTTTGATTCATAACCAATGATTCCCGTCATTAGGGTTTTATTTTTTGCCGCTAAGTCAGCCGATAAAGGCTGCAGAAATTCCTGCACATTAACATCTAATGCGGCGATAGCGGATTCCGGCCAAATTATCAGCTCGGCTTGGTCGTCCAGTCCGGTTTCACTGAGTGTCAAATACTTCTGCAGGGAGGGGGATAAATATTCTTTTTTCCATTTTTGGTGCTGATCAATATTACCCTGCACCAGTGAGACATTTAATTCGGGTTGTGCTGTTGTGTATTGCTGTTGTTGTAAAATAAAACCACTTATCAACAGAGCACTGATTACCGATAGGCTTAAGCCGATTTTTTGTTTCTGAATAAGTAAAGTCAGTGCGCCGCAGATAACCATGATAGCAAGGGTGATACCTTGTACGCCTAATACGGGTGCGAAGCCGACTAAAGGAGTATCTGCATGACTGTAGCCCAAATATCCCCAGGGGAAACCGGTTAGGACATAACCTCGAAGCCAGTCTGAAATTAGCCAGAAAACGGGGATCAGTAAAAGATAACGCTGAGTATCAGACACCCCTAATAAGCGGCTGCTCGCCCATAGGGCAAGGCTCGGATAAATTGCCAGATAGGCACATAACAATACAATTAAAAGCGCACTGACAATTTTTGGCATGCCGCCATAGAGATCCATGCTGACATAGATCCAACACAGGGTTGCAATTAAGCTTGATATGCTAAAAATAAAGCTGACTAAAAAATGACGTCGGGTGCTTTTTTGTAATTGTTTCTGTAAAAGAAAGAAACCAACAAAGGTGGGGTAAATCACCCACCATTGCTCAAAAGGGGCAAAAGCAAAAACCTGAAGAGCACCTAAAATAAAGGCAACAAAAAGTTGTCCGTAAAGATGCTTAGTTAAATTATTCAGTTTTTTGATCAAAACAGGATCACTCAATATTGCTTAATTCTTTCGGAATCAGTACCTGTAGTTGTATTAAGCGGCGTTTTTCACTAATAGTGACTTTGAATTGATGCTCATCAATAGTGATTCTTTCACCGCGGCGGGGAAGGTGGCCTAATTCATGGATAATAAAACCGGCAACGGTATCTTGTCCTTCAATATCAAATGAGGTGGAAAAAAAATTATTAAATTTATCAATGGATGTCATGGCATTAACCACATAAGTTCTTTTGCCAATCTGACGGATATCATCCTCTTCCTCATCGTCAAATTCATCTTCAATTTCACCCACTATCACTTCTAAAATATCTTCAATGGTCACCAGCCCTGACACACCACCATACTCATCAACGACAATCGCCATGTGATAACGTTGGCTGCGAAACTCTTTTAATAAAGTTCCTAAGCGTTTACTTTCAGGAACAACGACGGCTTCCCGGAGTATATCTTCAATTTTAAACTCATTTTTTTCACTGCTAAAACCAAATCGAATCAGATCCTTGGCCAGCAGAAGACCCACTATATGGTCTTTATCTTCAGTTATCACCGGGAAGCGTGAATGTGCGGAGTCGATGATTTTCGGCAGAAATTGATCAACGCTTTGATGCAGACCTAAGGTGGTCATTTGTGAACGCGGGATCATAATGTCACGCACCCGTAATTTTGAGACATCTAAAACGCCTTTAATCATCTCCCTAGTTTGTTGGTCAATGATCTGGCGCGATTTAGCACCTTGAATCACATCCAGTAATTCTTGCTGAGTTTGTGGCTCGCCCTGGAAAAGATTACTAATTTTATCGAATAGTCCTATTTTATCTGATGATGTTTGTGCTTTATCGTCGGGCATTAATTTTATTTACTCTTTTTCACTTAAGTAAGGATCTGTAAAACCAAGTTCGGTTAACAGTTTTGTTTCTAAACTTTCCATTTCAACGGCTTCTGCTTGATCAATATGATCATAACCGAGCAGATGCAGCGTACTATGAATAGACATATGAGCCCAATGCGCAGTTAACGTTTTGCCTTGCAGCTTGGCCTCATTTTCCACCACCTCTTTACAGATTATCAGATCACCCAGTAATGGCAAGGTCAGCCCGGGGGGATTTTGAAAGGGAAAAGCGAGTACATTGGTTGGTTTATTCATATTTCGATATTGGTGATTTAGCTGCATGATTTCATCGGGATCAACAATGCGCACAGTTAATTCTGCTTCTTCCTGATGACTGTTCGAACCCCCTAAGATAGCCGCTTTAATCCATTTTTCAAAGGATGACAGTATTGGGAGGTCATTAGGATCAGAGCAGGCAATTTGTAAATCGACATATAATTGCATTATTTTTTTTCCACTTTAGCGTCTTTTATTTCTGCGCTGTGCTCAAAGGCTTCATAGGCTTTAACTATTCGAGCAACAACCGGATGGCGCACTATGTCATCAGCCAGGAAGAAATTAAAACTGACTTCCTCAACATTCGCCAATACCTCAATCGCATGGCGTAAACCCGATTTTTGATGGCGTGGTAAATCAATTTGGGTGATATCACCGGTAATAACCGCTGTCGAGTTAAAGCCGATTCGGGTTAAAAACATTTTCATCTGTTCAATAGTGGTATTTTGGCTCTCATCCAAAATAATAAAGGCATCATTGAGAGTACGGCCGCGCATATACGCCAGAGGGGCTATTTCAATAACCTTTTTTTCAATGAGTTTTTCTACTTTTTCAAAACCAAGCATTTCGAACAGTGCATCATAAAGAGGGCGCAAATAGGGATCCACTTTTTGTGATAAATCCCCGGGTAAAAAACCTAATTTTTCACCCGCTTCAACCGCGGGACGGGTCAAAAGAATGCGTCGTACTTCCTGGCGTTCTAAAGCTTCAATCGCACAGGCGACGGCTAAATAGGTTTTACCCGTTCCGGCAGGACCTACGCCAAAACTAATATCACTCTTTAATATATTGCTCACATAGTTAGTTTGATTTTCACTGCGCGGTTTAATAATGCCGCGTTTGGTTTTAATGGTCAGACTTTCAGTGGATGTCTGCTCCGTGGATTTTACTTCTAATAAACGGTGAGTCGAGATAAGGTTTTGCAGGGCGAGATGCACGTCATCTGCCGATAAAGAAGGTATTTTACCTTTGACAGGCAGCGTCTCCAGATATAATTCCTGTAAAAGTTCTGTGCAGGCTTGGGCATAACGATGTTCGCCAATAATTCGAATATTTTCGTTTTTATAAATTATTTCAAGCCCTAAGCGACGTTCTATCTGTTTGATATTGTCATCAAATGCGCCACATAATATCGCTAAGCGTTTTATGTCGGCAGGTACTAAATCAAGATAGACGGTAGTCAGTTTTGTAGTCAAATTGGTTAAACCTTAAATTAAGCAGTTAAATAATTTTTTGCAGGAAAAGCCTAAAGCTTCCGCCTGTTTTTCAGAGTCCCCTAGGGAGCTGTTGAAAGTATCAATCTTGATCAACTTTATATCAATAAAACTAACCTATTAATAGGGTTAGTTTTATTGATTAAGCCAATTAGGCGGGAATATAGGTATCAACAACTGATTTGTTTTCATGTTTGTTAACAATATCACTCGGGCGAATTGATTCACGGAGATTCATTTCTGCTTCTCCACGGATGAATTTCCCACGGATTGAGTTAGTATGAACTTCCGTTATTTCGACATCAACAAATCCGCCAATGGTACGATGGTCACCTTCAAAGTTAACAATACGGTTGTTTTCGGTACGACCGCATAACTCCATAATATTTTTACGTGAAGGTCCTTCAACTAAAATACGCTGCACGCTACCGACCATTTTCCGGCCAATGCCCTGTGATTGCTGCTGAATTCTGTCCTGTAGAATCGCCAGGCGCTGCTTTTTAGTTGCAAGAGTAACATCATCGGGCATATCGGCCGCGGGCGTACCCGGACGCTGGCTATAAATAAAGCTGTAGCTGGTATCAAAATTGATATATTTAATAAGATCCATGGTTTGCTCAAAATCGTCATCGGTTTCATTCGGGAAGCCGATAATAAAATCAGAACTGACGGTGAGTTCCGGACGAACTTGTAATAAACGCGCGATTTGATCTTTGTACTGCGCCACGGTATGACCACGTTTCATTGCCGCTAGTATACGATCTGAACCTGCCTGCACCGGTAAATGTAAGAAATTGACCAGTTCAGGTGTATCTTCATAGACAGCGATAATTTCATCGCTAAAATCAATGGGATTACTGGTGACGTAGCGCAGGCGATCAATACCATCAATAGATGCGACAAAACGTAACAGTTCAGCAAAACTGCAGGTATCACCATCATAGGTTGCACCAAGATAGGAATTTACATTTTGACCTAACAGGGTTATTTCACGCACACCCTGCTCAGCTAACTGCGCAACTTCTAATAGTACATCATCGAGCGGACGGCTGACTTCTTCACCACGGGTGTAAGGCACAACGCAGAAAGAACAATATTTTGAACAGCCTTCCATAATAGAGACAAAGGCGGTTGCACCATCGGCTTTCGGCTCAGGTAAAGAGTCAAATTTTTCAATTTCAGGGAAGCTGACATCAACCACAGTGCCTTTGTTTTCTTGTACTTCTTTTATCATTTCGGGTAAACGGTGTAAGGTTTGCGGACCAAAAACAATATCCACAAAAGGCGCGCGCTGGCGAATCGCTTTGCCTTCCTGAGATGCAACACAACCGCCGACACCAATCACCAGATTGGGTTTGTTAACCTTTAATTTTTTCCAGCGACCCAGCTGGTGGAAAACCTTTTCCTGGGCCTTTTCACGGATAGAACAAGTATTTAATAACACCACGTCCGCATCTTCTGCATGCTCAACTGAGATATAACCGTTTGTTGAATTTAGAAGGTCGGCCATTTTTGATGAGTCATACTCATTCATTTGACAACCCCAAGTTTTGACGTGTAATTTCATGCTCATAATATATTGGCTCAGACTATGGATCTAAAAAAGAGGTCGTATTTTACGCACATCAGGTCGATCATGCTACTCTTTGTTTTTTTCCTTTTTTTTGCCATTACTAATATTAATAATATCTCGAATTTTATGATTTTAGGGATAGTTTAAGTACAATTAAGATAGCGCTTTAAAGAGATACAACGGAGAGAATAAGAATGCAGCAGAGAGAAATGATTGTCATCGGTGGGGGGATGGTGGGGGCCTTAAGTGCGTTATTGCTCGCTAATCAGGGCGTTTTTATCCATATAGTGGAGAAAAGCCCCTGCATGACACCCGCGGCTAACGCACCCTTTGATTTACGCGTGTCAGCTTTTAGTGCACAGAGTAAACGTTTGCTTGAACTTGCCGGGGTGTGGCAGCACCTTCCGCAAAACCGTTTGTGTGCTTATCAGGGATTACAAACCTGGGAAAAGGGCAGTCAAAAGCTGAAATTTGACAGTCAGGAGATTGGTATAAATGCATTGGGTTATATTGCAGAAAACAACTGGGTGCAGGCGGTCTTATGGGAAGCCTTAAAAAAACTTCCGAACGTCAGCTGTTACGAAAACAGAGAAGTTAAGCACATTGATAATTTGGATAACAGCGTGGTGATCAGTTTAGATAATGAGCAGCAGATTGAAGCTGAGTTATTGATCGCCTGTGATGGGGCTAATTCAGCTGTCCGTCAGCTGCTGGATATTGGTATTACTGCTTGGGATTATCGCCAGGAGTGTATGTTGATAACGATCAAAACCGATTGCCCGCAGCAAAACATTACCTGGCAGGAGTTTCGTGAAACCGGCCCCTGTGCTTTTTTGCCGCTTGCCAAAAACAATGCCAGTTTAGTTTGGTACCACAACCCGCAAAAAATTGGCCATTTAAAATCACTCTCCAATGCGCAGTTAAAAGAGGTGATTAAAAACGAATTCCCGCCTCTGGATTTTGACTTTGAGGTCGTTGATAAAGGGGCTTTTCCGCTTACCCGCCGGCATGCGCAATCTTATTTTAAAGGCTCATGCGTTTTACTGGGTGATGCCGCTCATACTATTAATCCTCTGGCGGGCCAGGGCGTCAATCTGGGTTTTAAAGATGTTGAGTGTTTAGTTAATTTATTACAGCACAGTTCTGATTTGCCAATGCCAACCTTGTTGAAACGTTATCAGTGGCAACGTAAACCGGCTAATTTATTAATGCAAAGCGCAATGGACGTGTTTTATAAAGTAAGTAAGACTGACCTTGCCCCGGTGCGTTTAATGCGCAAAGGTATATTAGGATTGGCGCAGAAAAGCGGGCCACTTAAGAATAAAGTCATGAAATATGCG
>NZ_PJBP01000108.1 GCF_002836415.1 Psychromonas sp. MB-3u-54 | reverse complement strand
AACACTGATAATTTTGAACGAATCAAGGCGGTGCTATAAGCCGTAACCAACTGATTTGCCGTGCGGCAAAACTTTTGATTAAAAACACTGGGGCTACGCGGTTGGCAAAATATAACCTGGCTTGAAACAGGCGATGCGAATAATTTTGAACGTATCAAGGCGGTGCTATAAGCCGTAACCAACTGATTTGCCGTGCGGCAAGACTTTTTATTAAAAACACTGGGGTTACGCGGTTGGAAGGATGTGACTTGGCTTGAAACGGGGGACACTGATAATTTTGAACGAATCAAGGCGGTGCTATAAGCCGTAACCAACTGATTTGCCGTGCGGCAAAACTTTTGATTAAAAACACTGGGGCTACGCGGTTGGAAGGATGTGACCTGGCTTGAAACTGGAGACACTGATAATTTTGAACTGATAAAAGCCATGTTATAAGTAGTTATAAACCGTCAGAAGAGTGTTGTAATGACTGCAAAGGCAGTAGTGAACGCCTTTTTTTATGAATATTAAGTGGCATTTTAAAAGAAAATCCCCAATCAAGCCCCTGTTTTGACTGTCGGCGCGGCTAGAAAGTGTTATGGATCAAAATTTTGAGCAATCAAATCGGTTTTTATTTAACCATTGTTTATACTGAGCAGGTATTAATAACTATTGAATAACAGTGCATTGAAACTATCTAATAATAATAATAGGGAAACCCAATGTCAAAAGGACAGTCACTTCAAGACCCATTTTTAAATGCGTTACGCAAAGAGCATATTCCGGTTGCAATTTATTTAGTAAATGGCATCAAGTTACAGGGACAAATTGAGTCTTTTGATCAATTTGTTATTCTGTTGAAAAATACGGTCAGTCAAATGGTTTACAAACACGCTATTTCAACCGTTGTGCCTGCGCGGGCGATCGCGGCAATTCCACACGTTGAAAATGATTAAGCATAAAAACAGTTTATCGATCAATTTTGGCTTGCTTTGCGCAGGCCTTTTTTTTGTAGTATTTACCCCTTTTATATAAACTTTATTTTTATCCTATCCTTAAGTGGCTTATGTTAGGATGATAATTATTACTTTCCTTGTAGATTGGAGATTTATTTGTTTGATCGTTACGAAGCCGGAGAACGGGCTGTTTTAGTTCATATTGTTTTTTCTGATGAGAATAAAAAAGAAGATCTTGATGAACTAAAACACTTAGTGAGTTCTGCTGGTGTAAATACGCTTGATACTATTACCGGTCCCCGCAACGCCCCGCATGCTCGTTATTTTGTTGGCACGGGTAAAGCACAAGAAATTGCTGATGCTGTCAAAACACTGGGCGCTAATGTCGTTGTTTTTAATCATGCATTGACCCCGGCTCAACAACGTAATTTAGAAGCATTATGCGAATGTTTAGTGTTAGACAGAACTGCGCTGATTTTAGATATCTTTGCCCAACGTGCACGGACTTATGAGGGCAGACTGCAGGTAGAATTAGCGCAATTACGTTATCTTTCTACGCGACTTATTCGCGGCTGGACGCATTTGGAACGACAAAAAGGGGGCATCGGATTACGTGGTCCGGGTGAAACGCAATTAGAAACCGATAGACGTTTACTGAGAGCACGGATCAGTACCATTAAATCGCGTTTAGCAAAAGTGGAAAAACAGCGTGATCAGGGGCGCCGGGCTCGCAAGCGTAATGAAGTGCCAACCCTTGCATTGGTTGGATATACCAATGCGGGTAAATCCACGCTATTTAATCACCTTACCAATGCGGGGGTTTACGCTGCCGATCAACTATTTGCCACACTTGACCCTACGCTGCGTAAAGTGGATGTCGTGGATGTCGGCACTTGTATTTTAGCCGATACTGTCGGTTTTATTCGTCACTTGCCCCATGATTTGGTCGCGGCCTTTAAAGCCACGCTGCAGGAAACCCGTGACGCTACATTATTATTACATATTGTAGATTGTGCAGATCCCTGTTACCACGATAATATCGTGGCTGTGCAAACCGTCTTAGATGAGATTGGAGCCGATGATGTACCGCAGCTGATGATCATGAATAAAATTGATGACGTTGATGGTATCGAGGCGCATGTTGATTTTGATGAGTTGGGAAAACCTGCGAAGGTGTGGTTATCTGCACAAACCGGTGCAGGTGTAGAGCTGTTATTTGAATCGTTAACCACGCTCTTATCGGGACAGATTCGTTCGCTGCAGCTTGCTATACCATCAGAGAAGGGAAAATTACGCGCTTTATTTTACCAGCTAGACTGTATTGAAGATGAGTCTTATGCTGAGAATGGCGATTGTATATTGGATATTCGTTTAAATGCTATTGAGTGGCAGCGCTTGATAAAACAGCAGGGTGCCTCCATAGAGGAGTATGTGGTTAACGTTAAATAGCTTTTTTGATCAACTCACCGCATATTATGTCATGTTTTCTTTATTATTAGAGTGAACATTGCTACATTGCTTAACACTTTTTTGTATTATTAAATCGGGAGCTATATATGGCTTGGAACGAACCGGGAAAAGATAAAGACCCGTGGAAAAACAATGATAAAAAGAAAGATCAGGGACCGCCTGATCTTGATGTTATTTTCCAGAAATTATCAAAATTATTCAGTGGTTTGTTTGGTAAAAAGCCTTCTTCAGACGACAGTGGTAATAAGAATGGCGGTAATATTGCCATTATTGCCGTGTTTGGACTAATTGCTATTGTTTGGTTTGTCAGTGGTTGGTATACGATTAAAGAATCTGATCGTGGTGTCGTATTACGTTTTGGTGCTTATCATTCTCAAGTTGAAGCGGGTTTGCATTGGAATCCAAAGTTTGTTGATCAAATTATTCCGATTAACGTTGAAGCATTTCGAACTATGCCAACAACCGGTTTCATGCTGACTGAAGATGAAAATATTGTTAAGGTCGGCATGGAAGTACAGTACCGTATTGTTGCGCCGGAAAAATACTTGTTTAGTGTTACTAATGCGGATAACAGTTTATTGCAGGCATTAGACAGTTCACTGCGTTTTGTTGTTGGTCATTCGACTATGGATGATGTGTTAACAACAGGGCGTGAAGTGGTGCGCCAAGAAACATGGGTAATGATCGACGAGATCACCGCATCGTACAATTTAGGTATCGACATTGTGGATGTTAACTTACAACAAACCCGTCCGCCTGAAGAAGTGAAAGATGCTTTTGATGATGCTATTGCGGCACAGGAAGATGAACAGCGTTTTATACGTGAAGCTGAAGCTTATGAACGTGAAAAAGCACCCATTGCTCGTGGTCAGGTGAAACGTATTGAACAGCAGGCATTAGCCTATAAAGAAGGTCTGATTTTAAAAGCTGAGGGTGAAGTGGCCCGCTTTAATCAATTATTACCTCAATATCAGGCTAACCCTGAAGTGACGCGTCAACGTCTCTATCTGGAAACGATGGAATCGGTATTAAATAACACTTCTAAAGTGCTTATTGATAATAATGCTGGTGGTAATTTAACTTTTCTTCCATTGGATAAATTGATGGGTGACAGCACCGCTAAAGCAGGCGTTGAGAATGGCGTTTCAGAAATCGAAACACGTTCACGTGCCGATGAAAAAGCCGATCAAGATGAACGAGCGGGCGGAAATATTCCGCTGAGTCGCAGTAGTAACAGAAGCTCCGGGAGAGACTACTAATGAATAAATTATTAATACTTCCAGCACTGATTATTGCGATGCTTTTCAGCAGTGCATTTGTTATCACGGAAGGGCAGCACGGCATAGTAATGCAGTTTAGTAAAGTTAAACGTGACTCAGCGGGAGAGCCCGTTGCTTATCCGCCTGGCTTACACTTTAAAATTCCTTTTATTGATTCCGTGCGCAGCATGGACACGCGTATTCAAACCTTGGATGATAAAGCGGATCGCTTTGTGACTTCTGAGAAAAAAGATTTAATCATCGACTCTTATGTGAAATGGCAGATTGATGATTTAGCGGTTTATTTTCTGGCAACAGGCGGCAATAAAATGCAGGCTGAAGCTTTACTTAAACGTAAAATCAATAATGGATTACGCAGTGAGATAGGTTCGCATACTATTAAGGATATTGTCTCGGGTAAACGCGGTCAAGTGATGGAAACAGCACTGAAACGTATGGCTCGTTCAAGTGAATTAGGTATTAAGGTAGTTGATGTTCGTATTAAACGAATCAATTTACCTGAAGAAGTCAGCAACAGTGTTTACAAGCGGATGCGTGCTGAGCGAACAGCGGTGGCAAAAGAACATCGTTCTAAAGGTCAAGAGCAATCAGAAGTGATTCGCGCTAATATTGACCGGAAAGTATCTATCATGCTCGCTCAAGCCAATAAAGAATCTTTGCAGATTCGCGGTGTGGGTGATGCAGAGTCTTCACAGATATATGGCGACTCTTATTCACAGGATGCTGAGTTTTTCTCTTTTTTACGCAGTATGAAAGCGTATGAAAAAAGTTTTACCGGGAAAGATGACGTCATGGTATTAAGCCCTGACTCTGACTTCTTTAAGTATATGAACAATAAAGATTAATTTTAATTTTTATTATTGAAAAAGGGCGGTTTACCGCCCTTTTTTGTGTCTTCAATAAAGCCGTATATAGATTAGTTCGTAAAGATCTTAACATCGTGCTTGAAATGCAGGTTTAATGTTTGCTAAAATCTGCGTTTAATTCGCTAGAGATATGTAATTCTGATGGGAAATAATGTAGTAGTACTTGGCACTCAATGGGGTGACGAAGGTAAAGGCAAGGTCGTAGACCTGCTAACTGACAAAGCACAATGGGTTGTTCGCTATCAAGGTGGGCACAATGCCGGTCACACACTTGTAATTGATGGTGAGAAAACAGTTCTTCATCTTATCCCATCGGGAATCCTGCGCGATAACGTAAAATGTGTTATCGGAAACGGCGTGGTGTTATCACCGGAAGCTTTATTAGAAGAACTGAAAATGCTTGAAGATCGCGGTGTGCCTGCAAAAGAACGTTTGCATATTAGTGAAGGCTGTCCTTTAATTCTTCCGTATCATATTGCCCTTGATGCTGCACGTGAACTTGCTCGTGGTGATAAAGCGATTGGTACAACAGGCCGTGGTATTGGTCCTGCCTATGAAGATAAAGTTGCTCGTCGCGGATTACGCGTTGATGATCTCTTCAATATGGAAACCTTTGCGGTCAAGCTGAAGGAAGTGATTGATTACCATAATTTCCAATTAGTTAATTACTACAAAGTAGAAGCGGTTAACTTTGATGAAGTATTAAAACAGGTGCAAAATGTTGCAGACCTGCTTATTAGTATGGTGATCGATGTAACGGACGAACTTGATAAAGCCCGTTTACGTGGTGAAAATATATTATTTGAAGGCGCTCAGGGCACACTGCTTGATATTGATCACGGTACCTACCCTTATGTAACCTCTTCAAATACAACCGCTGGTGGTGTTGCTACGGGCAGTGGTTTTGGTCCTGCTCATATTGATTATGTATTAGGTATTGTCAAAGCTTATACTACACGTGTTGGATCGGGTCCTTTCCCAACTGAATTGTATGATGGTGTCGATAAACTTGATCCGGCTGGTAAACATCTTGGTACGGTCGGGCATGAGTTTGGCGCAACAACAGGTCGTTTACGTCGAACAGGCTGGTTTGATGCCGTTGCCATTAAACGTGCGGTGCAATTAAACAGTATTACCGGTTTCTGCTTAACTAAACTTGATGTTTTAGATGGTTTGGAAGAAATTAAAATATGTACGGCCTACAAAATGCCCGGCGATAAACTGGTAGACGTTCCGCCAATGTGTGCAGATGGTTATGAGCAAGCAGTACCTGTTTATGAAAGCATGCCTGGCTGGACTGAAAGTTCTTTTGGGGTAACATCATTCGACGCACTGCCAGAAAATGCGAAGGCATATGTCAGACGCTTAGAAGAAGTGACGGGCATACCCATGGACATTATCTCGACAGGTCCGGATCGTAATGAAACTATTCTTCAGGTTAATCCGTTTAACTAAGTAAATGTTCAGATCTTAATAAAAAGCCCTTATACTTGTAAAGTAATAAGGGCTTTTTTGATCTATTGGCCGTCTGAAATTTATTGAAATTCCTGCTATTACAGCGATAATAAACAAGCCTTTTTCAACTCGAGTAGGGCCTGTTTATCTTTCGAGATTTTTTTGCAGCAGTTTGTAGATTCTTTATACAAGGCAAAGCTTATGCAGTGTAGTTACTCTACATAAATAAGCGATAACGCAGTAGAAAGGGGCTACAAAGGCTGCCCGAAGGGTTCGGCTAAAAGAATTTTACTCTTTGTTGTGAGGTATTTACTTAGAATGACTAGGTTGCACACCTCACGTCGCGATTAAAACGCTTTTATCTCGAACAAAAATTAACCACGAAAGATAAGCGGGCCCCAAACTTATGACAAAAAAATTAACTATTCTTGATATTGCCAAGTTAGCCGGGGTTGGAAAATCAACCGTTTCCCGCGTTTTAACTAACGACCCTAAAGTAAAGGCCAGTACTCGGGAAAAGGTGCAGCGACTTATTCAGGAATCCGGTTTTGTGCCATCGAAATCGGCCCAAACTCTGGGGGGCGGACGTACCAAAGTTATCGGTATTATTGTATCTCGTTTGGATTCCGCATCTGAAAATAAAGTAGTGAGTGCTATTCTGGCAGTGATCTATGCAGCGGGTTACGATGCGCTGATTATGGAAGGGCAATTTAGTGCAGCAAAAACGAATGAGCATTTAGCCGTTTTGCAAAAAAGGAATGTTGATGGTGTTATTCTATTTGGTTTTACCGATTGTGATTTATCAAGCGTTGAAAAGTTAGGGCATAAAGCCGTGGTTATTGCCGTTGACAGTAAGCATGTTTCATCCGTTGGTTATGATAATGTTGGTATTATTGAACAGGCAATGAACTATATGCACGCACAGGGAAAGCAGCATATTAGTTTTGTCGGTGTCGATATTAAGGATAAAACCACAGGCTTAATGCGTCTTAATGCTTATTTGGATTATTGTCAGTCTGCCAATATAAAACCTCACTATCAAACCGGGTTATTGAGTTATCACAGTGCTTATGAACTCACTGATTTGGTGCTGATGCCTGAAACAGAGGCAATTGTTTGTGCCAGTGATACCTTAGCGATGGGGGTTGCTAAACGTCTTCAGGAACTTGGCCGCAGCGAAATACTGGTCTCGGGCGTGGGAGCAACAGATTTATTAGCTTTCATTTTTCCTAATACATTCAGTATCGATCCCGGTTATTACGCCGTAGGTCAAACCTCTGCTGAACTACTGCTCAAACAGTTAGAAGGAGGGCGTAAAGTGATCCACATTACCCAACAGGCCTTCCCAGCCAATCTATCTTCATAGGCACTAAACTCATTTTCTGGTTATTTAAGCAGGTTTAAATAAATGCTTAGCAGACATAAAATGCTGTTTTAGTGATGACGCTTGATTTGATGCGTTTGTTATAACCACTTCATGAGCAGCTGAAGCTGTTCAAAATTACAAGTCCAAGATGTAATAGCAAAGCTTAATGCGCGCCTATAAAAAAAGCTAAGCTATAAAACGCCAGCCCAATACCAGGCGGCTATGGCGGCTTAAGTTATGCATTTCAATATTAAACCTGCCCAATATAAAAATGTTCTGAGTAAGGCATGAGGAGATTGTTCTTTTCGGATATAAAAAAATTATTACCCTTAATCTTAATGAACACCAGATACTGATACCAGGTATCACCGAGTTCCTCAATAATAACTTAAACCGTGCTTTTTACACCACTGATGGATCATTTCCACACTGACCACCATCCTTTGTAATGCAAACAATGCTTGGAATTCTCGAAAGCTAAGTGTAGAAAACGGATACTGCCAAAGAGCTGAGTAAGGTAATGATAACCTGCATAGATACTAGAATTTTTCATCTACAGATTATCGCACAATTAGTTTAGTGGTTGTTAAGTTGAGAATACTGTGCAGAATTATAATATTACGAACATTAATGTGCTCGAAAGCATACTTTCTCCGCGCCAATGTTTGACATTTGTTAATAGGGTGTAAGCTCGTTGTTAATGGGCGGTCCTCTTCTATTGCACCTAAGTTTTTCTAAGCCGCAACGTAAATAGCCAAGGTTTTAACATAGTGAACATCAATGTCCTCTCATTTAAAGGCTAAGGGCTTTAAAAATAGATCGTTGCCCTAGAGTAAGTCACTGCGGGAGCATGTATAAACTCACTAGAATGAATGAATCACTATTCCTCATTACCAGTCTTTATTCGCTATTTTTATTTCATCATTTCACCAGCCGCTTCTGGTCGGACTCCCCTAGGATGAAAGCTTTAAGAGCAAATTCACCATCGGTATTCAGGTGCACATGAATGCAATGTACTGTACTGACCTTGTTGACATACTGCGGCAAGGATAAATATTACAAATTGTATATGTAATTAAACAGGTAATGATCAATGCCCAAAAAAATAAACGATGTTAATAAAGCCATTATAGAGACGCTATGTTGCTAGTAAAAACAAAATATTCTGGTATTGGATTTAGGCTTTTTTTTGCGTTCAGCGTACTTGCTCTTTCGACTATTTTAGTCTCCAGCGTTTCATACTCAACGTTTAATGAAACGTTAAGCCGACTGACAAAAATCCAACAGAAAGATATGGTTTCTTTAGAGGAAGCCGCCCGGCTTAATGATCTTGCTCGCGTCATTATTGCAACTTCATTTATTATTCTTTCTGCTGAATCTGATCAAGAGCGTGACCAAGCGATCAATGAAATTGAATATTCTCTTGTCACTATGAGTGAATTAATGAGTAATTTTCCGGATTATAATCATTATTTCAAAAACCTCATCAGTCAGATTAATTACAATCTAAGCCTGCTTTATGCCAATGAAGTAAAAATACAGGTATTAAACGCAGAGTTCAGAGATCTTTTAGGTGGTTTATTCCCTTATTTGAGTGAGACGGATCAATGGTTTTCGATGTTAACAGCAGAGCAAAGGTTACGTATTGATCACAGTAAGCTGAGAAGATTACTTCATTATCAATTTGGTCTGGCTGAAAAACTCTATAACGACCTTACATATAATGAGCTTGATAACACTATTTTACGATTAGAAAATGTGGGTAATGATTGGTGGGTATATTGGCAAAGAGGGCAGTTAGAGGGCCATTATGGAGAACTAAAAAAACGCCTTTTGTTAATCAAGAATATGATGTCCAGAAAGGGCAAGCTGTTTGAACTAAAGAATCAGGAGATTGATTTAAGCTATCAACAGAAATTTCTCTGGGAGAATAGCCGATTGCAGATACATCAACTTGCAGTGCAAGTGGAAAGTTATGCTCAACGAGTGAACAAACAGGTTGATGATGAAATTGATCTAACAAAAAAAAGGTTAACGACGAATATGGCGTTAGCACTTTTAATTTCATTTTTTAGCCTTTGCGCCGCGATATTTTTTTCCTGGTTTTATGTTAAAAATAATATTTTGCAACGCATTCGCGATTTGCAATCAAGCATGCGTTTAATTTCTTCGGGAAAACTTAACACGCTAATTAATATCAAAGGCCATGATGAGATCGCTGAAATGGCCAAGGACGTTCTTTTGTTTCAAGAAAACTCCCACAAATTGGAGCAAACCAATAAACAACTAATATCGTTACAAAATGAATTAGTGCAATCAGGAAAGTTGGCTGCTTTGGGGGAACTCAGTGTGGGTATAACACATGAAATAAACCAACCATTAACGGCTGTACATAGCCACTTGCATAGTGCCTCAATTTGGTTGGAAAGAAAGCAGCTGGACAAGGTAAAAAATAACTTATGCAAGATAGAAAAACTACTCGCTAAAACCTCGGTAATAACCCAGCATTTGAAATCATTTGCACGTAAATCAGATGGCAAACTTGAAAAAGTCAGTGCTAATAGCGTGATCACAGAAGCACTTGAATTGTTATCAAGCCGTATTGATAATGGCAAATGTACTATTACTTATATTAACGTTAATAACTATTTTGTTTGGGCAAATGCAATCCGTCTTGAACAGGTCATGGTTAATATTATTGCGAATGCTTTAGATGCAGTGGTAGGAGTAAATGAAGCTAATATTCATATTTCTCTGACAGAAAATGACGACACTATTTTTATAAAGGTGAAAGATAACGGTGAAGGTATTTTAAGTGACGATTTAGTTCATATTTTTGACCCTTTCTTTAGTAAAAAGATGGTCGGGAAGGGACTCGGTTTAGGCCTGTCGATTACTTTTAATATTATTAAAGATTTTAATGGGAACTTGTCAGTACAGTCAGAGTTAGGAAAAGGCGCGACTTTTACCATTGAATTAAAAAAAATCAAGAGAGATTATTCTAAAAATGCATAATACTAAAACAGTTGTCTTGATCGACGATGAAATAGATGTAATTGAAGCCTTAATGGAAATGCTTGAGTTAGAAGGCTTTGAAGTGTTGCCGTTTACGGATCCTAAAGTGGCTTTAAGATCCTTACGGCCTGATTGTTATTGCATTGTTCTATGCGATGTTAAAATGCCTCATATTGATGGTTTAACACTGCTCGATGCGGTGAAAAAACGCGTAGTTGGTTTGCCGGTTTTATTAATGAGTGGGCATGGTGATATTCCGATGGCTACTCAAGCAATAAAGAATGGCGCCTATGATTTTTTAGAAAAACCCATGGTGCCGTCGGATTTAATTATAAAATTAAATGAAGCCTTTGCTTCTCTTAAATTAGAAATACCTGGCTGCTCTTTGGATAATAATAAATCTCCTACCATAGAAGAACTTGTCATTGGAGAATCAAAAAGTATAGAGCAGATAAGGCAACAAATACTGCTGTTGGCAAAAACTGGGGTTGATACGATTATTAATGGTGATACGGGCACAGGCAAAGAAGTGGTTGCTAATGCCTTGCATCAATTTAGCCAGAGAAGAGATCAGGCTTTTGTTGCCATTAACTGTGGAGGTATGACTGAGAGTATTATTGAAAGTGAATTATTTGGCCACGAATTAGGTTCATTTACTAATGCAAGTAAGAAACGCATTGGTAAAATAGAGCTCGCAAATAACGGAACACTTTTTCTAGATGAGGTTGAGAGTATGCCTATCTCAGTGCAAATAAAACTGTTACGCGTATTGCAGGAAAGGGTGGTTGAGCGTGTCGGCGGCAATAAACTTATTCCCGTTAATATTGTTGTTATTGCTGCGAGTAAAGCAAATCTAGAAGCGTTAAGTGATCAAGGGCTTTTTAGGAAAGATTTGTTTTATCGTTTAAATGTTGCCAGTATCAATATACCCAAATTGAATAATCGGATTGAAGATGTGCATCCTCTGTTTTGTCACTTTGTCAAAAAATCCTGCCAAAAATTTCAAACTCAATCACCCATTCTTTTATGTGCACAATTACTTGCTCTTAATATGCATGACTGGCCCGGTAATGCCCGTGAATTAAGAAATGTTGCCGATAGATTTGTATTAGGTATCGACGGACAAGGCTTTAATTTGCAGAACACGGTTTCAACAAATTCGGATGAAGGTTTTGATTTTGATCTGCAAATGGAAGGTTATGAAAAAGCGCTGTTATCGGAAGCATTAGCAAAATCAGAAGGTAATATTAATGCTTCTTCTGAACAGCTAAACCTGCCCAGAAAAACGTTATATCGTAAATTAAAAAAATATAACATTAATAAATCAGATTTTAGAGCGAAGGTAAATAAAGGGACATGAATGACCCTTTAGGCTGTTTTTACTGATTAACTAAAATGACTAAACTGACTCAAATATATTGTTCCTTTTCTTTCTTGATGTTTAATTTGTTGATTTATATATCTTTATTTATTTTGGCATAAGAGTTGCTATATAAGTATTGATAGGTTAATCATAAATCCATAACAAAAAGGAAGTCATATGAACAAATTATACAAAGGATTAATTCTTGCGACTGCATTATCTGTACCGACGCTAGCACTTGCTGATCAGTGTAAAAATCGAGGCGTACTTGATGATAGGTACTGTGATGAAAATAATGATTTAGTGGCTGATTCGCCTAAAGACCCGGAAAAATGGCGAGACCCTAGTACATTAGTTTTTACTTATACACCCGTTGAAGATCCTGCTGTTTATAAAGATGCTTTTAAAGATTTCCAGGAGCATTTAAGTAAAATTACAGGTAAACGTGTTATTTATTACACCGTTCATTCTAACTCCGCGCAAGTTGAAGCAATGCGTTCCGGTCGTTTACATATTGCCGGATTTTCCACTGGCCCTACAGGCTACGCAGTTAATTTAGCAGGTTATGTTCCGATTGCAGTTAAAGGCACGGCGGAAGGTTTTGAGGGATATAATCTTATTACTATCACTAGAAAGGATAGTGGTATTAATGAAATGTTAGATCTAAAAGAGAGAAAAGTAGCGCATACTTCTGCTTCTTCAAATTCGGGTAATTTAGCGCCTCGTGCTTTATTTCCCCCTCAAGGCATAGTGCCGGATAAAGACTATAAAGTATTTTATTCCGGTAAGCATGATCAGTCAATCTTAGGCGTCTACAACGGCGATTATGATGCGGCACCCGTTGCTTCTGATGTTTATGAGCGAATGGTCTCCGCAGGTCGTGTTGATGATGAAAATCTTAAAATTATTTATCGTAGCCCAAAATTTCCAACCTCAGCTTTTGGTTATGCTAATGATCTCCACCCTGATCTAGTTAAAAAAATCCAAGAAGCTTTTTCAACTTATCGCTTTACACCTGAAATGAGTGCCACTTTCAAAGGTGCGGACAGGTTTTATCCTATTACGTATAAAAAAGAATGGGGTGTGATTCGTGATATCGCTCATACAACAGGAACTGCTTATACAAAAGCTGGCTTACAAAAATTAGCACAAAAGGCAGCTGCTAAAAAAGCAGCCAAACGTGCCGCTGCATTAATTGCTGACCAACAATAAAAAATAAGTTTGGGGTGTCTGCACTTTTTTTGTCGGCACTCTACTTAACCTTTTAGCTGATACAAGGAATAGCCACCATGGGCTCTACAAGTTCTAACGCAATTAAAATTAACAATCTCCATCATGAATATGTTGCCGGTAAACCGGTTCTTAAAGGTATTAATATTGATATCAATGAATCTGGCATTGTAGCAATCATCGGTCCTTCAGGGACAGGGAAAAGCACACTTCTGAAATGCATTAATCGCTTAAATGATCCTAGTGATGGTGAAATACTCTTTGATGGTGAAGATTTGACCAAACTTAAAGGTCAAGCCTTGCGTAAAATACGCAGACATATTGGCATGGTTTTTCAGGAATATAATCTAGTTGAACGACTTACTGTTTTAGAAAATGTGTTAAGTGGTCGTTTAGGGTATATGAGCTCATGGGATGCATGGCGAAGAAACTATAAACAAGAAGATTTAAAACAAGCATTTGAACTGTTGGATTTAGTCGGGTTAACTGAATTTGCCAATCAAAGAGCAGATGGTTTATCCGGTGGGCAACGACAAAGGGTCGGTATTGCAAGAGCGGTTATGCAGGGGCCATATCTATTATTGGCTGATGAACCGACTTCATCTCTGGATCCGAAAACTGCTGTTGAGATTATGGAGCTAATGGAAACATTTGCGCAACGAAATGATATCCCGGTTTTGCTTAATATCCATGATGTTAATCTGGCCAAGCGTTATGCGAAACGAATCATAGGGATGGCCAATGGTAAAGTTCACTACGATGGCCCGCCTGAAGATATTAGCGAAGCAGACCTTAAAGTTATTTACGGGGGTGAATCATGGATGGAATAACGAATCAAAAATTAAATCCGTTTAAACCTTCACTAGTAAATCGCCTTCTGTGGGTCGTCATTATTGCTTATATATTTTACAGTATTAGCTCTTTAGGATTAACAGTTGAGCGTATTTTACTTGGTTTTGGTGAGAGTGAACGTCTACTTTCTAGAATGTTTCCGCCAAATTTTTCGCGCGTAAGTTTGTTAGTCAGTGGCGTTGCTGAAAGCTTGCAAATTGCGATTATTTCTAGTTTTTTTGGGATTATTATTTCATTGTTTATCGGCCTGCTAGCTGCACGCAATATGATGCCTCTCATTATAACTGCGCCGATCCGTGCTTTTATTGCCTTATGTCGTTCATTTCATCCCGTAATTATCGCGATTATTTTTGTTAAAGCGGTTGGTTTTGGAGCACTTGCAGGAATATTAACGTTGATAGTTGCATCGATTGGTTTTATTGCCAAATTATTTGCTGAAGCGATTGAAGAAATATCTTTCAACCCCGTTGAAGCAATCAAGGCAACGGGAGCCAGTTTTTTTAGTGTGATTATTTATGCGGTCATGCCACAGGTGTTTACTCGCTTTATTGGATTTGCTAGCTATCAATTAGACTCAAACTTAAGAAATTCGACTATGGTTGGCATTGTTGGTGCCGGTGGGCTAGGCGGGACTCTATTCTCTGCATTTCAACGATTTGATTACGATTTTGTCGCTGCAATTCTACTTACCATTATCGCCATTATTCTGGTTGGTGAAATGCTCTCAAATATAGTTAGAAGGATTTTCTAATGACAACTTCAAGTATCGATTTAGAGTGGAAAAGGTTTACTTTAAAGGAAAGGCTATCTCGGTTTAGTGTCTACCTTATTATTGTGATGTCATTGCTCTGGTCTTGGCAAAGTGTCGAAGTGATTTATGAGTTTTTATACGATGCGCCTGAGCAATTGGTGGACATGTTTGAACGCATGACGCCACTGGATTACGCCTCTTATCCAACCACTATCCATGATGCCTTAATTGAAACCCTGCATATCGCGACGTTAGGTACGCTTATAACGTTAATTTTTGCAGTGCCTTTAGCCTTATTAAATGCACCTAATATAACACCCAATAAGGCGCTTAATTGGATTGCACAATTCTTTTTAGTTTCGACGCGATCCATTAACTCGTTAGTCTGGGCTTTGTTATTTATTGCATTATTTGGACCAGGGGTGATTGCTGGAATCATGGCAATTGCTATTCGCAGTATTGGCTTTGTTGGTAAGTTATTATCGGAAGCATTAGCGGAAGTGAACATGGGGACAATTGAGGCGTTAAAAGCAACGGGTGCGCCTTGGGGGAGTATTTTAGTTAAAGGTTACTGGCCACAAGTGAT
The DNA here is from genome assembly GCF_002836415.1 of Psychromonas sp. MB-3u-54. Lineage (GTDB taxonomy): Bacteria > Pseudomonadota > Gammaproteobacteria > Enterobacterales > Psychromonadaceae > Psychromonas. The sequence goes on along the minus strand of NZ_PJBP01000108.1, from coordinate 20,496 downwards.
GCCTGCTTTTTATTCTATTGTACTCTTTCGATGGGATATTAACGTTCGGGAGTCTGCTGTATTAGGACTGGTTGGTGCTGGTGGGATAGGTGTTGTGCTTAATGATGCGCAAAACTTGTTCCAATGGCCAAAAGTGGCGATGGTATTAGTGAGCATATTCGCGGTGGTTATTGTTGCTGAAATTGTTGCGATTCAGATCCGTAAACGATTGATATAGTCTAAGATTTAAATAACTTAACAAATTTATTACCAGCTGGGCTTGCTCAGCTGGTTTTTTGTTTTGGCTGCTGCTATTTATTTTTTATTTTCTCAACTAACTAACTCGGCATCATATTTTTGTCTGTAATGTGCTAATAATCATATTAATTAGAAACACTATATGCTCTAATGTGAGCGCAAACGAACATTATTATGAGCTATCGAACATTTAAAGCAAGGATTCCGAAATGAGCCTCAATAGAACAAACAATATTAAGCAACTGGCTGAAGATGAGCTAGATGTACTTATTTTAGGCGGTGGTATCAATGGTGCTGTTGCTGCTGCATCTTTGGCTGCTAAAGGCGCTAAAGTTGGCCTTATTGATAAGGGTGATTTTGCAGGAGCAACAAGCTCTAATTCATCGAATCTTGCATGGGGTGGTATCAAATACCTGGAGAGCCATGAATATTTATTAGTTAATAAGCTTTGTAAAAGCCGTAATAACCTTATGAGACATTACCCGTCATCGGTGACCGAGGTTCGTTTCTTAACAACTATTCAAAAAGGTTTTCGTTTTCCTGTCTGGTTTGTGTTTATGGGGACCTTGGCTTATTGGTTATTTGGCCGATTATTTACCATGGCACCTAAGTATCTTACTCGAAATGCTATCAAGAAATTAGAGCCGAGCATTAAGACCGAAGGTGCACAAGCTGGTTTCGAATATTCAGATGCATTCTTAAAAGATAATGACTCACGTTTTGTTTTTAATTTTATAACGGCTGCTGCAAAAAAATCTGCGGCTGTTGCTAACTATGTAGAATCAGTAAATGCCGTTCGTGAAAACGGACTATGGGTAATACAAGCGAAAGATACTACTAATAATAAAACATTCACTATTAAAGCGAAAACACTGATCAATGCTTGTGGTCCTTTGGTTGACCAAGTTAATAAAGGGTCTGAGCAGAAGACATCACATCATCATTTGTTTTCTAAGGGTGTTCATTTAACCGTTGATCGTATTTCAAAAGAACATCGTGTATTGGCATTTTTTGCCAGTGATGGGCGTTTATTCTTTGTATTACCAATGGGAACTAAAACCTGTATAGGCACTACAGATAATCAAGTTGAGAGCCATCAAACATCGGTAACCGAAGAAGATCGTCAATTCATTCTCGATAATGCCAATACCTTATTAGAATTAGATAAGCCGCTAACCAAAGCTGATATTATTGCAGAACGGTGTGGTGTGCGCCCATTAGCGATTGAAGCCGAAGAAGGTGTTGCTGATTGGGTTGCCTTGTCACGTAAACATGCAATAGATGTTAATAAAGCCGATAAACACATTAGTATTTTCGGTGGTAAGCTGACGGATTGTATTAACGTAGGTGAAGAAATTGCTGAGATAGTTAAAGGTTTATCTATCCCATTGCCAAAATCAGAATCAATCTGGTACGGCGAACCCGCTGACTCAGTTAAAGAAAAATTTATGAGTGCGATTGCAGAGTTTAATATTGATAAATTGACGCCAAGAGGCGCTATTGAGCCATTATCTAGCCGTTTCTGGCGCCGTTATGGTGAAGATGCTTTCATTCTATTGGAAGCGATTAAGCAAAACCCTGAGAAGGCAACGCTAGCACTTGAACATACAGAGTTTACTTGGGCAGAAATCGATTGGGTAGCTGACCATGAAATGATTGTTAACCTCGATGATTTATTACGTAGACGTTCAAAAGCAACCCTCGTTATTCGTAAAGAATATTTAGATAATGCCAAAGGACTGGAAGCCGTCAGCGAACGTATTTTTGGTGAAAACGCGGCACAGAAAGTCGCCGAGTTTCGCAGTACCGTCAACTTCAATCGAGTATAAACTTAGGCAGTAGCTTGCACCGCTTGTGTACAATTTAACGCTAAATTGATTAGGGAAGTAGTTTTAAGACTACATCCCTAATGTTCGTTTATCTTTCGTTGCGAACATAATGAATAAATTCACGTTATGTTATAACTGACTAAATAACAGCCAGTTAACTTCTGCTAGCGTGACCTATTAGAAAGCTTATTACTTACCTTACACAGAGTTAAAAAAAGGCGCTTATTTAATCGAAATAAGCGGAAGATCTGTTTAGTGAGTGTAGATTTGATCAAATTTCGATAACGAAGCTACTTTTTTGGCTAATTGGTCTTTGATATTAAATTGCAAATCGCTGCGAAATTGATAACTGCTATTAGTTAATTGAGCTGATAATCCTACACCACCATGAACGCGACGTGCATAACCTGCTTTACAACGTTGATTAACATCTCTACGAATAGTTTGCGTGGTGACTTGAAAATAATCAGACATAATATCTATCTGAATATCTTCATTCAGCCTTAAAAATTTTTGAATTTTTTGTTGTCGAACATTGATTTTTATCATGTTTGAGAAAATATCTCTGGTTTATCAGTAATAATTATATCGACGCCCCAAACTCTAAATTTACTGACTTGTTGCAAATCATTAAGTGTTCAAATCACTAACTTAAGTCCAGATTGTATTTGTGTTTTTATATCATTCTTTAAATATTCATATGCAACATACTGTGTGCGTAACCCTATAAATTCGAACAATAATTTATTTTTTTGTTTTATCTTAATAAACGAACTATTAAATTTAACTTACTTAGATTTAAATAATAAATGTATCACTTGAATAGGTAGAAAGAACGCCAGCGTTATGTTTATTATTTGCACTACTGGTGGTGTTAATGATGTTAACTTATTCGCAAGGTTTAGTGATGTTTTTACCTAATTTACTATAAATGCTAAGGGATAAAATGAAGCAATTAAAAAACACCTTAACCAATGATTGGAAAGCGGTGCAATGGGTATTAACTGATGTTGATGACACCTTAACTTGGCAGGGGCAGTTACCACCTGATGCGTTAATCGCACTGGCAAAGTTACAACAAGCAGGTTTGAAAGTTGTTGCTGTAACGGGGGCTTGCGCAGGTTGGTGTGATCACATTGCACAACTTTGGCCCGTTGACGCTGTCATTGGCGAAAATGGCGCATTTATTATGGAGAAGCAAGACGGATATTTAACATTGAAGTCCGATAGTTCAATGTCAATCATTGCGCAAAACCAAGCGAAATTGAAAGCTCAAGTCATTGAAGTCTTAGCTGATTACCCTGATCTTAATCTAACCCTAGATCAATCTTATCGTCTTTGTGAAGTCGCTATTGATATCGGCCAAAATAGATCCCCTGTAGCAGCTGATATTATTGCGGAAGTCGTCTCTAAACTTAACAAATTAGGTGCTAATGCAACGGCAAGCTCAATTCATATTAATAGCTGGTATGGCGAACACTCTAAACAAGTAACGTCATTGAACTTTCTGCAGGAAAAAGGTTTATCTAAGGCTGAAATAGTCTCACAAGTTTGTTATGTAGGGGATTCAGTGAATGATCAATTTATGTTTGCTACGCTACCGAAAAGTGTTGGTGTTGCGAATATTAAACATTATTGGGATAAACTGCTGCATCACCCTAAATTTGTAATGACCGAACCCGGTGGGTATGGCTTTGCCCAGTTTGCTAAACAGTTATTAGCCATTAAAGCAGAGGGAAATATCAACTAATAACTGTATTGTCAATTTATCGAGCTGAGCCGAGTATATTCGGCCAAAGCTATCCTAACCTAAAATCCCCCCTTTATTGGACAGGTATAGTCTTGGGCCTATTTCCGGCTAGTGTGTGATCTGTATTTTTACTACTATCATGGAATAGGCGTTAGCTATTACACGCAGCCCGAGGAATGATATTTTTAAAATGTGACTGCCTGATATTGCTCAGCACACTTGGTTAAATTTTGGCGAATATTCAAAGCAATATTTTATATCTGTATCCCATCAATTTCCCTCTAAAAAAATAGATTCTATTTCTATTGTTTTAGCCCGTACTCTGTTTTTCTGGTTAAAATTCAGAAGGCAGGGGAATGACATCATTGATGAACAGAATCGCAGTGAACCGTTGGATACCACATTTTTCGAACCATCACGGTGGAAGGCCCGCTTTTTTTAGCAAGCCTGAAAGTGAGTGGTGCTATCATTTCAGATGGACAATTGATAATGCAGAGGAAGTAAGGCTCACTGGATGCAATAAACAAGAGGGCATCATAACGCGCTATATAACAACAGTGCGCTTTTGTTTTCTGAATATTTTACCGGAGAGTTATTGGCCATTGATTATTGCTTCGGCTGACCTTCATTCAATGTTATTATTTGTTTTATTTTTTAAACCTCGAATAATTGATTGGATTTTCAATGAAACATCAACAAGCGCTTTATTTACAGGAGATGGGCATAACCCGTTGGCAAGTCCGTAAACCTGATTTGTTCCCCCTCTCTCTAAATGTATGCACTATTGATTTAAGTCATTATAAATTGCTGCTGGTGGCCTCGACAGCCGACTTTGCGCACCCTCTTATGGTCAGCATACTCAATGCCTTTAACTTGAAATTAAGCGAAGTATATTGCTGCTCAACGGATCAATTTGAAAACCTGCAAGGACAGTTACCCGAACTTATCTGGTCAACCCTAGGGGAAATCAATCAACCCCATGGGCATAAGTTATTAACGTCATCAACCCTTGTACAGCTGGCTGCCGACGCCAACGCAAAAAAGGCATTATGGAAACAGTTTTGTGCTTTTAATCAATAGGAGCGAGTTGCGGGCTACGAGTGATGAGTAACGAGCTACGAGCTACGAGCTCGAAGCTCGAAGCTCGAAGCTCGAAGCTCGAAGGCTCGAAGCTCGAAGGCTCGAAGCTCGAAGCTCGAAGCTCGAAGGCTCGAAGGCTCGAAGCTCGAAGCTCGAAGCTCGAAGCTCGAAGGCTCGAAGGCTCGAAGGCTCGAAGCTCGAAGGCTCGAAGGCTCGAAGCTCGAAGCTCGAAGGCTCGAAGGCTCGAAGCTCGAAGGTGATGAGTTCGAAGTAACTAATACGAAATCAATATGGAAGCAATTATGTCTGCACCTTTAATCAATAAAGAAAAATTAAAAATAGTGCCCATGGGACTGGCTGATATAGAGGATGTCTTTAACATTGAATCTCGTTGCCATAGCCATCCCTGGTCAAAAAAATTATTTTTGAGTAACTTTGGCACACGCTATTTTAGTCATTTGTTACTCGCTGACGAGCAAGTGATCGGTTATTTTGTTGCCAGCTCAGTGGCCGGAGAGGTCACTTTAATGAATATTGCGATTACGCCTGAGGTACAGGGGCAGGGGTTGGGGGAGATTTTATTACAGTTTCTAAAAGACTACTCACAAGCAAAGGATGAAGAGGAAGTCTGGTTAGAGGTACGCGCTTCTAACCTTTATGCATTAAAACTTTATCAAAAACTGGGTTTTGTTGAACTCGATAGACGTAAAGATTATTACCCTTGTAAAAATGGCAGAGAAGATGCTGTTATTATGTGTTGCTATCTATCACTTTGAAGAACGAGAAATAAATTATGATTTCAAAAAATCAGCTAAAACTTATTCATGCACTTGAGCAAAAAAAACAGCGTAAAAAAAATGGTCTGTTTTTAGTGCAGGGTGAAAAAAATGTGGGTGAATTATTTAATTCTGATTTTACGATAAAACAACTTTTTGCAACCAGTACTTTTATCAATAAAAATAGATCAGCACTTGCAGAGTTTGGCTTAGTTAGTCTTACCATTGAAGCAACGGAAGAAGAGTTAAAAAAAGCGGGGACGTTAGTATCAAATAACAGTGTGCTTGCTGTGGCCGAGTGCAAAATAATGCCGCTCCCACAAATCCAAAAAAATGAATTGATCCTGGTATTAGATAAAGTTTCTGATCCCGGAAACTTTGGGACTATTATTCGTGTTGCCGACTGGTACGGCATTAAAAATATTATTTGCAGCCCGGACTGTGCTGATTTTTATAATCCTAAAGTCATCGCTGCCAGTATGGGATCATTTGCACGGGTACGGGTGAGCCATACGGATTTATCTGACTATCTAAGTCAACAATCAACGGCGATTTATGGGGCTTTTCTGGAAGGGGAAAATATCCATAAAGCAAAGTTAAATAAAAGTGCCTTTATTGTTATGGGCAGTGAATCGCATGGTATTTCGCCAGAGATTGCTAAATTTATCAGCCATAAAATTACCATTCCCAGTTTCGGAGAAGCGGAATCATTAAATGTCGCCATGGCAACGGGCATTATTTTAGATAATTTTAAACGTTAAACGGTCCATGGAAGAGAAAATTAAGAGATTAAGCGGCTAGGTGCTTTGTGCCTATTTTTAATTTTTAATTTTTAATTTTCAATTCTACCCGGCACTTTTTACACAGATATTTAACCCCTTTTAAAATCTTATTATGACGTCTTATGGTTAACTGGTGGGTGGTACAATCACACTGATAAGCAAACTGCTGACCCATAACGTCACTAATATCTAATGAATGTGTCGTATCTGCAGGGCAGTTAAAGATATTCTGCATTACAAATTGCCACTCTTTGCCATGCGGGCGCACTTTCCCGTAATGTTGGTAGGCGACCAGATGAGCAACCTCGTGAGGCACTACCTGTGCAAAAAAATCTGCTGAATTTTTTTTAAACAAGGTGGGGTGGTATTTGATCCGGTTAAGCTGCAAATGTGCGCTACCGGCACTTTTCCCCCGCTGGTTAAAAAGGTATGCAGGACGTTTGAAAGCACGATCAAAAAAGCACTCGGCCAAAATGAAAAATTCTTCACTTCGGCTAATGAGTGCTTTTTTATCTGCATCATTTACCACGTTTAATTTAACTAAGCGCTAAAATGCAGCCGCTTTTAACGCTTCAACTTTATCTAATGCTTCCCACGGGAATTCATCACGACCAAAGTGCCCGTAAGCCGCTGTTGATTCGTAAATAGGCTGAATAAGATTCAACATCTCGATCAGACCGTAAGGGCGCAAGTCAAAATGCTCACGAATCAATTGGATAATTAACTCTTTTTTTACTTTTTCTGTGCCGAAGGTTTCCACACTGATCGAGGTTGGCTCTGCAACACCGATAGCATAAGAAACTTGAATTTCACAACGATCAGCAAGACCCGCTGCAACGATGTTTTTTGCCACATAACGTGCTGCATATGCCGCGCTGCGATCAACTTTTGACGGATCTTTACCGGAGAATGCACCACCACCATGGCGTGCTGAACCACCATAAGTATCAACAATAATTTTACGCCCGGTAAGGCCGCAATCACCAACAGGTCCGCCAATGACAAAGCGGCCCGTTGGATTAATAAAGTATTTAGTGCGCTCAGAAAGCCACTCAGCCGGTAATACGGGCTTGATTATCTCTTCCATTACCGCTTCAACCAAATCTGCCTGTTTGATATCTTCCGAATGTTGCGTGGAAAGTACGACCGCATCAATACCGACAATTTTTCCATGATCATAAGCAAAGGTCACCTGGCTTTTAGCATCGGGGCGTAACCATGGGAGTGTCTTATTTTTACGTACTTTTGCCTGTCGTTTAACCAGATGGTGCGCATAAGTAATAGGTGCCGGCATGAAAACGTCCGTTTCATTAGTGGCGTAACCGAACATTAAACCCTGATCGCCGGCACCCTGCTCGCGAGGATCGCTACGGTCAACACCCTGATTAATGTCTGGCGATTGTTTGCCTATCACATTTAAAATGGCGCAGGAGTCAGCGTCAAAGCCCATTTCTGAACTGGTGTAACCTATGTTGCGCACGGTATTACGGGTGATCTCTTCGATATCAACCCAGGCATCCGTGGTGATTTCACCACCGACCATTACCATTCCGGTTTTTACATAAGTCTCACAAGCAACACGTGCTTTTTTATCTTGTTTTAAAATTGCATCAAGTACCGCATCGGAAATTTGATCGGCTATTTTATCGGGATGACCTTCAGATACGGATTCTGAAGTAAATAAGTCACGTGACATGTGAGCTCCTAACTGGTTACAAGGTGAATAGTTTTAGATGTTTTTACATCTAGACGTCTATCTTACATTTATTTGTGATGGAAAACACGTTAATTATTTAAGCTATTCACATGAAAAATGAAAAGGAATGCATTTTTCTTTTAAAAATAAGCGCTGTTTTTTAAAAAAAAATAAAAAACTGATATACTTTACCATGTTATTTTCATTGATTCTTTTCCTGTCTGAGTTGTCTTAAGTTATGCCATTTTTGTTATTTTTAAAGGCGTTTTTTAAAACGTCCATTGCGGCTGTGAATATTTTTCCCCGGAAACATCTTGTCGCTTTGATTATATTATCCGTATTTCTGTTGGTTGTGTCTCTGGTTCCCGTACCGCCAAAAATCCCCAAAAAAATTTACCACTCATTAGAACTACCTGAGAGAGTTGTTGTCGAAGATAAGCATGCGGTCACCGACCCTTTGATGTAATAAAAGACGAATTAAAATGAGATCTGTTTTTTTATAAAAAAAACAAAAAATTTGCTATACTTCTCCGTTTTATTTTCATTACTCCCTTTTCCTGCCTGAGTTGTATTAAGTTATGCTATTTTTGTTACCTTTAAAGGCGTTTTTTAAAGCGTCAGTTGCCGTTGTGAATAATCTTCCCCGGAAACATTTTTTCGCTTTGATTCTATTATTTGTATTTCTGCTGGTTGTGTCCTTGCTTCCCATGCAGCCGAAAACCAAAAAAACAATTTACCGCTCACTAGAGCTTCCTAAGAGGGTTGTTGTTCAGGATGAGCATGCGGCTGCCGAACCTCTTGCTGCAATAAAAGACGAATATGCAAAAGTCTTTCCGGACTTTTCGGGAAATAAAGAAGTCGAATTTGAGGTGAGCGAAGGTGACTCTCTAAGCAATATTTTTGAAAGAGAGAGTTTGTCGGCAGCGGCATTACAGCTTCTGTTAGAAGCTGATAAAGAGCATCTCCGCTTAGCTAACCTAATCCCGGGGCAAAGAATCAAGTTATTGATTGGCCCTGACAACAACCTGCTTTCTTTAAAAGTATTTTTGGATCTTGCCAATACGCTAACCTTTACGCTGAAAGAAGATCAATATGATGCATTTTTAGAAACTAAAGCGGGGAAATGGCGTACAAGTTTATATCAAGGTCGTATTATAGGGAGCTTCTATAGGACAGCCAAAGCTTCAGGTCTGACGGCGGGGCAGATTCAACAAGTATCCGTGGCTCTGCAGGATAAAATTAATTTTAACCGTCAGCTTTATGCCGGAGATACTTTCCGTGTATTAGTATCAAAACAATATATTGACGGACAATATAGTTCGGAAAGTGAGGTGCTGGCTATTTTGATTAAAAACAGGAATAAAATTTATACTGCTTTCCTGCATGAAGACGGGCGTTATTACGATGAAAACAGACAAGGCTTAAGTAAAGCTTATCGACGCTTTCCGGTGAATGGCAATTTCCGAATCAGTTCAAGCTTTAATAGAAAACGTTTGCATCCAATCACCAAAAGAGTAAAACCCCATAACGGCACGGATTTTGCCGTCTCAACGGGTACAAAAGTGTATGCGATTGGTGATGGTGTTGTTTTGCGGGCAGGTTACCACCCCGCAGCCGGCAACTACATTGTTATGCAGCATAGCCGGAAATACACCACACGTTATTTGCATTTAAGTAAGATTTTGGTGCGTAAGGGACAGCGGTTAGAAAGGGGGACTGTGATAGGTAAGAGTGGTAATACCGGGCGTTCAACGGGGGCGCATCTGCATTATGAATTTCAAATAAATAACCGCCCGGTGGACGCCATGAAAGTGGAATTGCCTCTGTCAACCGCGGTCTCTAAAAAAGATGAGTCTATTTTTGATAAAAAACGCGATCTTTATCTGCAGGAGATGGGCATTAACGACATCTAATACCAACGCCTAATAGATCACTTAATGAGTGGAATTGGTATAGATACTGAACGTGGTATAGATACTGAACGCTTTATCGGGGCAAGTAATAATAGCGCTAACGATTAAGCGCTATTATTATTTTTATGCGGGTGCTCTTAACTCGGGCAGTGTGATTTTGCTGCCCACTGAGTAATATATACCGATGTTACTTCAAAATGCTTTGTCAGGCGCAAGATCTTCGATCAGAGAAAAACGCAATATGACCTTTCGAGCGATTAACTGCGTTAATCCTCTAGCGGTAGATGTAAATGCAAGCATTTACATCTTAAATGGTTATTCCCTTTTCGATGGGGGCAACGCAGCGCTGGTTTTCGAACTTGCGGCCCGTAGCGCAAGGCAAATTGTGCCAATCTGCGTTGTTATAAAATCTCACTGTAGAATAACGAGACTTCAATTTGATGCCTAGCATCTCAGCACAATTTTCCTTGCTGACTTTGCATCTTGAAGTAACATGGGTATACACAGGCATGTTACTTTTTATGCCAGTGTATGGTGCAGGTGAACAACTTCAAGCAGCTGATCTTCGCGTTCAAAACGATCTTCCATTAGTTGCCCTAAGTCAGAAAGATCGTTGTCAAAATCAAGTAGGGATTGCTCATTTGCTGATTCTGCATACTTATCGTTAAAATTCAAAGCCGCATCCGTGGTTGTGGTGATACGTGAATATAACTCCTGGGCAATTTTTAAATTATTTTCCCCATCTAATTTGCATTGTGCAATTATCTGCTCGTAGATTTCGAAATGTCCGGTTGAGGCATAATCAAGCAGAAGTTGGCAAAAATCAGTGATTTTTTGTTGTGCGGGTAAGCTGTGATTTGTCTCTTGGTAAGGAGGTAATCCTGCCAGTTTGCAATATGTAACCACTAGAGTCTGGCGCTCTTCGAGCCAACTATCAATAACTGAAAGTCTGCCACCCCATTCTTCCTTTGCGCGTTCTAATTTGGTTAGCATATCTTGCACCTCATGATAAGTAGACTGAAACTGTCAAATAAAAGTAGATAAAATTGTACTTAGCGTCAACATGAATTTGAATTTGTAGATAATCTTACTGTATAACTGTGAAGTAATCCCTGTCCCCGGAATTAAAGTTCCGATAAATAAGGAAGCATGATGCAGCCGGAAAAAAATAATGTTAGCAAGCAAGAGAATGCTTGGTGGTTTATTATCGCGAAAGATAAAATTGTATTACAGCCGCAGGGGAATTTTATTCCTTACGGTAATCTTGATGATTTACCTTTTCCTGAAAAATTAGCTGATAATGTAACAAAAATAGCAGACTATGACGCAAGCCCTTGTTATCTAGTTGTATTGCAGGAGCAACTAGATGTTGGTTTGGGGGAATATTTGCCATTACGTTCTTTGCTGGGACGAATTGACGATGCCTTATTTGATCTGGCGGGTCGTGCCTTTCAAGTTGCCTTATTTTATCAAACACATCAATATTGCGGCAAGTGTGGTAATAAAATGCACGCCATAAACTGGGAAACCGCAATGAAATGTTACCATTGCCAGCACCGCTGTTATCCGCGTATTTCACCTTGTGTTATTGTCGGTATTCGTAAAGGCAAGGAAATATTATTGGCAGTGCATCACCGCCATCTGCAACAGAATAACCCGGTATTTACCGTTTTAGCCGGATTTGTTGAAGCCGGAGAAACACTGGAGATGTGTGTTGAACGTGAAGTTTATGAGGAATCAAGGATTCGGATCAAAAATATCGAATATGTCAGCAGTCAACCCTGGCCTTTCCCGCACTCTTTAATGATGGGATTTTTTGCTGAATATAAATCAGGTGAAATCAAAATTGATAAAAATGAGCTTGTTGAAGCTGCCTGGTATCATGTTGATAATCTGCCTGTTTTGCCAAATAACGGTACTATTGCTCGAAAGTTGATTAACAAAATGGTCGAACAATGCAAAGTCGTAATATGACAGAGTAAAAAACATTTAAAAATGGTAGCATATTTACCTATGTAAATTATTAAATATTTAAAAAGACAGGATAGAGATAAGCATGACAGAATTAAAAAATGATCGTTATCTTCGCGCCTTATTAAAGCAGGACGTTGATAAAACACCGGTATGGATGATGCGTCAAGCGGGCAGATATTTGCCTGAATATAAAGAGGTACGCGCGCAAGCTGGAGATTTTATGTCTTTGTGCCGCAATGCAGATCTGGCCTGTGAAGTAACCTTACAACCTTTACGTAGATTTGACCTTGATGCCGCTATTCTATTTTCTGATATTCTCACTATTCCAGATGCGATGGGACTGGGTCTGTATTTTGCAGAAGGGGAAGGGCCTAAGCTTAAACGTCCGATAACATGTAAAAAAGACGTTGATAACTTAATTATGCCGGATCCCGAAGGCGAACTGCAATATGTTATGAATGCGGTACGTACTATACGCCGGGAGTTAAAAGGCGCCGTTCCATTGATTGGTTTCGCGGGTAGTCCATGGACATTAGCGACCTATATGGTTGAAGGGGGGAGTTCAAAGGCTTTCACCAAGATCAAAAAAATGGCTTTTTGCGAGCCGCAGCTATTGCATACTTTATTAGATAAACTTGCCGACTCCGTTATTGATTATTTAAATGCGCAGATAGCCGCAGGCGCGCAATCGGTGATGGTCTTCGATACTTGGGGCGGCGTGTTATCTCCTCGAGATTACAAAGATTTTTCATTACAGTACATGACCAAAATCGTTGACGGGTTACAGCGTACCTATGAAGGTAAAAAAATTCCCGTCACTCTGTTTACTAAAAATGGCGGACAGTGGTTAGAAGCGATTGCGGATACTGGCTGTGATGCGATTGGACTCGATTGGACTATTGATATGGCAAGCGCAAAAGCGCGTGTTGGAGATCGTGTTGTGCTGCAGGGTAATATGGATCCTTCTATGTTGTATGCCTCGCCAGAGCGAATCCGTGAAGAGGTGGCGACCATCTTAGCGAGTTTTGGTAAGGGAGGCGGACATGTCTTTAATCTCGGCCACGGCATTCATTTAGATGTACCGCCTGAGAATGCCAAAGTATTTGTTGATGCAGTCCATGAACTGAGCCCACAATATCACCTTTAAGCACGGTGCTTATTAGTGAAAAAAACCATGCATCTGCATGGTTTTTTACTTTTTGAGTGAACGATAAGTAACTCGTGTTCATTTTTTTCAGGAAACTGGTTGTTGCTTTTTTGTACGATCTGAGTATAAAGGTTATATGATGAATAACCGCAGAAATTAAAATATGAAGTTATTTGCAGAATATGAAGACCTCACTGTCCGTCAGTTTATAGCATCTGATCTCAATGATTTCACCACGCTGGTGAGTAATGCCAAGAGCATGAAATATTGCCCAACGGGTAAATTAAATCACCAACAAGCCGAACAATTATTCACCAGTATCATCACTCACGCACAGCGCAATAAATATTGCCTTAACGCCATTGAAGATAAAAAACACAAAAAAGTCATTGGTCTGGTCGGCCTGCAGGAGTGTCGTATGGAATACGATGTTGGACTGAGTTTTGTGTATCGCATGTTGCCGGAATATAACGACAATATTAATATCCCCTGTTTATTCTCCCAATTTATTAAAGAACTTATGGTCAACCATCAGCTTTCAGAAATGAATGCTGTCATTGCTAAAAAAAATCGACCGACATTAACCCTGATGGCGTCTTTAAACTTTAAACCTATATCGACTCTCGTTTGTCGCGGTATTGATAGTTTTTTATATCAATATTCACCGGTGTAAATAAATTTATATTTTAAAGGCAGTATAGGAAGAGATATTTTTATTTTTTTATTCAATAAAACAGCTCAAATTGCCATCGTTTTCGGGTAGAATGCTCAGCATACTGCTTTGTAAGTTAAAAAAACCAATGACTGGTTTTGCTTATTGATCAATTAACCGAGGGATTTATCAGACGATGGAAAATAGCCGACCAATTAAACGTGCGCTGCTAAGCGTTTCAGATAAAGCTGGAATTATTGAATTCGCCAAAGAGTTATCTTCAAGAGGCGTTGAAATCCTTTCTACTGGTGGTACTTGTAAATTACTTGCTGAGAATGGCATAAAAGTGACCGAAGTATCTGACTATACTGGGTTTCCTGAAATGATGGATGGACGTGTTAAAACCTTACACCCTAAAATTCATGGTGGAATTCTTGCTCGTCGCGGTATTGATGAAGTCATTATGTCCGAAAATGACATTGCTCCTATTGATTTGGTAGTGGTAAATCTTTATCCATTTGCTGAAACCGTTGCCCGTCCGGATTGTTCTTTAGAAGATGCAATTGAAAACATCGATATCGGTGGTCCGACCATGGTGCGTGCCGCAGCTAAGAATCATAAAGATGTGACAATCGTTGTTAACGCCGGTGATTACCCCCGTATTCTTAAAGAGATGCAGGAAAATAACAATAGCTTAGCTTATAAAACCCGCTTTGATCTTGCTATCGCAGCTTATGAGCATACCGCGCAATATGACGGTATGATCGCTAATTATTTCGGTACTATGGTGCCAAGCTACGGTGAGAATAGTGAAGGTGATGTTGAATCTAAATTCCCTCGTACTTTCAACATGCAGTTTAAGAAAAAGCAGGATATGCGTTACGGTGAAAACAGCCACCAAAGTGCCGCTTTTTATGTGGAAGATGCTATTCAGGAAGCCTCTGTTTCTACAGCGACTCAGTTACAAGGTAAAGCCCTTTCTTACAATAATATTGCAGATACCGATGCGGCACTTGAGTGTGTTAAAGAGTTCTCGGAGCCGGCTTGTGTGATCGTTAAACATTCTAATCCTTGTGGTGTTGCTGTTGCAGGCAATATTCTTGATGCCTATGAAGGTGCTTACAAAACAGACCCAACATCGGCTTTTGGTGGCATTATTGCCTTTAACCGTGAGCTTGATGCTAAAACTGCAGAAGCCATTGTTTCTCGCCAGTTTGTTGAGGTGATTATTGCGCCTAAGGTTAGCCCTGAAGCTGTACAAGTTATTGCCGCCAAGAAAAACTTGCGTTTGTTAACATGTGGAGAATGGGCTGAAAAAACCACTGAGTTTGATATCAAACGTGTTAATGGTGGTTTATTAGTACAGGATAGAGATCAAGGTATGGTCGGTTTAGAGGACCTTAAAGTGGTTACTAAACGTCAACCGACGGAAGCTGAATTAAACGACCTGTTATTCAGCTGGAAAGTGGCTAAATTTGTGAAATCAAATGCGATTGTTTATGTTAAAAACAACGCGACTGTGGGTGTTGGCGCAGGGCAAATGAGTCGCGTTTACAGTGCCAAAGTAGCGGGCATCAAAGCAGCGGATGAAAACCTCGTCGTTGCAGGTTCAGTGATGTCATCGGATGCCTTTTTCCCTTTCCGGGATGGTATTGATGCAGCCGCTGAAGCCGGTATTAGTTGCGTAATCCAACCTGGTGGTTCAATGCGCGATAATGAAGTTATCGCAGCAGCCGACGAACATGGTATGGCAATGGTCTTTACGGGTATGCGTCACTTCCGCCATTAATCGGCTGATCTATTAGTCTGTGAATGCGATCTTGGTCTCAAAAGTGCTCAATAATTCTTCGGGAAAGAATTATAACATCCGTAGGATGGCCCTTTAGGGCGTAGCACTGGATGTGCGCAGTACTTATTGTTATAAGCTGCGCACTTTTTCCTTGACCTCGAAGCAACAGACGTTGAGATAAACCCATTAAATCTATGGTTGAATTAAGAAGGTTAAGTTATGAATGTTTTAATTATTGGCAGTGGCGGCCGTGAGCATGCGCTTGCGTGGAAAGTCGCTCAAAATAAACAAGTTAAAAATATCTTTGTTGCTCCGGGCAATGCAGGAACGGCGTTAGAAGCAAAAGTGACTAATGTCGCCATTGATGTTGAAGATATTGATGGATTAGTCAAATTTGCTAAAGAAAACCATGTTGAGTTAACGATTGTCGGCCCGGAAGCTCCCTTGGTTATTGGTGTTGTTGATGCATTTACTGATGCCGGCCTTGCCTGTTTCGGTCCAACTAAGGGCGCAGCCCAGCTAGAAGGCTCAAAAGCCTTCACTAAGGACTTTTTAGCGCGTCATGACATTCCAACCGCCTGGTACCAAAACTTCACTGAAATTGAGCCTGCTTTGGCTTATGTTCGTGAAAAGGGCGCACCCATTGTCATTAAAGCTGACGGCCTTGCGGCAGGTAAGGGCGTTATTGTTGCAATGACTCTTGCCGATGCGGAAGAGGCTATTCATGACATGTTAGCAGGCAATGCATTTGGCTCCGCCGGACACCGTGTTGTTATTGAAGAATTCTTAGACGGTGAAGAAGCTTCATTTATTGTGATGGTTGATGGTGAAAATGTTGTTCCTATGGCAACCAGTCAAGATCATAAACGTGTCGGTGATGGTGATACCGGGCCTAATACAGGTGGCATGGGTGCATACTCTCCCGCGCCCGTAGTAACCCCTGAAATGCATCAGCGTATAATGGATTTAGTGATTAATCCAACGGTTGAAGGTATGGCGGCAGAAGGAAATACTTATACGGGTTTTTTATATGCGGGTCTAATGATCATGGCCGATGGAACGCCTAAAGTTATCGAATACAACTGTCGTTTTGGTGATCCGGAAACACAGCCGCTGTTGTTGCGTATGAAGTCGGATCTGGTGACCTTATGCCTGGCGGGTGTGAATGGCGAATTAGCTGGTATGACAGCTGAATTTGACCAAGGTGCGGCAATAGGTATTGTTTTGGCTGCTGGCGGTTACCCTAACGAGTATAAGAAAGGCTTAGTTATTGAAGGGTTACCATCACAGGAGACCGAAGGCCTTAAAGTTTTCCATGGCGGTACCAAAGAAGTTGATGGCCAAATTGTTACCAATGGCGGACGCGTTTTGTGTGCTACTGCGTTAGGCAATACCGTGACCGAAGCACAGCAAAAAGCTTACGCGCTGGCGAAGACAATCAGCTGGGACGGTATGTTCTATCGTCATGATATTGCTCATCGTGCTATTACCCGTGAGCAGAACAAAAAATAAGCTCGAAAGCTAGAAAGCTGGGAAAGCCGTCAGCTGTCAGCCGTCAGCCGTCAGCTGTCAGCCGTCAGCTGTCAGCTGTCAGCCGTCAGCTGTCAGCCGTCAGCCGTCAGCCGTCAGCTCTCAACCCGAAGCTCGAAGCTCGAAGCTCGATAGCTCGATAGCTCGAAGCTCGAAGCTCGAAGCTCGAAGCTCGAAGCTCGATAGCTCGAAGCTCGATAGCTCGAAGCTCGATAGCTAGAAGCTCGATAGCTCGAAGCTCGATAGCTCGAAGCTCGATAGCTAGAAACTAAAAAGCCGATGTTTAATAACATCGGCTTTTTTTTTGCAAATTGATTATTTATTAACGGCTTCTTTTAGTGACTTACCGGCAACAAAAGCAGGCACATTAGCCGCTTTGATTTGAATATCTGCACCAGTTTGCGGATTTCGACCTGTACGGGCTGCCCGGTGGTTTACTTTAAAAGTACCAAATCCAATTAGCTGTACTGGCTCACCATCTTTTAGACTGTCTGTTACACTAGTCATCATTTGTTCTAAAGCTGCTTTAGCTTGAACTTTTGTTAGTTCTGCTTTCTCTGCAATATCAGTAATAAGTTGAGTTTTATTCATCTTAGTATTTCCATTTTAATAGGGTGTTAGAATTAGCTTTAATGGCGATTCACAAGTCATTTGGAAATATCAATTAAGCTAATGTGTCAGAAAAATCACTGCATTTTAACTTTCTGCCTAAAATTCAGTTGTTAATCGACTAACTGAAATTTATATTTCCAAGTGATTTTAGTATGTTATCAATATATTGTCGATGTAAAGACCAGTTAGTTCTAAAAGTAGGATAAAGATCCCTTTATTTTGCTTAATGTGTTAAAAATCACAAAATTAAGGTGAGTTTAATCATTGAGGGCGATGCCTAAATTAGTCATTCCATAATCTACAACAAACTGTTTAATGGATTTTATTAGCTCAGGGCTGCGCTGATTGTCTAATTTTTCAAGTAACATTTTTTGAAAAGCTAACTCAGACTGGATCAGTGGAAGTTCAACTAATGACTGCTCATCAACTTCTGTGCCATTTTGTAATTCAATAAAACTTGCGATCGTTGCAAATGAGGTTTGGCTGGCATTGAAAGCTTCATCGCTTGATTCAGTTAAAAAACTGTTAAAAGCACAACTCAAAATAACACAGTGATCCACAGCCGGATAAACGCCGTAAAAATCAAATTTACGCGCATCCGGAATAATCTCCTCAAAACGATCCTGTTGTATGGCAAAATTTATTTTTGCGCCTTTTACCGTCATCTTTTCCCAAAAAAGTTGGTTGAAAGTATCAATGCTTTGCGCATGTTCACTTTCAATTGCTTCCGAAAAAAGGTGAAAATGTAAAAGACTGTGTTGGGCCAGTGCCATGCAGAAAACACTTTGTTGCCATGACTGCAAATTTTTTAACTGTTCATTAATGGGTAATAAGAGCATAGATTTCCCTGTTCTGTAATGGATGATATTTTATTAGAGGCATAAAAAAAGCGACTTATTAGTCGCTTTTTCGATTAAATAATAACTGATACTAAAAGAACTAAAAAGGTGTTTACTCTTGCTGGTTAAAATTATCCCTAACTGCGTTTTGAGTTTTATTCAGAACATCCTGTTCTTCACCACTTTGTGGTCAGCTAAAGCTGTTCAAAATCGTTCCAGACGATTTTTGTGAAGTGAGAATAATGATCGAATGCAACTCACGCCTTGTTAGTGTTAATTTTTCCTTCGCAATCATTGATCACTTCATTAATTCTTTTAGTATAAGGGATCAACCCATGCCATATTTTTTCAGTTTCTTGCGTAATGTACCACGGTTAATGCCTAGCATGGTTGCTGCACGCGTCTGGTTACCGCGAGTATACTGCATAATAATATCCAATAATGGCGCTTCAACTTCAGATAAAACAAGTTCATATAATTCAGTTGGATCTTGACCATTAAGTTGTGCTACATAACCCGACACTGCTTGACGTACCGAATCACGAAGTGGTCGTTGAGTTATTTGCCCTGTAGCAGGAATACTAGTTGTTGTTGTAAGTGCTTCTGACGAAATCTTTTGTTCAAACATGGCTATTAACTCTTTATTTATTTAAGTAAGTTTCTAATGTTTTTAATTGCTCATACGGGCAGTCAATTGCATTGAATTGTCGCTTAAAGTGACCCAACTGATCTTGCTCTTTTAAATACCATCCAACATGCTTTCTGGCAATTCTAGGTCCCATTACTTCCCCGTAAAAACCATGTAAAGCTTGTACATGGCCAAGAAGGATATGGGCAATTTCCAATTTAGCAGGAGAGGAAAGTTGCTCTCCGGTTGTTAGATAGTGATTAATTTCATTGAATATCCAAGGAGCACCTTGTGCCCCTCGTCCAATCATAATGGCGTCAGCGCCAGTGTAATCAAGCACAAACTTTGCCTTTTCCACTGAGGTAATATCACCATTTGCAATCACAGGAATCGTCACATTTTGTTTAATTTTTTTTATGGTGTCGTATTCAGCAAATCCATTATAAAAACATTGCCTGGTACGACCGTGCACTGCAAGTGCCTGAATACCCGATTGTTCTGCTATTTGTGCGATTTCAAGACCGTTTCTACTGTCGGAATCCCAGCCAGTGCGAATTTTTAAAGTGACAGGCACATCAACAGCATCAACCACAGTTTCCAAAATTGCTCGCACAAGTTCGGGGTGAGGTAATAATGCTGAGCCTGCTTTTTTCTTATTCACTTTTTTAGCGGGACAACCCATATTGATATCAATAATCTGAGCGCCTTGTTGCACACTCAGTTGTGCCGCTGTCGCCATTGCCAAAGGCTCTGAGCCAGCAATTTGCACTGATCTGATGCCGGATTCATTATGGTAGTCCATTCTTAACTTCGACTTCCTGCTGTTCCATACGCGCGGATTCGATGACAGCATCTCGGACACTGCAAGTCCTGCACCTTGTTGTCGGCAAAGCTCACGGAAGGGGCGATCAGTTACCCCTGCCATGGGTGCTAAAATGATTTTGTTATCTAGTTGATACTGCCCGATGCGCATATATTAAGCAATCTCTCTTGGTCAAGGCGGCGTAGTGTACGCATTTTTCCAACGAGAAGAAAGGCTATTAATTAAGCATTTTGTAATTATTTTGCTTGCAAAATAGGCAATTTTAATTTTTATTAATTTAATGTCACTTTTTAGCTTTAAAAGTCTTGTCAGTGATTATTATTTATGATTTTTCACGATAAAGGCTTGCGACTCTTCTTTATTTATGTTTTTCGATAATAAAAAATCGACTAATTTTTTATGTGGAGATTGTTCTTATTATCTCTGCAGCAGGTTAGGT
>NZ_PJBP01000107.1 GCF_002836415.1 Psychromonas sp. MB-3u-54 | reverse complement strand
TATATTAAATATTTTCCCAGATCTGCTGTTAATAACGACTTAGCTTCCGTGGAAGAGCTTGCTCAGGCCATAAAAGATGATACATTATTTCTTGTCTACCAACCCCAAGTCACAATAAGTAACAGAGAGGTAGTTGGCGTTGAGGCCCTCGTTCGCTGGAAACATCCGACCAAAGGAATGATTCCGCCAGACTATTTTATTCCAATGGCAGAAGAGAATGGCTTAATTGCAGCTATTACGATATTTACTACTAAGACAGCTATTCGCCAGCAAGGAATATGGAGAAGCCAAGGCCGCAATATGCGAATGTCAATCAACATGTATCCCAAAATTCTTGATGATCTGGACCTGCCGAGTAAAATTGAAGCTTGCGTTAAAGCGCTAGGTGCTGATATTTCAAAACTGGTGATCGAGGTAACAGAGACAGCTCTGACAACTAATACCAAAAGAACTAAAAAGGTGATCACCCTTGCTGGTTAAAATCATCCCTAACTGCGTTGTGAGTTTTGAAGTGAGAACAACTATCTCCTGCAACTCACGCCTTATTAGTACTGATTTTTCCTTCGCAATCATTGATCACTTAATTAATTCTTTTGGTATAACCTTACTCTATACATGGAGATATTGGCACGTTTGCGCATGAAAGGCTTCGGGATCTCTATCGATGACTTCGGCACCGGATACTCGTCCCTGCAACAACTCATTCGCGCACCTTTTACTGAACTGAAAATTGATCGGGCTTTTATTCGCAACATAAAGACAGACAAGGAATCCTATACGATCAGTAAAATATCTATCATGCTTGCACATGAGTTTGGGATGAAAGCCGTCGCCGAGGGAATTGAAACCGAGGCCGAATGGGATATATTAAAACAACTCGGCTGTGACGAAGGCCAAGGATATTGGATGGGCAGACCTATGCCACCTGAGGATATCGAGTCGTGGATAAAAAGTTGGTCAGCTGATTGATCGCAGCAGAGAGCTGCAATAAAAGGCTGGACAGCCAATCTTTTTCAGGTGAATCTCAGGTCTGTTTAAGCAATAGCCTCGCCTTGCCCCCCTCAGATACATTGCTGCTAGGGCATGGCGTTAAAGGCAGTTAATCCTTATGCCTGGGAATGGGAGCTAGATTCGGCTCTACAAAAGTGTTTCGCGCTTCATTCGAAAAAAGCACTTCGGCGGAATAATGGGTCATCATTGTTTTCTCTTCCAACATTTCAGGATTCTGACTCATTAGTTGATCGGCTGAGTTTGAGCCTTCGGATTTATTCATAAAATGGTTAACCACTAAAACCCATGCTGTTGTTATTGTTTCATGATACTTCGTTGGGTCTATTCTATTATGTTCAATAAATCGTTTTAATGACATTTTCATTCGTTGCATCGATGAATCGGTGTCGTTATCAACCAGATAAACATAAGCCAATCGTAAGTGTGCCTGGTGATTAAAATCTGCCCCAGGAATCTCACCTGATTCGAACTGTCTTTTGAATTGCTGATCTTCGATAGAATTTAAATTTTTCATCTTTGTAGGGTTACCCATAAATGCCAGATCTCCTATTAGACGGAAAAACACAGTGTTTCCACTGAAAAATGCTAATCAATATTTGTGATAAAAATAACATTACATTTTTTAATAGAATCTGACTTTGGCAAAAAAGCGGAATTATTCCATATTAACTGAGACAGCGCGCAATACAATACGAACGCTGTATTTAGTCAGTGATCTTTTTGAAAATAAAAGGCAGACTCTACTGCCTACACTCATTCCCGCAACAGGGCAGCTTCATGTTTCAACAAGAACGCTGCGTCTACTGTGCTCCTGTTGCAGCGCTATTGATACCAAACGCATTAATAAAGTGATCCGATTTACTATTTAAAATTATCCCGGCGGTTTTGTGAGCGTAAATTTAATGGTGGTCTTATTTGAATGCCGACTAGCACCAACCATGACAATAAACGTATCGCTCGTAGGGTGTCTGCTCAGATACTAAGCTGTCGCTTATTCGCTGCACCGATTGCCGCTGCATAATGTTCAACTGTCGGATTAGCCATTTTCATTAACGCGCCCATCTTCTTAATATCAGTCAGTGCACTAAAATTACAATCCGTCAGCTGCCTGGCAAAGTAGTTATCAAATTCCACTGTCCAGTCATGCGCTTTACCGTTAAAACGTAAGGCGCGCAGATTGTGCACTATATTACCGGAGCCGAGGATCAATACACCCCGGTCGCGTAATTGGGACAGTGTTTTACCTATACTCAGCTGCCAATCCAACTCCTTGGATGTATCAATGGACAGCTGGAAGACAGGTATATCAGCCTTAGGATAGAGCCATTTCAATACTGACCATGCACCATCCAGCTGTTATCCGTCTGAACATTATGCTCGGCAAGCAGCGCAGCAACTGACTGAGCCAACTTAGGATCGCCTTTAGCCGTGGGCACAGGGGAACATCAACTCTTGTACTGCCAGGTGTCATCCAGTGCGCCGAGACAACAAGAATGGCTTGCGGGCGCGGTAGAATACGGCCAAGCTCGATCCAGCCATGCCACCCATTTTTATTAACTACGGCAAAAAGAACCTGTTGATTTACTAATATTATTTGGTCGTTCATTAAGGTTATCAATAATAAAATCATTAACTGCACTGGCACATGAACGGTCAAAATTTAACGCCTGCTTAATAAACATTGCAAGAGTAACCGTTGGTGTAAAGATCCGCTCTCTATATGCAGAAGTATTGTGGTTCAATAATTGATGAAATGTGATCAGATGTTAATATATTTAGAAAATCTTAATGATGAAAATGAGGGGTATCTTTTAATACGTTTGCAGGAGATTTGGTGCTAAAATAATTCCTGCAGTCAGGATCTATTGTATTGGTTTGTGGTGAATCTATTATACAATTTTTATGGCTGCTCTTTCCTAATTTTAAAGTATTAAATACTTATAATCATATAGATACAGCTTAATGCAATGCCATTAGGTGGGGTCTTTTATTTTGCATTATCTTGTTTTTTACTCGCACCTACAATACTACTTACTGATGAATAATATATTTTAAAATGCCCTGCATGGCCCGTCCTATTGAAAAAGAAACTCACTACTAAATGTACTCGTTGCGCATAATGATACGACGAGAAAAATTAGAGACCTACAATCGGTAATTTACTCTATATTAAGAAAAGTCCCAAACATCTTTCTTTGCAGTAGAGGAGTATTTAGTGGCATGGTATTTTTTGAGTTGTTCTATTTCAAGCCACGCCTCTTTAGGAAAACCTTGTCGCGGTTCGGGTCTTGTATTAAGAATGAGATCATAAGTGTACTTATCAAACGTTTTAGTACCCCAATGACAGCAAATTTCATGAGACACATGTGGAAATTTCGTGTCCAAAACAGAGTTCTCGCCCAGAATGGTAGCGATCTCAACATTTTCTAATAGCTTTTTCATTTTCTTTATATAAACAGTTTTCTTCATCTCAACAGGCGGTTTAACTTGTTGAAGCGTTTTGACAAGCGAGGGTTGTTGATCAGCATTTTGTACTTTTAATTGTAATTTATCAAAATGTTGTCCCGGTAGTTTCATGTTGATGGATTTTTCTTTTTCCGGTGCATTTTCGTCTACAGAGAGAGACTTCAGGGTGAAGGTGTAGTAATTATGCCAGGCTTCACACCAGTCCCGATAAACACCACCAACTATTGAATCACTCCATTCTTTGTCGGCTTTGGTGCGCTCCCAAAGAGAATCTGTAATTTTAGTATTTTGTTCAGCCACCATGACCCGCAACTTCTCTGCTACTTCGTTAAATTGAGCAATATTGACTTCGTTTCTGGTTTCAAGAATCTGCCACCATGAAGCTTTTAGATTCAAGTGTGCAATTTTGATTTTGAAATATTTTTTATCAGGTATATGGTACATAATTTCCCTTAATCGAATACAATATTATGGAATTAAACGTTATCGTTAAGTTAAAAATTTTCTGCCATTAGGGTCAGGTCTGAATGGCACTGTATTAAGGTATATTTAGGTCGTTATTGAGCTGGAATGTTTTCAAATTTGGAAACAGCAGCCAGAAAAAATGGTATAATCGATTCACCACAAGCCTATACACCATCTTCTGACTACATGAGTTATTTTAACACTAAATTTTCTAAAACCACATAAAAAAACAACCATGCAAAAAAACAACCATGCCACCCATTTTTATAACCCATAACATAACCTCTTTCGCATTCATTACGGTAGTCTTTGATAACTATTCATCCGCACCAATTAAAATTATTTCAATAAATGGGGCTTTATATTGTGAAATACGAGGAATATGGCCGTTTTAAACCAGCAGAAAAAGCTTGATCTTAATCAGGCGAGGGATGGCTTACAGGTAGTTGAAGAATTAAATTTTAAGCACACAGCCAGCGTTGACAATTTGCGGCACCGTGGCGACGCTTTCGGTCTAAATGTCCACAGTATTCGGTTAATGCCGGCAAGGCTCCCTCCGCCCCCTTAAATAAATGACCAAATTAGGTGGTGATTTTAAGCCAGTTTTCTGCAGAAATATTAAGTCTGTTTAGAATGTGCAGGCTGTTTGAGCTAATGGCGCAGTGCTTATCTTCACGAAGAATTCGGCCGGTATCTTCAATATGCACAATGTAATCCTTCACACTGAACATCAACCCGTTAGGCATATTCAAATGTTCATTGCCCACAAATGGCAGTAATTCAGTGGGCTGCTCACCTTTTATGGCTGAGTGAATTCTTCGCTGGATGCTGGTGTGACCTGAAGTTTCAGGGCTTGTCGCCATCTTAGCCCGAATCGGATTTAAATCAACATACGCCATACAAGCCAATATCGCTGCTTCGTCAAGTAATGTCGGGGATTTAAAGCATCCTTCCCACTCATTTATAAGGAATAAATGAGAACAGCTTTAGCTGGCCCGCAGGGTGAGCGCCATGGATGGTAGCGAATAAAACCTGCCGCTACAGCTATCTTCTTTGTTCGCCTGCCTGGCAATCGGCTCACTGAGTGAACGCATCAACCAACTGATGTCGATTAAGCGATGACGATATTCGGTAACGCAGTCATGAACAGTTTCAAGCTTAAACTCATTAAGGTCTTCACCTTTAACAAACTTTTGCGTTAGCAGTGTGCCTTTAAAGCCTTTATGCCATTGAACAAGCACTGCTTTATCAGCATCCACTTTAACAGCAACATGCAAGTGATTACTCATGACGGCATAGGTACAAATATGAATAGCAAAGATGGTCGCAAGCTCAATAATGCGAGCGTCAACCCACTCTCGACGATGCTCATCGTTTTCACCCGTTGTGCTATCAATGCCACATAAGAATGCTTTACGTACAACACGTGAGCAGCAGTGATAGTAAGGCGTGTCATCTAAGCTCACTATGGTTTTTCTTGGTCTGGCCATCATTTAATATAGATAACTAAAAATTAGAGCAGTGGTTAAATATTAGCCAGTGATTATGGGTGGCTACGTGAAATCATGAAATCAGCTAGGTAAAATCATGGGTGACTACGTAAAATCATTGCCAGATTAAATCAACTATGGGTGGCTCGTCAAATCGGGCTCCAGATTAAATCAACTATGGGTGGCTCGTCAAATCGGGCTATCGTCGCTCGATTGCGTTTAAAATGATGAACCGATATTTGAAAAATGTAGCTTAACCAGAGTGAGTGAAATTAGTTGACTACGTCAGTATCCAGAGGATAGATTCGAATGTGATTGGGTAAAAAAAAGAGACTAAGCCTGAAAAGTCCTAACCCCTTTTTTATTGGCATCAAAAGCTGTTATGAGATTTCAATCTTGCGAACCTCACTGCCCGTTGATTTTATTTTTGGCGCGGTGAGTTTCAATAAACCGTTTACCAATTCAGCTTTTATGTCGTTTTCTTTAATATTTTGTCCTACATTAATGCTGCGGCTAAAGAAACCACTCCTTATCTCTTTTCTGATAACATTGTCTACTTCAGATTCTTTGTCTTCATGCATCTTCGCTTCGATGGTCAGCAAACCATCCTGAAGTTGGACATTGATATTCTTTTTTTCGACTCCGGGTAACTCAGCGACGAAGATGAATTTATCATTTTTTTCAATAATATCTACGCGAGGTTCAAAATAACCTTCACCACCTTTTAGTTTGTTTAGGGCAAAAAAATCGTCCAAAATATGTTCAGGGCTTAACCATTGCTTTCTTGGTATTATGTTGTTCATTATTTCCTCCTAAAAAACAGTTTTAACACACCGAGAAAATTATTTTCTCGGTTAAAGTATAGAACAGATGTTGGAAGTACAATGCATAGCCTAAAGAAGCATGAACTTTATTTTCTTAAATCTAAATAATATTTTTAACCATTAAATAGCACTATTGTAAGTCTGGAATTAGTTGAAAATCGCAATTAAATGAGCCAACTCACTTTGGAAGAACGCCGTTAATAACATATTAAAATCAGGCTCTATCGAAGAAAATCTATATGGAGCGCCAAAAGTGTCGAATTTTTTCCGCCCGTTATTTGTAACCTTAAGACAATCAATTCGGAAATCTAGTTTAAGAATTGAAAGGGTGTTATGAAATGAAGATGGCAACCGAAAAGCTGAAGAGCAAGAGGACGAATAGTGCACACTTATTGATGTATACATCAAATTTACAGCAGTTATAACATGAGTCGGCAGCAGCGGCAGTTAATGATCCATGGGACAAAATGTACCTGCGGATAGTTGGGAATGTCAAAGAGCCAACAGGATTTACATATTGTAAACGTCACAATATGTTCGTGCAAAGCAGGTGTGAAGCTAAATCTTTATGGTAAGAATTAAAAACGAAGACAGTTTGTACCCAAACACCTTATAACAATTCCACTTATTAAGTGTTCTGTTTAGGTGCCGTAAAAATGCATGACAGCAAGGCATGGATTGCACTGATTTTACGCTCGCTAATCCATCAGCGAGCATAAAACCCTGCCTATCCTTATTACTCGCTTGTAATAGACAGCATTAACTGCCGCTATTTTGCGGGCTTTTTGTTTTTAGCAAAACCGCGACAGCCGTTATGCATGTTTTGTTTAACCTTGTTGCTCTGGGGCTATCAAAAATTTTATCAGTTAATCATTTCTCAACCAGATATCTGCATTCACTTGCTCTTTATTTTTGCGTTTTTTCTTGCCGCTGCCTTCAGGCTTTGCCATCGGCTTATCTGCGTCTGAAAATGCATCATTGATCACTTCAACGGTTTCAAAACCCGCTACTTGCTCATGCTCAAGTCGCAATTTGTTCTTCTTTTCGATAACCTTAAAATGATGAAAATCTTCATGATCGATAAGCGATAAGGCCAAGCCCACTTCCCCGGCACGGCCGCTTCGGCCAATACGGTGCATGTAGTCAGATGGACTTCTTGGTAAGTCAAAATTGATGACCACGGGCAGTTTTTCGATGTCCAGACCACGGGCCGCAATATCGGTTGCAATTAACACGTCAATCTCGCCTGCTTTAAATGCGTCAAGTACACGACTACGAGCGCCCTGGCCTTTATCCCCATGAAACACTTCTGCGGTGATCCCTCGTTTAGAAAGCTTTTCAGCTAAGTGATTACAGCTATTTTTGGCATTGACAAAAATCAGCGCTTGTTGCCATTTATGTTGCTTGATTAAATGCGCTAACAAGGCGGTTTTTTGCCCTTTGTTAACGGTAAAAACACGTTGTACTAAGGTGCTGGCGTCGCTACTTTGTAATTGTATTTCAACCGGGTCGTTAAGTAATTCCTGGGTTAAAGCCTGTACTTGCTCTGGAAACGTCGCTGAAAACAATAAAATTTGCTTTTGCTTTGGCAATAAAGCGAGCAGCGCAGATAGCTCCTCAGTAAAGCCCAGACTTAACATTCGATCGGCTTCATCCAGTACTAAGGTTTTAACTTTATCAAGCTTAATAGCATTACTTGAAATCAAATCGAGTAGTCGTCCTGGCGTTGCAACCAAAATATCAGTGCCGCCACGTAATGCCAGCATTTGAGTATTCGCAGAGACACCACCAAAAACAGCAACGGTTTTAATCGCGCCGTTAAAATGCGCTGCATATGATTTAATGCTGTCAGCAACTTGCTTGGCAAGTTCTCGAGTAGGCACCAAAATCAGTCCAGCAACATAGTTACCTTCACGGCTTTTGCTATTCAGTGTTTTGTTAGTAGACAAGTGTTGCCCGAGTTGCTGCAATAAGGGCAATGCAAAAGCGGCGGTTTTACCCGAACCGGTATTTGCCCCTGCAATTAAGTCTCGTCCCGCTAATACACTTGGGATAGCTTGCGCTTGGATAGGCGTTGGCTGCTGATATTCCAACTCAGTTAATCGCGCTAACAAGGGTGAAATAAGGCCAAGTTCTGTAAAGTTGGCAGGGGTTGTGATTTGGGTTGTGTCAATGCTCATTAATATAAAGGGCTCAAAGCTAAGATAATAGCCCACTATTTTAGCTTATTTATGCTCCGAAATCGATCATCCCCGGCCGTAATATCATTCAATCCCCTAAATAAACCGAGTTTGATTCGCCGCCAATTCCAAACCTTAAGCAACACAATGAGAGATAGAATATAAGAAACACATAACCCACATATAATTCGCTAAGGTCGAGTGGCGCTTTTAATGTAACTATTATGTTTTTTATTTTGCCGAAACATTGATAATATTCTTTAAAACACGCAGTATCTGCTTCATATTCGCCAAAAAAAGGCGCTGGAAAACAAATATCATTTACTTTATCATTGGTCAGCGGCCGCTCTTATTTGTGTCACGTCCATTAAAAATGGGCTAACGAATAATCCCACAGCATAGTGCTATTAAGCGCATGCCATAGTCAAAAATTTGGACCACTAAATGATAATTTCCGAGCGCCCCTCAAAACTGAGTTTACCGCAGACTAATCCCGGCGTCGCCACCGTGATCGAATACCTGATCATTAAATTTCCTTATATTGATGCTCAGATTTGGCGACAGCGGATCACCGATGGCAAGGTACACTACCACGACGGCTCGCTGATAACGGCACAATCGCCCTTTCAACCACAGCAACGGATCTACTATTACAGGGAAGTTGAAAACGAGCCTAGCATTCCCTTTAAGGAAACGATTTTATTTCAGGATGAGCATATTTTAGTGGCCCATAAACCCCACTTTCTAGCGGTCACTCCCGGTGGTAAATATGTCAATGAATGCCTGCAAAACCGCCTACGACGCAGCACCGGTATTGAAGACTTACAGACGTTGCACCGTTTGGACAGAGTGACAGCCGGCTTGGTCATGTTCTCAGTTAACCCTGATAGCCGCCATCGTTACCATCACTTATTTAAAACACGACAGATACACAAAAGCTACCAGGCAATTGCCAACATTAGCAACGCTGAAAACCTTATCGGTCAGGAGTGGGAAATTAAAAATCGAATCGTGCAGGGTGAACCACGCTTTCGCATGCGTGTTACCGAGGGTGAAGCCAATAGCCACTCGGTGATTCGATGCTTACGACAATCTGCGCAGAGGGCATTATTTGAATTAAACCCCGTTACGGGTAAAACCCATCAATTACGCGTACACATGCAGACACTGGGCTTGCCCATACTGAATGACAAATACTACCCGCAATTAGCGCCGCTATCAGCGGATAACTATTCAGCACCATTGCAGTTACTGGCAAAAGAGCTGCAGTTTATTGATCCTGTGACTCAGCAACCAAGGTGCTTTCGTTCTGACAGTAACTTATCGCTGAAATGAGATAAAGCAGCCAACCGCGGACAAACATTTTCGTTTTCACAGTAAGCTTGATGTCTTCTTTGGATAAAAATCTAGCCAAACTTTACTTTAATCAACAGTATTTATACCTTTTGACACCAACACCCAAATAACGGGCTAAAAAGTGACGGCTAGAATGTGAAGCGAAACCTGACAGCCGGCACTTTTTAGTGCCTTATTTATTGCCTGCTTGTTTTTACCCTTAATTAAGATCAACTGCGTATTTTTTGAGTAACGCCATTGGCACAATATCTATCGCTTAAATGTGCGTCCTTTGGAGATGAATTCTGGGCGCCATGTTGTTTTCCTCGGCCTCTAACCATCGCAACGCACAGAGACACCAGCTATCTCCAGGCTTTAAACCTTTAAAATCAAACTCAGGTATAGGTGTAGATAAATCATTACCTCTAAACCTTGAATATTCCAAGAATTCTTTGGTTACTTTAATACAAACGGTATGCGAACCAAGATCATTTTTATTGGTATTACATTTACCATCGCGGTAAAAGCCGGTGATTGGGTTTTCACAACAGACTTCTAATGTTTCACCATACACATTTACCGATTTATCCATATCCATAGAACAACACCTTTAATTTATAACCAATAAGAAAGCTAACGCTTTGATAATTTATATCACAGAAATTTACCAAGACACCTATATTAATTATTTCCAAGATACCCATATTAATTATTTTCTCGATGGCAGGTTGTGACATAGAAAAAAATGAACAAAGTATTAGTCGTCAATATTGGAAACGGGATCAATATGGATAAAAACGATAGTGCGTGAAATGCAAGCGCTTAACCTTGTAGAGCAACATATTGAAAAAGCATTTCAAGCGTTAGGGTCCCCACATGCAAACGGACGAAAATCACAACGTTAGGTACCCTATCAAGGTAATATAGTAGAAAAAAACAGGTTCATTTAACTATTTTGACTTGCAAATCCAGCTAAAGGTGAACAGTATTTTTATGCTAAAAAAGCGTCGCATAATAATCATTCGTATTTCCCTTCGGTTGTTGACAAACCACCAAAAAAAGTGAATTGTGTGCGTTTTCAAGGGAGCTCAGATAATAAATGATTCAAGAATACTTACGTTTTATAAGGCACAGCTGGCCAATTCTCATTTTTGGAATGATGACGGTTTTCATGGGGAATTTCGGTCAGTCGTTTTTTATCAGCTGGTTTGGCAGCAGCTTTCAAGAAAGTCTGGGTCTATCGGCGACAAGCTATGGAACAGCCTACTCGACGGCAACACTTGCAAGTGGCCTGCTTCTGATGTGGATTGGCGGGAGCATTGACAAGGTATCGTTAGAAAAGTTTGTCATATTCTGTACTATTGGACTTTCTCTGGCGGCGCTCACTCTCTGGCAGGCCAATAATCTAACCATGCTTGTTATCGGGATTTTTCTGCTGCGTTTTTTTGGTCAGGGATTGTTTCCACATACCGCCATAACCACAATGATGAAAACCTTTTCCTTGAATAGAGGGAAAGGTCTGAGTGTGGCAACCACGGGCATCCCTTTAGGTGAAATCCTACTTCCTTCCCTTGCCGTATTTCTTATTGCACAATTCGGTTGGCAACAGAGCTGGATGGTGATCGCACTGTCTGTCCCCCTACTTTATCTTCCTCTGGCACTTTTTCTTATTAAACGCGGGAAAAATAAAAAATATGCCGAACATGATCCAACTGCCGATAATGAAACGTCTAAACCACTTGTCGAGCATGGTTCCAGAAGAACACTGCTTTCTGATGTTCGTTTTTGGCTGGCACTACCAATAGTGCTTGCCACCCCATTCATCGTGACCGGAATATTTATTCATCAGGGATTTTTTCTACCGCAGATGGGCTGGACACCCATGCTGTTTGCCAATTGCTTCGTCTTTTATGGGGTTACCCATTGGCTTTCATCAATGTATGCGGGAGTATTGGTTGACCGGTTCAGCGGAAGACAACTGTTAAAATATCATCTTATCCCGATGCTAATGGCTTTGCTGTTGGCATCGCAACTAACAGGCAACTGGGTTGCTTACGCCCTGCTTATCTCACTCGGCACCGCCATTGGATCCGGGAGTCCAATCATTAATGCACTTTGGGCTGAAGTGTATGGCACCAAGCATCTTGGGAGAATCCGAGCACTTATGGCATCTCTTGCGGTAATATCTACCTCGATTTCGCCCATCTTATTTGGTTATCTTATTGACAACGGCACCACAGGATCTCAGCTTTTCTTCTGGCTCTCGATGTACGTATTACTGGCCATGTTTTTAGCTTTCTTTTCATACGCTAACGAGAAGCCACTGGAAACTTGATTATATCGCCAACAAATAAACATTCACCTTATTAGTCTGTACAAATTTGCAGCCTATACGAAGGGTAATCTATGGCATCTCTTAATTAACTCAACACCCGCCTATTCTCTTGCCGAAGAAAAAGCGATTAACCTATAGTCAGCTGAGCGTTTTTTATCCCGATTCAAGTTATTCACATATTATTTGAATCGGACTTTTTAAAAGCACATGCAATTACACTTTTATGACTGCTTCCTTGGTATTCATTTCTATGGCTGCTCATTCATAGACTGATACTTTCTTACCATCTGCATATTTTCAATTGATTTTTGCTTAAATATAAGTGCAAAAAAAGCAACTGTTAAGATGATTAATGCTGGCGGTTCAGGTACTTGTAAAAGGAATTCTGAATGTTGAGGCCCTCCTGCAAAGTGTGATGGAGAAAATTCTAATGCATAGATATAACCTTCAGATAAAGTGCCCGTTGTTTTTCCTGCTTTCAGCCAGTCATAATCACAACCAAGCGATAAACATTCATGGAAATTACTCCCGTCTGGATAACGCATAAAGCGGGTGTTAATCATATCGACAGATGCTTCAAGACTGTAATTAACCGGGGCACCCTGTACTCTGAATGAAAAGTGTGACTCTCCCCAAGCATAAGAGTCTTCGGGTATTGCTGTCATGGTGGACCTGATAGTGACGCCATAGTCTTTAATTCGCCATGTTATTTGGTTGAATAAATCATAATTAAATGCCTGCAGTTGTGCAGCTCCTCTATCGGCACCACTTTGGACGCCAAAACCACGGTCAAACCCCGTACTGGGATCAGAACCTCCCCCGTAACCAATGCCTCCGTCAACGCGACTAGATAGAAAAATGATCGAAGCAGAAGCAGAACTTGATAATAAAGAAAGTAAAATCAATGATATATATATATTTTTAATGAAAATATTTTTTCCGTTCATGGGTAGCCTCTTTATAAGCGGGGTAATAAAGGCTACCTATTCATAAATTACTTTTATATCAGCCTTAGATTACCAATTAGTAAAAAACAGCAATACTGCTAATTGTTCTACTAGTAATAAAGCAATAATTACGCCAACTTATAAGTGCCTTGCTTTTGAAAGGGTTATGATTTTTGTGGATTCGTGGTTCTTTCAAATGTAAAAAATTCCGACATTTTTATTTTAAATTTTTAAAAATAGTATTGGACTGGCATTAAAAATGGGTAAGAAAATAAGGTTTGATTTTATTGATAGCTTGTTACTGCATTGGTAAAGCCATGACTTCCAGTGCGCCGAGATAAATAGGTATTAGATTAGCGGTGAAATTTCACCGTCGTAGACATTGTATAATTTGTGAAGTCTTTGGCACGGAACACGGAAAGTTTAATTCATTATTTGTTAAACAAACAATCGATTTTCAGTTTTGTGGCCAACAAAAAAAAAAGACAATGCGCGCCCCTATTCACACTGCTTAATGATACAAAGTCAGTGAAAATAATTTGAAAAAAAGACTCCTTTTGTCCCAATTCAGGCTACCAAACCCAAGGAATGAAAGCTTTATTACTTTTTTGATATGCACTGTACCCTTCATAATGCGCGCATAAAGCTTTTTCTTCAAAACGCGCTTTTAAGGCCAGTACAACAATCAGTAATAACCATGCACCTAATTTCCAATAGCTAAACTGACAGAAAAGAATGCCTAAACCGCCAAAGAAAAGAGAGCTGTACATAGGATGGCGAATAAATTTATAAGGACCGTGGACAATCAATGTCCCCGTTTTTTTGGGATGCGGGCGAACATTAAAGTTACCGGGACGGTTAGCCATTAATGCAGACAAAGCAATAAAGACAGAAAACAAAATTAATAATAAACCGATAATTGAAATCTTTAAACTTGCCAACGGCCAGGCAATCACAACCAGCAGTATAAATTGCGCTATCACATAAAACATAACATCCCTCTCTATTTTGCACTCAAAAACGCAGTTAATGATATACCCCATCAAGTTTGTTATTTTAGTTTTTTTTGAAAAGATCAGAAATAATAACCTAGCTAATTGCGAAAACCATTTATTGATACAAATACAATCAACAAGTTAATCGCCACAAACTAGCTTTGTGCCCTATGTAATATGAATTAAAGTCAAAAAAAAAGACACCATTCACTTCGCTAACTTTAATCATCCATAGCCGCGCTAAACATCCAATGACATAAAACAACGGCATCACATTATAAGGCGCAATGCGACTTTTTGCTGTTGCAGTTGTTCGCCGGGTTTTATATCAGGCTGCAGGTTTTTCCTTTTTTTGCCTTAACTGATTATTCACTCACTTTGGTGCAGAGTGGCCACAAAAAGCCGTGATGAAATCCCATCACGACTCAATTCAGTTGAAGTATTACTTTTTACTTTAGATCAAAGCGGTCGCAACGGTCTAATGACGATTCATCACGCGCATTTTATAGACACTTATAAACGCTATACTGTTATTTAAGCATGCTATTTTCATAAGCTTAATAAGCAGGAGCGCCTTATGAATACTGAATACTGTTTCGCCTGGTGGAATGTCGAAAATTTATTTGAAGAAAATAATTCAGCAAATCGTCCCGAGTGGCTGCAAAAAAAACTTAATGCTGAGCTTAACGGATGGGGTAAAGCAGAATTGCAAATTAAGCTGCAGCAATTGGCAACGGTGATAGATGCCATGAACGACGGTAAAGGTCCCGATATTCTGGGTGTTTGTGAGGTTGAATCATCTAAAGTCCTGCTGGATTTAGTCAGAACTTTAAATCAGCCTAAACGAAATTATGCCGTTGTTCATGCAGATAACAGTGATATGCGCGGCATTGATGTGGCCTTTATTTACGATAGGGACCTATTCGAGATTGAAACGACACTTGATGATGCAGGCATTGTTAAAAACAGGATCTTTCATCATGTTATCCAAAAGCGAAACGCCACTCGGGATTTAGTGCAGGTGAACTTTAAGACTAAACAAGGGAATGCTTTTATTGTGATTGGAAACCACTGGCCCTCCCGTCTTGGAGGGGAGATAGATTCCGAACCATACCGGATGATGGCAGGAGAAACACTTTCCTATTTTCTCGACCGAATTAAAGCAATACGCGGAGAGATTCCCGTTTTGGTAATGGGGGACTTCAATGATCAGCCTTTTAATAGATCTTTGACTGGCTACGCACTTTCATCAAATCAGATCAACAAAGTTAGGTCGAACCGCAATCAAAATCCTTACTTATACAACATGATGTGGTCACTTATGGACGGCACTCAAGGGACTCACTCTTATGGAGGCGAGTGGGGAATGCTGGATCAAATTCTGGTTAATCGCGGCGCATTGAAGAACAAAAAATTCTATACAAGCGCTGATAAAGTTGAAATTTTCAGCTTTGAAGGGATGGTCATAAGGAACAAGGTAATACGCCACTCAAGACCTTCGAGTAAAAAGTATAACAAAAAGGGTTTTTCCGATCATTTACCGCTGACTTTAAGGGTGTATGAAAGATAGGATCCCAGTGCCTTCGGACTTAAATAAGCCTATTAATTTTTATGATAAAGTGTGCGTGGTGACAAACTTAAAGGTATTACCACAGAGGGCACAGAGGCGCTACACGAAGTAATGACTAAAATAGTGGTTGCTAAGCTAATTATTGTTTTTTTGTATTTTCCTCCTTTAACTCTGTTGATGAAGAAGAATTGAAACAAAGTTTCGCAGTCTGATTAAATGTGTGGTGCATTTTGTGTGAAAATCTTAAAAGAACGACCACAGAGGCTGCGCGCTACACAGAGTAAAGAAGTCCGCGTACACAATATAATTGTCCATCCCTTTCTATTAAAGGGAATGATAAAATGAGGTTATGAATATATAATACAAAATTAGGTCCGACACCACTAGGGTATTGCATTGCAGTTTGGATCTCATTATCGAGACGGTCGAGCTCAACAAAGAAAGGCTAGCCATCCATCAGTGTGCCATTGGCTTCTTCCCATTTTATCAACCGGGATTAACTCAGATGATCAGCCTTTGCTCGGTGTGATATTTGATGTTATACCAATTCGACTAAATAGGTTATCTAATCAGTAAAATTGATATAATTAACAAAGAAGCAATGTTCAACATCCATTCGCACCATCAAGTCCTGATAGCGCAGATATAATCTGGCTCGTCTTACAGATAATTAGAAGACTTTATCTATCATTGCCCTTTTTTAACATAAACATGCTTTATTGTGGTGCAGCAGATAGCTTCAAGTTGATTTTCATTCCCTTTCCTCCCCACCCAGCTGCCCCTCCAATTTTAAAAAAATCATTAAAAAACAATCAGTTAAATAAATTTAATTACATTGGCACAATATATGCTGCGTTAAGCTAGTAGTGACCCTCATTAAAAAGAAAATAATAGCGTCACTACGAGTCAAAACTATAAAAGATCAACTAAGTCAATATTTTATGATCTTGAATAAACTTTTGAAAATGTGATCAAGATACTGAGTAGTTACTTTAAATTTTGTTACAGTGTCTATAATGTTAAAGCATTTAACATTTACTTATAAAAATTAACATTCAACATTAATATGTAAATATAACATCAACTTACAATGAAAAGGAGACGTTATTAGAATGCAATGTGATGAAGCGTGGTGTGTCGGGTATATGTAATAGACCTCCCTAAGATAAGCAGATTTAAAATAAAAAAATTCAAGGAGAATTTATGAAATTAATAAAGAAAATTTCGTTAGTCGTTGCTTCAATGGCAGCAATCGGTACTTTTTCTACCGCTAGCGCAGATAAGCTTGATGACGTTATAAATAATGGCACTTTAAATTGTGGTGTTGTGCTTGATTTTCCACCCATGGGCTATACAGATAAAAACAATGAACCAGCTGGTTTTGATGTTGATTATTGTAACGATTTGGCAAAAGTTTTAGGCGTAAAATCAAACGTAATAAATCTTACATGGGGCGATCGAATCCCTTCATTGATTTCTGCTAAGACAGATGTTGTTATTGGATCTACTTCAGATACATTAGCGCGTGCAAAATCCGTTGGCTTTACTTATCCCTATTTTGTTTTCAAGTTTCAGGTTTTATCTAAGAAAGGTGTGACAATGGCATCTTTTGACGACCTTAAAGATGTGAAGGTTGGCGCCGCTCTTGGTACTACATATGAAAAAGAGTACTTTGCATATGCGGATTCAAAGGGCTGGGGAAGAGATAACTATACTTCTTTCAAATCAGAAAACGATGCCTTTTTAGGATTACATCAAGGCAAAATAGATGCGCTTATCTCTACAAATACAAATATAGCAACAAAATTGACTTCAGGTCAGTTTGACAGCTTCGTAGCGGGACCGTACGTTCCAAACTATGATGATGTAGTTGGTCTTATTGTAAAAAGAAATGAGCTTGCTTGGAAAAGTTATCTAAATCTATTTTTGATTCATCAAATTAGAGATGGAAGATTAAATGAGTTACATATAAAACATTTTGGAACTCCCGTAGCGGCTGATATGGTCCAATCGTTAAGAGACAATAAATAAGTTTTTGTTGAGGCTTACAACCTCCAGCCCGGCTGGAGGTTATCAACATTTAAAAACCTGAATTTCTGATCCGCCTAAGGTTATAAAATGATAAAACATCAAAAAAAAGAACAAAAAGTTTAAAGCTTAGGTTATGAATTGTAAATATCAAATAGTTTAAATATAGAAAAATGACTCTGTAAAGATTTAGCAATGCACAAACAAGGTGAAATTGAAGAAAGTCATTTTATGATGTTCATATTTCTCAATCCCTCCCGAATATTCAGCAGCTCAAATAATTGGATACATAAAGGGTAAAATTCCGTACCAAGACCGCAAAATTAATCCGCTTTGAGCGGTTTATAAAATCAAGCCTCCGATTTTTCCGGAGATATTTGACTATTTAAGGCTCATCAAAGAAGCTTATAAAGAGGATATATGGACAATTATGAATTTCATTGGAATGTTGTATTTGATGCATTCCCGCAACTTTTAAGTGGGGCGTTTACAACGATACATGTATCCGTTTTATCTATGCTTCTAGGCATAGTTATTGCGGTATTATTAGCTTTAGGGAAAATGTCAGATTCAAAAATTTTTTATAATATGGCAAATATTTGGATAGAGACAGCAAGAAATTTACCGGCACTTTTTCTTATCTACATGGCGTACTTTGGCCTAGGTGCCTATGGTATCCATCTTAGTCCCTATTTTTCGGTTTTTTCTGCATTAGTCTTTATAAATGCAGGATACTTGGCAGAAACATTTAGGGGTGGTTTTCAGTCAATCCCAACGACTCAATACAGTGCGGCAAAATCGCTCGGAATGAACAGCTTAAAAGTTTATCGACATGTGATATTGCCACAAATGTTTAGAAGGATTTATCATCCAATGACAAATCAATTTGTTTGGTCAATATTAATGAGCTCTCTTGGCATACTTGTGGGTATGAATGAACTCTCAGGTGAGACACAGAGACTTCAATCAACTTCATTTAGAACGTTAGAGTTTTTTATAGTCGCAGCTGTGATGTACTTTGTGATAACAAAATTGGTGCTGTTAGCATCAGGCTTGATTGCAAAAAAAGTGTTTAAAGGGGAGCTTTCATAATGAACTTATTTACTCCTTTATCCTGGAATGATTCAGGCTTTATCTTAACCGGGATTATGAATACCATTTATATATCTGTCGTTGCAATAGTTATTGGAACAATTTTAGGGCTATTAATCGGATTTTTAAGAGCAGAATCTAATAAATCCGTCAATATGGTCCTAGGCGGATTTTTAGATATTCTAAGATCTGTACCACTTATTATTCAACTTATACTTTTTAGTACTTATGTTGGTGCTATGGGACACCCACTATCTCCTTTTATTGCAGGCTCAATTATACTGTCTCTTTATACCATGGCATTTATGAGTGAAGTTTTTAGAAGTGGATTTGATAGTGTTCCAACTTCCATGAGAACAGCGTCGAGATCGCTGGGTATGAGTTACCTGCAAACAGTAATACACATCAGGGTACCGATAGGAATGAGAGCCGTTTTCCCATCTTGGCTTGGCGTCGCGCTTAGTGTTATAAAAGACTCGGCACTTGTTTCAGTGATTGGATATATGGAATTACTTAGAACCGGAGAGCAGTTGATCTCAAGGACACAAGAACCCCTTATGATACTGATAGGAATAGGATTGTTTTATTTTATGATCTCATACCCCTTATCACGTTATGGTAAACATGTAGAAAGGAAAATGGCAATATGATAGAAATCAAAGGCGTGCATAAATCTTTCGGAGATTTGGAAGTTTTAAAAGGGATCGATTTAAACGTAAACAGCGGTGAAGTTGTTAGTATCATTGGTGCCAGCGGCAGTGGCAAATCCACACTTTTGTATTGTATTAATGCCATTGAGAAGATAAACAGTGGCAATATTATCGTTGATGACATAGATGTTCATGATAAAAAAACAGATAAAAATAAATTAAGACAGAATTTAGGGATGGTATTTCAGCAGTGGAATTCTTTTCCTCATTTAACTGTATTAGAAAATGCCGCGCTTGCTCCGCGGATTGTAAAAGGGTTTACTAAAGAAGAAGCAGAAGAAATTGCTAGAAAAGAGCTAGTTCACGTTGGTCTTGGTGATAAACTTGATGTGTATCCTACCAGAATGTCCGGAGGACAACAGCAACGACTCGCCATCGCTCGAGCATTAGCAATGAAGCCTGCTTATATGTTATTTGATGAGGTGACTTCGGCACTTGATCCTGAACTCGTTGGTGAAGTGTTGGATACCTTAAGATTGCTTCGTGATGATGGTATGACGATGATTTGTGTTACTCATGAGATATCTTTTGCGAAAGAAGTCTCTGATAAAGTTGCATTTTTCCATAAAGGATTAATTGAAGAGATGGGACCACCTGATGAGGTGTTGGGTAATCCTCAGAGAGAAAGAACACAACAATTTTTAAGTAAAGTTCTCTGATCACATAAAACGTAAATACGCCGTTAAGCAGAGGGGTGTAAGCACCCTTCTAACCTATTAATAGCCGACTAAATCCGCAATGCCAACCACCACTGGCTTGCGGTTTTTTTATGCCTGTAATTTGTGCGGCTTGCATTAAATTAAGCATGATTTGACTGAATCCATAGATGGGATTTGCTAATTCAGATTTCAAATCGCTTCTAAGACCCAGATAATACCAAAAGCATTAAATTTATGATCAGTTGCTTCAAAGGAAAAATTTACGCTCATAAAGTCGCCGGGATGATTTTGAATAGTACATCTGATGACTTTGTTAATGCATTTGCTATTATTTTATCGGTAGGGTGCATAGAATGCACCCTACGCGCTATGCGTTTGTTGTCATGATTGGTGCTAGTTGGCGTTCAAATAAGACCGCCATTAAATTTATGATCACTTTTTTTCAAAGGGAAATTTAGTCTCACAAAACCGCCAGGATAATTTTAAATCAGAATAACTTTATTAATGCATTTAGTATTAATAAATGGAATGGGTATTATGTATCGGTAGGGTGCACTCCGTGCACCGTAAGACGCAAAAATCGGTGCGCGGAGCGCACCCTACGAGCTGTTTCATCGCCAATATATTGCACAAGTCAGGTAATTAAATTTGATAATTTAGCCATTATGCACCCTCTCCTTATTAGCCAAAGCTAAATCCAATTGAACAGCTGTGGGCATTGCATGATTTAGCCTATTTTCGCATTTAAAGATGATGAACATATCGTTGTTAAGGTTAGCCTAGGATGGAATAACCTTAGGCATCAGGAAAAAGAGGTAAAAACACTTCGCCAAAGGGAGTGGGCAAATCGGATCACTTAATCCTTTTTTTTGCTATTAGCTTTGTTCTACCGGTTTCAATCCGTTTCAATCCGTTTCAATCCGTTTCAATCCGACTGACATCAACAGAAACGTTCAGCTTTTGGTTCTTACCACCATCAAAAAACACCCCTCGGAGTGGCGAAACATCACCATAATCACGTCCCCATGCGGTTGTGATATGGTGCTCAGCCGGAATATTATTGTTGGTAGGATCAAATTCAAACCATCCTTCACCCGGGATATAAACAGAAAACCAGGCATGAGAGGCTCCACTGCCAAGCATTTTTTCC
Organism: Psychromonas sp. MB-3u-54; assembly: GCF_002836415.1. GTDB lineage: Bacteria > Pseudomonadota > Gammaproteobacteria > Enterobacterales > Psychromonadaceae > Psychromonas. The sequence continues at coordinate 16,133 of NZ_PJBP01000107.1, read as the reverse complement.
TGTCCAGGCGGCGGGAAAGTTTCCAGATACCCACTAATGTAACGGGCTGGAAAACCGAGTGAGCGCAGACAACCAATCGCAAGTTGAGCAAAATCCTGACAGACACCCCGCTTGTTCAACAATACCTCAGCCAAGGGCGTCGCAATAATGGTTGATTCAGGATCATAGGTAAAGTCAGCATAGATCCGCTGATTCAATTCTCTTACCGCCGACAGTAGAGTGCGCTTAAAATGAAAGGAAACAGCGGCATATTCGCGCAATCCAGCCGAAGAAATTATCATCGGGGAATCCAATACAAATTCCCGGGCATCTAATAATGCGGCATCCCCTCCCTGATGCAGCGCCTGCAGAGCCTGGCTGCAGGTCACTCCCTGATCAAAATTGAGTTTCCCCTCAAGACCATACTTTTTTTCCTTAATTTGAATATCACTGCTGATATCAATGATCAGTTCATTATGGGGCAGTTCCAACGAAAAAAAGTACACTCGGTTGCCAAAATAGTCATATCGCTCCTGCCCTGCTGTATCGCCGGGAGATATATTGATAGTGCTGCTCATGCAATGCTGATAAGTCGTATTTCTTGGCAGCAGATAGGCCCGGTTATAACTCAGGGTGACTGGCTTTTCATACTCATAATGAGTGATATGACGAACACGGTAAATCATAATTCTCCATCCCAGTCGAGACGTACGAGTTGATGATATGCTTTGATCTGATCAAAGTATTTATGACTGATTTGAGCTGAAGTCGCCTCCAACAAATATTGGACACGGGAGAGCAGCTTTTCAAGTTCAGAACGTGTACCGGTTTCCTGATTCTCCGCGACCAGTTGCTCAAGTGAACAGAGCTGCAAGGCAGTTGATGCCTCCAGCAGAAACCTGTCTTCATCGGCCAGTCCCTGTCCGTGAGCGGCGGTTGGCAATTCTGTTAAATGCTCGCGCAGCAAGGCTATCTGATACAACACAGATCGGGGATTGCTGCGATCAAGAAGTAAAAGTTCCAGTCCCTGCATCATACCGCTACCATCATATTGACGACGACGAAATGTTATTAGAGATTCAGAATTCAACAAAATAGCCTCTAGAGTCTGAAACTGTTGCTGTTCCGGTAACACCGGCACAAGTGATGAACGGATTAAGCGGATTGACTGTAATGCTTTTTCAACCCGGCGGCCCATATCCATAAAGCGCCATCCAAGTGCGCGCACCATACTATCCTGCCACAGACCAGCCAACGCGAGCAGAGTCGTTACTAACGGATCGAGTGCTTCTTCTGGCGCGGAATTAAGTCCGGGTTGCAAAGCATCTTTCAAGCTGGACAGCCCATCGCGCAGATCGTTTACCACTTTTTGTGTATCCGATGACATCATCTCTTTAATCTGATCGGTGCAGTCCAGCAATGAATGGAGACTCGCACTAATACTGCCCGTGCGGCTTCTATCGAGAATAACAGACAGCAACTCAGCTTCCGGCTGCTGCTGCATCTGTGCATCAACCACCGTAAATCCGGGAAAAGTACCGGTCAATTCAGTGACCGTACGCAACAATAATCGAATCTGCTCAGGCACATTATCAAAGCTGTTCAACTGGATAAAAACGGTACGCAGCAAACGTAATGCAGATTCGGCCCGCTCGGCATAACGTCCCATCCAGTATAAATTTTCAACCACGCGGCAGGGGAAAGCGACATGGAGTTTGACGGCTCCAGCCGCAGTAGCAACAGTGTGAGCGCTAAGCGATAGCTGTTTTTCCGGTTCGGATGCTAAGACCCAAGTATCCTTACTGATAGCCCCCCTATGATTACTCAGACTCATGTTCTCATTTCCTGTGCCTATTCGGGTCAATCCACCGGGCATCACAGTGTAAGACGAGTTGCTGGCCACCGCAAAGGTCCGTAATACAGCCGGTCGAGGGACAAGTTGAGGACTCAGCCAGGAAGGGGTATTCGAGGGTTGAATATACACTTGAGCCACGAAATCCCCGGGTTTACACTTGATTTTTAAAGCCAGCTCCTGACGCTGAGGGGCATTGAGCTGAGATCCGAAAATGCTTTCATCCCCCCTTTTCCGAATGATAGGTTTAATCACCAGACTATCAAGATGTGCGAGCACATAGGCAAGATCCTGCGGTTCACCACACCAATAGGTCGGGGCAGAACTCAAACGCAATTCACGCCCCATAAAATGCTGGCTAATCTGCGGTAAATAACGCAGTAAAGCTGGATTTTCAAGAAAGCCCGAACCCAGAGGGTTGACCACAATCACATGTCCTGAACGCACCACGTCCAATAAACCGGCGACCCCCAGCTGGGAATCCCCCCGCAGCTCAACCGGATCACAAAAAGAATCATCCACTCGGCGCAGCACCACGTCAACCCTTTCTCGTCCCCCCAAAGACTTCATATACAGATAACCTTGGCTGACCAGCAGATCACTGCCCTGCACCAAAGGATAGCCCAGATAGTTGGCCAGATAAGTATGTTCGAAATAGGTTTCGCTGTAGGCACCGGGGGTCAGAATAACAATACGCGGCCGCTCGGAGGTTATCTGACTGGCTAAGGTATTAAGTTTGATCCGCAACGACTGGAAAAAGAGTGACAGACGATGGACATGACTTTCTCGAAACAACGAGGGAAGTACACGCGACATCACCGTCCTATTTTCCAGCGCATAACCGGCACCACTGGGTGACTGAGTGCGATCCCCAATAATAATCATCTCACCTTTGCTATCACGGACCATATCGGTTGTGTGCAGCACCAGTTGGTGCTCTCCGGGTAGCGACAGTCCCTGGCAGGCACGCAAAAAACCACCATGGGCAAACACCAGTTCTGGTGGCAGAACGCCATGATGAATCAGTTCACGCTTTCCATAAACATCTTTCAGAATAAGGTTGAATAGCTCGGCCCTTTCCAGCAGACCGGATTCAATTACCGCCCATTCTTCACTCTGCAGCAGCACTGGAACAGGATCCAGTTGCCAGGATTGCGGACTGGCCGATGACTCTGGATTGTAGGTAGCACCGTCGTCACGAAAAATTCGCTGCGCCTTTAACTGACGCTCACGAATTCCATCGGGACCAAGCGTTTTCAGGGCTTCAAAAAGGTAAAGCCAATGCTCCCGCATTTGTGTCTGATGACCATAAACCTCATCATAACCTTCAGCGCTTATTGCATAGTGCAGTTCATCCGGTTTTCCTGGCGCAGATATTTTCATTGATTCATCGCATCCATATTAAGTATTGCTATTTACATTATTTACAAAGGGCCATTAAAATATTAATTTTCCATTGCCCGCCGCAAATCAAGTGTATAAGGATATTCTCCCGTTGGTTGCTCCGCAGGCGGAGCCATCGGCCGGGGTGGCATCTGATTGATAAAAAATTCCCTTATGCCATTAAATTCCGGCATATGTATCCGCTTTTTTGGCGTATGGTCAATGTCCCAGAAACGGTTGATCCGCCGTGATTCGGCTTCCAGCGCATTCACCGGCTGCGTGTCATAACTTCGGCCTCCGGGATGCACCACATGGTAAGTACAGCCACCGATAGTTTGGCCGTTCCAGGTATCAATCACGTCAAACACCAGTGGCGAATGCACCCCTATTGTTGGATGCAGTGCTGAGTGTGGCTGCCAGGCCTTATAGCGCACACCGGCAACATACTCACCGTTTCGACCAGTCGAATGCAGAGGGATACGACGTCCATTACAAGCCAGCACATAGCGCTCGGGCGTCAATCCCTGCAGCTTTACCTGTAACCTTTCTACCGATGAATCGACATAGCGGGCGGTGCCCGTACTCCCGATCTCCTCACCCAGTACATGCCAGGGCTCAATCGCCCAGCGCAGTTCGAGCTTGATATTATCCAGCTGGACACTGCCATAATGAGGAAAACGGAACTCCTCAAACGGCGCCAGCCAGGGTAATTGAAAAGGAATATCATGGCGCAGCAGATCCTTCACAACCTCGCGCAGATCAGCCCAAACATAATGCGGCAACATAAAACGGTCATGCAGTTCAGTGCCCCAGCGTACCAGCGGCTTGTGGTAAGGATCCCGCCAGAAGCGGGCAACCAGACAGCGGATAAGCAATGCCTGTACCAGGGCCATTTGCGGATGGGGCGGCATTTCGAAACTGCGGAACTCAAGCAGTCCCTGACGCCCGGAGGATGAACCGGGAGAATAAAGCTTATCAATACAGAATTCAGAGCGGTGTGTATTGCCGGTAATATCCACCAGCAGATTGCGCATCAATCGATCCACCAACCACGGCTGTGCAGACTCGCCGTCCGGCATCAGTGAAAAGGCGACTTCCAGCTCATAGAGCATTTCCTCGCGGCCTTCGTCGACACGAGGCGCCTGGCTGGTCGGACCGATAAACATGCCGGAAAACAAGTAGGAGAGTCCCGGATGATGCTGCCAGTAGGTGATAAAACTGCGCAGCAGATCAGGTCGGCGCAGAAAGGGACTGTCACCGGCCGTCGCAGCGCCCAGCGTTATATGATTGCCGCCACCCGTGCCGGTATGACGACCGTCGAGCATAAACTTCTCAGCGACCAGTCGCGCTAATCGAGCTTCCTCATAGAGCACTGAGGTGTTATCAACCAGTTCTGACCAGTGCTTTACCGGGTGGATATTGACTTCAATCACGCCAGGATCAGGTGTTACCTTGAAACAAAGTATGCGGTCATCTTTGGGGGGCTCATAACCTTCAATCACCACCGGCAGATCACACTCAGCAGCGATATTCTCAATCAGTTCGATCAGTGCCACATAGTGCTCAAGGCGTTCCAGCGGCGGTAAAAACAGATAGAGACAACCATTTCGCGGCTCGATACACAAAGAGGTTCTGACCACTTTTACTTTATTTGACGGCTGTTCTGGAGTATTAGGATCCAGACCAGCCTGTAAAACACGTTGTCCGGCTTCCGGCAGTGGCTCGGCGGGTGCAAACGGATCTCGAAAATTTTCAATATCCTGATATTCTTCAGCACGCTCGGGCAGAGAATTTAAAGGCAGTCGCAGTCCCATCGAAGAGTCACCCGGAATAAGCGTCAGCGTATTGCGGCGAAGTGGCCAGACACTGGTACGCCAGCGTTTACTGGTACTGTTCCAGCTCAGCGGCAGGCAGTATCCTACGGGCAAGTTTAGCCCCTGAGATAACAGCTGCGCCATTTTTTGCCTTTCCAGACCATCTTTGAACGTCGCGCTTAAAGGATCAATATTGTCCGGTAAGGTCTGTTCCTTCCACAGATAATAGAGCGTGTCTTCATAGGCCGGCAGCACAGCAACAGGGTCGAGTCCAGCCGCGCTGGCCAGTTTATTTGCAAAGGCTTCTGCTTGCTGGCAGGTTACACCGTAGTCTTGATCAGCCCTTGCCAGCAGTTTTGGCTCTCGCCACAAAGGCTTGCCATCGCTGCGCCAGAAACAGCCCAGCGCCCAGCGCGGGATCTCTTCGCCGGGATACCATTTTCCCTGACCGTAATGAAGCAGACCACCCGGGGCAAATTTCTGCTGTAAGCGCAGCAGCAGATCCTTCGACAGGCTCAGTTTTTCTTTGCCAAGTGCTTCGGTATTCCACTGGGCTGAGTCCATATCATCAACGGAGACAAAGGTCGGCTCGCCACCCATAGTCAAGCGTACATCCTGCTCCAATAGCTGTTGATCCACGGCTTTACCGAGTGCATCAATATATTGCCACTGCTGCTGAGTATAAGGCTTGGTCACTCGCGGGTCTTCATGAATCCGCGTCACCTCATTGCTGAAGGTAAATGCTACTTCACATTTTTCAGTTCCTCCGGAAATCGGGGCGGCTGACTGTGGTGACGGGGTGCAGGCCAATGGAATATGCCCTTCTCCTGCAAATAAGCCGGATGTTGGATCAAGACCAACCCAGCCGGCACCCGGGATATAAACTTCACACCAGGCATGCAGATCAGTAAAATCTTTTTCCGGACCAGAGGGACCATCCAACGCTTTAACATCGGCCACCAGTTGGATCAAATAACCGGAGACAAAGCGCGCAGCAAGTCCGATATGGCGCAGAATCTGCACCAGCAACCAAGCTGAGTCACGACAGGAACCGCGCCCCAGCTGCAGCGTGGTATCGCTACTTTGTACCCCCTGTTCCATGCGAATATTGTAATTGATCTCTTTTTCTAAGCGCTGATTCAGATAAACCAGAAAATCATTCGTCGCTAACGATTTTTTAGGCACCGAGTCAACCCAGTCACGGATCAACTGCCCGCGATCAACAATTTCCAGATAAGGCTTTAAATCTTTTTTCAGGCTTCGATCATATTTAAAGGGAAAGCTTTCCACCGATTCTTCCAGAAAGAAATCAAATGGATTAATAACCGTCATATCAGCAATCACCTCCACCTCGACACGCAGATAATCGCTTTTTTCAGGAAAAACCAAGCGGGCTAAAAAATTACCAAAAGGATCCTGCTGCCAGTTAATAAAATGATTCTCAGGACTTACCTTCAAGGAATAAGCTTTGATCGGTGTCCGGCTATGTGCCGCCGGGCGGAGCCGAATAGTATGAGCGGTCAAACTGACTGCACGATCAAAATGATACTCAGTAACATGATTTATTGCGACTCGGACACTCATATGGCACTCCGTTCATAGGACGGGAACCAGCACCCGCTGATGCAAATATGCACCTGCTGCAGTTCGAGCTGCAACTGATTCAGATATTCTCGGAATTTTTCATCAAGCGCATCCTCTTTGATCAGGTCATAGGGCGCTATTAATGCTTTTTCAATATAACTGACAACCTCGTCGCCATTAGGCAAACTTCTGGCCGCATCCTGAATCTGATTCAAACAAAATTGGAAACTGCGCGGAAAATAGGGATCCTGCAATAAAAAAGCAACCACATCCCGAGCACCTACCGCACTGCGCACGGTTCTTCTGTAACTCATGTGAGCACTGCTGGAGCGCAGTACATTACCCCACACAACTTCTTGAATATTGAGTTCGCTATCGAGCTCGCTGAGTAACACCGCAGCACCGGCATCCAGTAACCGGGTAAGCATATCTGCTCGCTCCAGACTGCAGCCTAAACTCAAAAAATGACTGGCCGCATCACGACTCATAGTGCCATTCAACAGGCCGTTAATCTGCTGACAACGCTTGACCATCTCTTCCAGAAACTGATTTCTGCGGCTGCGATTGATACCCAGTTTTATATTGTCCCGGGCAAAAATATAAAGTTCATTAACAATTTTCCAGGTTTCTTTGGGTAATAGATCCCGGGAAGTTCTGACATTTTCACGCAGCCCCCGAATTGACGACAGGAGAGACGATGGATTGCTGTCATCGGCAAGTAAAAATTTAACCACATTGTGTTCATTACGGTTCTCATAACGCGCTAAAAAGAGAGATTCAGCACTGTTTAGAATAATCAGGTTATACCAACTGATCCCCGTCTCCTGCGGCAAATCAAGCAGCAGCTGATCGTAAACACTGACCAGTCTTGCGGTATTTTCAACCCGCTCTATATAGCGTGCCATCCAATAAAGTCTTTCCGCTAATTTAGATAACATCAATTTTTCTCCGATTTGACAATCCAGGTATCTTTACTTCCCCCACCCTGAGAGGAATTCACCACCAGGGAACCTTTTTTCATTGCCACACGGGTTAATCCTCCAGTGGTGACATAGATATCCTTCCCCTGTAGAACAAAAGGCCTCAAATCCATATGACGCGGTTCAATACAACCTTTACCTATCAGCGTTGGGGCAGTCGATAGATTCAGGGTGGGTTGGGCAATATAGTTACGCGGATCAGATTTAATTAACTCCGCAAAATGGGCCTGCTCCTGCTTGCTGGAATGCGGTCCAATCAACATTCCGTAACCACCGGATTCATTTGCCGGCTTAATCACCAGTTTATCAAGGTTATCAAGAACATACTGACGTTGAACCGGGTCATCACAAAGATAGGTTTTAACATTCGGTAGCAGCGGCTCCTCCTTGAGATAGTAACGAATCATATCCGGGACATAGGCATACACCACCTTATCATCGGCCACACCGGCACCCGGTGCATTCGCCAATGCCACATTTCCAGCCAGCCAGGCACGCATTAAACCCGGGACACCCAGTGTCGAATCTTTTCTGAAAACCTCGGGATCAAGAAACAGATCATCAATACGCCGATAAATCACATCCACCCGATCAAGTCCAGTGATAGTACGCATATAAACGCAGTCATCATCACCAACGACCAGGTCATTTCCCTCGACCAATTCTATGCCCATCTGCTGGGCGAGGTAAGCATGTTCAAAATAGGCGGAATTATGGATGCCGGGTGTCAGTACCACGATTTCAGGCATTTTTATTTTGCGCGGGGAGAGAGAAACCAGCATGTCAAATAATCGATCCGGATAGTCGTCTATCGATTTAATGTTCTTTTGTTCAAACAACTCCGGTAATACTCGCTTAGTAATAGCTCTGTTTTCAAGCATATAGGAGACACCAGAGGGCACCCGCAGGTTATCTTCCAACACATGGAATTCACCGTCAGCTTCACAGACCAGATCGGTGCCGCAGATATGTGCCCAAACACCATAGGCAGGTTTCATACCAATACATTCTGGACGGAAATTTTTAGAATGAGTGATAAGATGTTCAGGAACAATACCCTCTTTGATAATCAGCTGTTCGCCATACAAATCCGCGATAAACATGTTTAACGCTTTAAGGCGCTGCTTCAGCCCCGCGGCTGTTTTATCCCATTGCTTGGCAGAAATTATCCGCGGAATAATGTCAAAGGGCCACACTCTGTCGATATTTCCCTTTTCGGAATAAACCGCAAAACTGATCCCCATCTCCTGAATGGTCACTTCGGCGAATTGCCGCCGTGATTCCAGTTCATTAACATCGAGTGACTGCAAATGTTCTACCAGGCGCCGCGCAGTAAGTTTGGGCATTCCTTTCTCATCTATTAGCTCATCATTAAGATGATCCGGATTATAATTGTCCCATGAAATACTCATATACTCTCCATCTGTCAAATCCACTCGCGCCAGTGTTTTGTTCATCATGCAGATGCTCTGTATTATAATGCCGCCATGTAATACTCATAAAACCAAGGGCAAGATGAACAATGCCTTAGTTTCCAATAATAGATTACATTCATTGACGTAAAATCTATTTTAGAGAGCGGAAGCCCTGATACAATTTTTCCGCGATACACAGCCCTTCGATTTTTTTGCCCTTTTTCTTTATTCTGATAGCAAGTCACTTATCCGTTTTCAACACCTTTATTTATTCACTTTTTTAGTTTGTAGCCCATAACGTCAACGTCATGGCACAAGGCAACCTCATATCGCAAGCAGGTCTAAAAGCTTTAAATCTCCACTTACAGTTTTTCTCCCTTTTTAGGATCATAATAAAAGTAAGATACCCAGTACGCCGAGACAAACAGACAGTAGATTAGCGCTCAATTCAATAAGCCGAGCAATGGCCTTTTTATCAATAGACTGCAGAATTAAGTGTAGACCATTACAGGCCCTGCCTAGCGGATATAAACTGCCATAAAATCGAAAGAGAATAAAAAATTATGCTAAGGATTTGCCGCAATAGGATAATCATAAGATAAAACATCCTATGCAAATATTTATCAGTCTGTTTTTCATGATCTCCACTACAATCAACACTTGATCATAGCGTTTATATAAAAGGATTATTTACATGTGGTTACGCACTACTTGTGAGTTGACGTTTGATATTACGGTGCCAACCCCCTTCATTCTAATGCTGCGGCCACGCAGTGGTGCTCAACAATGGATAGCACGAGAGGAATACAGGATAAAGCCAAGCGTTACGGTTTGCGAGTTCGCAGATAATTACGGCAATCTTTGTCAGCGACTGATTGCGCCTGCGGGCGCTTTTGCTATTTATACCTCTGCCGATGTAATGACGGCGGATCACTCGGATCAGGCGCCGGGCGCGCCGTTTGTCAATATTGAGTATTTGCCCAATAACGTATTAAGTTACCTGTTGCCCAGTAGATACTGCGAATCGGATTGTTTTGGCGATATGGCAAATTCAATTACCACCGGACAACTGCCCGGTTATGATCAGGTCAGAGCCATTGAAATATGGCTGCGTAATAGCATCCGTTATACCCCTGGCTGCAGTGATATGCTTTTGTCAGCGGTGGCAGTTAATTTGCAACAGTCGGGTGTCTGCCGCGACCTTTCACACCTCGGCATTGCACTATGCCGTAGTCTCAGTATTCCAGCTCGCCTGGTGGTGGGTTATCTGTACGGCTTAAAACCGATGGATCTTCACGCCTGGTTTGAGGCCTATGTTGCGGGTAGGTGGTACACTTTCGATGCGACGCAGTCAGAACTCAAGGGGGGGTATGTGGCAATTGGTTATGGCCGTGATGCTGCTGACGTTGCTGTTTATAATCAGTTCGGCCCCTCGGTTTATCCTGCCACACAAAATATTCGAGTGCAGCTTATTGACAATAAACATATTCCGGATTACCCATAAAATCAAGGGGGGATATGTAGCAAGTTTTTATGCTGCTGACGTTGCTGTTTATAATCACCTGCTATGCAAATGTTCGAGTACAGCTTAAAAAAACAACAAGGCGAAACACCGGCCAATACAGATCCTCAAATTTACTATAAATAATACCAAAGGAATTAATGAAGTGATCAAGTATTGCACAGGAAAAATTAACACTAATACCAAAAGAAATAATTAAGTGATCAGATTTGTCCACTCCCTTTGGCAGAGCGTTTTTACCTGTTCTACCTGATGCCTAAAGTTATACCAAACGTATTAAATTTATGATCAATGCCTTCAAAGGATAAAGTGTGCAGCAGCTCTCGGAACCGGGTCTTTAGGCTCAGCCTGTTACTTTTAAGCCTGAACAGCACTTTAAAGGGACTACCACAGAGAACACCGAGGCGCGGCGCGCTACACAGAGAAAGACCAGCCCGTAGGGTGCGCTCCGCGCACCGATTGCCACTGCCTGCGGAGCATAGAATGCACTCTGCCCATTCCATTAATTAACTTCAGATCACAATTTAATTTCTTTTGGTATAACAAGGCGTGAGTTGCAGGAGATAGTTGTTCTCACTTCACAAAAATCGTCTGGAACGATTTTGAACAGCTTTAGCTGGCCACAAAGTGGTGAAGAACAGGATGTTCTGAATAAAACTCACAACGCTGTTAGAGTAGATTTTAACCAGCAAGACTGATCAACTTTTTAGTTCTTTTGGTATATGTTCAACAACTAGATAAGGTGTCGGCTGCGTGACACCTATCCTTATTTGTTATATGTATTTAAAACGCAGAATTAGGCTGCTTTAAGAACGCTATTTCTTCAACGGTAGAGACTCGGTTTAGAATGGCATTTCTATGAGGGTATCTACCAAATTTTTCAATAATATCTCGATGCTTTATTTCAAAATCTAAATTAGATTGAATACCATTACCTTTAAATAATTCGACAGCAACATCATGAATACGCAATGATTCGCTATGCATGAATGGCATATACATAAACGTTCTTTCTATCTTATTCAAATCATGGTGCTTCCCAAGCGATATTGCTTCTTGTGAAAGCGCTAATGCTAATTGATCAGATAAAAATGCTTTTGCCGTATCTCTAAATATATTTCTTGAGAACTGATCTAAAATAATGATTTCAGCTAAGCGTCCTTTCGCCGAACGTCGCCATTCAAATAATTCGCATTGGTTGGCTTGCCCATGTACAGCTAAAAAATTTTCTTCAATAAGCTGATCAAAGTTAGTATCTTTAATCCACCATTTCGATGGATCAATTTCGTCAAACCAAAACGATAAAACATCATCGTAATTCACAGACTACTCCTTTACCTATAACGCTCAGCGAACCAGTGGAAGCGCTAGCGCCGGAATCAGCATTACGCTGCTTGTTATGTTTTATATCCATTTTTAAATTATCAAGATATATCTAAATAGGCATTATAGTAAGTCACTTATTGCCCAAGAATCGGGGTTATATCCTCGCGCTTTACATTCATCCTGTGGTTTGTGAATTACAATAGCCCTTTCAGAAAACTGTCTAAATTCGCCTTTTATGATACCTAATATTTCCCAACTAATCATTCCAGTATTACAGTTAAAGAATTGATCAATAACGTAGCCACTTTTATACAACCCATCTTTTGTTTGGTACATAGCTGAAAAGTCGATAGTATTTCCGCTCCATCCTGCAAAGGGATACTTGTACCCACCTTTTGTACGGTCAGCACTCCGAATATCAGCAACCAGTCCAAGCAATAACGCTAAGATTGCAAAGATGCCTACAACTGAAAATATGGATTTAAGCAATGCAATGTGACTCCTGAAAGTAATAGTAAAATGACTCATATTAAGATAATCAAGAGCCTAAAAGTAGGGGTATAAAAATTAACTACTTAAATGCCCAAATATTGCCTTTGCATCGCAGACACATAACGGCCAATCAGCCGGGCGGTTTTGCATCGGCTGAATTGGCGAGGTTATATCAAGCATTATTAAAGATAGAGCTGTCTATTGGGGGCTATGGGCCCACCCTTGAAGCTTAAATCTTCAATGGCAGCCGGAGCGATTGCCGACATTTTTAGTTATAGCAAATGTATTAAAGATGTGATCTTGTATTGCGTAGGAAAAATTAACACTAGCAAGGCATGAGTCTTGAAAGTAGTTATTCTCCTTTCAAGACTCATCACGCAGATAGAGTTGATTTTAACCAGCAAGGCTGATCACTTATTTGATGCGTTTGGTATTATGCACGTCCATCAACTAAGCAGGGATTTTTTTCCCACTGAACTAACCAAGTTAATATCTCGTTTGCAGGCATGGGTTTCGCAATACCATATCCCTGTGCAAAATAACTGCCCAAAGAAAGCAATAGCTCTCCATGCTGAGGCGTTTCGACCCCTTCAGCAATCACTTTAAGATTAAATACTTTTGCCAATTCAATGATCCCTTGAATTATCGCTTTATCATCCGTATCTATTAACATGTCTCTCACAAATGATTGATCTATTTTTAAAGTCTCGGCGGGCAAACGCTTTAAATAGGTTAATGAAGAATAACCTGTACCAAAATCATCAATTGAAAAACGCACCCCGAGCTGGTTACAGTCTTTTATCACTTTTGAAACTAACTCAATATCTTTCAGTGCGCTGCTTTCTAAAATTTCAAACTCAAGACTGCCGGCTTTAATATTAGGATACTGATCAAGCATCTCTTTCAATTCACTAACGAATTCAGCATGCTGTAAATGCAGGGGACTGATATTCACGCTGATTGGAAGATCATTTCCCGAAGATAGCCAGTTTTGAGATTGTTGCAAAGCCGTATTGATGACCCATTTTCCTATTTCAATATCTAACATATCATGCTCAACCGCAGGTAAAAATATAGCCGGAGCAAGCACGCCTCTGTCGGGATGATTCCAACGAATTAGGGCCTCGACTCCAACCACGTGATTGCTTCTAAGGTCAACCTTAGGTTGATAATAAAGTACAAACTCATTATTTTTTAACGCCTGGGCTATCCTTTTTAACTCTTCATTATGGTTCTTTACGGCCACGTCTTGTTCTATATCAAAAACATAACTGCGATTTTTCCCTTGCTGCTTAGCCATATACATAGCCTGATCCGCATGCCTTAACAACTGATCAGGGCCGGCACTATCTAACGGATAAAATGTAACCCCTATACTGGCAGAAATTTTTAATAATTTTTTTTGAACCACCAGTGTAGAAGAAACCGACTCAAGCATACGCAACACAATTAAATCACTTTCGCGAGGGTCAGAGAGATTATCAATGACGGCCACAAATTCATCGCCGCCAAAACGAGATAAGGTATCCCCCTCGCGCAACACATGCTTTAATCGCTTCGCAACTTTTATCAATAATTGGTCACCAATATTGTGACCATGACTGTCATTAACGTCTTTAAATCCATCTAAATCAATAAACGCGACTGCCACATATTTGTCATTACGCAAGCTTTTTACCACGGCCTGTTGAATTCTGTCTGCTAATAAAATTCTGTTAGGTAATCCTGTTAACGGGTCATAATGTGCTGATAGTTTTAGCGCTGAGTTCGCATTAGCTAAATCAAGATTACTTTTTTCTAATTTTCTCTGATTGGCTTTCTGCTCACTGATATCTTGAAAAATCCCCGTTAGGCGGACAGCGACTCCGTCTTCCTGAGTAACAATACATGTCGTTCTTACATCTATTGTTCTACCTTTAGTGGTATAGGTTTGTAACTCAAGGTCATAACCTATTCCATTATTGACAGCCTCATCCAAAGCTTTAGAAATAATCTTTTGCGAGTCAGGAAAAAAATAACCAATACCGGCATCGACCGTAGGATTAAACTCTTCTGGAGATGTTTCATGTATTCGGTAAGTTTCATCGGTCCAAAACAAATCACCTGTTTTTAAATCTAATTTCCATCCTCCTAAGCGCCCCACCTGCTGTGATTCATTCAGCAACTGACTGGTTACCATCATCGACTCTTCGTTATTTTTTCGTTCAGTAATATCTAAGTGCGTACCGATCATGCGCTTTGGCTTACCTTGAGAGTCCCTTTCGACTAATTTCCCCGAAGCGAGCACCCACACATAGTGCCCCGACTTATGCTTCATGCGAACTTCAACCTCATAAAAATCGAGTTCACCATTAAAATGTTGCGCGAGTAAACTTTTAGCTTTATTTAAATCATCGGGGTGAAGGTTATTAGCCCAGGAATCCAATTGAATAGGTTGTAATTCATCAAGGGTATAACCAATAATTTCTGCCCAGCGTTTATTGAATGTTAACTCCCCGGTTTGAACCTGCCAATCCCATATACCCACGCCGGTAGCATTAATAACAAGCTCTAAGCGGGCGTTATTATCATCTTGCTGGTTATTAATCTGTGGCGTTTTATTAGTCAAGTGCCTTTCCTAATATGAATTAATCTTCAATGTTATTGGTTAAACTGGAATAAGGAGTGATCTCTGAGAACAGATAAAAAACATGGCTGATTTAGCTCAAAAACTGCGTTATAGATAGAGTACAGAACATTTTCACTTAAACCTAAATATGCTTTACCTTATATTACCTTTTCTCATCTCAATCAAGGAGCGACGTCATAAATTTTCTCCCCTATTATTAAACTGTCTGCATACAATTCAAAATATGAGCCTGTCGCTGCGGTGCGAATCAGGTCGATGAGTGCTTTTTTTATGATGTTGGAGCTGTATTTATTCAACAGAAAGGCTGAATAGTCAATTTTTTTCTTGAAATTCCATATTAATCGAAAATGTACATTATCGCCAAATCGGGTGAATTATATACCTTTGCCATTCGGGTCAGGTTTGAATGGCACTGCATATTGTCACTGGTTGTGTAATCAATGCCGCACAACAATGCTTTCGCACAACACAAGAAAAGCAGTGATAATATCTAAGCTCACGATGCTTTTTCTTGGTATGGCCATCATTTATCACCTGCAAGTATGAACAGACCTAAAGTCTAGATCAATGCTGAAATATCAGCCAACAATCTTGGGTGGCTTGCTAAGATGGGACAGCCAAAACTTTTCGTTTATAAATCACTAAACCAATGCGGCTAGGCAATTTCCGACCATTTTCTTGAGCAATCAATTCCTTTAGCAAGTCAACAACAACCTTGGGTGGCTTTGTTATTTCCTTGAGATAAAATCGTCGATATGTAAAAGATGGTAGACAAAAGATGGAACACCCAAACCTTCTTATCAATAAATCAAACCAATGCGGCTACGAAAATTTCCGACCATTTTTCTTGTCTGAGAAATCACTTAGCAAAGGAAATTATGGAGCGACAAATTTGTCAGGAAAAAATTTGAACCTTGGAATTTACGACAACGACCTGAAAGGCGTAGGGCAGGACGCTGAAGTCATTTACGCCAGTTTAGGCTCATGAGCGGTAGCTCTGCGTGCCTTGTTGATTTCATTAGACTCGGCTTTATACATGGATGTGCTGTCCGAGCGGGTACGTTAAAAAGTGGTGGGTAGTGCAAGAATAAAAAACGGCAATAATTATGGGTGGCCATGTTAACGCGGCCATGTTAACGCGTGAGTAAACCGAGTAC
>NZ_PJBP01000106.1 GCF_002836415.1 Psychromonas sp. MB-3u-54 | reverse complement strand
GAACTTGCCATCGCCAATCAGGAACTTGCCTTTCAAAATGAAGAGAAAGCTAAACGGGCAGCGGAGCTTGTGATTGCGAATAAGGAGCTTGCCTTTCAAAACGAAGAAAAGGATAAACGGGCAGCGGAACTTGATATTGCCAACCAGAAGCTTGCCTTTCAAAGTAAAGAGAAAGGTAAACTGGCCGAAAAACTCAATGGCCTCGCCTTTTATGATGCGCTTACCGGCTTGCCCAACAGGCGTATTTTGATAGACAGGCTGAATCACGCATTAGCGTCCAACGTGCGTAATGGCCGGGAGAGTGCTGTGATGTTTGTTGATTTGGATCATTTCAAGGATATCAACGACAGCCTCGGCCATGAAGTCGGTGATTTACTGCTGATCCAGATAGCGCAACGCCTAGAGTCCTGTCTACGCAAAGGGGATACCGTGGGGCGTTTGGGTGGGGACGAGTTTGTGTTAATTCTGGAAAACCTGGACGAAAAAACCATTGAAGCCGCAGCAAAGGCGAATGCTATTGCCGATAAAATTTTCGCGGCGCTCAATAAGCCCTACCAGCTCGACATGCACCAATGTTACAGCACAGCGAGTATTGGTGCGGTCTTTTTCGACCATGAGGGTAAGACGGCAGAAGATCTGCTCAAACAAGCCGACATCGCCATGTATCAGGCCAAAAAAGCAGGTGGCAATCTGATCAGCTTCTTTAACCCTAAAATGCAGGACATTATTAACCTGCGCATCACCCTCGAAAATGAATTGCGCATTGCCGTTGAAAAGTCGCAATTTCATTTGTATTACCAAATTCAGATGGACAGTGCCAACCGGGCATTGGGAGCAGAGGCATTGATCCGCTGGACGCATCCTGAACGCGGGCTAGTATTACCAGTGACCTTTATCCCTCTGGCGGAAAAAAACGCCTTAATTATACCCATTGGGAAATGGGTTATCGAGACGGCTTGTGCGCAGCTTGCGCTATGGCAGAAAGAGTCGCGGACCCGCGACTTAACACTGTCAGTTAATGTAAGTGCAAGACAGTTCCGGCAGCAGGATTTTGTGGAGCAAGTGCAGTCCGCTGTGCAACGACATGCTATTCCCAGAAATTTACTCAAGCTTGAATTGACTGAAAGCCTTTTGCAATATGATGTCGAAGTCACTATTGCCATTATGAAGGCATTAAATAATATTGGTATTCAGTTTTCTCTGGATGACTTCGGGACGGGTTATTCATCCTTACAGTACCTTAAACGGCTGCCCCTTGATGAGTTCAAGATAGATCAGTCGTTCGTGCGCGAGCTTGCGACAGACAGTAATGATAAAGCGATAGTAAAGGCAATCATTGCCATGGCTCAGATCCTGAATATAAACGTTATTGCCGAGGGAGTGGAAACTGAAGATCAACGACAATTACTCTTAGGCAAAGGATGTACCTTTTTCCAAGGATATTTATTCAGCAAACCGGTTCCTATTGAGCAGTTTGAGACCTTAATCCACAGTGCTTCTTCTTTGAAAAAGTGAGTTTGATAGCTGCCTTAACTCAGCATTAAAAGCGGAGCTTTCGAGCTTTCGAGCTTTCTAGCTTTCTAGCCTTTGAGTCGACATGGGAAGTTAATTAATAGATTTGGTCTTAGATATTTTGATTTAAAAAAAAGGCGGACCATTTCTGGTTCGCCTTTTTTATTTATAATGGTCAATAAGCAACGTTATGAAGATAACTGTTTTATTAAATCCTAAATCATTCTAATCATTGGTGCTTATTCTTCCATATAACTTTCAATGCTCGGACATGAGCAAATCAGATTACGGTCGCCAAAGACATTATCAACCCGGTTTACTGCCGGCCAGTACTTACTGTCTTTACTGTGCGTTGATGGGAAACAGGCAAGCTCACGGCTGTAACCATGCGTCCATTCGGCTGCCATTAAATCAACCTGTGTATGAGGGGCATTAACCAGCGGATTATCTGTTGCTGACCATTCACCGTCTTCTATCTGCTTGATTTCGTGGCGGATAGCTATCATGGCATCACAGAAGCGGTCGAGTTCAGCGACGCTTTCTGATTCAGTCGGTTCAATCATAAAGGTGCCTGCCACCGGGAACGACATAGTCGGCGCATGGAAGCCGTAATCCATCAGACGTTTAGCGATGTCTTCATTGGAAATACCCGATGTCGCTTCAAGGGGGCGAATATCGATAATACATTCGTGCGCAACGCGGCCCTCTTTACCCTGGTATAAAATCGGGTAATGCGGACGTAAACGCTCCATTATGTAGTTGGCATTTAAGATAGCCAACTGGGTCGCTGAGGTTAACCCCTGTTCACCCATCATTGCAATGTAGGCATAGGAGATAGGCAGAATAGAAGCGGAGCCTAACTCAGCGGCTGAAACTGCATAATGTTTATTATCTGCTGATTCAGTGACTTCGATATGCCCAGGCAGAAACGGAATCAGGTGTTTTTTGACGCCAATCGGACCCATACCCGGACCACCGCCACCATGGGGTATGCAGAAGGTTTTATGGAGATTAAGATGTGATACATCGGAACCGATAAATCCCGGACTGGTAAGCCCTATCTGAGCATTCATGTTTGCGCCATCAAGGTAGACTTGACCGCCGGCTTCATGTACCCATTCACATATTTCCTGAATTCCTTCTTCATAAATGCCGTGTGTAGAGGGGTAGGTGACCATAATGCAGGAGAGGTTATCACGGTGTTTATCAATTTTAGCTTTTAAGTCTGCGTGGTCGATATTACCTTGTTCATCACAGCCGACGACCACCACTTTCATAGAGAGCATTGACGCGGTAGCCGGGTTAGTGCCGTGCGCTGAGCTCGGTATCAAACAGATGTTACGCTGATCTTCACCTATACTTTGTTGATAACGGTGAATCGCGATAAGACCTGCATATTCACCCTGTGCGCCGGAATTAGGCTGCAGTGAGAAACCATCGTAACCTGTTATTTCACAAAGCATATCGGATAATTTTTCAGCCAACTCCTGATAACCAAAGCTCTGCTCGGTTGGTGCGAAGGGGTGCATTTGTGAAAATTCAGGCCAGCTTACGGGCAGCATTAACGCTGCCGCATTGAGCTTCATGGTACAACATCCGAGCGGGATCATGCCATGGGTCAGCGAATAATCTTTATTCTCCAATTTTTTCATGTAACGCATCATTTGCGTTTCACTGTGGTGCTCATTAAATATCGGATGGGTTAAGTATTTACTGCTGCGGCGGCATGCGGCCGGAATACCGGCAAACTCATCGGTTGCTACCTGGGCTGCAAAACTTGCAGATGAAAGTGCTTTACCGGTAATAACACGTAATAAATCTTCAACATCTGTAATAGTGGTTGTTTCGTCAAGGCTGATACCAAGCTGTACCGGCATATTATCAGGGGTTGGGAATTTGCGTAAATTCATGCCTTCGGCAAGTGCTCTGTGGTAAATCGCTTTACTGTGCTCGTTGCTGTTTAAGGTAATCGTATCGAAGAAGTGCTGGTTCGCTAATTCAAAGCCTTCACTGCGTAAACCCGCCACTAGAATAGCGGTTAAATGATGAACACGTCGAGCAATTTTACGCAGACCTTCAGGGCCGTGATAAAGCGCATAAAAAGCGGACATATTAGCTAACAGGGCCTGAGCGGTGCAAATATTTGAAGTCGCTTTTTCGCGGCGAATATGCTGCTCGCGGGTTTGCATTGCCATACGTAATGCCGGTTTGCCTTTGCTGTCTTTTGAGACACCAATAATACGGCCGGGCATAGTACGTTTGAATTTTTCTTTGGTTGCCATAAAACCGGCGTGTGGTCCGCCAAATCCCATGGGTATGCCAAAACGTTGCGCACTGCCGATAACAATGTCTGCGCCCATTTCGCCGGGTGCTTTAAGCAGGGTTAAGGCGAGCAGGTCGGAAGCGACCGACACTAGGGTCTTTTTAGCATGTGCTTTTTCGATGATTGCGGTTAGATCTTGAATATTACCCGTGGTACTTGGGTATTGCAGCAGTGCGCCAAACACATCATGGTTTTCAAGTTCTTCCATTGAACCGCTGATAATTTCATAACCAAAAAATTCGGCTCGGGTGCGCACAACGTCTATGGTTTGCGGGTGAATTTCATTCGCCACAAAGAAAGCTAAACTTTTGCTTTTACCGGCACGTTTACATAAGGTCATCGACTCTGCGGCAGCGGTGGCCTCATCCAGCAAGGAAGCATTGGCTATTTCCATTGCGGTTAAATCCATCACCATTTGCTGATAGTTTAATAACGACTCTAAACGGCCTTGGGAAATCTCTGGCTGATAGGGGGTGTAGGCCGTGTACCAGCCGGGATTTTCCAGAACATTACGTAATATGACGTTAGGCAGTAACGTATTGTAATAACCCTGGCCAATAAAACTGCGGTTAACAATATTTTTTTCGGCAATCGCTTTAAGCGATGCCAGCGTCATTGATTCGCTTTGCGGCTCAGCTAACGTCATGGTTTCGGGCAGACGAATGGCTGCCGGCACAGTTTGATCAATTAGCTGCTCAATGCTCTGCACGCCGATAGTCTCCAGCATCTTTTTTTGTTGTGCTGCACCGGAGCCATTGTGACGAGTCGCAAACTCTTTACTGTCACTTAATAAATCGAGAAGCGTTGTATCTGTCATAGGGGATTCCTGAATAATTTTTACTTATCCCCCTGTTTTATGTTGATTAAGAGGGGAGATAGCAGAAAAAAAAGCAAGGCAGCTTCATTTGAAGCGGCCTAATTGATTAGATAGGTTCTAAATTAATGATTATTCTGCGTTCGCCGCGTGATAATCTTCACTGGACATAAGATTATCAAGTTCATTGCTGTCAGCTAATTTTATTTTGACAATCCAACCTGCTGAATAGGGGGATTCATTAATTAATTCAGGGCTATCTTCAAGTTCTTCGTTAATCTCAATAACTTCACCTGTGACGGGTGCATAGAGATCCGAGGCAGCTTTAACTGATTCGACCAAAGAGAAAACTTCTCCCGCTTGTGTGTTGTCACCAACTTCTGGCATATCCACAAAGACAACATCTCCTAAAAGTTGTTGAGCCTGGTTTGAAATACCGATAGTGACGCTGCCATCACCGTTATCGAGTATCCACTCATGTGTATCAGTAAACATTAATGCGCTTTCCATATTAAATCCCCAGCTAATTTGTTGTGTGAAATATTTATTGCTAATGACTCATCGAGAGCTAATGACAATAATGAATGTGATTGTTATTCAAATCGATAAGATGACAGGGTTAAGTTAAGGACTTAACCAATATTTTTCCATAGGATAAATGATTACCTATTCCGATAGCTCACAAGAACGACCAGGTAGCCATTATAGGGTGATTATTCTATTCTGCTTGACCAAAAGTTTCCAAAAGGAAACTTTTTCTCTTTTATGAGATCCGGATCCTGTTTTTTCCTGTGCGCTTTTATTTTTGACGTTTACTATATAGCAATAGAAAAGGAGAACAGTGATGACTGATCTGAATAAACAAGATGTTTATCCATCAATGAAAATTTCTAACGATCGGGGATCAGAAAAAATAGAACCCGTTAAACTCGGGCAGCGTTTAAAAGAAATTCGCAAGTCATTCGGTTTGACGCTGGAAGAAGCCAGCAAAAAAACCGGGCTGGCACGTTCTACGTTATCTAAAATAGAAAATGAACAGATATCGCCAACCTTTCAGGCAATGCAGAAATTGACTAATGGTTTGCAGATAGATCTCCCGCAGCTCTTTGCGCCGCCCAAACAGGTCAGTGCGACCGGTCGCCGTGATATTACCCGTAATAACGAGGGCAAGGCGCATCCGACTTCAACCTATGAACATGAGTTGTTGGCCACGCAGTTAACCAATAAAAAAATGATGCCGTTCAAGTCGCGGATCAGGGCGCGTGATTTTGCCGATTATTCGGATTGGATCCGCCACGCCGGAGATGAATTTTTATTAGTATTAAGTGGCGAGATAACATTCTTTTCAGAATTTTATGAACCCGTCACTTTAAATGAAGGCGATTCGGTCTATTACGATGCCAATATGGGGCACATGCTTATTTCCAGCAGTGAAGAGGATGCGTTAATTCTTTGGGTGACCGCCTCATAAAGATAACTGACGCTGCACAACAGTTTGAAAAATAACCACCAAAACGATTGTCTCTAATTATTTGACAACTAAAATGAACCAGCCGCAACTATTGCGCAATATGGAGTATTAAACCTATGTCCGAAGAACTTTTTGTTACCCCGCTGCACGCACTGCACATTGAAATGGGGGGTAAAATGGTCCCTTTTGCGGGGTATGATATGCCCGTGCAATATGCACTGGGAGTGCGTAAGGAACATCTGCATTGCCGTGATGCTGCCGGCTTGTTTGATGTTTCCCATATGGGGCAGGTGCGTCTTTTTGGTAAAAATGCAGCGCAGGCATTAGAGGCATTAGTCCCCGTTGATATTATTGATTTACCCGCGGGCAAACAACGTTATGCTTTTTTTACTAATGAGCAGGGGGGGATTAATGATGATTTAATGGTGGGTAACCTTGACGATTTTTTATTGGTTGTGGTCAATGCAGCTTGTAAAGAACAAGATATTGCTCATATGCGGGCTAATCTGCCCGCTGACGTCAGGTTAGAGGTGATGGAAGATCGTGCATTAATGGCATTACAAGGTCCGCAAGCGGCGCAGGTTCTGGCGCAGATTAATCCGTCGGTCAATAATATGCTGTTTATGGATGCGCAAAAAATACAGCTGGCGGGCGTGGAATGTTATGTCAGTCGCTCCGGTTATAGCGGTGAAGACGGCTTTGAGATTTCTGTCCCTGCCGCAAAAGCTGAGGCCCTGGCGCGTGAACTGCTGGCTTTTGCTGAAGTTGAGTGGATTGGTCTTGGCGCACGAGATTCATTACGTCTTGAAGCGGGTTTATGTTTATACGGCCATGATCTTGATGAAACGACAACACCGGTCGAGGCAAGTTTATTATGGGGTATTAGCAAAGCTCGTCGTGCAGATGGCAGTCGACCCGGTGGTTTTCCGGGTGCTGACATTATTCTTGAACAGATTAAAAGCAAAAATATTAGCCGTAAACGTATCGGTTTATTAGGCACCTCAAAAGCGCCGGTGCGTGAAGGTTGTGAATTGTTTGATGCGGCGGATAATAAGATCGGTATTGTGACCAGCGGTACCTTCGGTCCTACAAAAGGGATGCCCGTTGCAATGGCCTATGTTGATCCGGATTTCAGTCAAATCGGGTCGGAAGTCTTTGCTGAAGTGCGCGCTAAAAAGTTGCCCATGACAGTAGTGAAAATGCCCTTTGTTGCCGCGAATTACTTTAGAGGTTAAAAATTTCCGCGGTTAAAAAACAGTCTCAAAAAGAAGCGTATTACGCTTCTTTTATTTTTTTTGACTAAAATAACGCTCAAATATCAACCTGATTGATCCTGCCTTTTACTTTATAACCTTTTACTTTATACAGACAGCACTAGCGGCAATTGAGCTAAGGCGGCAGCAAATCCCAAGCCTGAAGGTTCAGTGCCGAAAATACACTAAAATTCCGCTGTTAAATGATCGGCTAAATTGGCATCTCACTTTCAAACTGGCAAAAGTAACCGTTCGTAGGGTGCATTCTATGCACCGATTACCACTGTTTGTGGTGCATAGAATGCACCCTACGGCTAACAGAGTAGCAAACGCACTGGTCTTTTTCTGCACTGCGCCTCGGTGTCCTCTGTGGTAATACTGTTAACGTGCGGAAAAGACACTAAAATTCCGCTGTTAAATGACCGGCTAAATTGGCATACCACTTTCAAACTGGAAAAAGTAACCGTTCGTAGGGTGCGCTCCACGCACCGATTACCACTGTTTGTGTTGCATAGAATCCCCCCTACGGCTAACAGAATACCAAAAAACACGGATCTTTTTCTGCACTGCGCCTCGGTGTCCTCTGTGGTAATACTGTTAACGTGCGGAAAAGACACTAAAATTCCGCTGTTAAATGACCGGCTAAATTGGCATACCACTTTCAAACTGGAAAAAGTAACCGTTCGTAGGGTGCGCTCCACGCACCGATTACCACTGTTTGTGTTGCATAGAATCCCCCCTACGGCTAACAGAATACCAAAAAACACGGATCTTTTTCTGCACTGCGCCTCGGTGTCCTCTGTGGTAATACTGTTAACGTGCGGAAAAGACACTAAAATTCCGCTGTTAAATGACCGGCTAAATTGGCATACCACTTTCAAACTGGAAAAAGTAACCGTTCGTAGGGTGCGCTCCACGCACCGATTACCACTGTTTGTGGTGCATAGAATGCACCCTACGGCTAACAGAGTAGCAAACGCACTGGTCTTTTTCTGCACTGCGCCTCGGTGTCCTCTGTGGTAATACCTTTAACGCGCCTAAAAAAACACACGCTGGTATCCGCAGTATTAATAAGATTGGAGTCGGCTTTAAAAGGAAGTATTAAAAGATTGATGAAGGAAAAGCGGTTTTAAAAGGAAGCATTAAAAGATTGATTGAAAAAAAAGGAGAAGCTTAACAAATAAAATTGTTAAGCTTCTCCTTTAAAGCGCGGGCGGGTGAAATACCTGCCCGGCAACTTATTATTTAGACATGTAATTTTCCATGTCTGTTTTTAAGTTATCAGATTTAGTACCGAAGATAGCTTGAACTCCGTTACCTGATACGACCACACCGGCAGCACCCAATCTCTTAAGTTCAGCTTTATCGACTAGTGATATATCTTTAACACTGATACGTAAACGTGTAATACACGCATCCAGGCTTTCAATATTCGGTTTACCACCAAATGCAGCAACAAGAAGAATAGACATTTCAGTGCTATCAAGTGCAAGTTCCTGCTCAAGCTCTTCATCTTCACGACCTGGTGTTTTAAGGTCTAGTTTAGCAATAACAACACGAAACACTGTGTAGTAGATAGCTGCGTAGATAAGGCCTATTGCCGGGAACCACAGGAATTTTTGTGAATTAGCAGAGAGTACCAAGAAATCAATCAGACCATGTGAGAATGAAGTACCGTGTACCATGCCTAACATGTTAGTAACAACAAATGCGGAACCCGCAAGTAGTGCGTGGATTGCATATAAAATAGGTGCTACGAATAGGAATGCAAATTCGATTGGTTCAGTAATACCGGTTAAGAATGAAGTTAATGCAGCAGAAACCATGATACCCATGACTTTAGCGCGGTTTTCAGGCTTAGCCGAATGTGCAATGGCGATAGCTGCAGCAGGTAGACCGTACATTTTAAACATGTAACCGCCTGCTAGTTGACCGAAACCATTACCTGCAGCACGCGTTGCATCATCAGCAGACAGGTAACATGTTAATACACCGTTTAGCTGCTCACCGGCATTGTTTACACAACTACCTGCTTCAAAGAAGAAGGGTACATTCCAGATGTGATGAAGACCAAAGGGGATTAATGAACGTTCAACAACACCGTAAATACCAAATGCGAGTGTCGGGTTTTGCTCGGCAGCCCAATGTGAGAAACCAGCAATGGCTGCTCCAACAGGAGGCCAAACAATCGAAAGAATTGAACCCATGATGATGGCGACGAAACCAGTCATAATTGGAACAGCACGTTTACCCGCAAAGAAACCTAAGTAATCAGGTAATCTAATATTGTAGAAGCGGTTGAACATGGCAGCAGCAATACCACCGGCGACGATACCACCAAGTACACCGGTGTTTGCGCCCGGTGAAAGTACTTCAATAGTTTGCATCATAATGAAGTAACCGACTGCAGCCGCAAGACCTGCTACACCATCATTTTTTGTAAAACCAAGTGCAACACCGATTGCAAATAGTAATGCCATGTTACCAAATACTGCCCCACCGGCTTGTTCCATTAATTGCGAAACAACATCTGGTAATATAGCGAATTTTGCAGCACCGACACCCAGTAAAATACCGGCGATAGGCAGTACAGAGACAGGAAGCATTAATGACTTCCCTACTTTTTGTAAACTTCCGAAAATGTTCATACACAACTCTCCAATTAGAGGTTAAATTTGACTTTAAATAAACTATAAACCCAAACGACTTCGATTCTATTTAGGTGGAGTATATAGAAGATGTTGGTGATGATTCTGTTACGCAGATCACACTTTTTTTTAAGTTACAATTGCTTACACAAGCAGAAATATTGTTACATTCTGTTACGGGATTTTTATTGAATAAAGAGGATAATTAGACTAAAAACTGTGGGGTGATAGGCAGTGCCGTTTTGGAAGGTGTATTTGTAAAAGGAAAAAAGTTCAGATAGGTGACCATCTGAACCATAAAAAGTATTGTAATATTAACCGCGAACAACCATTACTCGAAAGGTACGCCCTTTAAGTTTGCCTTCGCTTAATTTTTTAAAGGCAACTTTAATGACATCGCGTTGTACTGCAATATATGACCAGTTATCCGATACGTGGATTTTGCCCACTTGATCACCTTTAATACCATTTTCTCCGGTTAATGCGCCAACGATATCACCCGGTCTGATTTTTTGACGTTTACCGCCATCAATTCGAATGGTTATCATGTTTGACTGCTGAGGTTCTTTATCAAGTAAGTTTAAAAGAGGCAGTTGTTCCGGTGAAATAGAACGATCTAAATAGTCCTCCAGTACCGTGACTTTTTGGTGCTCTTTATCACTGTAAAAAGAGAATGCTAAGCCTTTGTTTCCGGCGCGCCCGGTACGACCAATACGGTGAACATGCAGTTCCTGATCATGTGCGATATGGTAATTAAAAACAGCACTGAGATTATCAATATCCAAACCACGCGCTGCCACATCGGTTGCAACAAGAATAGTGGCACTTTTATTTGAAAAACGGATTAATGCCTGATCGCGATCTTTTTGGTCTAAATCCCCATGTAGGGCAAGCGCATTAAACCCCCGGTTTGCAAGTTCATTAGCGACTTCCTGTACTTCTATTTTAGTATTACAGAAAACCACCGATGATTCCGGCTGATACTTTTGTAATAATAAGCGCAGGGCTATCATACGATCCTGGCTATTCTCTACTTTATAAAAATGCTGGGCAATAACTGAGTCATCATGTTTAGATTCTGCTTTAACCATGACCGGATCAGTCATAATTCGTTTGGCGATATTATTGATTTTTTCCGGGAAGGTGGCACTGAACAATAACGTTTGGCGCTGTTTAGGGGCTTGATCTATGATCGCATCGATCGATGCCTGAAAGCCCATATCTAGCATACGATCGGCTTCATCCAAGACTAAGACTTCTAAATCATCCAAACGCAGTGTGCCTTTGCGCAGATGGTCTTCGATTCGTCCTGGGGTACCAACAATAATATGTGCACCATGCTCCAGTGAACCGATTTGCGGTCCAAAGGGAACACCGCCACATAAGGTTAATACTTTAATATTATGAATGGTGCGGGCAAGCCTGCGTAACTCTTTACCAACCTGATCGGCAAGTTCGCGTGTCGGGCATAAAATTAAACTTTGGATACGAAAACGTTTAACACTCAGTTTTTCTAACAAACCTAAACCAAACGCGGCTGTTTTGCCGGAGCCGGTTTTACCTTGTGCGATAACATCTTTACCTGCGAGTACATGCGGTAAACTTTGTTCTTGAATAGGGGTCATTAGGTCATAGCCTAAAGACTCCAGGTTATGTAAAAGATCGGTATGTAATGGCAGTATCGAGAAAGGGGATTGGCTCAAGGTTTAGATCCTATAGAAAATATGTTGTTTAAAAAAAGAGCGCACCTTAACACTTTGTGAACCGCTTCACAAAGTATCTGCTGCAATATTATCTGAATTTATAAAAGCGGCGACTAAACAGCAGGGCTAATAATAAAAAAGTTAACCAGCCCATTGCACCACCACCCGCATCCCTAAGCGGCAAACCAAGTAAAGATAATTGCCGGGCCGTTGAATCTGGTAGATCACTGTTGATGGTGATGATCTTGTGGCTTATTTTTGTATTCAACGGGCTGTAGGTGATTATTAAATTACAGCTCTTATTGGTTTCAACAAAAGCGCAGTTTGAAGCATCATAAGAGAAGGAATTATCGCCAGTTGCAGTAAATTCTAAGGATGTATTATACTCAGAATTATTTTCTATCATGACGGTTTCCGAACGACTATTACCAAGAAGAGTGTTATTAAATTCAAGATAAGCAGGGAAATAAATATCTGTGATGATGCTTTTCACCCACTCGTTATATAGGGATAATCGTGTGTAAACGCCCGGATAGCCTGAAGCTGCACAACCAAATCCCCAGCTGACAATGCCCATCTGTTTCCAGCCGTTCTCTTGAATAATTAATGGACCGCCACTATCACCCTGACAGCTGTCTTTTCCACCCAATGCTAAACCGGCACAAATCATTTCTGCTGTATAACTGCTGCCTAATGCCTTGGCGCACATTGCATCTGTCATTAATGGCATTTCAACATCATGCAAAATATTCGGATAATCAGGGATGACCGGTTGACCAGAGCTGTAGGGGATCGTTGAACCCCAACCTATTACCGTCACATTTTCGATTGCAGCAAGTGCATTTTTTGTCAGTTCATTATCTGCGGGAGAAATGAAGTTTGGATAATTAACACTGGAGGCCAACTTTAACAGCGCAATATCATTAACGCTTGTTGAGCTGTTGTAATCGGGGTGAATGTAGAGCTGCTGAATGCCGATAGCAGGCGTAACCGGAATTGAGTTTAAGTCATATTCACCCACAGTCGCAGTGAGTTGCGATGCCAATTTCAGATTTCCACTATTAAATAAACAGTGAGCTGCAGTTAATACCCAGCGCTCGCCTATTAATGTTCCGCCACAAAAATGATTTCGAGTAGCACTGTTTTTTAGACTGACTATCCACGGCCAGTCACCAGCATCACTTTCATTCCCACCCACAATGCGAGTTGAAATTTCACCGGCGGATGCTAAAGAATAATGAGCGCATATAACCACTAAGGATGCTCTCAATAAATTTATTACTAAGCACTTCATAAATAAACCTTCATCAATGGCGCTGTTGCGGATGTTTATTTTTAAGTATAGACAATAATTATTCGGAAAATAGCCTCCTTTAAACCGGCATAAATGGCTATGGAAATGAGTTAATTAGGATTCACTAATGTGATTTTTATTAAATATAACCGGGGACTTTTAGCCGATCGCAACTGCCATATGTTATCGGTAGGGTGCATTTTATGCACCGCAAGCAGGGGTAATCGGTGCTGAAGCGCACCCTACGCGCGAGGCTGTCAAAAAGTGAAGGTTTAAAACTGCTTATGGGGAAGTGGCTTATTAATATTACTGCCTTATAGGAATGGTTATATGTTATCGGTAGGGTGCATTTTATGCACCGCAAGCAGGGGTAATTGGTGCTGAAGCGCACCCTACGAGCGAGGCCGTCAAAAAGTGAAGGTTTAAAACTGCCTTATGAGGACGTAGCTTATTAATATGACTGCCTTATAGGAATGGCCATATGTTATCGGTAGGGTGCATTTTATGCACCGCAAGCAGAGATAATCGGTGCTGAAGCGCACCCTACGGGCGAGGCCGTCAAAAAGTTGGACGTTTAAAACTGCTTTATGAGGAAGTGGCTTATTAATATTATTGCCTTTATAGGAATGGCTATACGTTATCGGTAGGGTGCATTCTATGCTATGCACCGCAGCAGGCAATAGCTGCGCGGACCTAGGAGCGGTTCAATGCAGGAAGGTGAAAATATGAGCTGCTTAATAGCGGTTGAGTAAGGCTAGTCCGTCAAAAAGTTGGACGTTTAAAGGCGCTTTATGAGGGAGTGGTGTATTAATATTCTTTGTCTTTGCACATAACGCAATACAGTGGTTTTGATCCGGATAAACTAAATAGCTGTGCCAATCCTGATTATCCTGTTCAGTGCAGGACGGTGAAAAACTGAGCCGAATATTATCGTTAAATTGATCTGTTTTTGCTTTACCTATAGTAAAATTAAATGACTCCAGACCTTGACTGATACCCATTCCAGTGGCTTTTACAAAGGCTTCTTTTAGTGTCCAATACTCAAAAAAACGTCGCCTTTGCAGTGGCGGTGCAAGAGCCATTAATGCGTCAAATTCTATTGCCGAAAAGTAACGTTGTGCAATTGCTTTGATACTGATTTTTCTGGATAAACTTTCAATATCACAACCAATATTTTTGTCCAGAGACACCGCACAAATGATTAAATCATCATTGTGGCTAAGATTAAAAGAGAGCGGAATAGGGGGGTGGTTGATCTCGGGTTTACCATGGGGACCAATATTAAATAACCATTTTTGAGCGGATACGTCTGCATATTGCGATAAAACGCTTCGGGCAAAGGCTCTGGTGATGAGAGCGGTATGTTTGGCTTTTGGCAGACGGTAACGTTGTACTTTTTCAATTTCAGTCTTGCTGAGTAACCCTTTTAAGGTATTAAGCAGTTTGCCATCGCTTACTTTGGCGGGCTCAATTAACCAGACATGCAGATCATTATTATTGAGTATTAATTTTGAAGCAGTATGGTCGGCAAACACAACTCACCCGATAATCCAGAAAAGAGATAATAAAAAGGGATAGCTCAGCCATCCCTTTCAGATTTATTCAACTCAAATAATTATTTAGTTGTTTCTTTAAGTTTAAATGAATTTATGTTTTGACTGATTTCACGGCGTTCTTTTGAAATCTCCGCACCTTTAATAATGTGGTCATCAACACGATCTTCATAGTCAGACCGCATATTTTCAATAATGATCTTTATATCTTCAGGAGACATGTCTTGCTTGATGTATTCTAATAAATTAGTGAGTAGATCAACACGTTTACGGTTGTCGCGAACTTTTTTCTCATTATCAATAAGTTCACGTTTTAGTTTGTTCTTACGGCGAGTATATCTTACCAATTCAAGCAAATTATCCATTATTTTACCTTTTCTTTAAATATTAAAAAATTGAAATTGTTAAGTCATCTCAGATCATTATACCGATTGTGATGAAAAACGGGATAGTTATTTTTAATAACATGGCGGAATACATTCACAATAGCCATTTTTTTTATATGGATAATAGGCTGGCGTTATTATTGAGTCTGTTCTTTAATAATGGTTTCAATAACATCTTGTAATATTTGTGGTTCTTGCGCGCCGGAAAGTAAATACTGTTTATTAAAAATAAATGCGGGCACTGCTTGCACGTCATTTTCAGCCCAAAAAGACTGATCGTCTCTGACCGCTTTTGCATAATGCTGGGTCTCTAATATCTCTTTAGCTTTGTTACGATCCAAGCCAACTTTTTCTGCAACATCCAGCAGTAACAATAACTCACTGGGATTTTGCTGTTGAGTGAAATAAAGATCGAATAATGCCAGCTTTAAAACAGTCTGTTTATTATAGGATTTAGCCCAATGTAATAATTGATGGGCAAGGAAGGAATTAAAAATGCGTGAATTTTCGTTAAAACGAAATTCAAAGCCTAAGGTTTTGCCTATTTCAATAATCTGCTGGCGGCTTTTAATACTCTGCGCTTTAGTTGAGCCATATTTGTCCCGTAAATGCTCCCCTAAGTGTTCTCCTTCAAAGGGCATGTCGGGGTTTAATTCAAAGGGTTGCCATACTATTTCAAATTCGGCAGTATGCTTCATTTTCAACATGGCATGCTCAAGCTTTTTATAACCGATAATGCACCAGGGGCACATTATGTCCGAGACTATGTCAATGCGAACAGCGGGAAGTTTAGGCATATGAGTCTCTTAGTTAAAATAGGTTGATGGCAGGGATCATGATTACATTCTAGCATCATTTAAGTTATTAGCCGTTACGCTTAATTCAGTCGACCGGCTATTTTAAGCCAGCGATTAGTTCTCTTGTTTAGCCAATACCCTGTGGCAGTTAATGATTTTTTCCTTAAGCTAACGCTATCGGGTTAAGTACTCTTACATAAATTTCTCGGCATTTTTGAGCCGTTTACTCAATAAAGCACCCTTTAACATCAGAGAATTTTCGAGTGAGTACTTAGCTGTATTTTTTTGCGTATGCCAATGGCTTCAATTAAGCTGCTTCAATTTAAAAGAGAGTGACTTTTATTAAATCGACGCATTCATAACAGAAATAGCGCGGCGGCTTCGAGTGGGAACTATTAAATAACCAGCCCTCCAAAGGCAAAACCTAACGCAACGGAGGTTGAAATAGTGACCACACCGGGAATAAGGAAGGGATGATTGAAGACATATTTTCCTATTCGGGTTGACCCTGTGTCATCCATCTCAACGGCAGCTAACAAGGTTGGATAGGTGGGCAGTACAAACAAAGCACTTACTGCGGCAAAAGAAGCCACTGCCGTTAACGGTGCAACACCAATAGCCAGTGCAGCCGGCATCAATGCGGTTGTCGTTGCGCCCTGTGAGTAAAGCAGCATCGAAGCAAAAAAGAGGGTTACTGCCAGCATCCAGGGATACTGCTCCAGAATACCTGCTGAAAGTTCTTTAATTTCATTAATATGGCCGGAAACAAAAGTATCACCTAACCATGCAACACCTAATACACAAACGCAGGCGCTCATACCCGACTTAAAGGTCGGGGCCTCTGAAATTAATGAAGCATCAATTTTGGTCAGTAGTACGATAGCGGCTGCTGCTGAAAGCATGATCGCCATAATCGCCTGATTACGGTCAATCGCGGGGTTTTCAATCAGACCGACGGCATCGCTTATCATCGTTGCATAAGCCACAACAATGAAAAGAGCGCTGAGAAATAGGTACACAGATAATTTAGCGGACGGCAGGATGTTTCGTTTAGTCACACCCTTCATTTTGATCAGCCCTTTGGCAAGCCTATCGATATAAACCGGATCATCTTTTAACTCTCCACCAACAAAATTAGCAACAAATGCGCCCACCATACAGGCGACAAAAGTAGTCGGAATACAGATTAATAACAGACTCAAGTAGCTAACATTGAAGACATCTAAAATACCGGAGAAAAAAACCACCGCAGCAGAAATGGGTGATGCCGTAATCGCAATTTGCGAGGCGACAACCGAAATGGACAGTGGGCGGGAAGGTCTGATCCCCTGCTCTTTTGCAACCTCGGCAATAACAGGTAAGGTAGAAAAAGCGGTGTGACCTGTACCTGCCAATAACGTCATAACATAGGTTACAATAGGCGCATAAAAGGTGATGTGTTTGGGGTTTTTGCGTAAAAATGTTTCCGCTAACTGCACCAGCCAGTCCATCCCTCCTGCAACCTGCATCGCGGCGATCGCGGTGATAACCGACATAATGATTAAGATCACATCCACGGGTATATTACCCGCATCAACCCCCATTACCATGGTCAGTACAATAACACCTGCTCCGCCGGCAAAACCGATCCCTATTCCGCCTATTTTTGCGCCTAAATAAATAAAAAGCAGCACGATAAACAACTCAATAATAATCATCTGTTTTTCCTAAGTGATAGAAATAAAATGTTGAATATCCCCCGCATAGATTGGGGGGATTAATTTGTAGTGATAGTATCTTTATAGGTAACGTATAGAGTTGTCCGCGGGATGGATTAGATTCGCGACAGAAAAAGTGTCATCTATCTGTTTTTCCGTCAGCAGGCCTAATTCTAAAACGACCTCGCGCACACTTTTTCCGGTCTGCGCGCAGATTTTACCCACTTTATCACCCTGATGATGACCAATCAGCGGGTTTAAGTAGGTAACAATACCGATTGAATTTAATACCTGATTCTCGCATACCTCCTTATTAACCGTTATGCCGTCGACGCATTTATCGCGTAAATTAATACAGGCATTATTTAAAATCTCCAGCGATTCAAACATACATTGCGCGATCACAGGTTCCATCACATTAAGTTGCAGTTGCCCGGCCTCTGCGGCGAAAGACAGAGCGGTATCGTTACCTATCACCTTATAACAGACCTGGTTTATCACCTCAGGAATAACCGGATTAACTTTTGCCGGCATAATAGATGAACCGGCCTGCATTTGCGGCAGATTGATTTCATTAAGTCCCGTACGAGGTCCCGAAGATAACAAGCGCAGGTCATTACAGATCTTAGACAGCTTTATCGCGAGTCGTTTTAAGGCACTGTGCACCATCACATAAGCACCGCAATCCGAGGTTGCTTCAATTAAATCTTCCGAAGGCAGGCATTCAAGACCCGTTACCTGAGAAAGATATTTTACGGCTAAATTCTGATAACCAGGAGCAGTATTAAGCCCAGTACCGATAGCGGTTGCACCTAAATTCACTTCAAGCAGCAATTTGGCGGTGTAATTTAAATTACGAATTTCTTCATTAAATGTCACTGACCATCCATGAAACTCCTGCCCGACCGTCATTGGAACCGCATCCTGTAACTGCGTGCGACCCATTTTTAAAATACCGGAAAATTCCCTGCTTTTAAGTTCAAATGCCGCGCTCAGATATTCAACAGAATTGACTAAGGTTGTGATGCTGTTGTACACCGCAATACGGAATCCGGTCGGGTAGGTACAGTTTGTAGACTGGCTTTTATTAACATGGTCATTAGGATCAATAAATTCATATTGTCCTTTTTCTTTTCCCATCAACTCAAGTGCTACATTGGCAATTACTTCATTGCTATTCATATTCACGGATGTTCCCGCGCCGCCTTGAAAGACATCAGACGGAAACTGATCCATACATTTGCCTGTTTGTAATATTAGATCGCATGCTTCAATAATATAACCGGCCACATGACTTGGAATAACACCTAAGTCTTTATTGGCCATGGCAGCTGCTTTTTTAGTCATTACCATGCCGCGAATGAATTCAGGCGTATCGGAAATAGTCATTCTAGAGATATTGAAATTTTCAATTGCACGTAGAGTATGAATGCCATAATAGGCATTGGCAGGAACATAACGCTCCCCGAGAAGGTCTTCTTCAAGACGTGTTTTGGATTGTGCTGATTTGGCAATATTATTCATAATTTAATCCTGGGAATTTATTGTTTTACACAATAAATAGTAATGAACCGATAATTTAAGCAAGGGATATTTATCTATCGATAGGCCTTGACCAGATGTTCATTCTAAACAACCAAAGCATCCAATAATAGTAAATCAAGCACTCTTTTTGATCCTGAATATAAAATATTATTATATAAAATTCAAATGGTTACTGGTTTGTTAATGCAGTTAACAGCTTGTTGTTTAAATGGGTTAAATGATCGATATTATTACCTGTAATCAAACAGTCCTTCATATTGAATATAAAATACAGTTGGGATTTACGGCTTAGTGACGGGGTGTCAGCTGATCCTAAATTGAAGCAAAAACAGGACAGTTATGGAGAGTAAAACGGCGCTTATCTCGGCAGCTTGTCGCAGATGAATTCATAAATATTGCTCAATAAAAATGGCGACTAGTGTCTTCGGACTTAAGTTTGTAACCTAATTTCATCATCCCTTTCAATAGAAAAGGATTGGATAATTAGATTGTGTACGCGGACTTGTATTTACTCTGTGGTCGCTCGTAGGGTGCATTCTATGGACCTTATCGATAACACCATACCAAATGCATTGCTAAAGTAATCAGATTTACTATTCAAAATCATCCCAGCTGCTTGGTGAGCGTAAATTTAATGCATTTGGTATGATACCAAACGCATCAAATAAGTGATCAGCCTTGCTGGTTAAAATTAACCCTATCTGCGTTATAAGCCTTGAAAGGAGAATAACTACTTCCTGCAACTCATGCCTTGCTAGTGTTTATTTTTCCTGCGCAATACAAGATCACATCTTTAATGCATTTGCTATGAGCAGCGGCTAGCTGGCAGGAAAGTGCTTAAAAACAGGCTGTTGTGCCCGAAATGCGCTGCACAGATAGGGTTAGTTTTAAGCAGAAGATATGCTCAATTTATTGGTTTATTTGCGCTGGATTGCAAGCTCAACATCAAGATCTGAATCTGAGCGGCTTGCAGATTTTTGCCGATATAAAAATGGTAGCTAGGGTTTTTATGAAATGGGTTAGGGTTTTACTTTCACTCTATTATTATTGTCTCTGCTTTTTTTAATTAATTCATTATCGGCAATATGTTTTGTCGATTTTGCCAGGCGGTCGTAAAGTACAACATTAACCGTCGCCGCGAGATTCAGACAACCAATAGTCGGGATATAAACAACCGCGTCGGCCTGATTGACGACTGATTGTTTAATGGTGCCGTCTTCAGGACCAAAAATATATAAGGCTTTTTCAGGATGTATAAAATTAGGCAGGGGCGTTGCCCCCTCAATCAGATCAATACAAACCACTTTAATATCATTATCTGAATAATCTGCAGATAAATTATCCAGTAGCTTCGGTTCGCAGCTTAAAGGGATAGTCGCGCTGACATTTTTGGTATCGGTCTGAAGTTTCCTTGCGCGATCATAGCGATTGCCGGTATATAAAACGCCATCAACCGCATAACATCCGGCCGCGCGCATCACAGCCCCCACATTTGTCGGGCTTTTAGGGTTAATTAAAGCAATAAAAACTTGATTTTCTGCCATCTAATTTCTCGTACAAATAATAACCGGCATGCAAAGCATAATCCAATAGCACTTTAAAAAGTGCTTAGCGTAATCAGCAGGACTGTTCTTCATTCATAGTGTGCAGCAGTGTCAGATCGTCCTATTGGCAAGGGACGCAACCTGAACAATGCCGCTTCTTGAGGCGCTTTGAGTATATTATTTGATTTTTATTTTATGAAATGATTGTTGATTCGATATTTTTAACCGGGATTTATAATGCTTCAATCTCGGCTAATGTTTCGGTGAATTCCGATAAATCTGTTTCTAAATCATTGTCTTGGCCAAGCCAGTTAACACCAATCACGACGTTATCTGCAAGCAGATCTTCAACCCAAAACTCCAACCAATCAGCTACTGAAATTGCTGCCGGCACATAATCTTGCCACTCTTCAGTACAATGCGGTAAAGCCAGTTCAGCACTTGACCACAACGGCATAACTTCTGTCTGTTCATAATAAAGAGAGTCAACTACAACCCAATCCTCACTTTCTTTATCCTGCAGTGCCCATAATATTTGAGTTGGTTTAACGTCAGCAATAAATGCCATTAGCGCTTGATTATTGTCAGCCATAGTTTTTCTCATATAAGTTTATTTAAGGGTAACAGTATACTGTTATATCACTGAATTAACAGCATGGGAAAGTGCAAATAATTTTCAATTATTTACGTTTTTGTAAGCTTAATAAAATTTATTCCTGCGGATGTTTAAAATATTCTGATCTTCATTTTCGCAGCGCTTG
This sequence comes from Psychromonas sp. MB-3u-54, assembly GCF_002836415.1. GTDB lineage: Bacteria > Pseudomonadota > Gammaproteobacteria > Enterobacterales > Psychromonadaceae > Psychromonas. The sequence continues at coordinate 18,298 of NZ_PJBP01000106.1, read as the reverse complement.
GTGAAGCTGAAATATCATCTATTAACGTAAAAAAAAGTTGTTAAATAAATGTAAAAACAAAATTGGTTATAACGTTTTTTTAAAACAAAAAAATAAGTTTTGATAAAAAAAAGTACAAGGATCTAAGTCTAAGGATCTTCTTTCGAGCTATGTTAATTAAAGCTTGCACTAATGGTAAATATCGTCTATCTATTGTAAGTCTATTTATAAATTAAAAATTAAAATTAAAAATTAAGAACAATAACTCTAATTATATTAAGCGGTTATTTGAATGTAATAACAGATAAAAGAGGAATGACCGGATCTGATGCCGATTGTTCAGAATATAAAAGCGGCGCAATATTTAGCTGTTTTTATAGCACTCTTTATCTAAACGGGTACCAGATATTACTGTCATTTATCATTACGTTCCGCCTAAAAGGAAATGTTGCATGATTGTTATTCGAGCTGCTTTTTTATCCATTCTGCTTAGTCCTCAATTAAGTTTTGCAAACAGCGCCTTTAATATGAGGGGGGGCGTTACTGATATCAGTGAAGATGTATATCAACTGCATATGACTATTTTTCTTATCTGTTGTGCGATTGCCCTGGTCGTCTTTGGCATTATGTTCTGGTCTATTTTTCATCATCGTAAATCCAAAGGTTTTAAACCCGCCCAATTCCATGAAAGTACTAAAATCGAAGTGTTATGGACAGCCATTCCATTTGTTATTTTAATCGCGATGGCAATCCCAGCCACCAAAACCCTGATTGCGATGGAGGATAACAGTAAAGCGGATATCACCATTAAGGTAACGGGCTCGCAATGGAAGTGGCATTATCAGTACCTTAGTTATAATAATGAAATCCTCGATATAGATTTTTATTCGGTTATTTCTACCCCGCAGGCACAAATAAACAATCAGGCAGAAAAAACACCCACCTATCTCCTTGAAGTTGACAAGCCTTTGGTTGTCCCAATTAATAAAAAAGTACGTTTTGTAATCACCTCCGATGATGTTATTCACTCCTGGTGGGTCCCCGATTTTGCAATAAAACAAGATGCGGTCCCGGGCTTTATTAATGAAGCTTGGGCACGTGTTAATGAGATTGGTATCTATCGTGGTCAATGTGCTGAGTTATGCGGTAAAAATCACGGTTTTATGCCGATCGTGGTTAATGCGATGACCGAAAATGATTTTGATGATTGGTTGGCCCAGGCAAAAATAGCCAAACAAAACGAAGCGCAGGAAGCCCTGGCGTCACAGTCTACCAGCTTCTCTAAAGAGGAACTCATGACCCTGGGTGAACAGGTCTATGTGGGTAATTGTTCTGTTTGCCATCAACCAACGGGGGCTGGATTGCCGGGCGTTTTTCCCGCATTAAAAGGCAGTGCGATAGCAATGGGAGATCTAGATGCGCATCTAGATATTGTCCTAAACGGTAAAGCAGGCACTGCGATGCAGTCCTTTGCAAAGCAGTTATCACTTAAAGAATTAGCCGCTATTATCACCTATGAACGTAATGCATGGGGAAATAATACGGGAGATTTGGTGCAGCCGATTCAAATTAGTGATGCTATGAATCCACAGGAAAGCGATCCAGCGCAGGCAGCAATAAAAACATCACAGGCTGTTGCCGTTGAAGCCGTTGAAGATATTAAGGAAGCGGTCCCGGCGAATAAAACCACGCAGGATTTACCCTTGTCGAAGCTCACCAAAGGGCAGCTTATGACCTCTGGTGAACAGCATTATTTGACTTTCTGTGCGGCTTGTCATCAACCGAATGGTCTGGGTATCCCAAGTGCCTTCCCAGCATTAAAAGACAGTCCAATAGTCAAAGGGGCGGTCTCTGAACACCTAAATATTGTATTAAAAGGTAAAGCTGGAACCGCAATGCAAGCTTTCGCACAGCAACTAAGCGCTGAACAGTTAGCGGCTATTATCACCTATGAGCGTAATGCCTGGGGTAATGAGTCGGGTGACCTGGTGCAACCCAACGATATTGAGCAGGCAATTAAGGGAGAACAGTAATGACAGGTGCAGCCGATAACACTCAAGATTCTTATCCTCAAGCCACCGAGCAACATGAACATCACGCGCCGACAGGGTTTAAACGCTGGTTCTTTAGTACTAACCATAAAGATATCGGCACGCTCTATTTAGGTTTTTCATTACTGATGTTCTTGATTGGCGGTGCCATGGCGATGCTGATTAGGGCGGAATTATTCCAACCCGGTCTGCAGCTTATGGAACCCCATTTTTATAACCAAATGGTCACGGTTCATGGTTTGATTATGGTCTTTGGTGCAGTTATGCCGGCTTTTGTCGGTCTGGCGAATTGGATGATCCCGTTGATGATCGGTGCACCCGATATGGCGTTACCGCGCATGAATAACTGGAGCTTTTGGATTTTGCCCTTTGCTTTTGCCATGTTGTTAGGATCGTTATTTATGGAAGGCGGTGGTCCGGCCTTTGGATGGACTTTTTATGCTCCATTATCAACAACCTATAGTAATGATAATACGGCCATGTTTGTTTTTGCCGTACATATCATGGGGATTAGTTCAATAATGGGAGCGATTAACGTTATTGTCACTATTGTGAATTTGCGCGCCCCCGGTATGACCTGGATGAAGACGCCAATGTTCGTTTGGACATGGCTTATTACTGCTTTTTTATTAATTGCGGTGATGCCCGTATTGGCCGGTGCCGTGACTATGGTGTTAACCGATAAATACTTTGGCACTGACTTCTTTAATGCCGTGGGCGGTGGGGATCCGGTGATGTTCCAGCATATATTCTGGTTCTTTGGTCACCCTGAAGTTTATATTATGATCTTGCCCGCATTCGGTATCATTTCTACCATAGTACCGACCTTCTCCCGTAAAAAACTCTTTGGTTACCATTCGATGGTTTATGCCACCGGTTCAATCGCAATATTATCTTTTGTGGTCTGGATGCATCATATGTTTACTACCGGTATGCCCTTAGCTGCCGAATTGTTTTTTATGTATAGCACTATGCTTATCTCGGTGCCCACCGGGGTGAAAATCTTTAACTGGGTGGCCACTATGTGGCGAGGTGCGATCTCCTTTGAAGTGCCGATGTTATTTGCCATTGCCTTTATTGTTTTGTTTACCATAGGCGGATTTTCCGGCCTGATGTTAGCCATTACTCCGGCTGATTTCCAGTACCATGATACCTACTTTGTAGTGGCACATTTCCATTATGTATTAGTGACCGGTGCCGTATTTTCAATTATGGCCGGCGTTTATTATTGGCTGCCAAAATGGTCCGGTCACATGTTTGATATCAGGCTTGCAAAAACACATTTTTGGTTATCATTAATCAGCGTAAATATCCTTTTTTTCCCGATGCATTTTGTCGGATTAGCGGGCATGCCCCGTCGTATTCCAGATTATGCGCTGCAGTTTGCAGATTTCAACGCCATTATCAGTATCGGTGGTTTTGCCTTTGGTTTATCCCAACTATTATTTGTCTGGGTGGTTTTAAAATGTGTTAGAGGGGGAGAAAAAGTACCGGCAAACGTCTGGCAAGCCGCAGAGGGTTTAGAATGGGATGTGCCTTCTCCTGCGCCGCATCATACCTTTGCTACTCCACCCGTGATTAAATAATGATTAGTCAATGAGTAAAAATACTAAGTTATTTAAAAAATTGGTGATAGCCAGTGTTGCTATGTTCGCTTTTGCCTTTGCCTTAGTCCCGCTATATAACGTTTTTTGTGATATCACCGGTCTTAACGGTAAACCCTCATTAGCGCGGGCAGAAGTAAGCACTGCGGTTGACCTTAACAGGCAAGTAGGCGTCGGTTTTTTAACCCATGTGCAAAATGGGGCTCCCTTTGAAGTGACCGTTGATCAAGCGCGGGTGACCGTTAAACCCGGTGAAATGAATCAAGTCACGTTCAGTGCTCATAACCTCAGTAATGAAAGTCGAACAATGCAGGCTGTGCCGTCGATTAGCCCTGGCCTTGCGGCGCAATACATGCACAAAGTTGAATGTTTTTGTTTTACCCAGCAAATATTACAACCGGGTGAGAAAGTCTCTCTGATCCTGCTGTTTTATATAGATACCGAAATAACACCGAATATAGAAGAGTTAACCTTGTCCTACACTGTGTTTGACATCGTTACGGATAACTGACTTTAAGGGGTTAATAGATGAAATCTGCAGCTGCCACCCGTTATGATAAGTACTATGTACCAACGCAAAGCCACTGGCCAATAGTCGGCGCTGTTGCTCTGTTTTGTATTGCATCGGGGGCCGGTTTAACCGTGATGCAAATCGGTAAACAGGGGACATCGGGATCCTATCTATTGATGACCGGGTTTGCTGTGCTGTTTTTTATGCTGTTTGGTTGGATTAAAAATGTCGTTCATGAATCCATGTCCGGGCTTTATTCGTCGCAGATGGATTTTTCATTTCGCCAGTCGATGTGGTGGTTTATTTTTTCTGAAGTGATGTTTTTTCTGGTCTTTTTCGGGGTGTTATTTTATGCGCGTATGTTTTCTGTTCCCTGGTTAGGGGGGGAGGGTAATAATGCGATGACCAATGAGTTGTTATGGCCGGAATTTCAATCTGTCTGGCCATTAACAACAACCCCCTCGGGCGAGACGACTCAGGCAATGGGCTGGTTTGGCCTGCCCTTGTTAAATACTTTTATCCTTCTAACCTCTTCCGTCACCGTGCATTTTGCGCATCACGCTTTACTTGCAGGAAAACGTACGCAATTAAAAGCTTTTATGATAATCAGTGTATTACTGGGATTCGCTTTTTTATACTTTCAAGTGACAGAATATATCCATGCATACCATGAATTAGGGTTAACCCTTGCATCGGGTATTTACGGTAATGTCTTTTATCTGTTAACCGGTTTTCATGGCATGCACGTGACCTTAGGGGCGATATTATTGTTGATTGTTACGCTGCGAATCTTTAAAGGACATTTTAATAAAGATAACCATTTTGCTTTTGAGGCCGCTACTTGGTATTGGCATTTTGTCGATATTGTGTGGCTGTGTTTATTCTTTTTTGTTTATGTGCTTTAAATGTTGAAACTGCCGGTTATTTCATCTTCATTAGTGGTGGTTGTGGTGGTGGTCTGTATCGGACTGGCCAATTGGCAATGGCAGAGAGCAGATCAGAAACAACGTAGGTTGAATAATATTGAGAGGATGCAGCAAAAAGGGGTATTGAGTTGGTCCGGTTTAACCCTGTTGCCTGAAACACTGGATAAAACCGGATTACGCCTGCAATTGCAGGGCAAAGTACAAAGTGAAAAATACTGGTTGTTGGATAATCGCACCCTAAACGGGCGGCCGGGATACGATGTTCTTGCCCTCTTTTATCCAACGGGCAGTACGCTCGGTTTATTAGTTAATTTTGGCTGGGTAGCGCAAGAGCTGAGTCGTAGCAAACTACCGCAAGTCCAGTTGCCCGAGCAACCATTAAGTATCACCGTGCAGTTAAAACAGGGGGATTTAGCCGGTTTTTATTTGCCCGGGGCAGAGATTGCCGGCAGAGGATGGCCGAAGCGAATTCAATTTATTGATATCCCCCAGCAAGCGCAGCAAAGTCAGGCACAAATTGTTGATTTTATGGCTTATGCAGTTGATAAGGACAGTTTTGCACAACCTCACTATCAGCCCGTTATTATGCCGCCCGAAAAACATTTGGCTTATGCTTTGCAATGGTTACTGATCGCTTTATCGGCTGTGCTGGTATTTGTTTTTGCAATGCGTCATCAGTATCAGCAAGACAATGGTCGGGTGATGAAAAAAAAGAGACCAGCCATTAATTCTAATATTTGGAAAAAGTAATGAATAATAAAAAATTAATCTCCTTATTTGTGATCAGTTTTATTTTGCCCTTAGCGTTGGCGATGCTGGTCTTAAAATTGGACTGGTTACCGGGTAACACAGTTAATAATGGAAAATTTTTAACCCCTGAAGTTAAATTAAGCGAGTGGGCTGATATTGATCCTAAACCCTGGTCCATTGGTTTAGTTGCCGATGAAAGCTGTACTGAGATCTGCTCCGCGTACCGGGATCAAGTGAAAAAGTTATATATCGCATTAGGAAAAAATCAAAGCAAAGTCGAACTGGTGTTATTAGGAGAAAAAGGTCCGGCTGTTGAGGGTTTTAAAAATTACGCGCTAGCCAATGATAATCTTAAACCCGAGGTTTTATATTTAATCGATCATATGGGGCTTATTGTATTTTATTATCCTCTTGTCTCGGATCTGCACCGTAATCAATTAACCGCCAAAGGGTTAATCAAAGATCTTAAAAAATTACTAAATTACGCGCGCAGCGCCTAACTCGAAGCTCAAAGGTTCAAAGGCATGAAGGCATGAAGGCTCAAAGGCATGAAGGCATAAAGGCATGAAGGCATGAAGGCTCAAAGGCATGAAGGCATGAAGGCTCAAAGGCTCAAAGGCTCGAAGGCTCGAAGGCTCGCAGCTCGAAGGCTCGCAGCTCGCAGCTCGAAGGCTCGCAGCTCGAAGGCTCGCAACTCGTAGCTCGAAGGCTCGCAGCTCGAAGGCTCGCAGCTCGAAGGCTCGAAGGCTCGAAGGCTCGCAGCTCGCAGCTCGAAGGCTTGAAGGCTCAAAGGCTCGAAGGCTCGAAGGCTCAAAGGCTCGCAGCTCGAAGGCTCGCAGCTCGAAGGCTCGCAGCTCGCAGCTCGAAGGCTCAAAGGCTCGCAGCTCGAAGGCTCGAAGGCTCGCAGCTCGAAGGCTCGCAGCTCGAAGGCTCGCAACTCGAAGCTCGCAACTCGAAGCTCGCAACTCGAAGCTCGCAGCTCGCAGCTCGCAGCTCGCAGCTCGCAACTCGAAGCTCGCAACTCGTAGCTCGAAGGCTCGAAGGCTCGCAGCTCGAAGGCTCGCAGCTCGAAGGCTCGCAGCTCGCAGCTCGAAGCTCGCAACTCGCAGCTCGCAGCTCGCAACTCGAAGCTCGCAACTCGAAGCTCGCAACTCGCAGCTCGCAGCTCGTAGCTCGAAGGCTCGCAACTCGTAGCTCTTTTTAAACATCGGGAAGGTTAGATGAAAATGCAAAAAGCAGGCGTAAATATCATCAATAATCGCTATAAAAAATTAGTCCTATTGAGTTGTCTATTATCTGTTTTAGTGGTCGGTTTAGGCGCCTATACCCGCTTAAGCGATGCCGGTTTAGGTTGCCCGGATTGGCCCGGGTGTTATGGTTCTTTAACGGTGCCGGCCGTCTTAGATGCAAGCCTTACAGCAAAACACAGTCAACCGGGTACGATGGATTTAGTCTTTGAATCCGCAAAAGCCTGGAAAGAGATGATCCACCGATACTTTGCCGGAACGCTCGGTTTAATGCTTCTGGCTATTTTATTATGGTCTGTGTTTAACAATCGAAAAGTCTTAGGCCTTCAATCATCAAGCAATAAAGAAAAGTGCTCCGTGAATGCTTTAATGCCGCTGAAATTACCCGCACTGCTGGTTGTGCTGGTGCTGTTTCAGGCATTCCTTGGCATGTTAACCGTGACTATGCAGCTCCAGCCTCTGATTGTAATGGGGCATCTGCTCGGCGGTTTTGCCATATTGAGTTTATCAACTCTGCTCTATCTGCGTCTTATCAGTAAACCGTCAGTCAGCGGTGATTCTGGCAGTCAAAACTATTTATTATGGTGTCTAAGCGCCTTGTTTGTCTTGCTGATACAAATCGCTTTGGGAGGGTGGTTGGCAGCTAATTATGCTGCGCCCTATTGCAGCGGTTTACCATTATGCAGCGGCGGATGGAACGCAGGCACCTGGCAGCAAAATTTTTCAATTTTAGACGTTTTTCAGTTACCAGCGACATCCGGTCATTATGAATATGGAGTGTTATCGCCGCAGGCGCGCATGTCTATCCATGTGGCACACCGATTCTGGGCCGTCATCACCGCCATTACTCTTTTAGTAGTGGCAATAAAAATTTATTGGTCAAGCCAATCGAATAAAGTGAAAAACAGTGCTTTGCTGGTGATCTTGCTGGTTATCTGCCAGGTTTCATTGGGCGTTTTTTTAGTTTATTGGACTTTTCCGATAAGCATCGCATTGGCACATAATTTAATGGCGGCAATGTTACTGCTGAGTTTAATTAGATTAACCTATTACGTGAAATTATTAGCATTGCCAAATAAGTCGGCTGCCGGTTTTAATACTTTTTCAGGAGAGAAATAATGGCGAATAGTCTCAGTCACAATACAGCAACAGTCAGCACTTCATTAAATAAGCCTCCTTTAGTTGAGCGTCACGCGCCTAACATAAGTGACTATTTAGAGCTGTGCAAAATCAAGGTGGTGGCGTTACTGGTATTAACCGCATTGGTCGGACTCGCTCTGGCGCCTGACATGGGACGCGGTTATTTCGTGCAGCTGTTAAGTTTACTCGGAATAGGTTTATTATCGAGTAGTGCTGCGGTGATTAATCATATCGTAGACAGTAAAATTGACGCAAAAATGACGCGCACAAAAAACCGCCCGTTAGTGAGAAAGGCCGTGTCTCGCCGGCAAGCCTTGATTTTTTCCGCTGGCATCGGAGCCTTAGGTTTTTGTTTGCTGGTCTTTGCCGCAAATTGGTTAACGGCACAAATGACGCTGTTTGCGCTGGTGGGTTATGCCTTTGTATACACTATGTTTTTAAAGCGTGCCACACCGCAAAATATTGTGATCGGTGGATTAGCGGGCGCCATGCCGCCTCTTCTGGGGTGGATTTCTGAAACCGGAGAATTAGCCGCACAACCGTGGATCTTAGTGATGATCATCTTCACCTGGACTCCTCCCCATTTTTGGGCGCTGGCGATTCACCGTAAGGCCGATTATGCAAAAGCTAAAATACCCATGTTGCCGGTCACCCACGGCATTGATTTCACCAAAACCTGCATTCTGTTATACAGCTTATTATTGACAGTCGTGTGTTTTTTACCTTTTTTAATCCATATGTCGGGTTACCTGTATTTATTCGTCGCTACGCTGATCAATGTTATTTTTATCTATAAGGCTGCGGCATTAAAATTATCGGAAACATCCTATGCTGCGTTGGATCTTTTTAAATATTCGATTCTCCATTTAACCCTGTTATTTATAGCCCTGTTTGCAGATAAATTTCTGATGTAATACGAGGATCTTTTGACCTTTCGTGTGCATTTTTGCAGCAATTTGTGGGTGCTTTATACAAGGCAGAGCCTGCACCGTGTAGTTATTCTACATAAGCAAGCGATAACCTATACGAACGTATCCACAAATGCTGCCCTTCGGGTTCATCTAAAAGTCTCCTGCGCTGCGTTATGCGTCGTTTACATAGAATAACTATGTGAACGAGGCATGCCTTGCTCAGAACACTTTTAGATTGAACGAAATTTGTACTCTAAAGGCCAACAGACCCTAATACCAACTCCGTATGTTTTTCCCCCAATCCCTGCTTGATAATGTTATTATCTTCGGCTTGTCATTATTATTTTAAGCAGCTTGAAGGTCAACATGAACAGAACAGAAATAATCGCCCTCGCCAGAGATATTTTTAAGCAAACCTGGCCAATGGTCTTTGGCATTTTGTCTTTAATGAGCTTTCAACTGGCAGACAGTGCTTTTATAAGTCAACTAGGCGTTTTGCCATTAGCAGCACAGGGTTTTACTATGCCATTACAGATGCTGGTTATTGGTCTGCAGGTGGGATTAGGTATTGCTACAACGGCGGTTATTTCAAGAATGTTAGGCCAAAAAAAGGACAATAGAGCCAGACAGATTGGCGGGTTAGTCATTATAATGGGCGCCGTTGGCGTCTTTGTCATCGCACTTATTATGTGGTTTATGCGCCAGCAAATATTAACCCTGTTAGGCGCATCAGCTGATGTGAATCCCTATATAAATCAATACTGGCCTACGTGGTTATGCAGTGCATGGTTAGGTGCAATGCTGTATTTTACTTATAGTATTTGCCGCTCTCATGGTAACAATTTTCTACCGGGTATCTTAATGATGGCAACCAGCATTATTAATATCGCCCTGGACCCGATTTTTATCTTTTATTTCGATTTAGGTTTGCAGGGGGCGGCGATCGCAACCATCTGCTCATTCAGCATTGGCATGTTCATTATTCTCCCTAAATTAGTGAACAAAAACTGGATCTCCTTTGATTGGGCTTCTTTGCCCGTATGGAAGTCAATCAAAGAGGTTAACGCAATAATGACGCCCGCTATGATGGGGCAATTATTACCCCCGCTGGCATCTGTTTTTGTGACTAAAATTGTGGCCGTTTTCGGGGCTGCTGCGGTAGCCGGATGGGCAATGGCATCGCGCATTGAGTTTTTTACTTTAGTTGTTGTGCTGGCCTTGACCATGTCACTGCCGCCTATGGTTGGGCGATTATATGGCGCCAAAGATTGTACGAAAATTATTAGTTTAGTTAAAATAGTGGTTATCTTTAGTCTTCTTTTACAGGCGATATTAGCCGCTCTTTTATTTGTTTTTGCCGCGCCCTTAGCATCATTTTTCAGTGCAGACAGTCAAGTTCAAAGCGTTATTTATCAGTATTTACTGCTGGTACCCATTAGTTTAGGTTCATTGGGTGTCTGCATGTTAATGGTTTCGGTCTGTAATTCACTGGAAATGCCGATGCGCGCATTGCTTATTTCAACCTTACGTCTGTTCCTCTGTTACCTGCCTGTCGTCTGGATAGCAAGCCAGTTGTGGCTGTTAGAGGGGGTTATTATTGGTGCCATGCTTGGTAATGCTCTGGCGGGTTTAATGGCTTGGAGTCTTTATTATCATGCCATTAAAAAAATGAAACCCGCCGTTCCGGAAATAGAGCCTGTTTTGAAGCCTAATCTTGACTTGAAAACCAGCAGGGGAAAATAATTTGAACAGACCTAAGCTCACCTTAATTCGCGGATTACCGGGCAGTGGTAAGTCGACCTTAGCAAAAACATTAAATGCAGTGCATTTAGAAGCGGATATGTATTTTGTAAACAAACAGGGTGAATACCAGTTTGATGCTCGGCGATTAAAAGAAGCACATTTATGGTGTCAAAACCAATGCAAATATTATTTAAGTCGAGGTGAAGATGTGGTCATCGCGAACACTTTTGTGCGGCATTGGGAAATAGCACCTTACCGTAAGCAGGCTAAATTATTTAATGCCATATTAAGCATTAAAATCTGTACCGGTAACTATGCGAACAGCCATGATGTTGACCTGTTATCCATCAATAAAATGAAGAAAAACTGGCAGCCCTAATCAATTGCCATTATTATCGTCAAAATCAGCCACTCAATTGACACATTTAAACTAAACTTTTAATCACACACTATCAACATAGCGTTATTGGATTCTAATATGTTAAATGATGTTCATATAAAGCGGCTGTATTTCATCGGTGATATTCACGGCCAATATAAAAAACTGCTTAGGCTGCTTGATCTTCTGTCTGTTGATCTTGATAATCTTGAATCGAATGTTGGTCACACCCAACTGGTATTCATGGGTAATCTTATTGATAGCACCCCCGGTGTTGAGGCGGATCAGTTAAGTTTACTGCAGTTGGTAGAGTCTCTTGTTGCTCAAAATCATGCCTGTTGTTTACTGGGTGAAGACGAGTTTAATGCAATAGGTTGGGCCACGGAATTGAGGCCGGGAGAGTGGGCAAGGGCACACTCTGCTCACAATTTTATGCAGCATCAACGCTTTTTAGAGATCTTAGGTGAAGGTTCGGATCAACATCTCTATTGGATAAATTGGTTTAAAAAACTGCCATTATTTATCGATTTTGAATCTGTGTCTGCGATCCATGCCTGTTGGGATGAGCCTGCCCTTAACGCCATTGAACCCTACCTGAATAATGATAATAGTTTAAAAGAGGCGTATTGGGGAAATGCATTTGATTCAAACCATGCGTTATTTGCATTATTTGAAACCTTATTAAAGGGCGCTGAATACCCTCCGAAGGATGAATCCCTTTTTGATATTACGGGCATTATTCCTGGGTGGTGGCGGGCTTATGAGCAGCAGGGGCATGTTAAACCCGTTGTCATCGGACATTACAGCTTAACAGGACTGCCTGAAGCGCAATCAAAAAATGTTATATGCGTAGATTATAACGCAGCAGAAGCCGATAACCCTTTAGTTTCTTTTGAAGTATCCCTGTCAGCAAGCGAACCGCCATACGAATTTACCAATGAAAACAATTTTAAATATGTTGGACAGCCTGACTTGGAGGACGTAACTAATCAGGGATTAATGTCTCTGTTAGACCGGCAGAAAAAGAAATTTGAAACTTTGCAGGATGAAAATTACAGTGAAGAAGAAGGCTTTTTTATCGCGCTGTTAAGTCAAATTTTATGCAAAGATTGGAACCCGCTTGCTCTGACTGATTTAAATACGTGTCGCGAAGCCTATTCTGATTACCAACAAGGTGCTTTCCTTTTTGCAAAATACGCTGACGTGGGGCTATTAGGTGCATACTTGTACTTATGCCAAAGTATCGGGATCGGATTAGAGATAAACAATGGCAAACAAAAATGTGCCCGTGTTGCCTGGAAATTGATCAAGCAAGCAAAAGAGTCTGGTATCAAATAAAATGCTTATAACTAACCTGAGTTCGGCTTAAAGCTAGGCTTGAAGGCTAGAAAGCCCGAAGGCGCAAAGCTCGAAGCTCAAAGTAGGGTGCGCTCCGCGCACCGATTGCGGTGCATGGAATGCACCCTACGGATAACTATTGAGCTTGCAGCTTGCAGCTTGCAGCTCGAAAGCTCGAAGCTCGCAGCTCGAAGGCTCGAAGCTCGAAGCTCGAAGCTCGAAGCTCGAAGCTCGAAGCTCGAAGGCTCGAAGCTCGAAGCTCGAAGGCTCGAAGCTCGAAGCTCGAAGGCTCGAAGCTCGAAGCTCGAAAGCTCGAAAGCTCGAAAGCTGGAAGCTGGAAGTAGGGTGCGCTCCGCGCACCGATTTCTGCTGCTTGCGGTGCATGGAATGCACCCTACCGATAACTATTGAGCTCGCCGCTCAAGGCTCGAAGCTGGAAAGCGCGAAGGCTCGAAGGCTCGAAGGCTCGAAGGCTCGAAGCTCGAAGCTCGAAGCTCGAAGGCTCGAAGGCTCGAAAGCTCGCAGATCGAAGGCTCGCAGCATCACCTTGCTTTAGCGGGGTGAGCTTCAGCAACACCGACAGGTGGACAGTGATAGCTTTTAGTTACCTCTTTTTTTTCTATGGAATGTAAATGGATATCAAATCCCCATAAACGATGAATATGCTTTAAAACCTCGGTCGTTGAATCCCCCAATGGTTTACGGTCATACTGCTTGTGGTTAAGGGTTAGTGAGCGGTCACCTTCAAGATCAACACTGTAAACTTGTATATCAGGTTCCTGATCACCTAAATTATAGAGACCCGCAAGTGATTCCCGAATACGCTGGTAGCCATCATTATCATGAATTGCGCTGACTTCAATGTAGGGGTTTTTGTCATCATCAACAATACAAAACAGCTTTAAATCACGTATTACTTTGGGTGATAAATACTGCAGAATAAAACTTTCATCCTTAAAATTACGCATTGCCTGATCCAAACTTGTTTTCCAATCACTGCCGGCAAGTTCGGGAAACCATTGTTTATCTTCATCGCTGGGATATTCGCAGATACGGCGGATGTCGGTCATCATACTAAAGCCGAGGGAATAAGGATTAATCCCGCTAAAATATTCACTGTCAAAAGGAGGCTGATAAATGACGCTGGTATGTGATTGTAAAAATTCCAATATAAAACCTTCAGTGACCAATCCCCGATTGTACATTTCATTGACCAGGGTGTAGTGCCAAAAACACGCCCAACCTTCATTCATTACTTGAGTTTGACGTTGCGGGTAAAAATATTGAGATATTTTACGCACTATACGTACCACTTCTCTCTGCCATGATTGTAACAAGGGCGCATTTTTTTCGATAAAATAAAGTATATTTTCCTCGGGCTCTTCGGGAAAGTGCTTGCTGTTGTTGATATTTTCTGTTTTTCCCTGGGGTATTGTGCGCCATAAATCATTGACCATCTTTTGCCGACTCTCTTCGCGTTTTTGCTGACGATTATGCTCCTTTTCAGCCGATATCGGGTGAGGGCGTTTATAACGATCTACGCCATAATTCATAATCGCGTGGCAAGAATCAATAATACTTTCCACTGCACTAATACCGTGCTTTTCTTCACATTCAGCAATGTATTTTTTAGCAAAAAGAAGATAGTCGATAATAGCGTCTGCATCTGTCCAGGTTTTAAATAAATAGTTACCTTTGAAAAAAGAGTTGTGTCCGTAACAGGCATGGGCGATCACCAATGCCTGCATGGTCATCGTATTTTCTTCCATCAGGTAGGCAATACAAGGATTTGAATTAATGACTATTTCATAAGCCAGACCCATATGCCCGCGTTGGTAGGAACGTTCGGTACTGATGAACTGCTTGCCGTAGGACCAATGGTGGTAACCCAAGGGCATTCCCGTTGAGGCGTAAGCATCCATCATCTGCTCAGAGCTGATAACCTCAATTTGATTCGGATAAGTATCCAGACCAAACTCAGCTGCTATTTTACCTATTTCACTGTCATAGGCTTCAATCAGTTCGAAGGTCCATTCGGATGTGGTAGAAATCGGTTTCTGTTTCATATTACCTGCTTGTGAAATATTTCGCGAAATACAGTATAGATCTCAGCCGCATCAACCACCTGTTCCATGGCAAAAGTCTCAGGAAAATTTTCCTTTACCTGCTGATAAGCATGCCAGAGTAATTGGTGAGCATTAGGGGTGATCTCAATATAGGAAAAATATTGTAATTTAGGTAGCAGTCCCTTGCACAAAACCTCTGTACAAACGGCTGAGTCATTATTCCAATTATCGCCATCGGATGCTTGTGCCGCATAGATATTCCAGTCGCCAAGCGGATAGCGCTGTTCAATAATCTGCTCCATCAATTTTAATGCGCTGGATACAATCGTGCCGCCGGTTTCTCGTGAATAAAAAAATTCCTGCTCATCAACCTCCATGGCGACGGTATGGTGACGTATAAAAACAATCTCCGTACGCTGATAATTTCGCTGTATAAACAGATACAGTAAAATAAAAAATCGTTTCGCAATTTCTTTGGTGGCCTGATTCATTGAGCCCGAAACGTCCATAATACAAAACATCACCGCTTTAGCTTGCGGAGCCGGTTCCTTAGCACGCAGATGATATTTTAAATCAAAATCATCCAACCAGGGAACGCGCTTAAGGCGTGATTTTAGCGCTGATATTTTTTCACGTAATTGTTTAATCTCCAGCTGATTTTGTAAAATGGGCTGTTGTGCCGTTAATAAATGCAGCTGTTGTTCCAGTTCTTTTAATTTTTTACGCTTACCGGAGGTCAGTGCAATGCGCCGTGCATGTGCTGATCTTAATGATCGAACAACATCAACTTGACCGGGTGAGCCCTGATTACTAAAACCTGCCTGACGAAGTTTAAATTCATCGCTACCGACCAATTGGCGCTTAATCATATTAGGCAGGGCGAGTTCATCAAACATAAAATCAAGAAACTCTGCCTGGGTTATTTGAAAAACAAATTCATCTTCACCTTGCCCGCTATCACTTGCACCCGGTCCACTGCCCGAGCCACCGCCGGAAGGGGGGCGTTCAATGCGGTCACCACCAATAAAATCTTGATTGCCGGGTAATATGCGTTCGGCATGTCCCCCTTGACCATGGTGGAAAAAAGACTCTTTCATATCGTCTGCGGGAATATGTATCTCCTCGCCATGTTCGATATCGGTTATTGAGCGGCGGCTTATTGCATCCGTCACCGCTTTTTTGATATGTTTACGATAACGTTTCAAAAAGCGCTGTCTATTAACCGTGCTCTTTTTTTTGGCATTTAGCCTGCGATCAACAATATAACTCATAAGCAATCACCATTGGTAAAGTTGATAGCAGGGAATGAACTTTTATCAATATAAAAAAACATTACATTCCCCTAAGTTAACCCAGATAAATCATTGTGATTTTCTAACCCGTAAATACCATTCGGAAAGTAAGCGCACCTGTTTTTCGGTATACCCCCGGTCCTGCATACGATCGACAAATTCTTTGTGTTTATGCTGGTCATCTGCTGACGCTTTGGCATTAAATGAAATAACCGGCAATAAATCTTCTGTATTGGAGAACATTTTTTTCTCTATAACGGTACGTAGTTTCTGGTAACCGTTCCAATTTGGATTTTTACCTTCGTTATTTGCGCGTGCGCGCAGCACAAAATTCACCACTTCATTACGGAAATCTTTTGGATTACTTATCCCCGCCGGTTTTTCTATTTTTTCGAGCTCTTCATTAAGGGAATTTCGATCTAACATTTCCCCGGTTTCCGGTGCTCTGAAGTCTTGATCTTGAATCCAAAAATCAGCATAGGTGACATAACGGTCAAAGATATTTTGACCGTATTCAGCATAGGATTCTAAATAGGCGGTTTGAATTTCTTTGCCGATAAAGTCTATATAGCGCGGGGCAATAAATTCTTTTATAAAAGCTAAATATTTTTCCTGTAACTCTTTTTTAAACTGTTGCTGTTCAATCTGCTGTTCTAATACATACAATAAATGTACCGGATTGGCAGCAATTTCAGTGGGATCAAAATTAAATACTTTAGAGAGTATTTTAAAAGCAAAGCGGGTTGATAAACCATCCATCGCTTCATCAACACCCGCTGTATCTTTGTATTCCTGCATCGATTTAGCTTTCGGATCCCTGTCTTTTAAGTTCTCACCGTCATAGACCTTCATTTTTGAATAGGTATTGGAATTTTCAGGCTCTTTCAAGCGCGACAAAATAACAAACTTGGCGAGCATACTGAGCGTATCCGGGGCGCAATGCGCAGCATACAACGAACTGTTTTCTAATAATTTTTCATAAATTTTAATTTCTTCAGATACCCGCAGGCAGTAGGGAATTTTTACAATGTAGACACGATCAATAAACGCTTCATTATTTTTATTGTTTTTGAAGGTTTGCCATTCTGATTCGTTGGAATGAGCAAGAATAATACCGTCAAAGGGAATGGCACTTAAGCCCTCAGTACTGTTGTAATTACTCTCCTGGGTGGCGGTTAATAACGGGTGAAGTACCTTGATCGGCGCTTTAAACATCTCCACAAATTCCATCAAACCTTGGTTTGAGCGGCATAAAGCGCCCGAGAAACTGTAAGCATCGGCGTCATTTTGCGAAAAATCTTCAAGTTGGCGAATATCAACCTTACCTACCAGAGATGAAATATCCTGATTATTTTCATCACCCGGCTCGGTTTTTGAAATCGCTATTTGATTAAGAATAGAAGGGTAGACTTTAACCACTCGAAATTGACTGATATCACCATTATATTCCTGTAAGCGTTTGCCTGCCCAGGGCGACATTATAGTGCTGATATAACGTTTCGCGATGCCATAATCTTCGCTGAGTATTTGTCCATCTTCTTCCGGATCAAACAAACCCAGTGGTGATTCAAACACCGGGGAGCCTTTAATGCAGTAGATAGGCTGTTTTTCCATCAGTGATTTTAGCTTTTCTGCTAATGATGATTTACCACCACCAACGGGGCCCAGCAAATAAATGATTTGTTTCCTTTCTTCCAGGCCTTGTGCTGCATGTTTAAAATAGGAAACGATATTTTCAATGCACTCTTCCATACCGTAGAAGTCATCAAACGTGGCATAGCGTTTGATGACTTTATTGGAAAAAATGCGGCTTAAACGAGGATCGTGGGAAGTATCGATCAGTTCAGGTTCACCAATAGCCATTAGCATTCTTTCTGCCGCAGAAGCATAGGTACCAGGATCCTTCTTACATAGTGCCAGATATTCCTGAATGGACATCTCTTCTTCTTTGACATTGTCGTAACGCTGACGATAGTGCTCTAAAAGACTCATAATTCCCCCTGATCATAGGCAAAAGTGCAAACAACCAAGACGCAGTTGTTCATCCTTGATATTTGTCAAAACTCATTAGCCGATAACTAATGAAAATAAGTAATTTAATCTCATTACCTTTGTTTAAGGGTAGTCAAAAATATAAACTTGTTACCTTTGTTTTCAAAAAAACATGGAAAATAGAGTGCGTCAGTTCACTGTTTTATCAACGGGAAAAATAATTTTATACTTTTATATTTAGTCACTTACGCAGTTGACCTGCTGAGTAACCGACTAATTGAGTCTATCCATGGCGGCTTTAATGGGCGGGAAGGGAGCTGTACTTAAGGCTCCCTTTTTCTTAAATGATAAACGCGTACACTTTCGATT
>NZ_PJBP01000105.1 GCF_002836415.1 Psychromonas sp. MB-3u-54 | reverse complement strand
AAGTAACCGGTTTGACTTGCGTCTTTCCCGTTTCCGTGGGGCGCATTATAGGGATTTAAAGTAGATTGGCAAGGGCTTTAATGACTATTATTTCAATAAGATGTGCGAACGATTGTTTAACATACAATCTGTTTTAAAAGTAGACTATTTCAATAGAAGGTGGTGTCTTTTTTAATTTAGCTGACCCTTTTATGCCCGATTATTCGCTCTACCAGCTTAAAAATGGTTTCTATTAATTTATCTATCTCTCTGCGCTATGTTAATAGTTAGGCAGCGGTGATAGATAAGCGCAATAGTTACTTTATTTAAATTGATTGACCAACATGCAGATTGTCATCACTCATGCGTTTATTAATAACTAATAATTGCACCAAATTTGTTTAGCGCTTAATTAAGTGCTATCGGTAAAATCAGATGAGCTGATCATGAAAACAATCCGCCCGATGATGGCACTGTTTATAATGAAGAGCATTAAGATAAAAAACTTGCTTGGCAGTAATCACAAAGAATTGGACAGTGATTACCTACTTGGTTATCAATCTGGTCAATATTTTTAAGCACCATTAACCATCACATTGCTAGTAAGTGATAGATTCTCGTATGGTTAAACCGAAAACTGATTTTTAAATACCATAACCACGCAGATTTAAGCACCTACAATCACAATTCTCTAACATAATTTCCACTGCCATGCCTGACGCTAAATCAACTCTTGCTTAAAGCGCAATTGGTTATTATCATCCCCTGCCCCATGTAACACTTATTTAAGTTATAAGGTCGGACATACAAGAATACTAAACGCATCAAATAAGTAATCAACCTTGCTGGTTAAAATTAACCCTATCTGCGTGATGAGTTTTATTCAGAACGTTCTGTTCTTCACCACTTTGTGGTCAGCTAAAACTGTTCAAAATCATTTCATAGGATTTTGTGAAAGGAGAACAACTACTTTCTGCAACTCATGCCTTATAATGTTAATTTTTCCTACGCAATGCAAGATCACATCTTTAATACATTTGGTATAACTATTATTTTTAAGAATTGATTAAAAAATTCAGAGGTTAAGTGAATGAAAATACCCCAAAGAGACATCACCCTACGTTTTTTAGCTGAACCTCAAGATGTTAATTTTGGTGGGAAGGTACATGGTGGAGCAGTAATGAGATGGATCGATTTAGCCGCATATGCTTGTGCTGCGGGCTGGAGTGGTCATTATTGTGTTACTGCCTACGCTGGCGGGATCCGATTTATCACACCGATTCATGTCGGCAGCCTGGTCGAGGTGGAGGCGAAAGTGATCTATACGGGAAAATCCTCTATGCATATTGCTCTTGAAGTAAATGCTTGTGATCCGAAATCGTTAAACAGACGTTTGACGACACATTGCATCGTCATTATGGTGGCGGTCGATGCACATGGCCATCCCATTTTCGTTCCAGCATGGGAGCCGGAAAGCGAAGCCGATATACAACAGAATGAAAGTGCCCGTAAACTGATGGATATGCGTAAAAAAATTGGTGAAGAAATGCAAATCTTTGTTGAATAAGACAACTGCTATAAAGGGGCGAAGGTCTTTAATTAGCTGGCTAGTCACCCGTTAATTAGCAACGCCACCAATACATTAATACCTTGGTGGCGAAAACATCTGCTTTTTCCGGTGACGAATAGGGAATTAATCACCGGCTGCACTCTTTATAAGGCAGCAACTCATTATTTCCATTTAAAGTGGAACCAACAGTCGCGCTGCTGGAAAACGTACCTGAAACACCTCGTCATGATGGTACTGTGGCAACCGATAATTAATCACCCTGAAAGAATCTTGTATTAACCGGGTAATCTGCAAAATAATTGCCACGGTTTGCAATAGCCCGCGAAATCCTATTTGTGAGAGATAACTTAACCTTAAAATTTCATCAAATAACTGTGTTTTCCGCATGGCAGCCTGAGATTAATTTTCTGCGGTTAAATTTATTATTCTTAACTTACGGATTAATTTAGAAATTTTATTTAGATTTTCACGGTCTGTTGAACACTAGCGCTTATTTTTGACCCAAGGAAATCATCAATGGATAGAAAAAAAACAATTATTGTTATCTTAGCATTTGTCGCACTGTGGTTCGTTTTTGAGTTTAATCATCTGCTAACGCTGGAAAATGCTAAAATCTATCAAGCGCAACTTAACGGCTATATCAATGACAACTTTCTGCTCGCCAGTGTGCTTTATTTTATCTTATACATTGTTATCACAGCCCTTTCAGTTCCAGGTTCAATTATTCTCACTCTGCTCGGAGCTGCATTATTTGGCTTTTGGTGGAGTCTTTTATTGGTTTCATTTGCGAGCAGCATAGGGGCTACCCTCGCTTTTCTATTCAGTCGTTATCTACTGCAGGACTGGGTACAAAGACGATTTAGCGGAAAACTAAAGGCAATAAATCGAGGTATTGAAAAGGATGGTAGCCTTTATCTGCTAACGCTGAGATTGATTCCCCTTTCCCCCTTTTTTATGATCAACCTGCTGATGGGGTTGACTACTATGCCGGCAAAAAAATATTACCTTTTTAGTCAACTCGGTATGTTACCCGCCACCGCGGTTTTCCTAAATGCAGGTACTCAGCTTGCTGATATTAACTCATTGTCAGGCTTACTCTCACCTTCTGTTTTATTGTCTTTTGCGGCATTGGGATTACTGCCCTTTATAAGCAAATTTATGATCAATCGCATTAAGCAAAATAAAATTTACCGCAACCGGCAGTGATAAAATTTTAGGGGCAACCATAGTCGGCTCCCATGCAGGCGACCTGCTTGCGGAATTTACTCTGGCAATGCGTTACAAACTGGGTTTAAATAAGATTCTCGGCACTATCCACCCCTACCCGACCATGAGTGAAGCAAATAAAGCGACAGCCGGAATATGGAAAAAAGATCATGCACCGCAAACACTGTTGCGCTGGGTTGAAAAATATTTTAATTGGACACGCAAAAAGGATCAATCATGAAAAAGTTAATCGCTCTATTCAGCCTGTTACTGCTGACAACCTTTGCTCAGGCAGACAATATAAACTGGCAGAAGATTGAAGAAAAAGCTCAGGGTCAAACGGTTTATTTTTACGCCTGGGGCGGCAGCCAGGATATTAACAACTATTTACGCTGGGCGAATAAGCGCCTGCAAGCAGAGCAGGGAGTCACTTTAAAACACGTAAAAGTCACCGATATTTCTGAAGCTATTACGCGTCTGGTAGCAGAAAAAAGCGCCGATAAAAACAGCAATGGCAGTATTGATATGGTTTGGATTAATGGCGAAAACTTTAAATCAATGAAGGACTTTAATCTGCTTACAACTCCCTTTGTTGAAAATCTGCCAAACTGGCAATATGTTGATAAATCACTGCCCGTAGACAGTGATTTTGCAGAGCCGACAATGGGATTAGAGGCCCCATGGGGCGTTGGGCAGCTGGTATTTATTTATGACAAGAATAAAGTCAATAATCCGCCGCAGAGCCATCGCGAAATGCTGGTATATGCCCGAAGCCATCCAAATAAACTCAGTTACCCCCGCCCTCCTTCATTTCATGGTACCAGTTTTCTTAAATCTGCATTGATCGAACTAAGTGAAAATCCTGATGCTTTGTATTCGCCCGTTGATGACAAAACCTTTCAGCGAATAAGCGCACCTTTATGGTCATATTTAGACGACTTTCATCGGGTTGCCTGGCGTCAAGGTAAACAGTTTCCGGAGAACAGTGCAGAAACACTGCAATTACTTGATGATGGTGAATTAGATCTGGCTATTTCCTTTAATCCTAATGAGGTATTCAGTGCGCAGGAAAACGGTTTATTAAGAGATTCAACCACCGCTTATGCGCTTGCAGCAGGTGCGTTGTCTAATATTCACTTCCTGTCTATTCCCTGGAATGCGGCTGCAAAAGAGGGCGCGCTAGTGGCGATTAATTTTCTGTTAAGTCCTGAAGCACAGTCAAAAAAAGCGGATATTTCGGTCTGGGGTGATCCAACTGTTTTGCAATCATCAAAGCTCAGCAGTTCGCCCCAAAAAACAACCTTATTTAAATCAATTAGTGAGCCGCACCCCAGTTGGCAGACAGCGTTGGAAACGGAATGGCAAAAAAGATATGGTCATTAAAAATAGTTGCTGCTACCGATGAACGCTTCAATACAGAAAATCTCATTTCAATTTTTGCTGATATTAGCCATTTTGGTCTGTTTTACCCCTTTACTGCCAGGTTTACTGGGATTGTTTTTTTCTGCTTTTTCTTATATTCCGGCCATTAATCTGCAGACCTTCTCTTTAACGGGATTTTTCGAGCTTTTACACTGGCCGGGCCTGCGCGAGTCGATTTTAATCACTCTTTTTGTCAGCCTAAGCAGTACTTTTTTATCAGCTCTGCTGGCTTTCTCCATTTTACAATCATGCTGGAATAAGGCTTACTGGCATAAAGTAGAAAGCCTGCTAGCCCCGATATTGGCACTGCCCCATGTGGCTTTTGCTATTGGTTTTGCCTTTTTATTCACCCCAAGTGGCTTTATTGCGCGAATTTTAAACACGCTTTTTAACGATCTTGGTATTGCTAATTGGAGTTTAATTAATGATCCCTATGGTTTAGGGCTGATTTTAGGGCTTACAATAAAGGAAATCCCCTTTTTACTGTTTATGAGCATCCCGCTCCTTAAGCAGCTAAATGTTAACAGTACACTGGTAAGCGCACAGAGTTTAGGTTATTCCAAAGCACAGACCTGGCAGAAAATAATATTACCGCAATGGTTGCCTAAAATACGTTTTACGCTCTTTGCCGTGATGGCATACAGCTTGTCCGTCGTTGATGTTGCATTGGTAATAGGCCCGACCTCACCGGCCACTTTTCCTGTTCTGATTTGGCAGTGGTTAAATGATCCTGACTTAGCCACATTACCCAAAGCATCGGCTGGCGCGTTATTACTTTTACTTACCTGTATTGTTTTATTGTATTTAATCCGTTTTATAGAATGGTTAACCATAGTTAAGTGCCGCAGCTGGCAAACCAGCGGGCGTCGCGCACTGCCGCTTGCCGGTAAAAGTGCACTCTTAGTCACCTACCTTATTTCATTAATCCCTCTGCCGCTTCTGATCCTGTGGTCCTTTGCTCAGCGCTGGCCTTTTCCTGAACTTTTCCCAACTCACTGGTCATTACGCTTTTGGCAACAAGAATGGACTTTTTTGTGGGGTATTATCGGCAACAGTATCTTTATTGCCTTGATCAGTGCGACCGTGGCACTTTTATTTGCTATCGTCATTCATGAACATAGCATTAGGGAGATGGCTGATAGGCGCCGATTTGTCGTACCACGGTTAATCATCTCAATCCCCATGCTGGCACCGCAATTGTCCATTTTATTTGGCATACAAGTTGCGACGCTTTTTGTTGCCCATCAGTATTATTATTTATGGGTGATTTGGGCGCATATCTTCTTTGTTTTCCCCTACGTTTATCTGGTATTAGACGGGCCATGGCGAAGTTATGAAAAGCGATTAGATATGGTTGCACTGAGTTTAGGAATGTCACCTTTGAAGGTTTGGTGGAAAATTAAAAGACCGGTTTTATTACCCACCCTTTGTATTGCCTGGGCGGTTGGGATCA
Organism: Psychromonas sp. MB-3u-54; assembly: GCF_002836415.1. Taxonomy (GTDB): domain Bacteria; phylum Pseudomonadota; class Gammaproteobacteria; order Enterobacterales; family Psychromonadaceae; genus Psychromonas. Next base: position 34,706 of record NZ_PJBP01000105.1, on the reverse strand, counting down.
GCGTTAGTTTAGCGCAATATTTACCGACATTAATGCTTGCGGGAGGACGTATTTCCACCTTAACTACAGAAGCGGTTGCCCTTTCTAGCGGTCAAGATCGACGGATTAGTGCCATTTATGCTCTGCTGCAATCTTTAGTGCCCTTTTTCTTTTATTTTATCGCTATTTTTGCCAGTCAAAAAACTGGAATGATAATAAATCAAAGCACAGTCAATAAAAGGAGTATCGCTCACCATGTCCCTGACAGTAAAAAATCTGACTATTATTGATATCAATAAAAAACAGCTATTTTCTCCCGTGTCATTTTCTATCCTGCCCGGTGAAATATTAACCTTAATGGGACCGAGTGGCTGCGGTAAATCGACCTTATTAAGTGCGATAGCCGGTCATGCCTCACTCGAATTCAGCTATTCGGGTGAATATTATTTGAATAACTGCCTACTCAATAAGGTAGCTGTCGAGAAACGTAATATTGGCATTTTATTTCAAGATGACCTGTTGTTCCCGCATCTTAATATTTGGGAAAACCTCGCCATTGCCCTGCCCAATAAATTTAAAAAAGAGCAACGTAGGTTGGTTGCAATGAACACCTTGAATGAATTAAAGTTACAAACCTTAGCTGAAAAAGGACCATCACAAATATCAGGAGGACAGAGAGCAAGGATCAGTATGATGAGAATGCTGCTCGCTGAGCCTGCTGCTGTTTTACTTGATGAGCCCTTTAGTAAATTAGATAAATCCTTACGCAATGACTTTAAAGTCTGGGTATTTGAACAGATAAGAAAAAGAAAACTACCCGCTTTAATGGTTACCCATGATGAATCGGACGTACCTTCTAATGGTCAATGTTTACAATGGCCTTGGAATGAAAAATAAAAAATGAGCTTAACAACAAGCCAATAAAGGAAAATACATGCTAGACCGTTTTACGACTAAAATTATCCGCTCCCCGCTTAATATCATAGCAAAACAGATAGATAAACTCGGGATAAAGGCTGACCAAATAACTTTATTCGGATTTTTTTTGGGTCTCCTTAGCCTGCCGGCTTTAGCCTATCAGGCATACTATCTTGCTCTCTTTTTTATTCTCCTTAATCGTATTTTTGATGGCATTGACGGCGCGGTGGCGAGAATACAGGGGATCACCGACAGTGGTGGTTTTTTAGATATTACCTTAGACTTTATTTTTTATGCCTTAGTCCCCTTTGGTTTTGTTTTGGCGAATCCTGAGATGAATGCTATCGCCGGTGCTTTTTTGATTTTTTCTTTTATCGGTTCGGGATCCAGTTTCTTAGCCTTTGCAGTGATGGCCGGAAAAAGGAAGATAGAGAACGTCAGAAGTCCAACCCACAGTAAAAAGTCACTTTATTACATAGGAGGATTAACCGAAGGGACAGAAACTATTCTTTGTTTTGCGCTTTTATGTTTATTACCGCAGCATTTTTCTATTATTGCTTATATTTTCAGTTTTCTTTGCTGGCTCACCACAGTGACGCGAATTTGGACAGGTTATTTGACACTCAAACAGTAACCGATAATCCCCCTAAAATGCAGTGATCTGCATTTTAGGGAATTATTGCACTATTACTCAATTATTACTGGGGTTAAAGTGGCCAAAAAATCCGCTAAGTTTGCGGCTAAAATAGCTTCCTGCCCTTTCCCTAACGTCTCCAACTGTACTTCACCCGTTGCATTTAAGACCGACACTATCTGCATTTCATCGGAACAACTGGCAATGAACATAGATGCAGGTTGTTTTAAACGTTTTTGCATCATAAAATGGGCAAGCATATTTTCTTGCAGAAGATTAAAATCCTCATCATTCCAGGCTTGGATCAACTCGATCGGATGATTTTGATAGGTAGCAGGTAAACCGGCTGAATAGGCAGAGCAGAAAAAATCCACAATACTGGGGTGCAATTTTATATCCAGTGCCTCCTCAATATTACTCAGGTCGACAGAGGGCTCACGCTTAATAGGTGACCAGAAAATAAGTTCGTTTTCAACTTCCCCGACCTGGCAGGGTGAAATCCATTGCGCTTCAAAAACCGCTTGAGGTAATGATTTTTTTTGTGTTTGCCAATGGTTTTTAAAACGTTCGAAAAAATCGAATAGCTGTGTTTGTGTTGTATGATTCATAGCTCGAATAATTCTTTATTTTGTTTACAATACGGTCATTGTATTGTTTTAAAAAATAAAAGCGAAAAAAAATGAATAATAAACCACTCTACGATCAAGATAGCACGCTAAAAAATCTGGCTCTGGGAAAAAAAACAGAATACAAAAGCTGCTACGACGCCACTTTATTACAAGCGGTGCCACGCAGTTTAAACCGTAATGAACTGCAGCTTTCAGAACATAACCTGCCCTTTTATGGTGTTGATTTGTGGAATATTTACGAGCTTTCCTGGTTAAACAGTAAAGGTAAACCCGTTGTTGCAACCGGAGTGGTAAAAGTCCCCTATGACAGTAAAAACTTAATTGAATCAAAATCCTTCAAGTTATATTTAAACAGCTTTAACCAAACCAAGTTTGCTTCTATCGATGCAGTACAGAAAGTGTTAACGACCGATCTGTCGCATTGTGCCGATAAAGCGGTTAGCGTTGAACTTAATACTGACTTAGATAACTTCAGCGATCAGCTGGGTACTTTTACCGGGCAGTGTTTAGATGCATTAGACATTGAAATTGATAACTACCAACTCAGCGCAGACTATCTTCAGGATGTTTGCTCACAGGAGCAGATAACCGAAACCCTGTATTCTCATTTATTAAAGTCAAACTGCTTAATTACCAGTCAACCAGATTGGGCAAGTATCGAAATAAGTTATACCGGTAAAAAATTAGATCGTAAAAAATTATTACGCTACTTAATCTCTTTCCGTCAACATAATGAGTTTCATGAGCAGTGTGTTGAACGAATCTATTGTGACATCATGAAATTTGGACAAATTGATTCGCTTTGTGTCTATGCGCGTTATACTCGCCGCGGCGGATTAGATATCAACCCGATGCGCGCCACGGAACACATTAATGATATTAATAATGTTCGTCTATTACGACAATAAAAATTAGCTGTTATGAGATATATTGGTCAATACTTTCGCGCTATTTGTGCGCTCTTTTTAGTTCAGGTCAGTCAATCAGCCAGGGCGTTGGAATTACCCCCTCCTGCGCTCTCGAACACCTTAAAAAATGCTTTCGCATTACGAGATACTGCCCCGCTCAGCTGTATTAATACAGCAATAATCTATATCAACACACCGCAAAACACGATCGCGCCAACTAAGCGACAAAACGATAAGAATTTCGCAATACAATTAGAAGCATATTGTCATGCTCAGCTTGGGGAATACTCGAAAGCGCTGGATTTATTGCAGCCAATGTTAAAAAACCCAAGCAGTCAAAACGATCAAATAGAAACATTAAATATCATTGCGCTTGAAATTCCTCAAGAAGAACGCCCGCAATTAAGTAATGTCGATCTGATTAAAAGGCTTAATGAACTGCAATCGCCATTGAACAGTTCAATGAACGTAACTATTAGAAGATTATTAGCCATCGTTAAATTGTATTTAGAAGAAAATAATTATCAGGATGCCCATAACGCGTTAGAAAAAACCAAAAAATTACTGAAAAATAATAACAATAACAATCTGCATGCCTGGTTAGCTTATTACCAGGGTCTCTATTTTGATCAGATCAAACAGGAGCAATTAGCCAGTTTACATTTTCTGTCGGCAGACAGGTTGGCCGATCAACATGGTTTTATTAAACTCAGTGGCCAGGTAAAAAACAGTATTATTTTAATGTACCAAAATAAGTCTCGCTTCTCGCGCGCCTTAGATTTTTCCGGCAAAAGAATTGAACTTTATATGGGGACTAAAAACACCCCCAAGCAAGTCGAAAGTATTATTCAATTTGCCGTTTTAAAACGGCAAAATAATGAACACAACCAAGCCTTAATTTATCTGTTTAATGCATTAGAATTGATTGAAGAAAACGCCTACAGTGCACTGTTAGGTGTTGTCTACCTTGAAATAGGCCGAACTTACGCTGAAAAAGGAAGCAATGAAAAGCACCAGAAAGAGCTGGTACTGGCACAAGAATATTTGCAGAATGCGCATTTTCATTTCAAGCGATCAAATAAAGTACCGTTTCAAATAGAAAGTCTTTTACTGCTGGCCAAATTGAATATTTTCAATGAGTCCACTGCTCTGGCTATTTTACAGTTAGAAAAAGTGTTACAACTGACAGCACAAGATCACCCTTTATTACGTACCCAAGCCCATGAAATGCTTGCATTAAGTTATGAAATGATCGGCTCTCCTCAGAGCGCTATTTTACATTTCAAAAATTTTTACGCTTTACAGAATAAGATTAAAGAAAGCGCATTTAGATTACAACAGTTGCAGATCAACGAACAACTGCAGCGCCTTGATCAGATGCAGCAGCAAAATAGATTAGAAATCCAAAATACAGTATTACTGACACAATCCAACTTTTATAAAACATTAAGTTATACAGCAAGCTCCCTCTTTATTCTGTCCGTGCTGATGCTTTTATCCAGAACAAAATGCTACTATAAACTGCGGGCATTAGAGAAAAAAACACAACAACGACTTGCCTTTCATGCGCGCACTAAACTGCCCACGCAAGAAAATAATATTAACGATTTTACGACTCTCTATAACGGCGCGCCCCTGTTTTACGCATTAGTTAATGTGCCATTTTTAACCGAGCTTAATGAGTTGTATGGCGTCAGGTTGGCGAATAAAATCGAAGCAAAACTCGGCGAAACATTGAAAACACACTTTGCTCACAGTGTTAATATTATTCATCTCCGTGATAATCAAATTTTATTTATTAGCGAGCAGAATAACTATTCGAATGCAGCCGGCTTCGCAGATAAAATAGAACAATTTTTTAATAACTTCGCAAGCCAACATTATTTACCAAAAACGATTTCGACGGGCATTGTCGCGTATCCATTTTTGAACAATGCCAGTCGTGCCATCAGCGCTGCCCAGACCTTAAATCTAAATAGTTTGGCACTTTTTGCCGCAAGCCAAATCCGCAGATCAAAACAGCAAAACAGCTGGGTTGAACTCTATGCAATTGATAATTTGCCACCGGCATTTTTTGATGGCGATTTATGGCGATTGGGCCAGATTGCGATCACTAAAGGACTGGTAAAAATCCATTCCAGCAACAGCAATTATCTGTTTACTTGGCCTGAACTTGAAAATCAGGAAACAGTTGAAGAGGTCAATCAACTGCTGCAATAGCAATTATCTGTTATTTAGCCTGAACTTGAAAATCCGGAAACAGTTGGAGAGGCCAATCAACTGCTGCAATAGCAATTATCTGTTATTTAGCCTGAACTTGAAAATCAGGAAACAGTTGAAGAGGTCAATCAACTGCTGCAATAGTAATACTTAGAGGACGAGCCGGATTTCTGCATTAAAACAGCATATTATTAAATGTAATTACCGTAATATGGCAATTACGCATATTTTTCTTATACTTGCAGACGCAGGAATCACAGTAAGTCAGAAAATAAGTGCCAGGGATATAATCACCTCCTAACGCTTGCATCCTCAGTTAGCTGGATATACATCAATACACAAGGAGATTCCATGATAGCTCACATCAACCCTATCGGAAGCATGGCTTTATTATCGCAACTTGAAGTGAATGAATTACAAAAAAATGCAGATTGCGATATTTATAATGTATTTCGTAACTGCTCCCTTGCGGTGCTTAACTCAGGCAGTCATACGGACAGCAGCAAAGAAATTTTAGAAAAATACAAAACATTTGAAATCAAAGTATTACATCAGGAAAAAGGCGTAAAAATTGAGCTGCACAATCCGCCGGAAGACGCTTTTATTGATGGCCAACTGATCAAGGGCATCCAGGAGCATCTTTTTTCGGTATTACGCGATCTGTTATATGTTAATACCCAAATCAGGCTCGGGGTTGAAGATGAAAATCAGTCCTCGCAAATCACCAGTTTAGTTTTTTCTATTTTACGTAATGCGGGTATTTTACAGGCAGGTGTAGAGCCGAATGTTATTGTCTGTTGGGGCGGGCATTCGATAAGATCAGAGGAGTATGATTATACTCGGGAAGTAGGCAGTCAATTAGGACTTCGAGAGCTTAATATCTGTACGGGCTGTGGACCCGGCGCGATGGAAGGCCCGATGAAGGGAGCTGCCATCGGTCATGCTAAACAGCGGGTTAATAATGGCCGACATATAGGTATTACAGAGCCGGGCATTATCGCCGCTGAGCCACCTAATCCAATCGTTAATGAGTTAGTTATTCTACCCGATATTGAAAAACGTCTTGAGGCATTTATACGTGTAGCGCACGGTATTGTTATTTTCCCTGGCGGCCCGGGAACCGCAGAAGAGTTATTGTATCTGTTAGGGATAATGATGCACCCGGAAAATAAACGTCAGCCTTTCCCTATTATTTTAACCGGCCCCAAAGGCAGTGAATCCTATTTTAAGGCAATCGATAAATTTATCGCCGGCACCCTAGGTGAAGAGGCCCAGTCACATTATCAAATAATTATTGCCGATCCCGCTTTGGTCGCCCAAACACTCAAAAAATCGATGTCAAAAGTCACGGAATATCGCCGTGCTATTGGTGATGCTTTTTCATTTAACTGGTCACTGAAAATAACAGAATCCTTCCAACAACCTTTTTATCCTAATCATACTAATATGAAAAATTTAGTCTTAAACAATGAACAGCCAAGTGAACAATTGGCATCAAATTTACGCCGTGTTTTTTCAGGTATAGTCGGTGGTAACGTCAAAGATGAAGGGATTAAATCCATAGAAAAATATGGTCCCTTTGAACTTAAAGGTGAGTCAGTATTAATGAAAAAAGTAGATGTTTTATTGGAAAGTTTTATTAAACAGGGACGTATGAAATTACCGGGTACGGTTTATACCCCTTGTTATAAGATAATAAAATAAGTTACAGTTAAGGTAACAAGCTGTTAAGCGTTTTATTATATTTTATTTAAAAGCTCAAAATAGCAATAATTTACTGTTCAGGGCCCTTTAAAAAATGATATCAACGCTATTAATCATAGATGCAATGAACCTTGTTCGGCGCATCTATGCGGTGCAGCAAAAGCAGCATGGAGATACCCCAGCAGCACTGATTGCGACACAAAGCACAACCAGTAATGCCCTTAAAAAACTACTGCGTATTCATCAGCCAACCCATGCTATTTGTGTGTTTGACAGTCATGCACCCAGTTGGCGTCATCAAATTTACCCTGAATATAAACAGGGACGAAAACCCATTCCCGAACTTCTCAGACAAGGTTTGCCGACGATTCAAGAGCAATTTTTTGATCTTGGGGTTGATTCTTTAGTAACCGAAGAGGATGAAGCTGACGATCTGATTGCCTGCCTGGCTGATAAAATAGCAAAACAGCAACAAAAATGTATTATTGTCTCGACCGATAAAGGTTTTTATCAGCTCTTAAATGAATCTATCAAACTTTATGATTATTTTCAAAATAGCTTTATCAACAGGCAGCAAGTCCTTCAGAAAATGCAATTAACCAGTCAGCAACTTATTGATTATTGGTCTATTACAGGTATTTCAAGCAGTGCGATTAAAGGTGTAGAAGGTATTGGCAACAAAGGTGCATTATCCCTTTTACAACAATACGGCAGTTTAGAAAATATCTTTAATCAGGCGGACGCTCCCAGCAATAAACTGTTAACTAAAATCAAATCCCAGCAAAGTAATGCAATATTGGCCAAACAGCTGGTGACATTAAAAACAGATATTAAGCTTGGTTTTAATTTAAAAGATTTACGTTATAGCGATTCCACTAATTAAGCGCTCTATTTAGGCGCAGGAAAGCAATACTCGTTGAAATCTAGCCCTTGTCGGCGTACAGACGAAAGGCACATGATCTCTCAACAGCAAGAGCTCATAAGCCTAAACTGGCGTAAATGACTCCGGACGTCCTGCCCTACGCCTTTCAGGTCATTGTCGTAAATTCCAACGTTCAAATTTTTTCCTGACAAATTTATCGATCCATTTTTCCACTGTCAAAGTCATTTTTAAAATTAGAAAACATCAGCGGAAATTTCAGTGTTTGGATTGGCTTGACAATCTAATGCATTGAATTTAAAGAAAATTAGTTATTTAAAAATTCAAGATTAAAGACCCGAATCGCACTCTCTCCTGTTTTTTAATCGGCAGAACAGAAAGTGTCAGTACACTTAGCGATATCGTATAAGTCAATCCCCCCCATCGCATGATCCTTGATTGTTACGCTCATTGGACCATAAACCGTTTTAGTATCATCCATGACATACAGCTTATAGGTGCCATCTTTTACTGTCTCTAATCTTGCTTCATAGCTGCTATCGTCGTAGTCGAAATGTAGACTAGGGCTGCCAGATAAATAATCAACACGATTGTTGATTGCTGCATCAATTATAAATTTATTGGTAGTCAATTCCCCTTTTGCTTGAAAATTTTCAAGCCAGCCGCCAGCAATGGTGTTAATAATAAAGTTATCGTTATGTAGGTCGTATAAAGTGACAGATTTACTGCTAAGTGCTTCGTTTAAAGCGGTTTCAAATGAGCTGTTTGATGCATTAATATATACATTCAATAGATCTTTGTTCGAGAGCCCGAGTCCGTCCGTTAGGTAGCCTATGATAGTAGAATAAGCGTCGTTATGCGGATCAGACCAAATGGCTTCAGTTTCATCGTAATTACCTGAACGGGTCTCCACGAACCCGACCAGTTGTGACGAGGTAAAGGTTGAAGCAGGAGACCCTAAGCGATGTGCTAACCCTTCATTAAACCATCGCTCTGGGTAGCCGCCGCTATTGACATCGCCTACCTCCATTTGGATGGTATGCACTAATTCATGTTTGGCTAAACGGTAGTTGGCATTGCTGTCATCTGTGGGGGAAAAGTCCAAGGAGTTCTCGTCACCACTCCCATTCAGCGCTGCTAAACTATCAACACAGATTGTCCAAGGGGCCTCTGTTGTGATATCAAGATCGGTTGTCGCATCGAGATCTAATGCTATCAGTAGATCATTGAATGCGACCTCTGCCACTTTTGCTGCCGCTTGAAACTTGTCATCTGTTACACCACTATCCATGACGCCGATTGTAAAGTGCTCTGTGCTCAAAATTCTCCCAGCGTCGTAGTTACAAATGTTACCATCTGCTTTAACGGTGGTTGTTACTAAATTCATTTTTTCAGTTAGAGCTGGTGCGGACATTTTTGAGTTGGTGTTGTCACTAGAAGATCCACAAGCGGTCAATGCAGCCGTAAGAGCCAGTGTTAAAATAGACTTATTATGCATCATTTCTATTCCTTAATATTTTTTATATTTTACTGGCAGATTAAGCCTGGTAAACAGCAGCTTACAAAAAAAAATACACTTTAAAGGTAAGAATATGACATTAAGCAATTTTTAGAGTCACCAGCCTATCGGCACATTAGCTAATATTTAGTATTCGCGGTGTTAATTAATACTCTTAAATAAAACCATGATTTAAAATAACTGTTTTGAGCAAAACCTTGTAAATACATTAGCACCTTATAAAAATAAAGAGATAAAAAATGAACCGGGCGGTCTTTAATTTTGACTATTAATGAATTTGAATTGGTTTTTTAGTTCATTTTTGCGACTTAACTACAACACTCCGGACCGTTATAGAACAAAAATAAAATAGGATCCATGAGCAGAAATTGCGAGAATAAGGTTTCTGATATCAAATAAATACAGAGGCCAGGCAACATTTACAAATATGGGTCGTTAAAGCGCGATGAATGAAGAAATGGTTTCGACGCTGATCTACCCGCACTTTTGATTATGCTGAATTTAACATGAAATTAATTGCACTAACCTTTTCTGAGCAGGGAGAATAAATTGCAGCGATTGATGCCAGCTTTATCAGTACATCGGGTTGTAAAACAGCAGGGTTAGGCTGGTATTACAACAGCAGCGCAGGGGAGGCACAGCAAGGCTGAGCACCTATTTGATGCATTTGGTATAAACGATGATCCTTGAAGACGATGGTGCATATTGCTAACGATTATCCATTTGGCTTAAGAGGTTCAGTCTTTATTGCAGATGAGAAACACGGCGAAAAAATCGCACACCGAATTTGCTGCTGGAATGGTCTTAGTTAATCACCCGACTATGGTAAAAGCTGATTTGCCATTCAGTGGTGTCCGTAACTCGGGTTAAGGTCGCGACCTTATCGGATTGAGTTTAAAAGCATTTGTTAACCACAAACGGGTGAATGTCGTCAATATTGACGCCTCTTTCTAGCGGTAACTTCAACAAGCATAAAATGGAACACTTATTTTATGCTTGCTGCACAGCTGGCTCAATCCATCCGAATCATCCACTAGCAAGTTCTTGCCAAGCTTTACGTTCAGTTTTAAAACATGAGCCCCGAACTTTAGTGCACATGAAATAGCTGCTGATATCCTCTTATTAGCCGTTCACAACAATTTAGTCTTTTAAAAAATTCAATATTGATTACCTGAGTCTAACTCACAACAGTGTCGAAAAATTGACACTTGCAACTGACATGGTTTTTATCAAAAAAATCATAAATTTAAATTTAATGCATTGAATTTAAATTAAATAAGTCTTTTAAACATTCAAAATTAAAGACCTGATCCTCGCCCGCAACAGCGTACAAAAACAGCATGACTATTTTCAATGGAACAAATAAACAGCGATACCCGTTGCCCTAAACCTGTCTTTGGAAAAAACACGTTAGAAAATTAATGACTTAGATATTATAAAGGTTCTTTGTGCGGGCGTTAGAGGCGGCCCTATTGGTGAAGTATGAGAAACAAAGAGCGTCGGAAAAGTTTACACTTTTAACTGACAATCGTTTTTATCAAAAAAAATAACAAAGTAAACAGCGCGTTACAGTATGGCATGAAATTTGCCTTTTTATTTAGCAGGTCAATCGATTTGCTAAATATTAATGTGGAGTAATATATGAAAAAATTTATATTAGTTTCTTCTTTATTGGTACTGTTTGCCACCCCAAGTTGGGGGATAATGATTGATGATTCATCTGCAGGGACAGATGATGGCACTGATCTGGGTAGTGTCGATACTTATATTTCGGATACTAACCTACTAAGTAATTCCAATCCAACCACTGAAACGGCTTGGGTTAACAGCGTGCTCGCGAGTAGTGGAATAACCGCAACATTCGCAGTCAAAGATGAGCCTGTTACGTATTACGGAACTGATACCGCTAATACTTTTGCATTCTCTATGTCTAGCACGCCAGAATACTTTCTTATTAAAAATGCGAAATACTGGGCCCTGTATCAGAATCAAGCCGATCTGGGTTGGGGGGTTTTCGATTCTACGTACTTACCACCAAGAATGAACCTGAGTAGCGGATTTAAAATCAGCCATGTATCACAATTTGGTACAGGTTCAACTTCTGTCCCCGAGCCTTCCACAACCCTGTTGTTGGGAGCGGGGCTCCTTGGCTTCGGCTTATATTCCCGCAAGCGCAGCAAAAAATAAAATATGTTGAAAAAATTTACCAAAGCGGGTCGCGAGTGACCCGCTTTTTTATTTGTCTTTGGCCTCTTTAATATACTGGTTTTCAGGCACCAGAGGAATGATAACCCGCTTTCCGAGAGCATTAATCTTACGAGACTAAAATAGCGATTGGCAAGCACAAGCAATTCGCGGCTGTTAGGTAAAGAAGAGCAATTCCGTTAATTGAGTCATCTATTTAGGCACAGGAAAACCCATCAAAGCAGAGTATGAGTTAAATGAAGCCAAGCGCTTGATAAGTAAGCCTCCTTGGCATTTCCCCCCTGATGCCCTATATATAAAAAGTTCGAGGGAGTCATGCACTCTCAGCAGCAAGAGAAAAGTAAGCAAAAAATTAGCCTTCCTGAATATTTTTCACTCTACTCCGCCCAATAATTTTTTAACGCACCAAATATGAGCGCATATCCCTCAGCCTATTAATCAACAATACTATAGAGCGTTCCATAGGTGCTTTTCACTAAAATGACAAACATGTCATCTGTGTGTTGCTTTCCGGTCATCTACTAGGGGGTATTCTGGTCGGGTAGCAAACAACCAAACATAATAAAAAACTTATCAGGGAATAAAAAAATGAAATCAATTAAAAATGTATTACTCGCATCGGCAATGGTCATCTTAAGTGCAAATGTTTTTGCAGGAGCAGCAGTTTATGGGGATTACGGCGTTCACCATGACAGTAAAGTAATTAAGACTCAAGCTGTTGAGACTAAAGCAGCCGCTTATTCACTGGGTCTTGAAAAATCAAATCAGCTAGAATCAGAATCTGGCAGTGAATTAAGTAATGATCTTGCGTTATTTTTAGGCTCTTCTAAAGAGAAAAATAGTATAACTCTGAATGATAATACCTTTATTACTGTTCAAGAGTCACTTAATGCCCAAGGTGATATGACCTACAGCGCCCTGGTTAATGTCACTTACAGCTATTCTCAAGCCAACTAAGCAAAAGACTTGATGATTTAATATTGTAGGCTTGAACTGCAAGTAACTAAAACCACCCAGCCTGATTGATTTTAAGCTGGGTGGTTTTGTATTAATGATACGGCTAAAAACACACGGTAAGATCAGGTAGTTAATTTTCAGAAAACAAATCCGAATAGCACCTATATTTGCAGATTTCTAAGTCTGTCTCGGGCTAAATCATGATGGTTTCTCCCGCTCACTTACAACAAATACTGCATAGCAGCTATATTTGCAGATTTCTAAGTCTGTCTCGGGCTAAATCATGATGGTTTCTCCCGCTCACTTACAACAAATACTGCATAGCAGCTTGCTTATTCTTGGATTTCCCTTCGGATTAGGCGCCAATTTCATTTTTATGACAGCAACATCCCCCGAATAAAAATTATCTCTTTCATTTTTATCCAGTTAAGCTAAGTTATTAAACACATTTCTAATTGTTACTGCTCTGTCTCGCAAGGTTATAATAAGTTGCTATAGAGTACCAACAGGAGAGCCACACTTGAAAAAAATATTAATAATAACTGCCATCGCAGCAGCGGGGGCCGGCGCATACTTTGCTAACCAGCAGCTGCAAACGTCACCCGCAGCTTACAATGTACTTGATTACGTGCCAGCCGATACCCCCTTATTAAGCGCACAACTTAAACCCTTTCCTCTTAAGGATTATTTAAACAGTTCACCGCAATTAAAAAAAGCTAAAGACCAAAGCCCAGTGCAGAATGTTGCAGTTGAAGGCTCTTCGCAGTCAAAATTTTTCTTGAGTATCGCAAAAAGTTATCAAACGTCGTTACCGGATACTGAGCTGTTTCTTAAAACATTCGGCCTTGCGGATAATATCCGCGCTTATTTTTATATGTTAGGTGCATTACCAGTCTTAAAAATTGAAGTGGAAAATACACAGGCAATCTGGGATTTATTAGATAAAGCGGAACAGGAAAGTGCTTACTCTCACCAAAGCGGCAAAATACAAGAGATTGAATATCGTGCTTACCGGTTGAGTGATTCATCAGAAGCACAAACAACCAATCTGATTATATCTCAAAATAACGGCTTATTAACCGTCACGCTAGACAGTTCATTAAATAAAGAAACCTTATTAAGCAGCGCGTTAGGTTTAGTTAAAGCTGAAAATCCAATTACCGATTCGGGCATTTTAGAAGAAATCGAAAGTACATATGATTTTTCAGATCAAAACATCGCTTTTATCAATCATCAGGAGATAATAAAGGGCTTAACCACAGTCAATGCTAACCAGCTTGCACGTCACCTAAGCCTACTGTTTCCGCAACAGGATCAGGAAAACCCACTGTCATCCTTCAGAACCGCTGCATGTCAAGCAGAGTTGACCACTGTCGCCAATAATTGGCCGCGTACCGTCTTTGGTTATACGGATTTATCGGTGACAAGCACACAATCCACCATGGATTTGTCCACTGTTATTGAAAGTAAAAACCAAACAATTATAACCGCCCTGCAATCGCTGCGCGGTTATATTCCGCAATACACACAAAATATTAAAGACAATGTCTTTGCTCTAGGTTTTGGCGTGGATATCAATCAATTAAGCTCGGCAACAACAAGCATATTAACAGATTTAAAAACGCCAAATTATCAATGTGCGCCATTACAGAAGATGCAAGCCTCTTTACAGCAACAGGGGCAAAATTATTCTATGATGATGGGCATGGCAGGCGGTATGGCGAATGGTTTTAAGGGTTTTAGTCTTGCAGTGCTCGATTACAGTATGAGTAAACAGGGGGATAAGCCGGTATTAGAAAGTCTCGATGCGCTACTCAGCTATTCTGCTGATAATCCACTGGCTCTGTTCAACTCATTAAAAATGTTCAGCCCAGATCTGCAGCGCCTGCAGCCACCTGCTGATGGTAGTGCGGTTGATTTATCGGAATTTATACCTAAGGGATTAAATATAAGCCCCAAGATGGCCATTAAAGGTAAGAATCTGGTTATCTACAATGGCGAAAAATCTGAGCAGCAGGCAGATTTAATGAGCACTGAAGCACTGACTAAAAATGGCCTTTTCACTTTCTCATTCGACTTAACAAGAATGTTCGACCCGATAATAACGGCCGCTGAACTAAGCGGAGAAAACATGCCCAAAGAGGCGATGTTTTTACAGAACTACAATATGCGCATGAAATTTGATGTAGATATCAAACAACAGGGTATTGTCTTTGATTCTCACGTCAGTAACGAAGTTAAAAAATAAAAAAAGAGTAAGCTGATTTCGGTCAGCTTACTCTTTGTACGCATTGTTCATCAAATCGATCTCATTATTTTTAAATATTAGCATTAAAGCTGATTTCTCCGTTTGTATCTTTTATAATCCTGTCATTTTTATGCATGAACTTTTCCCTGTCTAACAGTACGTCAGATAGGCTCACTTATATAATATGGATCTACTATGTTCGAAAAACTGTTTAAACTAAACGAACACGGAACCTCAATAAAAACTGAAATTGTTGCAGGTACCACCACCTTTTTAACCATGGCTTATATCATTTTTGTAAACCCGCAAATGTTATCTGCTGCTGGTATGGACTCCGGGGCTGTCTTTGTAGCAACTTGTTTAGCAGCTGCACTCGGCTGCTTTATTATGGGATTTTATGCGAACTACCCGGTTGCACTCGCGCCGGGAATGGGTCTGAATGCCTTTTTCTCTTTTGTGGTTGTTGGCCATATGGGTTACTCATGGCAGGTTGCGTTAGGCGCTGTTTTCCTGTCGGGCATCTGTTTTACACTGCTAAGCCTGTTTAAAATTCGCGAATGGATCATAAATTCAATTCCAATGCCAATGCGCAAAGGGATAGCAGCGGGTATCGGTTTATTTTTAGCGCTTATTGCACTGAAAAATTCAGGGATTGTAATTTCTAACCCGCCGACACTTATCACACTAGGTGATATGCACGCTTTACCGGCGATTCTGGCTTGTGTGGGTTTCTTTCTCACCATCGCACTGGCGCACTACCGTGTTAAAGGCGGTGTTATGTTCGCTATTTTAGCGATAACACTGCTCGGTTTTTTAGCCGGTGATGTTGAATATAACGGTATTATGTCAATGCCGCCAAGTATTGCGCCGACCTTCCTGCAAATGGATATTGCGGGTGCATTCAATGTAGGTATGATAAGTATTGTTTTTGCCTTCCTGTTTGTTGACTTGTTTGATACCTCGGGCACCTTAATTGCCGTGGCAGACAAAGGTAAACTATTAGATAAAGAGGGAAATTTACCGCGTTTAAATCGCGCCTTATTAGCTGACAGTGGCGCATCAATCGCCGGTTCAATGTTGGGTACATCAACCACCACCAGTTATATTGAAAGTATTGCCGGTGTTGCAGAAGGCGGTCGTACGGGCTTAACTGCAGTGACGGTTGGTCTGCTATTTTTAGTCGCTTTATTCTTTGCCCCATTAGCGGGAATGATACCTGCTTATGCCACAACAGGCGCATTATTATACGTTGCGGTATTGATGGTGGAAGGGCTGAAAACAATTAACTGGGATGATATTACAGAAGCCGCACCGGTTGTTGTTGTTACCCTGATGATGCCGTTAACCTTCTCTATTGCTAATGGTATTTCGCTTGGTTTTATCGCCTATGCAGCCATTAAAGTGATGAGCGGAAAATCCAAAGAGGTAAGTGCAAGCGTCTGGTTCTTAGCGGCATTATTCCTGGCAAAAATGATTTTCTTCCCCGGTTAAAATATTCGCAGCACTTTTTAAGTGCCCCAAAAAACCCCCTTTATTTGTATAAATAAAGGGGGTTTTTTATTTTTCTGCTGTAATAATTTTTGTAACTTAATAAACGAGACAATGCTTAAGAGTAATCAGTAATATTGATTAAATCCGCAGCTAAAAATTCGCAGATTTAATATTATCAGCAACCATTCCGACTAGTTTTTTTCTTGCTTCTTGACTGGCCCATCCCGTATGGGGAGTGATCACCAGACGCTCTTTTGCCTGTACAGATAAATAGGGATGGCCTTTGATCATCGGCTCAATCTCCAGCACGTCAGTACCATGATAAATATCCAACTGATCAAGCGCTTCAGCCA
Source organism: Psychromonas sp. MB-3u-54 (assembly GCF_002836415.1). Lineage (GTDB taxonomy): Bacteria > Pseudomonadota > Gammaproteobacteria > Enterobacterales > Psychromonadaceae > Psychromonas. Next base: position 18,061 of record NZ_PJBP01000105.1, on the reverse strand, counting down.
TTGCATCTTCATTGATTATGCCACCGCGGCCCATATTAAGTAAAACAGCCCCTTCTTTCAGTTGTTTTAGTGCCTGTTTATCAATTAGATTATGAGTATATTCATTAAGGGGAGCATGCACAGTGATAATGTCAGAGGTGGATAATAAGGTTGCCAAATCAACCTGCGGGTAAGCTTGCTGATTATTTTTACCCGAGGCAGAAAAATAACAAACCTCACATCCAAATGCGCTTGCAATTTCAGCAACACGTCGACCAATTTCACCCATGCCGATGATGCCCCAACGTTTACCTTTTATTTCACCAAAGGGTTTACTGAGATGCGTAAAGGTCGGGCTGTTGCACCATTCTTTCGATTGTGTGTAATTATCATAATAACGGCTTTGATGTATTAACTGAAAGAGCATTGAAAATGTAGATTGGGCGACACTCTCAGTAGAATAGCCAGACACATTTTTAACCATTACACCGGCTTTTTCAGCAGCAATTAAATCAACATTATTCATTCCCGTTGCTGCAATGCAGATTAATTTCAGTTGCGGATTTGCCTTTATAATTTCCTCGTCAATAACAACCTTATTGGTGATTATGACATTCCGATCGCCGATATGTAATAATCTTTGTTCCTTGCTGGTCAGCGGATAACTTATAAAATCGCCCAAATTTTCAAATGGAGATAAATCACTATCACTTAACGTTTCTGCATCCAATAATACAATTTTCATACTATTCCCTAATGTTAATATTGATAATCCCAAACGGCTGAAAGCACCATCTGCCTCAGGTTCAGGTGCTTAAAATGCTAGAGACCCAACAAAAAGTAGCTTAGAAAACAGCACTTAATCAGGGTCAATTTATATTAATAAACTTACTTTTCCAAAAGCATATCCAATGCCACGGCTTCCGCTATTTTAATGCCGTCAATACCAGCGGATAAAATGCCTCCGGCATAACCTGCTCCTTCGCCACCCGGGTATAAACCTTTAACGTTAACACTTTGATAGTCCCTACCACGTTTAATCTGCAGCGGTGAAGAAGTGCGTGTTTCGACCCCGGTCAGCATAGTATCTGCAGCTGCAAAACCGCGTATTTTTTTATCAAATGCGGGTAATGCTTCACGAAGCGCATCAATGGCAAAATCAGGTAAACTGTGGCTCAAATCTGTCATTTTCACACCGGGTTTAAAGGAAGGTTCAATCTGCCCGACAGGTTGAGCTTCACTGCCGGCAAGGAAATCTCCCACACGTTGCGCCGGTGCATCATAATTACTGCCACCGAGAATATAAGCTTGACGCTCCAATTTACGCTGTAACGCAATGCCCTGTAACGGGTCATTATTAAAATCACTTGGAGAAACACCCACCACAATCGCACTGTTCGCATTACGTTCACTGCGCGAATATTGGCTCATACCGTTAGTTACAACGGCTTCTTTTTCCGATGTTGCGCCAACAACCACGCCCCCCGGACACATACAAAAACTGTAAACACTGCGCCCACTCTTGCAGTGATGGACTAATTTATAATCCGCAGCACCCAAAATAGGATGACCCGCATTGATACCAAAACGGCTTTGATCAATCAGCTCCTGTTTATGTTCGATTCGAAAGCCAACCGAGAACGATTGTGCTTCAAGATACACCCCTTTATCAGATAACATCTGCACTGTATCACGCGCACTATGACCGATTGCCAATACCACATGCTTGGAGTTGATAACCTCTCCCCCGTTAAGCGTCACACCGGTGATTTGGGCATCGTCAATATGAATTTCTTCAACACGGGTTTCAAAACGAATTTCCCCGCCTAATTCAATGATATTACGACGCATGCGTTCAACCATAGTAACCAGTTTAAAGGTACCAATATGCGGTTTGCTAACATAAATAATTTCAGCCGGCGCGCCCGCTGCAACAAATTCCTGTTTTACCTTTAAGCCGAGAAAATTTGGATCTTTTACCTGACTGTATAATTTTCCATCGGAGAATGTACCGGCTCCCCCTTCCCCAAACTGCACATTGGATTCCGTATTTAACTCCCCTTTTCGCCAGAAACGGAAGGTATCTTTAGAACGCTCGTGTACCGATTTGCCACGCTCTAAAAGGATCGGTTTAAAGCCCATCTGTGCAAGAAGCAAAGCACTGAATAAACCGCAGGGTCCCATGCCAATAACAATCGGACGCTCAGTCAGATTTTTTGGTGCCTGTGCGACATATTTATATTCGGTATCCGGTGATTTACGGACATCAGAATCCTTGACAAAATGCGCTAAGATAGCCTCTTCATCAACCTTATTTAAGGTCACATCCAGAGTATAAATCAGGGTAATAGCATTACGCTTACGCGCATCATAACCGCGTTTAAAGATATGGATATCGGCTAATTGCTCAGCTGAAATCGACAGTGCCTTTAAAACATATTTTTGGAGCGCATCATCAGCATGATCTAGCGGGAGTTTTACTTGGTTGAGACGTATCATCGGTTCACCTGGGAGCAAATGGCTGGAAAAATATGCGTAGTTTACGTGATATCCTGCTTAATTGAAAACATCTAAACGACCATAATATTGAACGTTAGGAGCTAACAGCTATCGGTTATCAGCTATCGGTTATCAGCTATCAGTTATCGGTCATCAGTTATCAGCTATCAAATCTATCCATTCAGCTTTCGTTCAGCTAACGGGCGTTACATTAGCCTCATCGGGACAAGCTCGTGAAAGCTAACACAGACTGGAGAACAAAATGAATATGATTAAAAAATTGAGCAGCAAACCAAAAATGGTCATCATCGCCGGTTTATTGTTATTCGGCTTGACCTTAACACCGGCAACCTCATTCGCAGGCAATGATGACTATCAGGGACGCCGAAACGATGGATCACATCAGGTAAAAAATGATCACTATGAGGAGCGCCGAAACGGTGAATCACATCAAGTACGCAACCAGCACAGAAACCATCATGCTGAAAATAACAGAGTTCGCCACAACCGTGATCGCCATCATATGAAACACAAACGTGCCCATCATCGCAAACAAAAAAATTCTCATCATAACAAACACAGAAACCACCGTCACAACCAACCTCATTATGTGGTAATCAACAATGATCATCAGCGTTCACCACGTTTAGGTATTCGAATAGGGGTACAATCAGGTAACTTTCAGGTTGTTTTTCGTGATTAAAAAAGATCTTAAAGCTGTAAGGCTGTGAGCTGTCAGCCGTCAGTTAGCTATAAGCCCTCAGCTATAAGGCAATAAGGCGGGAAGGCGGAAGGCTATCAGCTATCAGCTATCAGCTGTAAGCTGTAAGCTGTAAGCTGTAAGCTGTAAGCTGTAAGCTGTAAGCTGTAAGCTGTAAGCTGTAAGCTGTAAGCTGTAAGCTCGAAGCTGTAAGCTCGAAGCTCGAAGCTGTAAGCTCGAAGCTGTAAGCTCGAAGCTCGAAGCTGTAAGCTCGAAAGCTCGAAGCTGTAAGGCAATAATGCTTAAGGAGTGTTGCCATCTTTTGGCAATGGATTGATGCCCTTAAGAAATTTGAACAGTTCACTGTCGGTAGACAATATCAAGGTGGTATTCTGCGCAATAATGCTCCGGTATGCCTGCATCGTGCGGGTAAATTCATACAAACCGACGGCCTGGGGGCTTTGATTGTATGCCCGCGCATAAATTTCGGTGGCTTTGGCATCAGCAAGGCCCTGAATCTCCTCTACCTGCCGATAGGCTTCTGACTGTATTTTGTTTAAATCCCGCAGACGATTCCCGCGAATTCTAGCGGCTTCACCATTTCCCTCGGAAAGAAAGCGCTCGGCAATCTGCCTACGCTCACTGATCATACGATCATAAATTTTGGGCCGCACACTCGCATTGTAATTAATGCGTTTAAAGCGGATATCAAGAAGCTCAATACCAAACACTTGCACTTTTTCGGCTGCAGCAATAAAAATTTCTTGTTCCACCAGCATACGCCCTTTCTGAATAGGTACCAGAGACCCCATTTTAAGCGCCCGCTCCGCATCGGTCAGAAGATCATCACGCAGCGGCTCGCGATCTTTTGTGGTACGGATTATCTCGATCAATTCGTGCTTTGCAACAGCATTACGAGTTTCACTGCCAAGAATATCGTCCAGTCGCGATTGAGCGCTGCGCTCATCGCGCAAGCGCAGGAAATATTGCAGCGGATCGGTGATCCGCCAGCGGGCAAAAAGATCCACCGATATATAGAGCTTATCTTTAGTCGGCATGTCCGATGGGTCGCCATCCCACTCTAATACCCTTTTATCTATGCGATTAACCTCTTGTATAAAGGGTAATTTCGCCCTCAAACCCGCATCGGTAACAGGAGCACCCACCGGTTTGCCAAACTGGGTAATAATAACCTGCTCAACTTCACCCACAGTGTAAAGCGCCGATTTTAATATCATAACCGTCAGTGCCGTCAATAATAATACCAACCCCATTGATATTTTTTTCATTGTTTTTCCCCCTGAGCCGCATTAAGATCTAACCATGGCAAAATATTAGGGCCGCTTGAATCGATAATTATTTTGGAGCGTATTTGTGGTAACACCGCCTGCATCGTCTCAAGATAGATACGTCTCTCGGTGACTTCAGGCGCCTTAAGGTATTCAGCGAGCAGTGCATTAAATCGCGCAACATCACCCTCAGCCTCGTTAATGCGTTTAAGCCGATAACCATCAGCCTCGCGAATACGTTGATCTTTTTCACCCAGTGCTAATGGAATCACTTTATTGTAGTCACGACGCGCTTCATTAATTAGCTTTTCTTTTTCCTGCTGTGCTTGATTCACTTCGTTAAAAGATGCCTGAACCGGCTTTGGCGGGTTAATATTTTTTAACTGTACCTGATCAATGCTGATCCCCATTTCATATTTGCTGGAAAGCGCCTGCATTTTGGTCAGCGCCTCATACTCAATTTCCTGACGACCAATAGTAATCACTTCATCAACGGTACGATCCCCCACCACTTCACGCATCACCGATTCTGAAACCGAGCGCAGGGTTTCACTGGGCTGGCGCACTTTAAATAAAAATTTAACCGGGTCGGCAATACGATACTGAACTACCCACTCTACAAGAGCGGCATTTAAATCACCGGTGACCATTTGTGTTTCCTGTTCACTGGCTCTAACGGCGGAACTTTGATAAGGATCAGTCGCACCGGGGGTGCTAAAACCAAACTCTTGCTTTAATTGCCTTTTAACCGGAACAATAGTTGCGCGATCAATGCCGAGTGGAATTTTAATATGCAGTCCGGCAGGCACTTCTTTCAAATATTTGCCAAATCGCTGGACAACGGCAACGGAATCACTGGGGATAGTATAAACAGCCGACCAGAGGCTCATTCCAGCCAGTAATAAAAAGAATATATAAAAAATATACCGGCCGGCACTCTTTGGGTCTCCACCCGTAAACCTGTGTTTATAGTGAGAATATCCTCTCTTAATTAATAAACCATATTCCAGAGGTATGGGCTGATTGTTCTCCCAAGGGTTTCGAGGATCCTGCTCATTTCCTGTCGACATAACAACACCCCTTATCAACGGCACAAAAGTATGCTGTACATTTACTATGGAAGGATCACCAAGATTGTCAAGAAGTGAGGATTAAATAATCACTGTTCGTCCTTTTTACGGTTAATTCATTACGGCAAGTCCCCTTAAAAGCTGAAGATTACCACTGGAAAGTTCAATCTCCTTCTCTCTAAATCAAACGACTCAAAGCATATTCGAGGTTTATAAAATCATTCAAAAAACCATCAGACCTAAATTTTTAGCGCGCCTATACTTTATTCTATTAAACGATTAATTAAGTCTTGTTTGTGTATAAAGACGCTAAGTTGATTATCTCGCGGATACTTTTTTGGCCGCTATTTTGAATGCGCTATAGGGATAAATTTATGGTGAGTTATGAAATAACCTCAATCTTAATAGCAGCTTTGACCTTGCTGTTTATGGCAACTATTACTCTCCCATTGGCAGGCTAACGCGATTACCCTATCCCATTCTGCTTGTATTAGCCGGCCTTTTTCTGCGTCTAACTCAGGATGAAAAAATCCCCGCTACTGTTGCCGCGAGTGTCGCAAAAATATGGCAGAGCTGGTTAGAGGGCTGCGAGACAAAAATGGCAACAATAGAACGGCAGCAGCCAATTCTTTCCGCCAAGGTACAAAAAAGATTACGGCTCAACTATTTACTCACCATAGAGTCAGAACATGTACAGGAATATGTCCGGCAATACCTGATATCAGAATCAGATGCCACGCCCATCAAAAAAGGGTTAAGCGCGATGATTAATTCACTAACGAATGCTTAGCTGCCGGTCAGCACACAAAGTATAAAAGGGATTATTTGCACCACACTGCCCCTCAGAGCGACTGCCTAACCGATTTACGGCTGAAAGTGAACTTGGCGGAAAAACACTGTATGCACTTATTTCATTGCCAGGCATCTTTCTGATCTTGTCATTTTAGCGATTTATTTTTTGTGACCTGTTTTTGACCCTTTACCTCTTTTTTGCATATGAAAATTAGTCAGTTGCTGATCTTTTACTTCAACAGACTGTTGTTTTACCAGATTAAATCCAAAATGCTCAAAGAAAGGTTTTGCACTAATACTCACTTGCGAAAAAAAACTGTTAATTTTTTTCTTGTTGCCGAGATCAAAAATATGCGCCATCAGCGCACTGCCTATCCCTTGTCTCTGATATTGGTGGTGACAGAAAAAATGATCTATCAGGCCATCATTCTGTAAATCAGCATAACCGACAATAGTGCCGTCAATTTCTGCAATAAAGGGCTCGATATCGATCATGCGTTTATTCCAGATAAAAAGATCCATTGAATCGGGCGCCCAAGCCTGAACCTGCAACTCGGTATAGTCATGACGATTAATATTTCTGATGGTATTGAAAAAAAGCAACCAGATTTCTCTTGCATCTTGTTCAACATATTTTCGAATAATGAGCATAATAAAAATTCCATGGGGTTTTAAACGGTCTGCAAAGGTTGGCGATAAAACATCCTGTTTCGAAGCCAATCAACCACGCTGCTTCTGCCCTTAAAAATAGACGAAAAATATTGGGCAGTTGACTTAACCATAACTGAGGTCTGACAATTAAACAACGAAGTTATTATCAGTTGATTGTTATAACGGCATTGGGGAAACGACCTGAACCACTGTTTTTTGAACCGTTAAAGCGCAATATACAATCAACAGGTAAATAAAAGTACATGCTGCAAACACCACCGGCCAGCCACCAGCTTGCCAGCAATATATCAGAACAAAACCGCCAAGACTGCCCCCCACATAATACAAAACAAGGTATAAAGCGGTTGCTGTTGATTTACCCTGTGTCACGTTTCTCCCTATGTAACCATAGGCGAGAGAATGGATAAAAAACGCGCCGCCGCTGAGCAATAATAAGCCGACGGCAATAGCCACCATACTCGGCAGGAACATAATCACTAAGCCGAAAAAACTCACCCCTAAACCACACAAAATACCGGAAATAGCAGAATAGCGCTTTATCCAACGTCCGCTTAGTTTGGCCGATACTGTGCCCATCAAATAGCATAAGAATATTAACGATGTGATACTGGCGGGTAATGATAATGGCGGCGCGGATAATTTAAATCCCATCACACTATAGACGTTAATAAAGACGGCAAAATTTAGACCACCAATGATCATCACAAGAAAAATAGCGGGATTTCTAATATGATTAAATAACAGTCTGTTGTGGTAATAAAAACGGGCTTTTTGCGGTTTGAAATGTTTTTGTTTGATGATTAAGGATGAAACAAAAAATAAAATAATTAAACTTAAAACAGACATGCTGAAGATGGTCCACTTTAAGCCGACAAAATCAGTCATTACCCCGCCATAAATGCGTCCGATAACACCGCCCAGTGAATTTGCACTGATATAACCGCCAACCGCGACCAACAGTGCCTGCGGTTCAAACTCTTCCGCCATATAAGCCACCGCCACGGCAATAAACCCTGCCAGTGCGATGCCTAATAATGTGCGCAGAAAGATAAAATGAGACAGCTCCTGACTAAAAAACATCAGCAGATTAACCACCGGAATTAAGACTAAGCTGCATAACATTACCGGTCTTCGGCCATATATTTCAGAAACAATTGCCCAGGGAATAAGCGAAAAGGCGACGGCCAAGGTAGTACTAGAAAAAAGCCAGTTTACCTGCAGCTCAGAAGCCGAAAATTTGTCCATAAAATAGGGCAGTAATGGCTGAAAATAATAGAGGTTACAGAAAACCATAAAAGAGCCTAAGCCTAGCCCGATGGTGACACGTTTATAGGAGGGGGAATGTAATTTGATCACTTTATCTACTCGGTAATTTATTTTCACCTAGATTAGCCATTAAATGCTAATATTAAAAATATATTAAAATCATGGTTGCCATATATTAAAATTATGCTGAATTCTAAAATATTGTATTATTTCGTGACCATAGTTGAACATGGCAGTTATACCAAGGCAGCTCAAGCGCTGGGTATTGCCCAATCCGCTTTAAGTATTGCAATCCGCAAGTTAGAAAAAAAGATTGGGGTAACAATATTACACCGCAGCAGTAAAGGCGTCACGGTGACTAAAGAGGGAGAGGTTCTATTAACCCATGCGCAAGCTATCCTAACCAAGATAAACGATGCGCAAATTGCCATTGATGAATTACGCGGCCTTGAGAAAGGGGAAGTGAAAATTGGTATCCCGAGCATGATGGGATCCTATTTTTTCCCTGAAATATTAATGGCTTTTAACTTCAAGTACCCTGATATTAAACTGTCGATCGTGGAATCCGGCACACAAACTATCAGAGCACAGCTGTTAAGCGGCGAGTTGGATCTGGGGGTGATTGTCAATGACCATTTACCCGATGAACTGCAGGCCAGACATGTGATAACGTCACAAATGGTTGCTGCAGTCGGTACAAATCATCCCTTAGCAGGCTTTAAAAAACTCGATTACAGTACCTTTTTCGAACAGGAGCTGGTGATGTTTAAAGTGGGTTACTTTCACCGCGAAGTGATAGATAAACTTTGCGAGCAATATCAGTATAGTGCCAAATATTCTTTTGAAACAAATTTGCTGGCGATGATGTTAAACATTGTTAAAAACGAATTTGCGATAACTGCCCTGCTGGAATTGGTAACAGACCGCGAACCTGAAGTACTCGGCATTCCTTTTGAAGAGCCGGTGTATCTCGACCTCGCATTTGCGTGGCGAAAAGAGGGTTATTTATCAATAGCCAACAGGCGTTTTGTCGACTTCACATTAAACGAGGTCAATAAAAAAGAATTATCCTCCAACGCGCCCGACAACAGTTAATACCAAACGCATTAAATTTATGATCAGTTACTTCAAAGGAAAAATTTACGCTCAAAAAGCCGCCGGGATGATTTTGAATAGTAAATCTGATAATGTATTTCGTATGATATTATCGGTAGGGTGCATTTATTATCATAATTTGTGCTAGTTGACGTTCAAATAAGGCAGTCATTAAATTTATAAGTAATTTTAAATAATAAATCGGATCACTTTATTAATGCGGTTGGTATAAGCTGCACTTGCAGAAAGTCTTTATATTACGTCAACACTCTCTCATTTTTGTGCTGTTCCCAACGCGATGTGGAAAAACGCGCGGTGATATTACTCACTGCGCAGACAGACAGAACACAAAAACACCGATAATAGTGAATATTAAAAACCTAAAATCAGTGTTCACCAATAACATTGAAATAATGATATTAATGCAGTCACTAAAGCCACTATCTTATTGATCAGATAGTTGTGCAACGTTGGTTAAACTCTGAAATTTTCCAAAGCCATCTTCATCGAGTTCGACAATGCCAACGGAGGAAGTCGAAAAGACGGGGACCCCCGCTTCCGGAACTAACTCTCCGACTATATAGCCTACCAGTGGCAAATGAGACACGATCAACAATTTTTGCACGCCTGCGGCCTGCAAAGCCAGAATTTCATCAACCGATTTACGGGCGCTGCCTCCCGGGGTTAAAAACGGCAAGGTTTGGACATTTGCAACGGCAGAAAAAAAAGGAAAAACCGACTGCCAGGTTTGTTGGGCACGTAAATAAGGGCTGACCAATACCGCATCAAAAGATATATTTTGATCCGCCAAGTAGCGAGCCATCATTTCTGATTCTAAACGTCCGAGCCCGGTTAATGCTCTTTCTGAGTCTGAGTGAGCCAGCATTTCAGCTTCCCCATGACGCATAATATAAATATGCAATAACTTCCCCTCCAGTAAATATTAAACTCGACACCAATAATCTATTAAGATAACTAATCTGTTATTGGGGTTGCGCCGGATACTTTTAAAACAACAATAGCCGCAAAAAAAACGCCGATAAAACCGGCAATAAAAATAGTAGGAATAGCAGCATAACCTGCAATATGCCAAAGAACGGATTCTAATTCACTCATTATTTTCTCCTTCAAACTAACAATAAAACACATAAAATATTAGTTTCTGAATCCAGTCATTTTTTATGACTGATTGATGACTTTTTCCAAAAACATTAAGGATATGCGTATAATGGACGATTATACGCAATTTTTTTTTTCATGGTCCAACATTTAACACCAGATTTCCAAACAGCAAGGATACGTACTTTAGGTAGAAAAAACTTGAAGAAAGTCATGAATATTGGTGATTAATCACTATACTACCCTTCTTTCTTCCATTAACTGAAAATTAATTGCCAAAAGAAAAGAAACTTTTATCAATTAATAGGGTCTTTAACCGCGCTATCTTTTCCACCACCTTAATTTTAAGTAGACTATCACTATGGCAAAACAACAGCTTGACGCATTACGCACTTACCTGAATAAAATGATCCTAGGACAAAGTGAACTCGTTGACGGTTTACTCATTGCGTTACTTGCTGATGGTCATATTCTTGTTGAGAGCCCGCCTGGACTTGCTAAAACCCGTGCTATCAATGCCCTTTCCAAGGGGATTGAGGGAGATTTTCACCGTGTTCAATTTACCCCGGATCTACTGCCTTCGGATCTCACCGGTACAGATATTTTTCGTCAGGAAACAGGTGAGTTTATTTTTGAAAAAGGCCCACTTTTTCATAACTTAATTCTTGCCGATGAAATAAACCGCGCACCGGCAAAAGTGCAGTCAGCGTTGCTTGAGGCGATGGCTGAACGGCAAATTACGGTCGGTAAAACAACCTACCCGTTGCCGGAACTGTTTTTAGTGATGGCGACCCAAAACCCGCTTGAGCAGGAAGGCACCTATCCTCTGCCTGAAGCGCAACTCGACCGTTTTATCATGCATTTGGAGCTTGATTACCCCAATGCTGAAACGGAAAAAGAGATTTTAAAACTCAATCAGAAAGAGATCCTCAAAGAAAAAATTGCCGATATCACACCACTCTTAAATGAACAGATTTTTACTATTCGCCAGGAAATCATGACCATCAAGATTGCCCCTCATTTAGAGCAGTACCTGATTGATTTAATCATTGCAACGCGCCAACCGCAGCATTACGGATCGCAATTAAAAGAATGGATCAGTTATGGTGCCAGCCCGCGGGCGACATTGGCGTTAATGCGCACGGCAAAGGCCCGCGCATGGCTTGACGGCCGAGACTTTGTGATGCCCGATGATATTATTCAAAACCTCTATCCGGTTTTACGCCACCGCCTTATTTTAAGCTACGAAGCACAAGCGCAAGGTATTAATGCAAATAGTGTTATTCAGGAGATCATCAATCAGGTAGCCATTCCAGCCTAATGACAAATATAAAAACAAAAAATGCCCTGTTTGTCGATAGCCCTTATCAAAGCGGTATTGATGTAAGCTTAAGTGAATTATTGTGTTATAAACAGCAGGCAAAAATACAATTAAGGCCGGCAAACAGCGCGGCTTACAAACATCTTTCAGGAAACTATCTGGCCAAAATCAAGGGTCGGGGCATGGAGTTTGCCGAGGTACGTCATTATCAAGCGGGTGATGATGTACGCAGTATTGATTGGTCGGTCACTGCGCGCACCGGTAAAGCACATACCAAATTATTCCAGGAAGAGAAAGAGCGGCCGGTTTTTATCCTGTTAGATCTTTCCGACAGTATGATTTTTGGCAGTCAGTTTGTCTTTAAGTCAGTGCAGGCATGTCATCTTGCCGCCCTGCTCAGTTGGCAGGCAAAGCAGCGTAATGATCGCCTTGGCGGGATCATCTTTAACCAGCAACAAGTGGCTGAACTAAAACCAACCGGAAGAAATACCGGTTTAATGGCGTTCCTGCATCAAAGCATGCAACTCTGCAGCAGCACGCCCTTTAAAATGCAGCAACAATCACAATCATTATTGGTTCAGCTTAAACGCCTTTCCTATTTAGTACAGACCGGCAGTCAGGTGCATTTAATCAGTGACTTTTCACAGCTCGATGAGCAGTGCCAAAAATTAATTAGCCAGATCCGCAGGCACAATCAAATTAATGCCTGGCAGGTATCTGATCCGCTGGAATTCGCTTTACCCGACAGTGTGCAGCAGAGTAATCTTAAAATAAACAGTTTACAGGGCAGTGGATTTCTCAGGCAAAAAAAATCACTGCAGGATTACCAGGAGGCGGCCAGTCAACGCCAGCAAAAAGTAGCAAAACTGTTTACCAAACAGGGTATTCCCCTTTATCGAATATCAGCTTCACGCTCATTATTGGATCAGTTTCATGTCTCTGCAGAATAATCAAAATCCGCTGGCGCAACTTAATGACATACTGGCCCCCTCTTTACCCTCGTTTTGGCCGCCTGCCCCTATTTACTGGTTTTTATTAAGCGCGCTCATTATTTTCCTGCTGCTCTTTGTCTCTTTATTCAAAAAATATAAAAAACAAAAAGTTAAGCAAAAAATGGCCTTACAGCAATTAATCGATCTGCAACAATCTAACGCTGACTTCATTCTATTAAATCAACTTCTTAAGGGTGTGGCCCTATTATATTTTCCACGCACACAAGTCGCCTCATTACACGGAGAACAGTGGTTTGATTTTTTACAGTCCTATGCAAAAACGCCCCTTTTTGATAATAAGCAGCACTTTATAAAACGGTTGTATAACAGCCCTGCGCCAGTCTGCTCCAGCCGTGATTTTGAGCAGGCCAGACAATGGATAACCGGTTTGCATAAACAGATAAAAAAAACGCGCGACATAACCCAAGAGAAACACAATAATGTTTGAATTTGTATATTTATGGATCTTTTTCCTTCTGCCACTGCCGTTACTGATCCGCTATTTATTAAGGCCAAAACAGCTAAACTATACCCAGATTTGGATCCCGCTGGCAGAAGGTTTAAGTGAACAACCGTCATCCTTTCAAAGAGAATATTTAAAATCGAGTATTCTCTGGCTAACCTGGTTGTTATTATTAACGGCCTTAGCCAGACCCGTTTGGTTTGGCTCACCTATTCGCCTGCAGCAGCAAAGCCGTGACATGATCATATCCCTTGATTTATCGGGCAGCATGCGGGAAGTGGATATGCCCTTAAACGGGCAAACAGTCGACAGATTAACCCTGCTCAAGGATTTATTAAAAACCTTTATTGAGCAGCGTCAGGGAGATCGTTTAGGGCTTATCCTGTTTGCCGATCATGCCTATTTACAAACACCTCTGACCTTTGATTTAAAAACGATTCAACAAATGGTTGATGAAAGTGAAATAGGGTTGGCAGGCACTCGCACTGCGATTGGTGAGTCAATTGCGATGGCCATAAAACGTTTTGTAGAAAACAAAAATGAGCAGCGTGTTCTTATTCTAATGAGTGATGGTGCAAATAATTCAGGCAGTATAGAGCCAATACAGGCAGCTAAACAGGCCGCTAAAAACAATATCACTATCTATACCATAGGGATGGGTTCAGAGGAGATGATTAAACGCGGACTGTTTGGCAATCAGCGTATTAACCCTTCCGCGGATTTGGACGAAAAAGCATTAACTGAAATAGCCAATCTGACCGGCGGAAAATACTTTAGAGCACGTAATCAAGCTGAATTACAAAATATCTATCAAACACTGAATAAATTAGAGCCTATTGATACTGACTCTATAATGTTTCGCCCGGAAAAAGATCTCTTTTATTGGCCATTATCAACGGCACTGCTACTGTTATCTGTTTTTGTCATCACGCTGAAATTAAGGGGATCCGATGCTGCCTGAAACCAGTTTAATGCCTTTAGAATTCTTACGTCCTTTGTGGTTACTGGGGGTTGCCGGTATTTTTTTATTTGCATTATTCCGTTATCAAACGGGTAAAAAACAACAACATCAAAGTTTGATTGCCGCACACTTAAGCGCGAATTTAGTAAAGATCCCTAAAAATGCCTCTTCGATGTTCTTTGTCTTTAACTTAGTGGCGATTATTACCTGCGTTTCTCTGGCGGGGCCCTCCTGGCGGCAGCATGATTTACCGGTTTACGAAATGCACAAAGCACAAGTTATTGCCCTGGATCTTTCCTATTCCATGTATGCAACGGATGCTAAACCGAACCGTTTAAGTCAGGCAAGATATAAAGCCATTGACTTGGTTAAAAGCTGGGACGAAGGTGAAAAAGGCTTAATTGCCTACGCGGGAGATGCCTTCACTATTTCACCTTTAACCACTGACGCTAATGCCATTATCAATCATATCCCCTCTCTTTCACCCGCGATTATGCCCGTTACAGGATCGCGGGCAGATCTGGCTTTAGAGCAGGCAATAACTCTGCTCAAAAATGCCGGTTATCAGCAGGGACATATTATTTTTATCACCGATGGAATTGACCCGAACAGTGCGGCAACTATGGTAAACAGATTAAAAGGCAGTCCCTGGATTGTTTCAATACTTGCCATGGGCAGTCAACGGGGAGCCGCCATTAAACTGCCTGACGGGGGGTTATTAAAAGACCCAACTGGACAAATAGTGATTCCCACCTTAAAGACCGGACCCTTGCTTGATATAACCCGTGCAAGCGGCGGCCTATATGTCAATGAGAGTCATGACAACACCGAGATAGAGCTGTTATCCAAACAGTTTTCGGTTAATCAGGCGGTTAAAAAGAAATCCCAGCAGCAGGAAAAAAATAAACTCGCCGTCGATGATGGTTATTGGCTGGCTTTTTTATTAATACCGCTGTTTTTATTACTGTTTAGAAAAGGCCTTTTTTACACTCTGTTATTAGCACTGACCTTCCAAGTTGCAACGCCCAAAGTGCAAGCTTCGATCTGGAAAAACAATCAACAAAATGCATTTCAGGCCTACCAAAATCAAGACTATGTGCAGGCCAGTGAGTTGTACGATAGCGCACTAGAAAAAGGCAGTGCTTTATATAAAAACAAACAATATCAGCAGGCATTAAGCGAATTTACCCAAGCAACCCGCGCTCAACCGGACAGCGCGGCCGCTTTTTATAACCAGGGTAATGCTTATACACAGTTGCAGGAATTTGACAAAGCAATCCAGTCTTATGATCAGGCATTGACCATCAACCCAGATCTTAAATCCGCTCAGGAAAATATTGATTTATTGAAACAATTACAAGAGCAGCAGAAAAAAAGCGAACAGCAGCAAAATAGCGAACAGCAGCAAAATAGCGAACAGCAGCAAAACAGCGAACAGCAGCAAAACAGCGAACAGCAGCAAAATAGCAAAGAGCAGCAAAATAGCAAAGAGCAGCAAAACAGCAAACAGCAGAAAAATAGCGAACAGCAGCAAAACAGCGAACAGCAGCAAGATAGCAAAGAGCAGCAAAACAGCAAACAGCAGCAAAATAGCGAACAGCAGAAAGATAGCAAAGAGCAGCAAAATAACGAACAGCAGAGTAAACAGGAAAACAGTGAAGAAAAAGAAGCAGAGCAACAAACAATAAGTCAGACTGAGCAGACCGATGACCTGAATCAGGAGCTAGAAGCGCTGCCTAACTGGTTAAAAAATATGCCCGATGATCCCTCGGTATTATTACGTAATAAAATGCGTCTTGAATATCAAAAAAGAGCACAATCAAATTCAGTCCAGCAAGAAAACAATGGAGTTATCTGGTAATGCGCATTAAAGCCTCAATTTTTATCGCCCTGTTTGCAGGATTTTTTTACAGTCAGCTGCTATCAGCCACGCCGCAAGTACTTACCTCCGTGAGTAATAATCAGGTTTCATTAGGCGATATTTTTCTTTTAAACATTAATATCGATGATAGTGACTCAGATTACCAACTGGATATCAGTCCACTTGAAAAAGAGTTCACCGTTTATCGGCCTTCAAAAAGTCAGCGCAGCCAATATATTAACGGTGATTTTACCCAGCAAACCCAGTGGAAAATCAGGTTACAAGCAAAAATCACTGGAAATCTGAGTATTCCGGTATTAAAAATTGGCACACTAAACACTCGGGAAATCCAAATATCTGTTACTCCAGTCTCGAAGCAGGCGACTAAAACAGCCGATAACCGAGTTTTTATGGAAAATAGCATTAATAAAATCAGCCTTTATATAGGGCAACCGTTGATCTTCACCACGCGCATCTATATTACGCCAGAGACCGAAAATCTGCAGCTTAGCGGCCCGGAACTAAAGGATGCGATCATTGAGGTTTATGGCCAGGATAAAAATGAAGAAGTCATTAAAAACGGCATTCGTTATACTATGATCACACGACAGTTCCAAATAACCACCGATACAGCCGGTGATTTTATGATCAATTCGCCATTATTAAGCGGGGACTTAAGAAAAGTGGTTAATCTCAGTAACCGCCAAAATCAGGTTATTGCAGTCCCCCTTAATGTTCGCGGTGACCGTCTTCAAATACAGGTAAAAGGTAAACCGGCCGGTTATCAGGGCGAATGGTTAGTCAGTGAAGATGTACGTTTACTTGAAAGTACGCCATTAACACCAGAAGACTTTCATCTGGGCGACCCCATCACTCGCACTATTACGCTGCAAATTGCTTCCATTAATAAAGATAAATTACCGACACTCTCTTTCAATTACCCTAAGGGGTTACGCTTTTATCCGGATCAGGATGAAATAAAAGAGGGACAGGCAAATGGACTGTTATATGCACAAAGAACGATGCGCCACGCAATAATACCGGACCAAGCCGGAGAGTTAACCCTGCCGGAAATAAAAATCCCCTGGTGGAATAGTCTCACGGACAAACAGGAATATGCTGTTTTATCCGCACAAACCCTGACTATTTTAGCAGCGAATAAACAACCTGCCAGTTTAGAAAACGCGCAGGAAAACATCAGCCAATCACCTGCAGCTACGATAGTTGAGATTGATAATGGACACTTAATCTACTGGCGAATAATAAGCGCTCTGTTGTCATTAGGATTAATAATATTGCTCCTTTACCATCTCTCTTATCGTCGTCGGCATACGACCTCTGCACAACAAAAAGTGCATTCAACACCCGTCGCTAATCAAGCATATTTAAATCTTCAGGATGCGCTGCAGAAAAATAATGCGCCACTAACTTATCAAAGACTTATCATTTTTCTGCACGGTAAAAAGGTCAATCTGAAGAGCCTTTCACAATTAACCGAATTTATCATTTTACCTAAAGAAGATGAAAAACAATTTTTGAAGGAAATCAAATTATTAGAGCAGGCATGTTGCAGTGCAGTCAAACCTTGGGACGCTACACAACTCAGCAGCTTAATAAAAAAACATTTAAGGCAAACGACGGAGCACCAAGGGAAGAGTATTATGGATTTAAATCCCTAAATTTTGCTTAGTGCACCACTGAAATAAATTGATAAATATCAATCTTATATCAGAAATCATAATTACTTAAAAAACATAAAAAATGCAATGAATCCCCCCCTGATGGGTGCTGCAAGGTAATTTCAAGGCACAAAAAATAGCTAAACAGCTAAAAATACCGTTCTTTATTGCACGAGTCTCAGAAATACATTGAATTCCCTCTCTTTTTGTGATGCACCTCTTAGAACAATAAAAACCACGTGGATTATACTAAAAATCTCTCCTATTGTATTAATCGTACTCAATAAATCAACTCGTTAAATA
>NZ_PJBP01000104.1 GCF_002836415.1 Psychromonas sp. MB-3u-54 | reverse complement strand
TATAAAAGAAGCTTAATCCGTTTTGCTTCCGAATAAAGAAGATTAAAGATGGTGGGCGATACTGGGCTTGAACCAGTGACCCCCGCCTTGTAAGGGCGGTGCTCTCCCAACTGAGCTAATCGCCCATCTTTAATTCTAAAGCGCATCAAGCATTGCTCTCCGCATAACGGCACTAACCGCCAATCTTTAAAGTTTTCAAATGCACCGAATAAATTCGAAGCAAAATAACATGGTGGGCGATACTGGGCTTGAACCAGTGACCCCCGCCTTGTAAGGGCGGTGCTCTCCCAACTGAGCTAATCGCCCATCTTTAATTTAACCGCATTGAGCATTGCTCTCCGCAAAATGGCACTAATCACCCATGTTATTTATTTAGTCTGTTTTCCTTCTGACTAAAAAGAAGCACAACACATCGGGCTATGCTCGGTGCTTAACGACCTTAATAAGGCATGTCGTTTGTGGGGCGTATTATAGGGAACACCTTTTTTCAGTCAAGCCATTTTTATAATAAAAACCATGATTTATGGTCGATCGCTCAAAGGGTAAACAATGCTTGCTTATTTTCTGGCTAATACGTTTTTTTTTCTTACTTTGTTTTCGAGAAAACAGAAATAGTTAATGTAATTACAATGGTATCCGTTAAAATACGCCTATTATTTTAGCGCCTATACATAAGGACATTTTTCAATGAAAGTTAAAACACGTTTTGCCCCTAGCCCCACTGGTTTTTTACATGTTGGTGGCGCGCGTACTGCGCTTTATTCCTGGTTACATGCGAAAAGTAAAGGGGGTGAGTTTGTACTGCGCATAGAAGATACGGATATTGCGCGTTCAACTCAAGAAGCAGTTGAGGCGATCTTAGAAGGTATGACCTGGATGGGTTTGACTTGGGATGAAGGTCCTTATTACCAGACCAAACGTTTTGATCGTTATAAAGAGATAATCGCCAAGATGCTTGTCGATGGGACAGCTTACAAATGTTACTGCACAAAAGAACGCGTTAATGAACTGCGTGAAGCGCAGGAAAAAGCAGGCCTATCACCACGTTATGATAGCAAGTGTCGGGAGTTAGCACCGCAGAATACCGATGCCCCTTATGTTATACGTTTCAAAAACCCTAAAGAAGGCAGTGTTAAATTTGACGATCATGTCCGTGGTCCGATTGAATTTTCAAATACCGAGCTTGACGATTTAATTATTCAGCGTACCGATGGCACACCGACTTATAATTTTTGTGTGGTCGTTGACGATTGGGACATGGGTATTACTTATGTTGTTCGCGGCGAAGATCATATCAACAATACACCGCGGCAAATTAATATATTAAAAGCATTAGGTGCCCCTTTACCAGAATATGCCCATGTTGCTATGATTTTAGGGGATGACGGTGCAAAACTTTCTAAACGTCATGGTGCAGTCTCTGTCATGCAGTTCCGTGATGAAGGCTATTTACCTGAAGCACTTAAAAACTATCTGGTACGTTTAGGCTGGTCGCACGGTGATCAGGAAATTTTCTCAGAAAAAGAGATGATTGAGCTGTTCTCCCTAGATGCAATTAATAAAGCCCCTTCTGCATTTAATACTGAAAAGTTACTTTGGTTAAATCAACATTACATTAAATCACTGGATCCGGCTTACGTTGCACAGCACCTTGCATGGCATATGGATAATCAAAAAATCGATATGACCAATGGCCCTGCCCTTGCCGATATTGTCAGCGCACTTTCTGAACGCGCTAAAACATTAGTTGAATTAGCGACCACCAGCCGTTACTTCTTTGAAGAGTACGAAGCCTTTGATGCCACTGCCGCCAAGAAACATCTTCGCCCGGTGGCTAAAGATGCGCTTGTTTTAGTTCAGCAAAAACTGCAGGCAAATGATGACTGGACAGATCCAGCTCTGCATCAAATAATCAATGATACAGCCGATGAATTAGGGGTTGGTATGGGTAAAGTCGGTATGCCTCTGCGAGTTGCTATCACAGGCGGCGGGCAATCACCTTCTTTAGATGTCACCCTGCGCTTAATTGGTAAAGAGCGTAGTATTAAACGTATCGATCGCGCACTTGAATTCATCGCTGCGCGCGTTGCTGCTTCATAAAAAAACTAAATATAACTTATTTTGCAAGTTTTAGTTGACAGTTAAGAGCAAGGTGCATAATATGCGCCCTGTTCTTGTTATACCTAACCAATTCAAACGGTTAGTTAAAGATTAAAGTGGGGCCATAGCTCAGCTGGGAGAGCGCAACGCTGGCAGCGTTGAGGTCTGCGGTTCGAACCCGCATGGCTCCACCACTTTAATTTATTTACCTTTCAAAACCCTCAATAATAGTATGTCAGTATCCGTTTTATCCTCCCATTTGATTAAATCCAAATACCTATTAACTGTCTTAGCATAAGATAACGATCATGCTTTCGTATTCTAACGCTGCGCCAATTTTTTATACCCTTTGCAAATCGCCACTTATTATTTTAGTCGAATACGCACCCTCACCGGCACTTATTATTGACTTTATTAGTTTGCCGAATACCGGCTTTAATCGGATCATTTATCCTGCAGCGGATAATCGTTATAACCTTTTGCATCTGCTGAATAAAACGTATCCATATCAGCGCTGTTCAAAGGCGCATTAGCCTGCCAGCGGCAGGCAGATCCGGGTTTGCAAGAAAGGGCCGCCCGACGGCAATCAAATCCCCTTCGCCGGCCGCAAGATCACTTTCCGCGCGCGCTGCATCATAACCTCCCGACAGAATCAGGGTTTGTTTAAATAAACGGCGCAGTTTTTTTTCATCGAATCCGGCACTATCGGCGCCCCCATTGAGGAGTGATCTACTATATGTAAATACAGCAGTCCCAATGCATTTAATTTTTCAGTTAAATAAGTGTAATCGGGCTCCATTGCATCATAAAGTGGCATGTCATTAAATACGCCAAAGGGCGATAAGCGAATACCCACCTTATCCTTGCCGATCGCAGCAACCGTTGCCGCGGCGACTTCCAGCACAAAACGGGCTCTATTTTCAATTGTGCCGCCATATTGGTCAGTACGAATATTGGCATTAGGGCGAATAAACTGTTCCAGTAAATACCCATTTGCTGCATGTAATTCAACACCATCAAAGCCCGCTGCCATTGCGTTTTTAGCCGCCGTGACAAACTCTTTCTGAGTACTGATAATATCATCATGAGTCATCGCCATTGGTACGGGGTGCGCTTTCATCCCCTGTGCATCGGTATATGCAGCAATGGCTGAGGGGCAAGCATATGAGCACCTTGCGGCAGATTAAGGGGATGTGCGATACGTCTGGTGTGCATTAACTGAATAAATATTGTAGCGCCTTTGGCATGTACAGCCTTCGTGACACGCGCCCAAAACCTGCCACCTGCCACCTGTGCAGCTGAAAAAACACCTGGAATACGCGAATAGCCAAGACCATTTTCTGAAGGTGAGGTACCTTCGGTCACAATGAGCCCGGCCGTTGCACGTTGTGCATAATACTTAACCATAAGATCATTTGGCACATTACCAATCGCCCGATTACGGGTCATAGGTGACATAACAAGATGATTTTGTAACGGGTACGAACCAAGTTTGTAGGGACTAAATAATTGCTTACGGGCGGTAGAATTTGACATTTTAAAACTCCTTGTTGATTCGAATTTAAATTCTAATAACAAAGAATAGATTCAAATAAAAAAGTAGCGGCTATTAATCAAAGCAAAACCTAAATTTAAGCCTTTAATATCTTTGAATGTGCTAAATAACTACCCTGCAGATGAAAATATTTGCACGCATCCCATTAAAGAGAGTGAGAAAGTGATGCCTGTTTTGATTTTTTTAGTTGTTGGCAGTTGTAGAAACTGCCATAACCCAGAAGAATTTCAAGACAAGGATTTAACCTAGATTAGTGATCGTTATTTCCGGTAAGGCAATGGTTAAATCGCGATAAAGATTAATCGACAAAGTTTCAGCTAAAGATAAAAATGGCGCGCTTAATACCTCACTGTCTCCTTTTATAACCGTTGGCATGCCCTGATCCGTGTCTTCCCGGTATTTTATATGTAAGGGTAATGCCCCTAAAAAAGGTAAATTGAATTGCTTAGCCAATTTTTTACCACCACCGGTACCAAAAATAGCTTCTTCATGACCGCATTGACTGCATGAATAAAGACTCATATTTTCAATAATACCTGCGACATTGACGGCGACTTTATTGAACATGGAAATGCCTTTTTTTGCATCAATTAATGCCACATCCTGCGGTGTTGTCACCACCACAGCAGCTGTCACCGGCACATTTTGCGACATAGTCAACTGAATATCGCCCGTGCCCGGTGGCATATCGACCACTAAATAATCAAGACCTTGCCAATCCGTTTCATTGAGCACTTGCGACAACGCTTTGCTGGCCATCGGACCACGCCAGATCATGGCATCCTCTTCAGCCACTAAAAAACCGATGCTATTACAAACAATACCATGCGCCTTAATGGGTGACATTAATTTACCATCAACACTTACGGGCTCTGCGCCTTTAACACCCAGCATAGTCGGAATAGAAGGCCCGTAAATATCAGCATCTAAAATACCCACCTGAGCACCATTTTCAGCGAGAGCAAGGGCTAAATTTACACTCACAGTCGATTTACCTACGCCCCCTTTACCCGATGCAACGACAATAATATTTTTGATGTTTGGCAAAGCCGATTTAGTCGTGTCATTTTGTAATGAAGCGACTTGATGATTAACCTTCCAGCTAACCGATTTGCCAAACAACTTTTCAAGTTTAGCGGTGCAATCAAGTTGCAGATTATGCAACCAAGCAGGGGCATAAAAAGGCATTACAATTTTTATAGTCGCGCTCTTTTCATCGATTAAAATTGCCTTGTTGGCCATTAATTTAGCGACCACCTTAGTGGGATCATTTTCCTGCAAACAGGCGGTAACTTTATCTGACAAACTTTTTTTATTAAAAAACACAAATGCTCCTTATTTAAGCAACGAAATCTCCTGTTGCGATAAAACAGTGTAGCAAAACCTGTTATTATTTCATCCACAATTAAATAAGGATTTTTCAAGCCCATTTAAGAGTGGGATTTCAGGCCTTTTTTGGGTAGAATCGCAACCTTAAAATTGAGATTTAACACAACAGGAATAATAAATAAAATGGAAATTCAACAACGTAAAATCCTTGTTACCTGCGCCCTGCCCTATGCAAACGGTCCGATTCATCTCGGCCACATGCTTGAACATGTTCAAGCTGATATCTGGGTTCGTTTTCAGCGTTTACGTGGTCACAATATCCATTTTATTTGTGCAGATGATGCGCACGGCACGCCTATTATGCTTAAAGCACAAGAGATGGGTATTAAGCCGACCGAGATGATAGCGGACATTCGCGCTTCTCACGAAAGTGATTTTTCCGGGTTTAATATCAGCTTTGACAACTATCACAGTACCCACAGCGAAGAGAATCAGGCGCTGTCTTCACAAATCTATATCTTACTGCGTGAAAATGGTTACATTACCAATAGAACCATCTCACAATTATTTGATCCTGAAAAACAGATGTTTTTACCGGATCGTTTTGTAAAAGGAACCTGTCCTGAGTGTAAAGCTGACGATCAATACGGGGATAACTGTGACGCTTGTGGCGCAACCTACAGCCCAACCGAGATGATTAACCCCAAATCAGCGGTTTCCGGCAGCACGCCTATTATGAAAGACACTGAGCATTTCTTTTTCGACCTGCCGCAATTTGAAGATATGTTAAAAGTCTGGACTAAATCAGGCGCGCTACAGACAGAGATGGCAAACAAAGTTGGTGAATGGTTTGAAACCGGCTTAAAGCAGTGGGATATCACCCGTGATGCGCCTTACTTCGGTTTTGAAATACCCGATGCGCCGGGTAAATATTTCTATGTTTGGTTAGACGCACCGATAGGTTACATGGGCAGCTTTAAAAACCTCTGTGATAAAACCGAGGGACTTAACTTTGATGAATACTGGAAAAAAGACAGCGCTGCCGAGTTATACCATTTCATCGGTAAAGATATTGTTAACTTCCACAGTCTATTTTGGCCGGCTGTTTTAGAAGGTGCCGGATACCGTAAACCAACCGCGATTAACGTACACGGTTATGTCACGGTAAACGGCGCGAAAATGTCCAAATCTAAAGGTACTTTCATTAAAGCCAGCACCTACTTAGATAATTTGGATCCTGAGTGTTTACGTTATTATTATGCCGCTAAATTAACCAGTCGTATTGATGATTTAGATTTAAACCTTGAAGATTTTACCCAAAGGGTAAACTCCGATGTGGTTAATAAACTGGTTAATCTTGCCTCTCGTACAGCAGGTTTTATTACTAAAAAATACGACGGTAAATTATCAAATAATGTTTCTGAACCGCAGTTATATCAATCTTTTATTGATGCAGGGGAAAGCATTGCTGCATTATTTGAACAACGTGATTTTGCCCGTGCGATTCGTGAAATAATGGCATTAGCTGACATCGCTAACAAATACATTGATGAGAAAGCACCCTGGGCATTAGCGAAACAGGAAGGCAGCGAAGTTGAAGTGCAGGAAATCTGCTCCATGGGAATCAACTTATTCCGTATTTTAATGACTTATCTAAAACCTATTATACCCAAACTGGCGGCGCGCAGTGAGGACTTCCTGGCGGAAACGCTGGATTGGGAAATAATTAAAACCCCCCTTGCCGGTCATCAAATCAATAAATTTAAAGCGCTATTCCAACGTATTGATCCTAAACATGTAGAAGCCATGGTTGACGCATCGAAGGACAGTCTGGAAGCCGATAAAGCGGCCAAACAGAAACAAGCGGCAGCACAACTTGAAGCTGAAAAATCAGAACTGGATAAAGAGCCGCTGGCGCCGGAAATTGACTTTGATACCTTTGCTAAAACAGACTTACGCGTTGCCCTAATAGCCAAAGCGGAAGCGGTGCCTAAGGCTAACAAATTACTTAAACTGACCTTAGATTTAGGCGGCGAAACACGCACGGTATTTGCCGGTATTAAGTCCGCTTATACACCCGAAGAATTAGAGGGCAGGTTAACGGTAATGGTGGCTAACCTAGCGCCACGTCAAATGAAGTTCGGTTTATCCGAAGGCATGGTATTAGCAACGGGTCCTGGTGGTAAAGAGATCCACATTCTAAATCCGGATGATGGTGCAAAACCGGGCCAACGTATAATGTGATCCCTAGTCTTTAACAAAATAATGATGGCCGGTTAAAGCCGAACAAAATATAAAAGCCCTAAACAGATTAATTGTTTAGGGCTTTTTTATTTTCAATGTTTTGTTTTTAAAGGAGTGGGAACAAGGAGGAATACTTGAAAACTGTTATTCTCTTCTCAAGTATTACAACGTTATTTTTGCTTTGCGGGCGAAATGCCTGCGGTTAACATAAAGCGCATGGCGTCTTCAAAAGGCCAGTCAACATAAATAAGATCGCTGCGCTTCACCAGCGAAGTGATTCCTGCCACCTGATAACTCATTTGAATCAAAACAGGCACCCATTGATCGTTAGGTAAAGCATCACTCACAACCTCAGGAATACTTTCAGAGGTCACAAAGCCGATAATAAAAGTGCCATTGCTTTGTTTAAACAAAACCGTCTGACGTTTTTTGGCTTTTGAATCGTTACTGCCTGCAAGCGATGCTAAATCCTTGATCGAGGTATAAATAGTTCTAAAAAAGGGGAAACGTAATATCTGTTTCTCAAGATTTTGATACAACCAAATTATTGGGCTCACACTAAAGGCCACGCCGGCCACCAGTAACAAACAAAAAATAAGGATAAAACCGCTGCCCGTCCACTGATTACCCAGCCCAATTAAGGTCAAAACAGCATGCCCCATATCATCGAGCGCCACGGTAATAGACCAGCATAACCACACCGACACCGCCAAGGGTAATAGGTTTAATATGCCGCGTAATAATGTTTTTTGCATGACAAACCTTATTCAATAAAAAAAGTAAAACTAAAAAACAGTTAGAAAATATAATAAATTACAAGTTGCTGGAATAGGCGCTTAAGGCGTTGACTGCGATCAGGGTTTTATTAGAAAGACGATCTAATATTCATCACTAATCGAGTTGTCTTAACCGGTTTAATCTTCTTCATTAATTGAGTTGCCTTAACTGGTTTAATATCCTTCACTAATGAAGTTACCTTAGCCGGTTTGATATCTTTCACTAATAGCGTTGCCTTAACCGAAGGCTCCTTCAGTAATAACCGCCAGAAATTCACCGTTAATTTATCAATACTGCGTGATTCGGCATTAGCCAATATCACTACCCCTATCTGCTTATCTTTTGAATAGGCAATCACCGCGCGAAAACCTTCAACCCAGCCACTGTGAAAATATAATATATCCTCCTTATATTGGTAAACACGCCAGCCGATACCATAATGAGCATCATCGATAGTGCCCTTCCAGGTGCGACTTTTTATATCTTTATCGGTGCTAACGACAGGCTCCCTTACCGTCTTCAATAAATCTCCCGAAATCACCTCGGGAGTATGCCCCAACTGCGCAAGCAACCATTTACTCATGTCCGTAATGCTGGCATTGATACCTGCTGCGGCCTCGACTTTGTAAAAATCTGGTTTTATTCTCACTTGATGCCAAGGCCCGTTACGGCTGACTTTAACATGAGGGTAGGCTTTATTAATGGTGTTTTTATAAGCATCAAAACCAACACTGGCATTGTTCATCGCTAAGGGGGTGAAAATCATCTGCTGCATCAAGTCAGCATATGCTTTACCGGTACTGCGTTTAAACACTTCGGATATAAAGCTGAACAGTACATTCTGATAACCGTAACATGCCCCGGGTGAACAAAAAGGCTCTAGCGCTTCAAATTTTGATATAATATGGCTAAATCGAAACCGGCCTTTTAAATAACCATCAAAGGCATTGGGCATTAATCCGCTGCTGTGGCTTAGCACATGCTTGATGGTAATAGCTTCGGCTTGACCTGGCTGTTTAAGCTTAAATTCAGGTATATAATCAACAATAGAATCGTCCCAGGAAAATGATTTTTTTTCGATCATCAGCGCGGCTAACTCAGCGGAAAATGTTTTTGATACCGAGGCCAATCTGAAAGAAGTGTCTTTATCGATCGCTTTGTTATTTTTTTGTCCACGTACCCCATAGGCTTTAATGGTCGACACTCGGCCACCCCGGACAATGGCATAAGCGGCACCGGGGATTTGATTAACCCGCATAGCCTGCTTAAACTGCTTGCTGAACTCAGTTTCTATTTTTGAAGGAGCGGTTGATTTAGCGAAGACAGGTGCTGTTGTACCTAAAGCAACCAGTGTGAAAAAAAAGACTATAATATGCTTCAAAAAACATCCCTAATGGCAGTTATGCAAAAAACACAGTTTATCAAAAGATAAGCCTGCCATCACCCTATTAGCCAATAAAGACACTATCGAGTCGCGCCAGAATCTATCTACAAAAGAGCTTAAATCACACAACTTATTGTATTAATTATAAAAAAATTATCACAGGAAACTTTATTCGCGATCCTCAACTGAAAATTATCAGTCATAATTTTCATAAAAAAATCAATAAACAGCTTAAAAGATAAACATCCGCTAAATGATGATCGTTTAATAACCTTCATTAAATACAAATAACACCCAAAATCCCTTTACCTTTGATTTAAGTCTAAGGTTTATACTAATACCAAACGCATCAAATAAGTGATCAGCCTTGCTGGTTAAAATCAACCCTATCTTCGTTATAAGTCTTATTCAGAAGGTCCTGTTCTTCACCACTTCGTGGCCAGCTAAAGCTGTTCAAAATTGTTCCATACAATTTTGTGAAAGGAGAATAACTACTTCCTACAACTTATGCCTTGTTAGTTTTGATTTTTCCTGCGCAATACAAGATCACATCTTTAATGCATTTGGTATAATCACAGGTTACCTCATTTAAGGATAAAAAATGTACCGAATAGGTGAGCTTGCAACGCTCTGTAAAATAAAAACTGACACCTTAAGGTTTTACGATAAGCAGGGACTTTTTGTGCCGTCATCAAGAACTGAATCGGGTTACAGACTCTACACAAAAAAAGATGCTCAGCGATTACGTTTTATATTAAGGGCCAAAACCATCGGTTTTACACTGGTGGAAATTTCAGAACTGCTTTCCATTGAGCTGGATAAATCAAATAAAGCCTGTGCAGATGTAAAAAGCCTGGTTGATCTCAAATTAGCAGATATCAGTCAAAAAATAGAACAACTCCATTATTTTAAAAACGCTTTACAACAACTCTCAAGCGACTGTTGTGGCGGACCGGAAAGTGCTCAACATTGCTCTATTCTCGAAGCGCTAGAATCAACGTCATCAGCAAAAAATCGCACTAATAATGGGCATCATCAAGCACATTCTCATGCCACAAAATAGGGTTTAATTATGTTACTAATTCATTTCATCGATCTCTTTTTAGACTCAGCGCCCTGGTTATTATTAGGGTTAATATTTGCAGGTATGCTTAAGATGTTTGTCCCGATGAAATGGATCCATAATCAGTTAGGGGGACACGGTTTTAAAAGTACCATTAAAGCGGCTTTAATTGGTGCACCTTTGCCCTTATGCTCATGCGGTGTTATTCCAGCCGCAGTGGGCCTTCGGCGGTCGGGCGCATCTAAAGCGGCAACCACCTCTTTTTTAGTCTCAACACCAGAAACTGGGATCGATTCAATCACGGTTTCTTATGTCTTACTGGGTCCTTTTATGGCGATAGTGAGACCGATCGCAGCAATTACCAGTGCAATCGTTGCAGGTTTATTGGTCGGCAAAGATGACCCTCAAAAAGAAACTGAAAAAACAGATAATAGCGCCCCTAAAAAGCGTTCCAAAGAGGTGAATAAAACCACTTGCTGCACTGGTAAAACACCTGTGATTAAAGCGGTGCATGCATCCTGCTGTACAGGCACTGCACCTTTGCAAACTAAGACAGCGCAATATTGCGAATCAACTCAAGATATTACGCCCGGGGGAACTGATACAAAACCGTGCTGCGAATCAACACAAGACACTGCGCCTGATACTGCAGAGTGTTGCCAATCAACTCAAGACACTACACCCAAGCAAACTGATACCGCAGAGTGTTGCCAATCAACTCAAGATATTGCCACACAATTGCAGGGAACCTCTATTATCGGGCGGGTCCTTAAAGGCGTTCATTTTGCCGCAACTGATTTAGTAAAGGATATAACGGTTTGGTTGCTAATCGGCTTATTTTTTGCGGCTCTGGTACAGACCTATGTACCCGCTGACTTTTTAGTGCGATGGGGTGATGGCATTTTAGCCATGTTGGTCATGGTGATTATTTCCGTGCCTATGTATATCTGCGCAACCGCTTCAACACCGATAGCGGCAGGATTATTATTAGCAGGCGTATCACCGGGCGCGGTATTAGTCTTTATGTTAGCCGGGCCTGCCACTAACATAGCAACTCTGGGAGTGGTCGCTAAGGAGCTCGGAAAACGCGCACTATGGGGGTATTTAGGGGGCGTGTTAAGCGTTGCATTGATATCGGGAATATTAGTTAACTATTTGGTCAGCACTTTTGGTATTTTAGTAACACCTCAAATCGGTGAACAACATCAGCTATTACCAGAAATTGTCGTTAACCTCTCGGCCATTATTCTGGCAATACTAATGGCTAAAGTTCTTTATAATATGCTTCCTAAAAAACTCAAACAAAAAAACTGCTGTTCTTGATTATTCGGGGTGTTATTTAGGCACCCTTTCCCCCGTTGGAAAAACAGCTCTATCCCAAAATAAACCGGCAGATTCAGCGTTCAGAACATAACCATTAAGCAGCCGGCAACAACACTGAATAGTGCTACCTTTAAGCGTTTTTTATACTCCAAAGGTCAACAGATCCTAGTCAAAACAGGGCTTTATTCTATACTCTATAAAGTATCTCAATGCGGAGTGAATGGTTATGTTAAAAGCCCTTTTTATTGATTTAAGCGGTGTATTGTACGAAGGCGACAAAGTGATTCCCGGCGCTGTCGCTGCCATTGAGAAAGCAAGAGCAAGCCAGTTACAATTACGTTTTGTTACTAATACTTCCCGCAAAACCCGCGCTCAGTTGTTAAATGATCTTCAACGTTTAGGCTTTGAGGTGCAGGAAAAAGAGCTTTTTACTGCACCTGTCGCTGTTCATGCTTGGCTGCAGGAAAAAAAACTTCGCCCCTATTGTCTTATTCACCGCAATATCAAAAGTGAATTCGCTGATCTGCTGCAGACAATGCCTAATGCGGTTGTGATTGGCGATGCTGAGCAGAATTTTTGTTATGATAAGTTAAATCGCGCCTTTCAATTATGCCAGCAAGGCGCGGTGCTAGTCGGCATTGGGTACAATCGTTATTTTAAATTAGAGGGGCAACTCCTATTGGATGCCGGCCCCTTTATAAAGGCCATTGAGTTTGCGGCATCGGCACCAGCTATTATCATCGGAAAACCCAGTAAAGATTTTTTTCTACAAGCACTTGGATCAACGGATTTGAGTGTTGATCAAGTTTTGATGATTGGTGATGATATCTATGGTGATATTGAAGGTGCAATAAATGCAGGGCTGCTTGCCGGATTGGTTCGTACTGGAAAATACCAAACAGGCGATGAGCATAAAATCAGCGCAGCCCATTTGACATTTAACTCAATTGTCGACGCGGTGGACTATGCCTTATCAGATCAAAGTCATCATTAGATTTTAACGGTGTTAAAATCTAATTATGACTAAGTACGATATAGTACTTTGATCACATGCCAGCCAAACTTGGTTTTAACTACATGCGGGGTTAATATTTCACCCGTAAATGCAACCTTGTCAAAGGCCGGCACCATTTGACCTTTTCTAAATTCACCGAGATCGCCACCTTTTTTACCCGATGGACAAGTTGAGTATTTCTTCGCTAATGTTTGGAATTTCGCGCCTTTCTTTAGCTGTAAAAGGATCTCATCCGCTTTTTCTTTATGCTTTACTAAAATGTGCAAAGCAGCTGCTGTTCCCGCCATACTGACCTCAATTATTAAAAACAACATGGATTGTAATACCAAACCCTCTCATTTTCTATTGATTTATGCGGGTTAAAGTCAATGCGAGCCAGACATAAAACGCGATTTTAGTCTATTCCACCGTTTTAATTTTAAAGAAGATAGGAAAATTCCCCGTTTTTTATCACAAGAAAATAAATCTATTGGATCAAACGGTGAATAAAAAGGCTGTTTTTTTAAGCCCCAATAAAAAACTGCGGAATCGAGTTTTAGTCTTTATGATTGCTTTGATTCTGTTATCCTTCACTTTCTGGACAGCTAACGTGATTCAAAATAGTTCCTTACTATTTTATGCCTTTAGAACAAATAGTTACTGTAATAAACAGATTGCTTTCATGCGTTTATTCTGAATCTTGATAGAGCACCTAATCTGCAAAACAGGTACAATACAAAGCATTACCTTTATTGGAGCGGATGGAAGGTAAGCCATATTTATCAAGCCAGGCACTAAAATGCGGCTTCTCAGATTCGCTTTAAAAGAGTATTCATATTAGATCAGCTAAGCGCTTTACAGCAGAAATATGTTTATGAAAACGAACTAAGACTTGCTTTAAATAATACCAAATGTATTAAAGAGGTGATCTTGTATTGCGTAGGAAAAATTAACACTAGCAAGGCATGAGTTGCAGTAAGTAGTTATTCTCCTTTCACAAAATTGTATGGAACAATTTTGAACAGCTTTAGCTGGCCACGAAGTGGTGAGAACAGGACCTTCTGAATAAGACTCATAACCCAGATGGGGTTGATTTTAATCAGCAAGGCTGATCACTTATTTGATGCGCTAGGTATAATGCTCTGCTGAAGACAAAAAAAGGCATTACTGAACTAAAATCAAGCTAGATTAGCATTATTTTCCGCATTAAAAATAACGGCATTAACAGCTTAAAAATAAATCGTTATTTGATTGAAATTTATTAAGGAATTTCTATGAATTATATTGCACTCCCCTTAAGCGTCTTTTTTATCTTCGTCGCACCGCTGTGGTTATTCCTGTATTACCGCAGTAAAAAACAGACAGGCAAAGGTTTATCCGCCGCCGATCAAGAAAATTTACAATCCCTTGTAAAACGTAGCGAAGAAATGCAGCAGCGAATAGCGTCATTGGAAGAAATTCTTGATAAAGAAGCACCACAATGGAGAGAAAAATGAATAAAAAAAGACTCTATCGTAATCCTGAAAATGCCAAATTAGCGGGCGTGTGCGCCGGAATAGCAGAGTATTTTGACATTGAAGTATGGCTTGTCCGGTTATTAGTGGTATCAGCCTTTTTATTTACCGCAGGATTTTTTGTGTCTCTCGCCTATCTTGTGGCTTATTTTACCTTAGATGAAATCCCGGAAAAGCAGCAGTGGCAACAAAATGCCTATAAGAAGCATAAGATAAAAAATAAAGCTTGGCAGACAGGTGATTCTGCACAGAAAATATTAGAAAACATAAGCATTGAATTCGATAAAATGCAGAAAAAAATTGAGCAGATGGAAGGCTATGTAACTTCATTAAAATACAAAATAAAACGTGAATTTTCAAATAAAAACAAGTAGTTATACTCTACTTCTCTTAGGGTCCTGAGCATAAAATAATAAATCTATTATACTGTACTATAAAGCTTCGCTCCCTCGATATCTTTATATTATAATAATCTAAATCACAAAATTCACTTATTTTCATACTTTAATTTAGTTTTTCATGGTAAGAATAATGTCAACTATTCCGCTAAAGCGGCCGACTTGGTTGACTAGCGTCATGCTGGAGATGTTAGTGGTATGCAAGCGATAGACAGAAATAGGCACGTTGAAATGCCTCCTCATAGGATTATACTTTAAGCTATTAGGGGCTATATTGCTTAAAGTATAATGCCAAGCCTGTCATTATCTGGTCGAGAGGAAGTCGCAACTGGTCGAGAGAAAATCACAACGGGTCGAGAGGAAATCACAACTGGTCGAGAGGAAATCACAACAATGGGACTACTCAAAGCGAATCCTACGTAATACTCTGGCGACGGTTTTTTTCCCGTCGGGTTTTAGGCGTTAATTTACGCAGTCCGACTGGCAAGCAGTGGCGGTAAAAAACGGCTAGCCCACTCTTACTTTTAAGCGCTGTAAAGAGTGATTGTCACTCACTCTGCGCTAAAGCACAGGGTATCTTGCGGAGAAATTGATGAACATAAGGCATTGGTGGAAAACGGCTCTCCTACTTTCTCTACTATGGCAAATAGTGAGTGTCCCTGCACGTGCTGAACTTGTTAACCTGAAATATCCGACCTTAATCACCGCACTCTATCAACAGCACCCGGACAAAAACTTTTGGGCTGCCCCTGCCCTACGGGACGAATTTGAAAAACAAATATCATTAATTGTGCTTGCTGATATTAGTGATGATTTGTTTTCCCCCTATCGAGCATTAAAAAAGGCGAGCGAGCAAAAAGATTGGCAGCAGTATGAACTACTGGCATCGGATTTATTGCTATTTTATCTGTCCTACCATCAACAACTACCCGACAAAGTGACTTCCTGGTTATTTGCAGGGAGAATTAAAAACAGGTTAAAAGCGCCTTCAAAAGAATCTATCGACGCATTTTTTAATGCCGATTCCGCGCAAATAAGATTGCACTATTTACAGAGATTATCACCTATATCGGCACAACAATCTCAGCTCTATCAAAGTCTATTAAAACTAAAAAATACACCTGAGCAAAATTTAGAGACCGTAAAACTGACTGAATTTGCCAAAATAGGGGATCCGCTTACACAAAAACAAGTTCTTTTGTCCCGATTAGAAATGTCGGGCGAACTGTCTCTGCAAGAAAAACAGCAGATTGAGTTGGAAAATCATGAATGGTACAGCCCGGAACTTGGGAGAATAATCCGTTTATTTCAAATTCGCCATGGTTTGAAACCCGACGGTATTATAGGAAAAAACACTCGATATTGGCTTAATATCAGCCGTCAGGAACGACTCCGCTTAATGGCCTTAAACATTCTTAGGCAGCAGTTATGGACAATGGATAATAGCAGAAAAATAGTGGTTAATATTCCGGACTACAAAATGGAGTACTGGGAAGGCGATCAAAAAATATTTGAAAGTAAGGTCATAGTGGGTCAAACAAGGCGCAAAACCCCACTTTTTTCAGCCCGACTTGATGCCATCATATTCAACCCGAGTTGGAATGTGCCGGTGAGCATAATGCGTGCAGATATCCTGCCCTCGGTGTTATTAAACATAAATTACCTAAACCAACACGGTTATGAAATCATTGAAAATTATCAAAGTAAAAAGGCGATAGAGGCGAATACAATTAACTGGAAACCGATGACTGCCAATAATTTTCCCTATCGATTACGCCAAAAATCAGGTGAAAATAATGCGCTTGGTCTATATAAATTTAATACCCCTAACAAAAATGCTATTTACTTACACGATACACCCGCAAAATATTTATTTGAAAAACAACACCGGGCATTCAGTTCCGGCTGCATACGCATCCAAAAAGCAGAAAAATTTGCACAACTATTAATGGATAAATCAGGTTATTCGCTTGAGTATTATAAAAATCATCATAACGTGCCGGAAACCAGCACAGTCACTTTAAAGAAAAAAATCACGGTTTATAGCATTTATAAGACGGTATGGGTGGATCAATTTGGCTCAACACAGTTTAGAAATGATATCTATCGGTACGACAAATAAGTAACGCTTTAAATTTGACTAAAAATTATTTTTTTTTGAAAATAAAAAACTGTTTACTGTTCAATAACTAACCATTAAAAACATATTTATCCACATTTATGCCGTTTTTTAAATTTGACTGCAGTACAAATAATCAGTAGTTTCACCCGTTCACTTGTCTATTTGTTCCTTTTCTACTGTTGAGTCCTATGCCAAAAACTGATCTTAGTCGTCGCAATGCCATATTAACGGGTATCGTTACATTGGGTGCAATATGCGCCCCTTCTGTTTCATTCGCCTCTTTATTTAAAGACACTCCGAGAGAGTTAAACCTGAACAATCTCCATACGGGTGAGGAATTACTGACTGAGTATTTTAATGGTAAGCACTATCAGCGCAGTGAAATGAAAAAAATCAATCATTTCTGTCGTGATTTTCGCCGTAACGAAGCCATCAATATGGACAAAAGATTATTCGATCATTTAATGGCAATTCAAAAAACCATTGGCTGTAATAGCCAAGTTCAATTAATTTCGGGTTATCGTTCTCCCGAGACCAATAAAATGCTTAGCGCTCGATCAGGGGGCGTGGCGAAAAAAAGTCTGCATATGCTCGGCCGGGCAATTGATTTTCGTTTGGAAGGCGTACCGTTAATAGAAGTCAAAAAAGCGGCATTATCCCTTAAAGCGGGCGGTGTAGGTTATTATCCTAAAAGTAATTTTGTTCACATTGATACGGGTAATGTTCGTTCTTGGGGATAAATCGGTCAACAGAGTTAAAAACCGGGAATGACATTAGCCATTGCAAATAACATTATGCAATGGCTAATAAAAAATTAAAACTTATTCTTTACCCAGTTGTTTACCCCAATGGTTGCCGATTAAACGCACATGCAGAGTTATCTCTTCACGATCATGATAAAGCTGCTTCGCCTGCAGTTCATACTGAAGACCTTCCTTTTCGAACATATCGGTTAATATTTTAATATCTTCGGACGCTTCCTGATAACGTTTTTTCATGGGTAATTTAAGGTTGAAAATAGCTTCTTTACACCAACCGTCAATTAACCATTGCGCCATCAGTTTAGCCACACGCTTGGGTTTCTCAATCATGTCACAGACCAGCCAGTCTATGTTCTTGCGCTCGGGTTCATATTTAAACCCGTCGACCATATAATGAGTGACCTGGCCGCTATCCATTAGGCTTTGAGCCATAGCACCATTATCAATAGCGGTGACAAACAAACCGCGGCGAACAAGCTGGTATGTCCAGCCACCGGGACAGGCACCTAAATCGACCGCGCGCATCCCTGAATGTAGACGCTCGGCCTGTTCTTCCGCCGTGAGAAAAACCTGAATAGCTTCATCAAGCTTCAATGTAGAACGACTGGGCGCTTCACTTGGTGAACGTAAACGCGCGATACCCATGTAAAATTCACTGCGGTTATGCGGCACAGAAAAACCGATATAAGCGGATTTATTATCTAAAAAACATAAATGATAAAAAATCTTATTGTGATTCTCTTTTGCAGTGAGACTATTATGTTTTCTTAATGCCTGACGTAAAGGCACTGTAAATTTACGGCAAAAAGTGAGTAGTGGCTTGGTTTCATCACCCTCAGGTGTTTCAACATAAAGATCGCCACCTAATGGCAGATTACGCGTAATTTCCAAAATAGGGCTAATACGGTCATCCAGTGGCAAATCATTAATAAATGCTTTAACTGCAATCAACTGCCGTGAAAATATCAGCTGTTTATAATCAAGCTGTTGTAATAAATATTCCACCTGTTGCGGATCATAACACTGGTAGAAAACGTAACCGCTATTACGTTTTGTTTTTACAAAACCAAATACTTCTAACGCGCTTGCTTTGTCCTGCAGCTCATTAGCACAGTCGTTTTCGAACCCAGGACGACAATATAATAAAATTCCTAACATACTTACCTCTAGAATGCGTTCCCGTCATCGACGTGGAAACTTTCATTCTGTTAAAACGTTCACTCACAATTTACTTAACTTCAATTCGGGATAATAAAAGCGCAAGACTCTTTAATATCAAGCTGAGGTTACTTAGCGTTATTTCTATGACTTAACAAACTTAAGGTAATTAAAAGCCATGCAACAATTAAGCACAAACCACCTATTGGTGTAATCGCCCCTAATATTTTTGTTCCAGTCAAAACATACAGATACAAACTACCACTGAATAAAACCACCCCGAGTACAAAAGCGATTTTACTCGCCAGTAAAAAAGCGTTAGTGATAAAAAGGGATAAC
Source organism: Psychromonas sp. MB-3u-54 (assembly GCF_002836415.1). Taxonomy (GTDB): domain Bacteria; phylum Pseudomonadota; class Gammaproteobacteria; order Enterobacterales; family Psychromonadaceae; genus Psychromonas. Next base: position 22,047 of record NZ_PJBP01000104.1, on the reverse strand, counting down.
AGACAAACCCCTAATAAAGTTACCGCATGAAACAGCTGATAAGTAACAGCTAATTGAAAATATTCAATCTCTTTTAGCGTCGCCCAAGCCGCCAGGCCATGACTGGCATAAGCCCCTAAGGCCACGCCCGAAGCCCCTAATAAAGAAGCTATTATTAAAAACAGGCGGGTTGTCCCGGTGAGCTTTATTGGCATTATTGGGTATCAATAATATCAAAACTTTTGGCTAAATCGTCCATCTGCTTCATTTGAGAAAGGAAGGGCTTTAACTGACTCAATGGCAATGCACAAGGACCATCACATTTTGCATTGGCCGGATCAGGATGAGATTCCAGAAAAAGACCGGCAATACCCTGCGACATGCCCGCCAAACCAAGTTGTACAACTTGACTGCGACGACCATCGGCACTGTCGCTGCGTGCGCCTGGTTTTTGCAGAGAATGCGTTACGTCAAAGATCACCGGATAACCGGTTTCTTTCATGGTACTAAAACCAAGCATATCAACAACCAGGTTGTTATAACCGAAACAGCTGCCCCGCTCACAAAGAATAATGTTGTCATTACCCGCTTCATTAAACTTGGTAATAATGTGTTTCATTTCATGCGGTGCTAAAAACTGTGCTTTTTTAACATTGATAACCGCATTGGTTTCTGCCATTGCTTTAACCAGATCAGTTTGCCGACTTAAAAATGCGGGTAACTGAATAACATCAACGACCTCGGCAACGGGCGCCGCTTGAGAGGGTTCGTGCACGTCGGTAATAATGGGCACATTAAAAGTATTTTTGATCTCTTCAAAAATACGCAGCCCCTCTTCAAGGCCGGGACCACGGTAACTGTGAATAGATGAACGGTTCGCTTTATCAAATGAGGCTTTAAATACATAAGGAATATTTAAGGCTGTGGTCGCTTCAACGTAGGTTTCTACCACTCGCATCGCCATATCACGGGATTCAAGTACATTCATGCCGCCAAACAAGACAAAGGGACGATCATTAGCAACGTCAATATTGCCTACTTTTATTATTTTTTGTTTCATTACCTGCTCACTTGGATTTAATGGACAACTTGCGTAGGAGTATCAATATTTATTTGTCTGATTTGTCGTTTTAACAAACCAACAATAGGATCTTGCGGATAGTGCTCAATAAAAAACTCAAAGTCGGTGCGCGCTAAATTCAAACAGTCGAGTTGCTGAAATAAAAACCCGCGGTCGCGCACCTCATAGGCATCATTAGGATCAATACGCAGTAACATATCGCAACAAAGTAGCGCCTGCTCTAATGACTCCTCTTGAACATAAGCGGCCTTGATAACATTGATTAAGCGCATAATAATGGTTTTATTATCATCGGGCTCCAACATCTCAGCACTTAATCTGGCATGGTTACCTAATTGACCGCGCAGTTTAAGCTCGAGTAGATTCCTTGACGCTAATTCACCGGTAAAGGGATCAATATAGATCGTTTCATCATCAATATTGACGCGGACAATAAAACCACTCGGGAAACAGATCCCCTGCGCGTCAAACTGACTCTCTTTTAAGAAATCCAGTAATAACACACCTAAACTAATTGGAATACCTTTACGGCGTGATAATACATTTGAAATAAGGGCATTTTCTACTTTAAAAAAAGCCTTCCAATCACCCTTGAAATCTTGTTGTTGATATAAACAATCAATTAATTTCAACAACTTCGCTTTATCAACAAGATCAAAATCGGATAACTGCGACTGCAAAACAAGATGCTGTAAGCGTAAAGTCTTATGAAACTCTGCCACGTTCAGTCCAGTCAACTCAGACTCGACAGAAATGGCCGCATCCGTGAGCGAATGCTCTGCGAAATCAAACTGTTCATTTATAATAAATTCTGTTCTTACATTTTTAGAAACTGTTGTCATTTTTTATCCTAGCAATATCATGGCTTGTTTACTGAAGACGAGTTGCCCGATATAAACAATCCAACCACACGCACCAACAAAGGCGAAAAATCGCATCCCTTTGCGGGTTTTTTCATTCAAGGCCACATTTACAAGGATTAAGTAACCAATAAATGCACCTATTTTTTCAATTAGCCAATAATTTTGGCTGTCGAACGGATTGATCTGCAAAACGCCCATCAAGCCTAAGCCGAGCAACGCAATGGTTAAATGAGTGTGCAGTAACATTTTTTTGAAAATAACTTTTTGGGCATTTTTATGATCCGTTACTCTCCAGTAAAAACATAAGACAAAAAGCACAATCGCTATTAATATCAAGGTTAAGTGAGTATGTTTTAAAAAGCTGTACATCTATTTCTCCAAATATTACGTTTATTTTTATAATGAATTAGGTTGGTTAAATGATCCCATCGTAACGCGATCATTATCCCCATAATCTTTAATGGTAATAACCTTTGAATAACCTAAGTGAGTGAGTAATTCTCGAACAGCTGAACCTTGGTTAAAACCATGTTCAACTAATAAACACCCCCCTTGTTTAAGATATTCCGGTGTTTTCTGTGCAATTTTTCGAATGTCTGCCAGACCATTTTCATCCGCCACTAAAGCCGACAAGGGCTCAAAACGAACATCTCCCTGCTTAAGGTGACGATTGCCCTTTTCAATGTAAGGAGGATTAGACACAATCACATCAAACAAACCGTTAACACTATCAAACCAATTACTGCGTTGAAAATGAACATTGTTAAGCTTTAAATCTTTTCCATTTTCAATCGCCAGCTGCACTGCTCTTTCATTAACATCAACACCCAGACAATATGCCTCAGGTAATTCACTGGCGAGGGCTAAAATAATAGCCCCTGTGCCCGTGCCGAGATCTAAAATACGGGCATCGGCTGCGCAATAGTCAAGCGCAGTTTCAACCAACAGTTCAGTGTCAGGGCGCGGTATAAGTGTTGAGTTATTCACCTTTAAAGGCAATGACCAAAATTCTCTGGTACCCGTTAAATGAGCAACAGGAACCCCTTTTACTCGCTGGCTAATAAACACTTCAAAAGCGCTTTTTTGTTCTTTGCTAAGTTCACGCTCAGGCCAAGTCATCAGGTAAATGGTTTCTTTTTCTAAAACAAAGGCTAACAGTATCTGCGCATCTAATAACGCACTTTCACTATCAACCAGAGTAAACTTTGCCCAGCTAAGTGCATCGTCTATACGCAATTAGAATTCCGCCTGAGAAAGTGCGGCGAGTTTATCGGCTTGATCTTCCAGCAAAATAGGCTCGTGTAAGGCATTTAAATCACCTTCTAACACCTCATTCAAACGGTAAACTGTTAAATTAATACGGTGGTCACTAACACGCCCCTGCGGATAGTTGTAGGTACGAATGCGTTCACTGCGATCACCACTTGCCACTAAGCTGCGACGAATAGTTTGCTCTTCAGCATGCATCTTTTCATCCTCAGCCTGCTGCAGGCGCGACTGTAACACAGACATAGCCTGTGCTCTGTTTTTATGCTGTGAACGCTGATCCTGACATTCAACCACTGTACCTGTTGGCAAGTGAGTTAATCGAACCGCTGAATCGGTTTTATTAACGTGCTGTCCACCCGCGCCAGACGCACGAAAGGTATCAACTTTAAGATCCGCAGGATTAATGGAGATGGCCTCGGCTTCAGGTACTTCCGGCATAACAACAACGGTACAAGCAGAGGTATGAATACGACCTTGAGATTCAGTTTCCGGTACACGCTGGACACGATGACCGCCGGACTCAAATTTCATAATACCGTATGCGCCCTCACCATCAATCTTAGCAATCAATTCTTTGTAACCACCCTGCTCGCTGGCATTACTGTTCATCACCTCAACCCGCCAACCTTTGCTTTCAGCATATTTGCTGTACATACGGAACAGGTTGCCCGCAAAAATAGCAGCTTCATCCCCGCCGGCACCCGCTCTAATTTCTAAATAACAGTTACGATCATCATTAGGATCCTTTGGCAGCAGTAATATCTGCAAATCGGCAGCCAATTTTTCCACGGTTTTTTTGGCTTCTTTAATTTCCTCTTTGGCCATTTCACGCATATCGGGATCATCATCATCGGACATCATTTCAGCAACGGCAAGATCATTTTGGGCACTTTGATATTTTTTAAAGGAAAGTACAACAACTTCCAGTTGTGCATACTCTTTGGTTAACTCTCTGTATTTATTTTGATCACTAATCGTACCCGGATCACCTAATAATGCTTGAACCTCTTCGTAACGTTCAACCAGTACCTCGAGCTTTGCCACTATTGATGCTTTCATATTTTTCTCTTATGTTCTTTTATTCATTTGCTGAGTGTACAGCGAATGTTAATCTTTTTTGCTCAGACCCAAAGCATTACGCAACAACATCAGTTCATTATCATTACCCGACCGAGCAGTCTCGTTCAAAGCCAGACTGGGATGATGAATCAATTTATTGGTTAATTTAAAGGCTAATTCTTTTAAAACTTTGTCGGCTTGCTCTCCGTTTTGCAACGCAGAAGAGGCTCGATTTAATAAATCATCTCGTAACTGTTCACTGTTTTGACGATAAGTACGAATAGACTCAACCGCCTTTAGCGATTCTATCCATGAAATAAAGTCAACAATACAGCCATCGATAATTTTTTCAGCTTCAAGCGCTGCGACCTGACGGGCTTGTTTATTTTCTTCTATGATGCCCTGTAAATCATCAACGCTATAAAGGTAAATATCACGTAACTCTGAAACCTCCGCTTCAATATCACGCGGTACAGCAATATCTATAAATAACATAGGTCGATTACGACGCGCTTTTAACGCCCTTTCCACCATGCCTTTACCAATAATAGGCAGCGGACTTGCCGTCGATGAGATAATGATATCAGCTTGTCCAAGGTGATTGGGAATTTCCCCCAGAGTGATAGCCTGCGCATCAAACTGCTCAACCAGTGCCATCGCCCGAGATAAGGTACGATTCGCAATAGTGATATTAGGGACTTGGTGCTCAATTAAATACTTACCAACCAACTCGATTGTCTCACCCGCACCGATTAATAAGACCCTGCTTTGGGATAAATCACTGAATATTTGTTTCGCTAAACAAACAGCCGCAAAGGCAACAGAAATAGCATTAGCGCCGATTTGCGTTTCAGTGCGTACTCGTTTTGCCACGGTAAAGGTATGCTGAAACCATTTCTGAACAATTTTATCAACGCCTTTAGCTTGTTTAGCCGTGGCAAAAGCTTGTTTTATCTGCCCTAAAATTTGCGGTTCACCTAACACTAACGAATCCAGCCCGCAGGAAACGCGAAAAAGATGCTGGATAGCTTGATTTTCATGATAACAATACAAACTGGGTCTTAATTTATGCTCTTCGATATCATGAAAAGAACAAAGCCACTTAATGACCTCGTCGCAGTTACCTTGCTTTAAATGACAATAAATTTCGGTACGGTTACAAGTTGAAACAATGACCGCCTCCAATACTGTCGGTTGTGCTAATAATGCTTGATAGGCATCTAATAACAGATCAGCTGAAAACGCGACTTTTTCACGCAATGCGACTGAAGCAGTTTGATGGTTAATTCCTAAAGCAAATAGAGGCATGTATAATTTCACAAAACAAGTTAAAACGGTTAGGGGAGAATGAGGAATTCTACGGACATTTACGCAAGATTTAAAGAAAACGATGTATATCGGCGACATTTAAGCAATTTATTTTTATATATAACGGTTAACAGCGCACGAAACCGAGCAGAAATGACAAATTTTTCCTTTAATATTTTTACAAGTCAGTGACCCTTGGGTATTATTACTTTAATTAATATCCACTCACTTCAACTAAGATGTTGTTTAAACCATGCCTATTAAAAATATCGCCACCTTTTTCTTGCTTATTTTCTCACTCTCGGGATGTACATCTCTTTACGATACTTTTGTATATCAAATTGATGTTACACAGGGAAATTATATTGAGGATGAAAAACTAGATCAAATCGCCCTTGGTATGTCCCAAGAACAAGTTATTTTTATTCTTGGCTCTCCCATGCTGATAGATCAATTCGATTCATCAAAATGGTACTATATTCGTTACATCAAACCGGGCGGGGAAGCGATTCAACAGGATCAAGTGGTTTTTACCTTTGAAAATCTGTTGCTGACCAAGATTGCAAGAGAGGGTAAAATTGATATAAATCCGCTTATTAAAACGCCTAAGGCAAGAAATGCGCCAAATGCCGCGGCTGAAGACCCCAGCACTAGCGATGACCCGCAAACAGATAATGACACACCTGTTATTGTTAATTAACTTAGACGGATATTGTGAATTGACTTAGACAGAGTTAGCCGTAGTAAATTTGTTACGGCTAACTTATTAAGAATAAAGATGAAGATGAGATTTATTCTTAATAAATTATTTTTTACTCATTTTAGCGGCACGTAATTTGCGCATCTCTTTCGGGTCTGCAATCAGCGGACGATAAATCTCGATACGCTCTCCCGCTTTTACAATACTGGACAATTTATCCGGCCGGCTGAAAATACCGACTACAGCTTCACTGGGTATAATTTCTGGAAAATGCGTGGTGATCCCGGATAACGTAATACATTCTTCAAGCGTGCTCCCGACTGGCACAGATAACGACAGTAAAACTTGTTTATCCGGCCGGCCATAAACAACTTCAATTTCAATCAACTCATTCATACAGTTCCCTATCGTATTCCGTAAACTACTTTTGCGCGGCTGGAAAAAGATTTTACCATGGAACCCACTAACTCATTAAAAATCCGCCCAAATGCAAGTTCAGCCAGTGAACTATTAAATTCAAACTCTAAATCTAAATTTATTTTACAGGCCTGTTCGTCGAGTTTAGAAAATGTCCAGCCACCTTTTAAATGTTTAAAAGGACCATCGACTAAATTCATTAAAATGCTTTGCCCATTGACTAAAATATTTTCTGTGGTGAAAGTTTGGCTAATACCGGCTTTTGATACTTCAACTGAAGCGCGCATCACATTATTATTGTTAGTTAATATATTAGCATCAACACAGCCCGGTAAAAATTCAGGATAAGCATTCACATCATTAACCAATTGATACATTTCTTCGGCGCTGTACATAAGTAACGCACTACGAGATACCTGTGCCATCTGCTTTCCCTACATAAAAAAAGTCATATTACACGATCTGCGCCATCAAGAAAAAACAAATAAGGATTTATTCCTAAATTTAGGCGATTTTTATACAAATCAACGAGTAATTTATAATAGTCACTCTATCAATTTATAATAGTCACTCTATAATACGAGGCTATGGCTAAAAAAAATTCAAAAACTAAAAATAATGACAATACGATTGCACGAAATAAACGTGCTAGTCACGACTACCACCTAGAAGAACGCTTTGAAGCAGGTCTTGAATTACAGGGTTGGGAAGTAAAATCGTTACGCGCAGGCAAAGCGAACATCGCTGATAGTTATATTTTCCTGAAAAATGGAGAAGCATGGCTATTGGGTGCCTCTTTTCCTCCCCTTCTTGTCGCATCTTCACATGTTGTATGTGATCCTATGCGTTATCGTAAATTACTGCTTAACAGGCGAGAACTCGACAACTTAGTCGGTAAAGTTGAACGTCAGGGTTATTCAATTATTCCCATCTCTTTATACTGGAAACACGCGTGGGTAAAAATATCATTTGCACTGGCAAAAGGTAAACAAGAACACGACAAACGCGCCGATGTGAAAGATAGAGAATGGAAAGTTGATAAAGAACGTATGATGAAACACAGCGTTCGCTAGCAATAAATGTAAAAATTTAATATATAGCAAAATAATGTGATATAGATAACAATAACACTATCTAAAGCATATTTTTTTTGCTATTGTTAATCCGTAAGCAGATAAAGCGCTTACCACTGTGGGGATGATTTAGGACTCGACGAGATTCTTGAAACCCAAGGTGCATGCCGAGGTGGCGGTTGGCCTCGTAAAAAGCCGCCAACGTTATAGTTGCAAACGACTCTAACTACTCTCTAGCAGCTTAGGCTAGCTAGCCTTCCACCCACGTTTCTCCTATGGGCAGGGATTCGGAAGGTCATTCACATTGGATAGCGAGGGAACCTTGTTCGAGGGTGAACCGCGAAATAGTATCGGACTCGCTTTTTGATATCCTGTCAGTTGGAGATCAACGAGTTAACCAAATAACTGACTAAGCATGTAGTGCCGAGGATGTAGGTTTTTCGGACGGGGGTTCGACTCCCCCCATCTCCACCACCTATAGGCTTTAAAATACTAAAAGCCGACTAAACCCGCAAAGCCAGTCACCAACTGGTCTAGCGGGTTTTTTTATGTCTATAATTTGTGTTTTTTCAGTCTAAAATTTACAAGTTTTTTTGAGATGTGTCCACAAATTGCCCTCAATTAATTTATTGCAGTGCTGTTTGAATCGCTTTTAAAACCCCATTCCCAACAAATCAAACGTCTCCACCTTCATTTCAGTTGGTTTATCTGACTCTGCTTTTACTATTTCAACCGGCTTATCTGCTCTGATGTAATATGACCTTACCCAGGCGGTTCTCCGCATTACGCAATATTTAGCCAAACTCTCGAGTGTCTGGCTAAATGAAGACGCCACCCTTTTCCGCCGTAAATATTATTTAAACGGCGCTCATTCCGGTTTTTTACTGTACATGAACAACCCGAACCTGACTGATGCCCAGGAGCAGGGTATTAAAATCAAACTCAACAGCGCCAAAATTTGGGTGATTTTAAAAATATGTTCGTCAACGGCAAAGGCAAAGACAAAGACAAAGAAAAACCGGAATTAATCCCCGTTGGCCAGCTCGATGCAAAAGACGAATTCAGCAAGATGAAAAACGTCACCACCGGCGATATTCTTTCAGCGCACCGTATTCCCCTGGATTTAATGAGTATCGTTCGTGAAGGATTTAGCCCGGTGGGTGATCTGAATAAAGTGGACAAAATGTTTCATAAAAACGAAATTAAACCGATCGGAGAAATCTTACTGGAGCTGAATGATTTTGCAGGCTTTGAAGTGCTTAAAATGAAGGAGTATGAGGAGCTGGAAACGGGCAGTTAAAAACAATGTTCGGAAAGTAAAAAGGGTCGATTTACTAATAAACAACAATAATGAACGAATAATATTTATTATTTTTAAGTAGCAAACGCCCCCATGACCTAGAATAGACACTAATTATTAACAAACTGCAAAATGAAAGACTTGACCCTCGGCCTATTTGACCCTCGGCCTATTCCCAGCAAGATGAAAAACGTCACCACCGGCGATATTCTTTCAGCCCACCGTATTCCGCTGGATTTAATGAGCATAGTGCGTGAAGGGTTTAGCCCGGTCGGTGATCTGAATAAAGTGGATAAAATGTTTCATAAAAACGAGATAAAACCGATCGGAGAAATCTTACTGGAGTTAAATGATTTTGCAGGATTTGAAGTGCTTAAAATGAAGGAGTATGAGGTGCTGGAAACGGGCAGTTAAAAACAATGTTCGGAAAGTAAAAAGGGTCGATTTACTAATAAACAACAATAATGAACGAATAATATTTATTATTTTTAAGTAGCAAACGCCCTCATAGCGACCTAGAATAGACACTAATTATTAACAAACTGCAAAATGAAAGACTTGCCCCTCGACCCATGTGTGATCGTACTTACCGATTTTTTTACCTATTCTAAAATCAGCCTTTTTAGCACGTCCGCCATTCTGCTGAAAGACTCCATTTACCCGTTCTTTTTGCAGATGAGAAATCAACCAGTAACTGCTGTAGAGCGCATCACCTATGATTAAGTCACCTTTTTTGAATGTATCTAAGGTTGCCCTGAGCATTGAGTGTTCATTTGCTCCTTTCCCTTTATAAGGGGCTATTTGAGCATTAATTGCAGCACCACTTTCTAGACAAAAGATACCTAAAGCTCGACAAATTGGGAAACCTAATCCTTTCTTTTGTGTTGATTGTTGAGGATATTTTTCTTGATTATCAGTTGAATCTGGCAGTGTAAATGTTGTTCCATCTATCAAATAGATACTGCCTTTTATACGCTTTTTATTATCGATTTTTTCGTTGACAGCACGCCCTGTATAACGAACTAATTCTTGAATGAGTTCGAGAGGTAATTTTTGCCGACTACGGCAAAAAGAGCCCGTGGATTTACTAATGTTTTTAAGCAAATCATCAATATTATCAATGATAAATTCATTAACAACACGCGTGCATGAACGATCAAAACTAAGTGCCTGCTTGATAAACATTGCCAGGGTAAGAGTGGGAGTAAAAATTCTGTCCCTATAATTTGAAGTCGCTTTATTAATGATTGAAAAAATATGTTCAGATTTTAATATATTAAGAAAATCTTGGTCGGGGATACAGGGGATATCTTTTAATGCAGTTTTAGAACATTTGGTGTTAAAATAACTCATGCAGTCAGGATCTATTGTATAGGTTTGTGGTGAATCAATTATACAATTTTTTCTGGCTGCTCTTTCCAAATTTTAAAAATATTCCTACCCAATAATCACCTAAATATTCCTTAATGCAGTGCCATTCAGACTTGACCCTCGGCCCTCGTAAATAAGTAGGCACGGGCTTGTTCAACAACCAGATAAGGTGTCGGCTGCGCGACACCTATCCTTATTTGTTATGGCTCATTTGTAAATTCATTCGTGCAATATCGAACAATATCAAGTTCTAATAAAGTTGCTATTTGGCAATGGTAAAATAAAGAAGTCAGAAAGATGCCAAAATTAGTCGGTAACTCTTTCTCTTTAAGTGTTCTCCATACTTGTTCATGTTGCTCACCAGAAGTTTCAGGGTAATAATAGTTAGTCATTTTTCCATATGTATAACAATGATGTCCACTATCAATACCTACTAATATATTGTGCATATGTCGCTGTTCAATATCTAAATTTATAAAGCTGTCACTCTCTAATGATTTAGGCAATGATTTACTTAAAACGAATGAATAAATTTGATCGAATGGTTTATGCAAAGGAATAAAAGGTTCATCTTTATAACTCCGATACGGCGTAGCTTCGGGAACCAATTCTTTTAATTTTTTTATTTCAGCCAATTTCGTTAATATTTTCGTTAGGTCTGATTTGGTTTTTATTTCTGATTTTATTTCACCAATCGCAACTACACACTCAATGGGAAAGAACTTTTGATGTGCAGAGTCAGCAATCTTAGGGCAAGAATTAGGATCATAAATAATAATGTCGCATTGTGTACTTACGCCTCCATCACTACTGATAATAAATCCTTCTGATATTTTCAAGTTTTGAGGAATGAAAAAGTTTAATAACTCTGATACTGCCTTTTCTCTGAACTCTCCATATTCACCAGGGTGAATAAGTTGCTTTTTTTCTTTGTCCCAAAATATATCTTTGGAAGTTTCATAAGCACTTTTTAAGTTATCTATTTTACTTTTAACTAGTGACTGAAATATCTGATTACTCATACTCTACCCTTGAGCCATAACGCCGCACTAAGCGGACTAAAATAGTGGGTTATAATGTGGAGCGAAGCGAAACGTAACCCACTGTTTTAGTTCCGTTTAAGTGCCTTGTGTACGCCCAGCATGGGCATGAACTAATGAGGTGAAAGTCCTCTGTAGGAAGATCACCGTTTAATAACACACTGTAATTAAACGCCAACTACTAGCGAATGGCAAGGGCTTGTCCGCGAGGATTGGTCCGGAGGAAGCCGCTAGCAAATTTGCGAGCTGATGAACAAGAACATCATAACAAAAGAACCATGCCACCCATTTTTCTAAAACCAAAAGAACCATGCCACCCATTTTTCTAAAACAAGAACCATGCCACCCATTTTTCTAAAAACAAAGAACTATGCCACCCATTTTTATAAACAATAAAATATCCTCTTTCAATATTCATTGCGATAGTCTTTTATCGTTATTCAAACGCATAAATTGTGAAATCTGAGGAATATGGCCGTTTTGAACCAACAGCAGAAACTTGATATCAATAAGTGGGAAATGGCTTACAGGTAGTTAAAAATTAAGCTTTAAGCACACAACCAGCGTTGGCAGTTTGCTGCTCCGTGGCGTCGCTTTCGGTCTAAATGTTCACAGTATTCGGTTAATGCGGGTAAGGAACCTACCGCCCCTTTAAATAAACAACCAAATTCGGTGACGATTTTAAGCCAGTTCTCTGCCGGAATATTAAGTCGGTTTAGAATGTGTTGGCTCCTTGAACTAATGGCATCGCTTATCTTACAGTGCCCCGCTGCGGGACAGGTAGATGAAACCATCATTAACCATACTCGCAGAGCAAGAATAGACTAGAGAGATAATCGGAAACTGGCGAAAGTCTATCCACTTAAAATCAGCAACACGATTAATAATCGTGCCTGCACATCAATTTCAAACGCATCTATCACCTAAAAAATCATCCTTATACTGCGTATTTCTATATAAGGTATGCAGTTTTTGATCGAGACTTAGCATGTTCTCTGTAAAAAATAGACTAGTTTGAACGCAGTAAATAGTGACTTTTGTTGATTCAAATTGCTTAGATATCTTATTTAAGTTGAGCTTGATGCTATTTTTGAAACGCTTTCATCCACTGCATTAAATGATTTAATAGCTGCTGCGCTCCATTAGGTAATTGCCGACCTAATCTTGTAACCATATGCGTTTCCCCGGTATTAAATATTTCATCTTCTAAAGGAAGCGCGACCAATTTTTTATCTAATATCTCTCTAGTGATAACAAACTCGGGTAAAAAAGTAATCCCCATACCGGTACACACAAATTGTTTTAACACTTCAATGGAATTAGTAGTAAGGGAGGGGATAAATCGTAATTGTTGTTTTAATTCGACGAGCGCTAACAATTGACGTACGCCAAAACTACTCTCAGACAAAGCGACTGGGTAGTCTAACAATAAATTTAAAGTTAAAGGTTCTGTGCTGTTAGCAAGTGGATGATTTGGGTTAACCACTGCACATATTGGTTGCTCGCTGATAACCTGAGAGCGTACTTTAGGGTGATGAGTGGGGTGAAACAATAAACCTATATGTGCTTCATCTTCTTCAATTTGACGCATCACTTCATTAGAGTTTGCTAAAGTAATTGATAAGGTTAATTTAGGGAATTTTCTAGAAAACGCTGAAAGCGGACCGATCATTAAATCGTTGACAAATCCCTCCCCGATGACTAATTTTATATGCCCTAATTGAAACCCTTGTAAAGCTGATAATTGAGCAATGCAATTTTCTTCATTATTTTTAATTTCACGGTAATAGTTCAGTAAAAATTCACCTGCTTGAGTAACGACAACGCCAGTACGATGCCGTTCAATTAACTCGCAAGAAAGCTCTTTTTCTAACAGTGCAATATGACGACTAATACCAGATGGTGACATATTTAATTTATCTGCAGCACCTCTGATAGTGCCTACTGTTACTGCCTCGTAGAAATAGATCACTCTTTTATCTTTGATTTCTATCACTTCAAATTTTCTCTAAAAAGTTAAAATAATTATCGTTAAAACAGATGTAATGTCCCAATCATTCCAACTGCGCAGCTTGCCAGTCAAGAATATCAGGCTTAATCAAGGCTTTCTAAGCTAAATGTTGTTGCGTTAACGCAATCCAATAGTTAGCACCTAAGGAGAGTATATCATCGTTAAAATCGTAGTGCGGGTTATGCAATCCTTCACCATCTTTTATTACGCCGTTACCTATCCAAATATAAGCACCGGGTTTTTTTAACAACATGAAAGCAAAATCTTCCGCTCCCATACTCGGCGCAGGATCTAATAATACATTGCTTTCACCGACTAAGGCCGTGGTCACTGCGCGGCATATTTTAGCCTGTTGCAGGTGATTTACAGTACTAGGGGCTATCCGACGATAGTCAAGTGCGCCTTCAGCAGAAAAAGCTTCACAGATGCTTTTTACTCGCTGACGCATTAACGACTCTATTTGATCTTGTTGTTCAGTGGAAAAAGCACGACAAGTGCCTGACAAGGTAACGGAATCCGGAATAACATTATAAGCTTCACCACCGAGCATTTTTGTGATGCTGATGACCCCGGAGGACAGTGGATCTAGGTTCCTGCTGACAACACTTTGTAGCGCACCAATTAATTGACTTGCTACCAAAATAGGATCAGTGCCCAGATGCGGCATCCCGGCATGACAACCTTGGCCCTTGATAGTAATATCAAATACATCCAAAGAGGCCATAACAGCACCGCTGTGTACTGCAAATTTACCTTGCTCAATACCCGGCCAATTATGCATGCCATAGACAGCATCGACATTAAATTTATCGAACAAACCGTCATCGCACATTGCCTTCGCGCCGGCTTCTCCCTCTTCTGCAGGTTGGAAAATAAAGACCACCGTGCCGGCAAAATCTCTGTTTTCAGATAAGTACTTAGCAGCACCTAATAACGTTGCAGTATGACCATCGTGGCCACAGGCATGCATTTTTCCTTGATGATGAGAACGGTGTTCAAAATCATTTAATTCTTGCACATTAAGTGCATCAATATCTGCGCGTAAACCAATAGAACGACAGCCAGGTCTATCGCCTTTTAGAGTGGCGACGACACCTGTGACTCCTAACCCGGTGCACACATCTAAACCAAAACTTTCCAGCAGTTGTACTATTTTACCCGCGGTGCGGTGCTCTTCATAAGCGGTTTCTGGATGGGCGTGAATATCTCTACGCCATTCCCGCATTAGCAAGTCTAATTCACTGCCTAGTGCAATCGCTTCCATTATTATTTCTCTCTTTTTATGAATATATTTCAATGATGGTATTGCCAGCATAGCTTGCCGCAATACGTAAGCCATTTTCTTCAGTCAGGATATAGGCAACATTATTTTCATTTAAATGGGCTTTAGCTTGTTCTATTGAATGTGTCTTTACGCGAATAGCAATACCGCAAGGGAGCTGGTCGTCATTGCAGGGGATCGCTACACCCGCAAAACGTAATTTGGCTCGTTCTGGGCTGAGTATTTCAAAATCACCCTTATCAGTCTTTGCAATTAAGCCCCCCTCCTCAACGGTAACGGCTTCTGCGCCGTAAAGACCTGCAAAACGCTCATAAAAGTCCGCGGGTTTTGCAGCAATATAACTGACCATAGTAATAGCATTAGCACCATTGGCATGGGTCATCCAATCCTCAACCCAAACTAAATCAGGTTTGTGTTGATGACAAAGGAAATTGGAAATAGCAGGTTCCTGGGAGTTAATTAACATCACCAGTGAAACAACCGCTTCCTCTTCACTGCCATCGGGTCGATGAGCAATACGCCTAAAATCGACGATGCCTTGGTTTTCAACACCATTGTCTTCCAACAATTGATGATCAGCTCTAGCATCTTCGCTATGCAAGGCAACAAGAGAAATGCCCTCTTTACGCTCTATTGAATTTTGAATAAAACGACCAAATGCAAAGCCTTTTTCATTAACCATATCCAGTTTACTATGATCATAGACGCTGATCAGTTCGATAAAATTTTCTGGAAACATTAATAAATGATTATCTGTACCCCAAGGGTGATGATGTCTCGGATTGATAAAAAACCCTAAACGAGCAAAGTCAGTCACTGCCTTATCTATATCAGCAATCGCCACTAGAGGATGATCAATACCTAAATGATTTTTTTTAGTCGCCATTTTACACCTATTTATATGAATTGATTTTAACATTGACTATGTTTTTCCTTTGCTGTCAGGCCAAACACAGTGGTATTTTCTGCAACATCTTTAACCACCACCGTTCCACCGGCCACTTTGGCATTTTTACCAATCTCGATATTTCCGTAAATCACTGTCCCTGAACCTATGAAAGCCCCTTGACGAATTTTTGGATGACGATCGCCACTGCCTTTACCGGTGCCCCCCAAAGTGACACTTTGAAAGAGAGTAACATCATCTTCCACTACAGCAGTCTCGCCTATAACAACTGCCACCGAGTGATCCATAAATATACCAGAACCTATTTGTGCAGCCGGGTGTATATCGATACCAAATAATGAAACTGTCTTTGCCTGTATATAGCCAGCTAATGCTCGCTGTTGGTTAAACCAGCAATAATGAGCAAATCGATGACACTGTAATGCTTGATAACCAGCAAAAAACAACAATGGTGAGTAGTGGTCTTTGATGCTGGCATTGCCGCTTAATTGACATAACAAATCCGCTAAAGCGCCTTCTTTAATGCTCTTTCCCTTTATTCCAGCGATATCACTAGAGGGCTTTTGTTGCGATAAAACGATAGAATAAAGGTGGTTTTTCCACGACAAAACTGCGCTTTGCTGATCGGCTAGTTTTTCGGCTAAAATATGGCATAAAGCCGCTTCAAAATTGGCATGGTCTAAGATATTACGCTGAAAAAAAGTGTTTAATAAAGGCGTGTTATTTGCCTCCTGCTGAATTTCTCGTTGTATCGTTGGCCACAAATTCGCAACATCTATTTCTCTGACATAATCTGACATACTTAATGACCTTATGTTTACTAAAAATTTTAAAACGCTTTTTTACTCACACTTTTTATTATTTATTCGACACTATATCCAAATTGAATCGCTGCATCTTTTGCTGTTTCAATCCAAACACTTTTAGTTTGAGTATATTCAAGCAGCCCTTCATAGCCGCTTGAACGCCCATAACCACTTTCACCAAAGCCACCAAAAGGTGACATCACATTGATAGCTTTGTAACTGTTTACCCAGAAAGTACCCGCATTAACTTGAGCGGCCATGCGATGAGCTCGACCAATATCAGCAGTCCACACTGCACCGGCTAAACCAAAACGGCTATCATTGGCGATGGCGATCGCGTGATCTTCATCGTCAAAAGGAATAACAGAGACGACAGGACCAAAAATTTCTTCTTGTGCAACACTCATGTTATTAGCAACATCGGCTAATACGGTCGGTTTATAAAAATAACCACCTTCACCTCCAAGCACATTACACTCACCACCACCTGCTGCTACTTTAGCGCCTTGTGCTACCGCCTCTGCAACAAGCGCCTTGATATGGTTAAACTGATTAATGTTATTAACAGGACCAACCATAGTCTCTTCTAACCAAGGTAAGTTTACTGCAATTTTATCAGTTGCAGATGCCAGTCTTTCTACGACTTCTTGGTAAACATTTTTGTGCACTAATAATCGAGAGCCTGATACGCAACTTTGCCCGGCGGCCGCGAAAATGGCAGCTTGCGCCCCAACAACTGCACGATCTAAATTGGCATCGTCAAAGATAATATTTGCTGACTTTCCACCTAGTTCTAATACGCAGGGGATAACACGTTGTGCCGCTGCTCCAGCGATTAAACTGCCTGTTTTAGGAGAACCGACAAAAATGACTTTTTTACAAAGCTTATTGGCGATAGCAGCTGCGCCTGTGGTATGGCCTAACCCATTAATAACATTCACTAATCCTTTAGGAATACCCGCTTCTTCCAGCAACTTAGCAAGTACTGTAGTACTTAATGGTGTTAATTCAGATGGCTTTAAAAGCACCGCATTACCTGCACAAATGGCAGGTGCAATTTGCCAGCCACCTGTAAATACAGGCGCATTCCAAGGTGTGATTTGCACAACGACACCGAAAGGCTCATGACGAGTGTAATTTAAATGGCTAGTAGGGACTGGGATAACTTGGCCAGTCATTTTATCGCACCAACCCGCGTAGTATTCGAACATTTCTGCTACTTTAGCCACTTCGACACGACAATCGCGTAAAGGTTTACCGGCAGAAATACACTCAAGCTTAGCCAGATCTTCCGCAGCTTCACGCACTTTTGCACCACAATTGTACATAGTGCGACCGCGGGCTGTCGCGGTCATTGAAAACCACTCACGCTGAGCGAGAACAGCCGCTTGTGCCGCATGCTCAACATTGACGGAGCCAGCATCTTGATATTGCATAAAAACGTTGCCAGTGGCTGCATTGACTAAATCAATGTTATCTCCTGTACCGCTGACTAACTGACCATTGATCCAACTACCAAATTGATCAGTGCCTAACATAGTAGTTAATAGTGAAGATACTTGGTTTTCACCGTTTTTTTCGACGCTAAATGTCATATTTATATTCTCTGTTAATAGTTTAGGGGGCGCTAATATTTATTGATTCATATTTATAAGGGCTATGCTTAAAGATGGTTTTTTACAATGCAATTAAAGTCATCTTCATCAGCAATGGTGTTTTCACTTTCGGCCCATATCTCGGCAGCTTTTTCACTGAGAGAGAGATTCATACCCATATCTGAAATTAATTGCTGAGCTAAGCGCACATCTTTACGCATTAATTTCATAGAGAACCCCGAATCAAAGCCTTCATTCAAAATCCAACGCGGAAAGTTAACTTGACTAATCGCACTGCCGCCTGATCCTGCATTTAATCCTTCAATCAACGCCTGCGGGTCAAGTCCCGCCTTTTTACCTAAGGCAACAGCTTCCGCGGTGGTTATTAGATGGGCTGCGCAAAGTAAATTATTAATCAGTTTTGCCGCATGTCCACTCCCGGATTCACCTAAATGCACCACTTTACTGCTCAATGCATTGAGAAATGGCATCGCTCGCTCAAGTGCTTTTTTCTCACCACCAGCGACTATTACCATGGTTCCAGCAGAAGCACCTGCAGGCCCACCGCTCACAGGGCAATCTAACAAGTGATGCCCCTGCTTACTTAAAGTAGTCGCAAGTTCGCGTGTTACATTCGGCTCTGACGTCGTAGTATCAACAATTAGGGTGTTTTTTGTAGCGTGTTTTAACAAACCTTCTGGGCCATTAATAACTGCTTGCACGTGCTTTGCCATAGGCAGGGATAAGATAATATTTTCGCATTGTGCGCACAGTGATTGAATGCTATCGACTACTTCAACACCCATCGCTGCCGCTGCTGTGCGTTGTGATTCACCTAAATCAGTGCCTACTACGCTAAAGCCTTCGCGAATAAGTGTTTGCGCCATACCGTTGCCCATATTACCAAGACCAATAATGCCGATTTTTTTGTCCGCTGCGTTCTGAGTCATATTTATTCTCTCTAATTTGGGAAATAGCGCTTAAAGTAGTTTTTAAACGTTCAAGTAGATAAAGAATAAAACTTAATACAACAAATATATATGAAGCAGTTTTCTTTTATTGTTCTAAAAAACGCAACACCTACTGATATTGGTCGCGTCGTAAGGTTCTCTGAATAGCTAGATTACGACATCTTAGTTTTGGTGAATCGCATCTATATGGGTCATTCTTAAAATCAATCTCAACAGCGCCAAAGGCCTGGGTAATTTTAAAAAAATGTTCGTTAACGGCAAAGGGAAAGACAAAGAAAAACCGGAATTAATCCCCGTTGGCCAGCTCGATGCAAAGGACGAATTCAGCAAAATGAAAAATGTCACCACCGGCGATATTCTTTCAGCGCATCGCATTCCTCTGGATTTAATGAGTATCGTGCGAGAAGGTTTTAGCCCGGTCGGTGATCTGAATAAAGTGGATAAAATGTTTCATAAAAACGAAATTAAACCGATCGGAGAAATCTTACTGGAGTTAAATGATTTTGCAGGATTTGAAGTGCTTAAAATGAAGGAATATGAGGTGCTGGAAACGGGCAGTTAAAAACAATGTTCGGAAAGTAAAAAGGGTCGATTTACTAATAAACAACAATAATGAACGAATAATATTTATTATTTTTAAGTAGCAAACGCCCTCATAGCGACCTAGAATAGACACTAATTATTAACAAACTGCAAAATGAAAGACTTGACCCTCGACCCTTAACAAACTGCAAAATGAAAGACTTGACCCTCGACCCTCTTAATAAAAACGAAATTAAACCGATCGGAGAAATCTTACTGGAGTTAAATGATTTTGCAGGATTTGAAGTGCTTAAAATGAAAGAGTATGAGGTGCTGGAAACGGCTCAATAACACCGCGTAAAACTGGTGCGTAGGTTAGCGCTGTTTTTGCCGCTTTGGGTTTTAGCAAACCGCGACAGCTGTATCGCCCTGTTGAATGGCTTTTTATCCCGTGGTTTGGATGGTTGGAGTTTAGGTCAGGGTTAAGTCTGCATCTTGTATGAATTTATCTAATTGCACTCTTATCGATCTTAATTGTTCTGGCGATTTCTTTTGGTTTTTCAAACCAAATATATCATCGTGGTCAACCATTAACTTCATATCAGCTAATTGACCTGTTTTTGTTTCATGAAATTTTATAATGACAAGAGGATCATTAGCTCTGTCATTTAAAAGTCTAGCGTGGAATAGTCCGATATAATAAGGAGAAGCTCCTTGAGCTAAAGAAGAGTCTTTTACTCTACCCCACTCTTTATCTTCATAGGTTTGGTATATTTCGATGTAACCTTGGTTTTCCCATTTTGTTTGTAGTTCGATAATCTCATCTAACCACTCTTCATAATCGTACCCATAGTGATCGCTTAATACACCAAAAAGGGTATTAATAGTTACTTCTTCAACATTCTTTCTTTCTATTTTTATATCTTGCATCGACGGAGCTAAGTCCTTTCAGTAATTGTGCTTTTTTCTCTGTTAAAGACCCGTGTAAACTTATACGCGCTGAGTTATTAGCTACAGCAATAAGTTTGGAAGTTTCTTCTTGATATACGCTCATAGTGCTAAGCATGATAATTACCTTAATAAAATATTACGCTAAAATTATAAACCTACCTGACACTACCGTCAACACCACTTTGAGAAACAACTTCCAAACATCCCATTATCCATTAGTGTTTCTGTGGGATGAAGCGGTGCTTTGGCTATTTGGGTATAACGCTTTGCCTTGTTAACCTGAGCCATGCCGTGAGCGTAGTGTAGTGTAGCGCCAAAAATTCACTCAGTACCGAAGTGGAGGTATGGCTTCAGGTTCACGAACTTGTTAGTTGCATATTTCGAATATTTTAACAGGATTAAGTTTGAAGTCATTACCACAAAGTTTTGCTTTCGTTACATTTCCAGACAAGTTTGGGAACTTATTTATTGAAGACTCATTGATTTCAGATGTATTAAAATTACAACCTAGGTAAATCCCTGTTAATGCCTCTCTATTTACTTTGACCATAGGATGAAAGTCGTGGTTTCCACTCAAGAATTTACGCCATGACACCGCTTGGTCAAACCCAAAGTAGCTATGAGTATTACATTTTAGCTTTAAGATTACATTTTCACTTGTTTCGTCATAAGAATGTTCTCTCTAAAAATACGACCGACAATACTCCTTATCTTTTTCTTTTTGCTACGATACAAGCGATCCTCATTTTCATCAAAATCAGATGATTCAAAAATATGATAGAAACAATCATCTTCAATATGCCATGACACTATATTTAAGTCGCCATTTTCATTTAGCTCGTCAAAGTGATTTTTCACTAAACTTTTTTTGGAAATGATAATAGAGTCAGCATTTCGAAAGTCTGACGCATACCTCACTTCTTCTTCATATTCCCATTCAATATATTTTTCAAAAAAAATATCTCTTGATAAGTACTTATCAAAATCATCACTTAGCTCTAGGCGTCTTTTTTTCTCATATTGAACATCACCAAAATTATAACTCCCCTTATTTAGTCTATCAAAAAGGCTTGTTGTATTATTAGAACCGTCAGACAAACTAGAAACTTCAAATTCTAATATTCCACCTTCATGATTCGAAGCGTAATGCGATAACATTATAATATCAGATGATTTTCTAGATAATGAGACTATACCTTTATAACGACTACTTTCTTGAATACTATCTTTAAAGCCAGGAAAGATACTATCGTATTTTTCTTTAAATATTTTTTTACATTCAATGCCTAAATTATTAATAAATCCATCTGTTAATTTTGCTTCAAATGGATCATTTAGTTGTAAAATTGGTGTTAACTTCATCGCTGAAGATTCTATAAATTGATTTATATGCGGAGTGTATTTATATACTTTCATGACTATTAGCTTAACTCAAGTGTGATTTAAAAACCGATCCAACGCCCGCTTAAGCGGGCTGAAATTATTGGCTATATGTGGAGCGAAGCAAAACTGAGCCGACTATTTTAGTTCCGTTTGAGCGAG
>NZ_PJBP01000130.1 GCF_002836415.1 Psychromonas sp. MB-3u-54 | reverse complement strand
TAATGCATTCACTTGCCGAAGCAAGATCCGGCATTTTTTGATCATCAATCTTTTATTCAGCCTATCCCTGCAGCCTTCCTAAAACGACGTAAAATATTTTTAACGCTAATCACGACCTTTGGGGCGGTAGGGTTGACAGATGTCATCGTCTGCCCCAATTTAAAACCTAAAAGGCGCATCAACCCTTGCAGTGGCTATCACCACAGGTACCTGACTGAAAGTGCGCAACTGCCGATAGATATCGAGGCTGTTACGCCGGGGCAACATTAAATCAAGAATCAGTAAATCGGGCTGTGGTAACAGATATATGGACGTGGCCCGTTTATTAATTGCTTGGCATCAGAAAAATTTCACGCACATTGCAGCGCTGCTCAGCTTCAATAGCAAATAGTACCGCTTCGGCTACATCAACCGGGTCTAATTTATCGGGTTTAGGCTCATCAAAAAACGCGGTGTTGACCATGCCCGGGGCAATGGTGGTGCAGCGTCCGCCCCATTGGGCCATTTCTTCGGCTAAGTTCTGACCAAAGCCGTAAGCAAACCATTTACTGGCACCGTAAATGGAACCTTTATTTGCCGTACGCCCTGCCACTGAGCTAGTTAAAATAAAATGCCCCTTGGTTTCACGTAAGTTGGGCAGAGTTAACTTAGCCGTCCATAACAAGGCTTTGATGTTGATATCAATCAGTTTTGACCACTCATCTGGATCACCTTGTTCTGTACCTGAAATAGATATCCCAGTGCCCGCATTAGCGAAAGCCACATCCAGTCTGCCAAACTTGTTGATACCCGCTTTCACTACCTTTTCTAATGCATCAAATTGGGTAGCATCGGCGGCAACAGCCAGAGCGTTATCTTCCCCTAGCATTGCCACTAGGTTATCCAATTTTTCTTGTCTGCGGGCCGTCAGTATCACCTTATGCCCGTTTTTGACTAACGTTTTGGCTGTGGCTTTACCGATACCACTGGATGCACCTGTGATTAACACTATTTTCTGTTTTGTCATATGACTCTCCTTTGGCTGCAAAAAAATTAATACGCTTAGTATATTAATTTTGTTCCTTAATACAAACCGCTGGGCGCTATAATAGCAAACGTATTAAATTTATGATCGATGCCTTCAAAGGATAAAGTGTGCAGCAGCTCTCGGAACCGGGCCTTTAGGCTCGGCCTGTTGCTTTTAAGCCTGAACAGCACTTTAAAGGGACTACCACAGAGAACACCGAGGCGCTGCGCGCGACACAGAGAAAGACCAGCCCGTAGGGTGCGCACCGATTGCCACTGCCTGCGGAGCATAGAATGCACTCTACCCATTCCATTAATTAACTTCAGATCACAATTTAATTTCTTATGGTATAACCCAGTAAAAATCATTTAATTAGGGTTTAAAGAAAACTTTCTTTAATTTTATCGTGATCATCTCTTTTTATATCATCGCAATCCAGCCAGTATTTTACTCATAGGATGTGTAATACCAATCCGCATAAATATCTGACCTATCTTACTTGTTAAAATTAACGCTAACTTCGTTGTTTTCAATCTCAATAGCCAGCTATTGCTCAATCAAACGTCTTGCTATCATTACTTTTTCCTGCGCAATTTTAGACCATTTACTTATGCGGATTGCTATAATAAACTCCCCGTTTTTTATAGCGTTAATTTATAACCAATACCGTAGATGGATTTAATGCATTCACTTTCCGGAGCAACATCCTGCATTTTTTTACGTAAATTTTTGATATGACTGTCAATCGTCCGGTCAGTAACAATTCGGCCATCGGAGTATATTTGAGTCATTAATTGCTCGCGACTAAAAACCTGTTCCGGGTGTTTATTAAAAACTGACAATAAGCGAAACTCTGCGGGGGTCAAAATAATCGCCTGCTGATTAAGGGAAGCCATCATTTTTTGTTCATCAATCTGCAATCCGGCATATCCCTGCAGTGTGCTGTTTCCTTCCTTGGAACGACGTAAAATATTTTTAACTCTGATCACCACTTCTCTTGGACTGTAGGGTTTACAGATGTAATCGCCTGCCCCCAATTCCAATCCTAAAAGACGATCGATTTCGTCAACCCTTGCGGTGGCCATCACTACGGGTACCTGACTGAAAGTGCGCAAGTCCCGATAGATATCAAGGCCGTTACGCCCGGGCAGCATTAAATCCAGAATCAGCAAATCGGGCTGATGGTTTTTAACCCAGTCGATAACTTCCCGTCCGTTATCAATAATATGCGTTTGAAATCCAGATTGTATAAGGTACTCACATAATACGCTGGCGAGCGCCGGTTCATCTTCAATAATCAGAATGGTTTTATCTTGATAATTCATCTTTCAAATATCCTTGGCAGGGAATGTTATTTTGATTTTAAGGCCGCCCAAGGGTGAGTGATCAGCATAAATCTCTCCCCCCTGTGCTTTAACAATATTTTGGCAAATAGACAAACCTAAACCCGAACCGCCATTGGCTCTGCTGCGCGATTTATCAACACGAAATAAACGCTCGAAGAGTTTCGGCAGAGCATCATCGGGCACGCCTGGCGCACTGTCTTCGATAATCAATTCAACCCTATTTAGACTCTGCGACAAAGTGAGTTTAAGCTTCCCATCGGGGTCGGTATAACGATAACAATTTTCAAAAAGATTTAAAATGAGCTGCGATAATGCGTTAGGATCAGCCTGCAACAGAGTGGCTTTGCTCGAATCATAACAACGCTGCAGGTGAATATTCTTTTCAGCTAATCGTAATTCATTCTGATTCGCAATATTATCTACCAACAGGGTTAAATTTACCTGCTCTGCATTTTTAGTCAGCACACCCGCATCAGAAAGTGATAATTGATAAAGATCATCAACAAGGCGACTGAGATTCATTACCTGCTCATGTAATGATTTAATGTATTTAGGCTCAGGTTTGCGAATACCATCCTCGATGGCCTCTATCTCACTGACTAAAACGGCAATGGGTGTGCGTAATTCATGAGAGATATCCGCAATCCATTGCTCTCTTGATATTTTTTGCAGCTTAAGCGTATTGGTTAACTTATTGAAAGTTTTTGATAATTCAGCTAATTCATCCTGCCCCTTCACCGGGATTTGATAGTTAAAATCCCCTCTTTGTAATGCCTGTACGCTAAGACCGAGGTTTTTTAAAGGGTGAAGAAAATGTCGTACCAGTAAAGCGGCAACCACAAAAGAAAACAGCGCTGCCCAAGCGGCAATCCAGTAAAAATTATTTAATTGCTGTTTAAAAAAACTTTTGGTTAATTTTCCGGTGATCATCTCTTTTTGTATAATCGCAATCCAGCCAATATTTTGCTTATCTAAGATAATGGGCACTTTAATAAACTGCTCTCTTTCATTACGCTCTTGCATTTTTCTGGCGCGATCCAGCACCGCTTCTCCCTGCATATTTAACAGAAAAACGCGGGGGTTTATTAAAAATCTTTCTTGGGGGGGACGACTTCTATGCGCGTTAGCCCTTTCTCTGCCGGGGTGTTCTCCGACTTTTCTTAAAAGATTGGTCCATAAATCGGGCTGTTCTTTAATCATTCGCCAACCATTTTCGGGCGAGTAATATTGGCTGACTTGTTCAGCAATAACCTGCATTTCTTCTGTTTCTCGGTGGTTAAGGTAGTCCTGTAATCCAGTTTGAAAACTATTGTTAATCAGCAGCGCCATACCGACCATCATAATAGAGCTAATCAGCAACAACGAGATAAATAACTTACGGAAAAGGGTTAAACGCATTGAGGTTATCCTGAGTAATTAATTGATAGTCTTCGAGTTATATATTGATAACCGGCATTGAAAAGATTTAACCTATGGTAAGCAAATTCTTTATTATTAGCTACTGGGTTGGTTAATAGATCATATTGAAAAGCTAACTTACGCCGCTAGTCTGCATTGAGCTATACTTTTAATATCATTTTCATTGATGGGATTGTCATATGAGTATTGCAAACAAAGTGAGAGAATACCTGGATCAAAATCATATCAAGTATCAGCTATTGCAGCACAAACCAAGCAAGAATTCCCTTAGTTCTGCCATTCAAGCCCATATTAAAACATCACAACTTGTCAAAGCCATCATGCTTGAAGATCTTCAAGGCGGTAAATTGATGGCCATTTTACCAGCAAGTCACAAAATCAGTTTAAATGCATTAAATACACATTTTAATCGCCAGTTCCGCTTAATGAAAGAATCGCACATTTACGAAATTTTTGAAGATTGTAAACATGGAGCTGTCCCGCCTCTCGCACAGGCTTATGAAATCGACAGAGTTTATGATGAGTTTTTAATACGTCAGGATAATTTATATTTGGAAGCGGGTGATCATATTTCTTTAATACAACTTTCCCAGGAAGAGTTTAAGAAGCTGATGCAGTATTCTGTCCCTCTGAAGTTTAGTTACCGATTATTTCATTAAGTTTTACTGATTGGCCCCCGACGAGATGGTAAAAAAGGGGTCCTTTAATTGCTTCGATCGGGCCAAATTTATTCCTTTTTATTGTCCACTAGCCTTTGTTCCGAATTTTGCAGATTCCCTGTCTTTATTAATAGTGATCCAGCCCTCCTTAGCAGGAAGATTTTTTCCTTTCTAAAGCAACTTTGTGCCAGATCAAATTCTTAATTTTTTTTTCAATTACTTTAAGCGCATAAGGACTTAGGTTGATACAACAAGGACTTAATCGGGTGACTACCGTCATCTATTTTATATGTACAAAGCAGGAGGTTAAAATGAATTATTTTTCTGTGTTAATGGATAACTCAGTCGTTGTCACTTTTACGATGATGATAGTGCTAAACGCTGTTTTTGCCGGTTATATGAAGTACCATTTCATAAAAAACAGTGGCGAAAAATAAAAGGAATAAAAACCAAAAAAGATAAAGATAAAGATAAAGATAAAGATCAAAATAAAAAAGCATTCTTTGCTTAAAAAACAAGTGGTGAAAATAGTTTTTCACCACTCTGTAAAACAGACATTAGGCTATGTATCAATCAAGCATTTTATGAGGATAATTTTCTGCAAATACTAGCCGTCAATCCACCTAATTAATCCCCACTAAACCTTCATGCATCAAAATAGCAGCTTCTCTATCAGATAATAGGTAATAACTGATTATCAATCACCCCTCCGCAAAATCATCAAGCAATCATTCGACGTCTTAATTGCGTAATAAAATTACATCTTTTTAAAGAGAGGGGGTGAGCTGACTATTTTAAAACCGTTTTATTGCATTTTCCGGTGCAGGAAACTTGTAATCACAAGGCATTGCTTTATTTTCGTGATATACATCCCACTAATACCAGCCCCGCAATCTTACTTTATCGTGACTAATATCACAAAAGAGCACTTGCACTAGCCATCTCTCTGTTTTTTGTCCTAATATTACTGTGTTATTTGCGATCTTCGTCTCTGCCGATGTTGTTTTTTGAGGTGTTTTTGTAAGCAATATCACATACTGCTATTTGTGACGTTCGCTTTTAAAATAATGTGGTAGTTTTGCTCGTGAAATTTCAACCCCATTAATTATTTCACCCATTTTAGGTGAATACACACACTCGGAGCAAATTATGCTGTCATCACAATCCAAGATTAAAGTACAAAACTTTGGTCGCTTATTGTCAAATATGGTTATGCCAAATATTGGCGCCTTTATCGCATGGGGTTTAATTACCGCATTATTCATTCCAACGGGCTGGATACCTAACGAAACATTGTCCACCATGGTTGGACCAATGATTAAATATATGCTGCCGCTCTTGATTGGTTATACAGGTGGTAAAATTATAGCCGGAGAGCGTGGCGCTGTTGTTGGTGCAATAGCGACAATGGGTGTCATCGTTGGTACAGATATTCCAATGTTTATGGGCGCGATGATTGTCGGTCCATTAGGTGGTCTGGCAATTAAGAAATTTGATGCTGCCATTCACGGTAAAGTAAAAAGCGGTTTTGAAATGTTGGTTAACAACTTTTCATCCGGTATTATTGGTATGCTACTGGCGATTCTTGCATACCTTGTTATTGGTCCTGCTGTTAAAATGTTATCTACCGCGCTTGCAGCGGGAGTTGACGTTTTAGTAACAAATAACTTGCTTCCGTTGACTTCTATCTTTGTTGAACCGGCAAAGATTTTATTTTTAAATAATGCGATTAACCATGGTATTTTCACGCCGCTGGGTATTGCTCAGTCAGAGTCTCTTGGACAATCTGTTTTCTTCTTAATTGAAGCAAACCCGGGTCCAGGTCTAGGTCTTCTGTTAGCCTACATGGTATTCGGTAAAGGCTCTGCAAAAGAAACGGCTCCTGGCGCCGTAATTATCCACTTCTTCGGTGGTATCCATGAGATTTACTTCCCTTATGTATTGATGAATCCGCGTCTTATCCTGGCTGTTATTGCAGGTGGTATGACGGGCGTATTTACTCTTACTATGTTTGATGCCGGTCTTATCTCTCCTGCATCTCCTGGCTCTATCTTTGCCGTTTTAGCGATGACGCCTAAAGGCGCATACATTGGTATTCTTCTATCCGTTGCTGCTGCTGCCGCTGTTTCTTTCATCGTGGCTTCTATTCTGATGAAAACACAAAAAAGTGTTGCCGGTGATGAAGTTGCACTGAAAGAAGCTGCAAACCAAATGCGCGACATGAAGCAGGGATCTAAAAGTCAAACAACAGCAAATGCTAGCCTTGATATGTCTGCCGTTAAAAAAATCATTGTTGCTTGTGATGCGGGTATGGGTTCAAGTGCAATGGGCGCAAGTCTATTACGCAAAAAAGTGCAGGCTGCAAATTTAAATATCGAAGTGATTAATACTGCGATCAATGATTTGCCCGGTGATGTTGATATTGTTGTTACGCATAAAGACTTAACCGACAGAGCACGTAAGCATGCGCCAAATGCACAGCATATTTCATTAACTAACTTCTTAGATAATGCCATGTACGATGGTTTGGTGAATGATCTTAAATCTGCTAAAAAATAGGTTGAGTAAAAAAGCCTGAAGGTCCTATCTTTCAGGGACCTAAATATTAAAGGCTAGATTTTCTAGCCTTTTTTACATTTAGGGAAATATTTATGATAAAAAAAATACATTTTTACCCACACAATATTGAGCGTTTTTTTATTGGCAAGCTTTTATCGAATGCGGGTATTGCAGTAACCTTGCGGCCGACTGCTGACTGTTAAACCTTTAAACAAGCCGAGCAGGCTTGGCAAAGCTTAAATAATCACGCAATTAAGTCCTGCTTTAGGACACTTATTTAACTCTTAGATTTAACCATAAGATAGAAAAATCATGCCAAAATTTTCCCGTCTAAAATTTGATATTGATATTGTTGAAACGCTTTCTGAGGCAGAAACGGCTTATGTTTTTTTTACCGCCAGTTTTGATCTGTTTGAAGATGCCATTGATATATTAATTCAAAATGTTTTTAAAAAAGATGATTATGCGGTGAAGTATGCTGTGGATCCCTTATTAAGCAATGATGGTCCATTGGCACATTTAGCTATTCGTCTCAAACTGTTATACGGGTTGGGGCTGTTATCTCAGGACGCCTATCAAGATATTGAGAAGTTTATTGCCTTAAAAGAGTTTGTTCAGTCAGAAGGTGAATCAATAGCTTTTCTTTCAGCTTCGCTCCTTGTACGCATCAATGCGATTAGTGCAATGGCTGAAATGATTCCTCTCTATGTAGATGATAATCAAGCAGAAGAAAGTTCGAATTTTGTAGTACAGATGAAACTGGATCATAATAGACAGGTCATTAAGTCGTCATTGATTCTGGCAATCACTGAAATCATAAAAGAACTGCATAAAGATACTTCATTAAGCTAAAAACGATGCCAAGGTAGCAAGAATATTCCGCTGTCATCGAGCAAGAGAGCATGCTCCTGCGTGGATAAAATACCCTGTAAAATAACATACCCAAACTTATACCCATGTTACTTCAAAATGCTTTGTCAGGCGCAAAATCGGAGACTAGAGCAAGACGCAACATGAGGTAATGGTTATCCCCCTTTTCGATGGGTGCAACGCAGCGCTGGTTTTCGAGCTTGCGCCCCGTAGGGCAAGGAAAATTGTGCCAATCTGCGTTGTTATAAAATCTCTATGTAGAATAACTAACCTTCAATTTTATGCCTAGCATCTCAGCACAATTTTTCTTGCTGACTTTGCATCTTGAAGTATCATGGGTATATAATTCTGAATACCCTTATCGACCATAAAAAAAACGCCCGATGCAGTGCATCGGGCGTTTTAGAAGGACAAGAATGTCAACTTAGGTCAAAACCAGGTTCCCCTGATCATTTAATTAAAGCAGGCCCCTCGCAGAGCCTAATGCTAAAATTAAAGCGTTGCCAGTGCAGCATTTAATATTTTGCTTGGACGCATTGCTGCTGCCATTTTTACAGGATCTGTGTGGAAGTAACCGCCTAAATCAACCGGAGCGCCCTGCGCTGCATTTAACTCAGCCAGAATCTGTTCTTCGTTGTCAGTAAGTGCTTTAGCAAGGGGGGCAAATTTCGCCTGCAGTTCAGTATCTTTAGATTGTGCGGCAAGCGCCTCAGCCCAATACATCGCAAGGTAGAAATGGCTGCCACGGTTATCAATTTCTTTAACTTTACGTGATGGGGATCTATCTTTTTTCAAGAATTTC
This sequence comes from Psychromonas sp. MB-3u-54, assembly GCF_002836415.1. Taxonomy (GTDB): domain Bacteria; phylum Pseudomonadota; class Gammaproteobacteria; order Enterobacterales; family Psychromonadaceae; genus Psychromonas. Next base: position 32,709 of record NZ_PJBP01000130.1, on the reverse strand, counting down.
CCATTCGCAGCATGCAATGTTTCAGCAAGAATGAGCGCTTTCTTATTGTCTGTTTTTTCTGCCATATCTTCAATGGACACAGCAATCGCTAAGAATTCACCGATCGAATCCCAACGTAAATGCCCTTCTTCAATAAACTGCTGAACGTGTTTAGGCGCACTGCCTCCGGCACCCGTTTCAAATAAACCACCACCAGCAAGAAGAGGAACAATTGAAAGCATTTTCGCACTTGTGCCAAGCTCTAGGATTGGGAATAAATCGGTTAGGTAATCACGTAATACATTACCTGTAACAGAAATAGTATTTTTACCTTCTGAAACACGCTGCAGGGTAATTTTAATCGCTTCAATAGGCGATAAAATAGAAATATCCAAACCATTCGTATCGTGATCTTTTAAGTAAGCATTCACTTTACTGATAAGGTTCGCATCGTGAGCTCGTTTTTCATCTAACCAGAAAATAGCGGGTTGTCCGGTTGCTCTGGCACGACTGACCGCAAGACGTACCCAATCTTGAATTGGAATATCTTTAGCCTGACACATGCGCCATATATCACCTTCTTCAACGCTATGTTCCATTAACGTATTGCCAGCTTGATCAATCACTTTAACGCTACCGGCTTCTTTGATAATAAACGTTTTATCGTGCGAGCCGTACTCTTCCGCTTTTTGAGCCATTAAGCCCACGTTTGATACATTACCCATAGTCGCAGGATCAAATGCACCATTTTCACGACAGAAAGAGATAGTCTCCTGATAAATGCCTGAGTAACAACGATCTGGAATCATCGCTTTAGTATCATGAAGTTTTCCGTCTAAGCCCCACATGCACCCTGAAGTACGGATAGCAGCCGGCATAGAGGCATCAATAATGACATCACTTGGTACATGTAAATTACTGATCCCTTTGTCTGAATCAACCATTGCAAGAGCAGGACCCGTTGCATAAGCTTCTTGAATATCAGCTTCTATCTGTTCTTTTTGTTCTGCAGGTAAATTTGCTATTTTAGCATAAACATCACCCAGACCGTTACGGGGATCGACACCCAACTCGGCAAATAGGGTCTTGTATTTAGCAAACACGTCTTTAAAGAAAACCGTCACCGCATGACCAAACATAACCGGATCGGATACTTTCATCATGGTCGCTTTAAGATGCAACGAGAGCATAATGTTATTCTCTTTAGCATCCTTCATTTGTGCTTCAAAAAAATCACGTAGTGCAGCACAACTCATTACCGATGAATCAATTATCTCATCTTTTAATACGGGTGTTGATGCTTTTAATACTGAGACTGCACCGGAATTCGACGTAAATTCAATTTTGACATCATCAGCTTGCTTTAATACAACCGACTGTTCGCTGCCATAAAAATCACCTTCGGACATATCTGCAACATGTGATTTTGAATCTTTAGACCAAGCTCCCATACGGTGAGGGTGATCCTGTGCATACTGTTTAACCGCATCAGCTACACGACGGTCTGAGTTACCTTCACGTAAAACGGGATTTACAGCACTGCCTAATACTTTTGCGTAACGCGCTTTTGCTTCTTTTTCTGCTTCGGTTTTTGGGTCTTCAGGGTAATCGGGGATATCAAAACCGTGAGATTGTAATTCTTTAATTGCGGCATGAAGCTGGGGAACTGAAGCGCTCACATTGGGTAATTTAATGATATTGGCCTGCGCTGTTTGAGCAAGCTCACCCAATTCGGTTAATGCATCGGCCTGTTTTTGTTCGGCATTTAAATTATCAGGAAAATTAGCCAGAATGCGGGCAGCTAAAGAGATATCGCGCGTTTCAACTGTTATATCTGCGGCCTGTGTAAAGGCACTAACAATGGGAAGTAGAGAATAGGTTGCAAGTGCGGGTGCTTCATCTGTTTGTGTGTAGATGATCTTTGCAGATTTATCTGTCATATTTATTCCTTTAACAAGTTTTAAAATGTTTATTGGCTAGTGATCTACTAAAACAATGGACCGTAGAGCAGATTTATTAGTTATAACGCATGGGTGACAATGTTGTGGATTTGTTACTTTGTGATATTTTCGTGCATCATAATAACGAAAATTGTTAAATAGTCCAACAACCTCCTCGCTATTTTAACTTTATTGACCCTCTTATATATTATACAGAGCAATACGGCTGCGCTTGTTTTGTCCATTAATCCCCTCTTCTGTTACAATGCATTTTTATTTATTTTTAAGGTGTTTTCGTGATTAAAACTAAAAATTCCAATAAAAAATCAATCTGGTTTTCAAAAACTAAGATAAGTAACACCCAAATGCACTCTGCGGGCAAGCACAAAAGAAATAAAGAACCGCTGCCAACCGTAAGCGATGCAACCCGCAAAATACTTTTATTTAATAAACCCTTTAATGTATTAAGTCAGTTTACCGATCAGGACAATCGTCAAACATTAAAGGACTATATTGATATCCCTGAAGTCTATGCTGCAGGTCGATTAGATCGTGATAGTGAGGGATTATTGTTATTAACCAATGATGGTAAGTTACAAGCGAAGATTGCCGAACCTAAGGCTAAAACCAGTAAAACTTATTGGGTACAAGTTGAGGGCAGACCGACTGAAGCGGATCTGCAAAAATTACGTGATGGTGTTAATCTTAAAGATGGTTTAACTCAGCCGGCTGATATTTTTATTATGGAGCAGCCTAATATTTGGGCACGTGTGCCCCCTATTCGCGAACGAGCTAACATTCCGACTACCTGGTTAAGTATTACCATTAGTGAAGGCCGTAATCGTCAGGTTCGGCGTATGACGGCCCATATTGGTTTTCCAACCTTGCGCTTGATTCGTTATCGAATTGGCGATTGGACCATTGATGATATTGATAATGGGCAATATAAATTGCTGTAGGTTTTCCCTTTTTTCCATGCTCTGCGAATATACCTAGACGATTTGGTGTGATTATAGGCTTTCGCTTGCGGGCTGATATCTTATCTTTCGTCGTTGGTATTCCGCCCTTGACGGCGTGTTACTTTTCTCTCAACAGCAAGAGAAAAGTAACCAAAAGAGTGCCGTATACAGGGACGGCAGAGCCTGTCCCGCTCATAAGACTGAGCTCCCGCTCAATTCGCCTAGACGTTTTTTATCTTACTAAATAAATCTCTTTTTAACGCACCACCTCATACATTACATCCCTGTACTGGCTGAGGTTAGAGAAATCAAAGGGCACGCAGAGCTTAGCCCGCTCATAAGCCTAAACTAGCGTTTAATTCGCTCCTTGATTTCCTTTGCTAAAGTCATTTCCCAACCAAGAAAAACGTACGGAAATTTCCCTAGCCGCACTAGTTTGGTGAACCTCGCCTTTTGACCCCATTACGCTTTTTGTAGCTTTCACTTGTTGTTTTGATCGATAAATAAACGACTACTGATCGTCATTCTCGAGATCTTTAGTCGAGAATCCCAATGAGTTTGTAACCGAGCCGATTTGATTGGTTTGTAGGCTTTCGCTTGTAAGCGTTTAGTTTAACTTTATTTGTTGGTCTTCCGCCCTTGACGGCATGTAGATGATAAGAAACCGAAACGCTGTTCGAGGGAGTCATGCTTTTTCAAAAGCAAAAGAAAACAGGTCGCCCAGAGCTTAGCCCGCTCGTGACAATATGCTGTCGCATAACTCACTTTCCGTAGCCACATTGGTTCCGCACTTTAGAAACGAAAAGGTTTGGCTGTCCTCAATTAGTCTGCCGAATAAGATGTTAACGTGCAGCGTTTCTTACTAGGTAAATAACTTTAAAGTAAAACTTTTATAATTTAGATGTCAAGTGAAATTTTCACATTTCCAACTTGACTCAAGTTGTCATGTTGAGCTTATTATTGTTCAATCTACCGAATGCTCCAAAGATTTTCTCTTTCTTTTTCTTAGCTCAAAAGTTATGGTAGAAAATAAATTGCACAGTGATAATTGTCAATTAACTAATTGATATAAATTAAATAGAAGGTTTAATATTATGAGTAACATTCGACTGGAAGAAGAAATTTTTCAAAAGAGGAAAGTATTTAAAACTGACTCATACCCAATGTCGATTGGTGAATTTGCAAACATGTATATAAATGATGAAGTCAAGATTAACCCCGATTTTCAGAGAAACTTCAGATGGACTGAATTACAAAAATCAAAACTTATCGAATCTATATTATTAGGCATTCCAATTCCCCCTATCTTTGTATACCAGAATGACAATGGCATTTGGGAAGTTGTTGATGGTCTTCAGCGGTTAAGTACGATTCTTCAGTTTATGGAAGTACATAAATCAGAGCCAAATTTGGAGCTGGTAGGAACTGATTACCTACCTAACTTAAAGGGAATAAAGTGGGGGATAAATACAGATGAAGATGATATTTTCGTATTCACTAATAAGCAAAAATTAGATTTTAAGCGTTCAAAGATAAACTTGTCGATAATCCTAAATGACTCAGATAAAGATGCAAAGTTCGACATTTTTGAAAGGCTAAATACTGGTGGTTCTTTCGCTAACCCTCAAGAAGTGAGGAACTCAGTAATGGTCATGATGAATAAATCAATATTCGAACGATTTTCGACCTTGTCTAATAATGAAGATTTCTTAGAATGCTTGAACATTAATGAAAGGCTAATCAATGAAAAATATAATATGGAATTGGCCCTTAGGTTTATTGGTATAACTCATTTTGATTTTGATTCAAAAGTTCATGTTTCAGATTATTTAGACCAAATTTCAAAAAAATTATGTGGCTATGAAGAAGATGATTTTTCCAATATAGAAGAAAAATTTACCAAACTATTTGCTTTACTTAATAAAGTATCGGGTGAAAATACATTTAGAAGATTTAAAGAAGATAAATATGTTGGAGGTTTCCAAGAATCAACATTTGAATTTATTACGATAGGGGTATTTGAAAATATAGATGAGTTATCTGAATTAAATCTTTTGGAAAAAATACAATCCGTATTTATCAATGAAACATTTAGCAAGTATACAGGGTCAGGTTCAAATATCAGAACGAGAGTACCTAAGTTTTTAATTAATGCTCCTACTCATTTCAAGGTGGACTAGTGGCTACTCGATTTAGTGAAAGTACTTTTCTTCAAAAAATTTCTGAAGAATATAGTTGGCGACGTAGAGAATTAATATTATATAAGACTAAAGTACCAACTGATATTAACCCCATACAAACGGTCTTTTTACGCGCAGCAATTCCTTTTATTTATGGTCACTGGGAAGGGTTTGTAAAAGTATGCATGTCACTATATTTGAGATATGTTTCAGAATTACAACTTAAACATAGTGAATTGAAAACCCCATTTGTAGCGCTTTCTTTCTCAAATAAGATTTCATCTTTTGATAGTAATTCAATATTTAAGAAAGTTGAATTGGTGGATTTGATGTTTGAAAAGCTAGAATCTCGTTCTAATATCCCCAAGAAAAACATCATTAATACAAAATCGAATTTGAGATATGAAGTGTTAGAAGAAATTCTTTTCAATGTTAATTTGGAAAGTCATGGCTTAAAAACAAAAAGTGAAGTAATAAATAGCCTAGTTGACACCAGAAACCATATAGCACATGGCGAGTATAAATATATATCTTATGAGACTTATAGCTCTTTTAACGATGAAGTTCTTAGCTTACTAGAAAGAATTAAGACTATTATCGAAAATAGTGCGGTAAACAAGGAATTCTTAAAAAATCCGCCTTCGAAAAGTTAATAATAAGTCTGAATTTGAACAGAAAAAGACGGGGCAAACCTTTTTTAATTGAACGCCAAGGAGATAAAAAGCTGGACAGCCAATCTTTTCTATAACTGATTAGTTTAATTATAAGCTTTCGCTTGATGCATTGTTGTAGCTTTCATCCTTACTCTTCCGCCCTTGACAGCGTGTTACTAAACCATCATTTAAAACTTTGATTTTGTGAGATTAAATAGATATTGTTATGATTATTTAACATGAGATAGGCATCGCGGATTTTCGTGCTTAGTGATGCCTATAAGCTGCTAGTTGTATTAAGGATATATCACCGTGAATTGGCTCGCCGCATTTAGTCGGCTTTTTTTACTTTTAGATAAAAGAGGTACACCCGCATATCATAGTGGTGGTGACTTTATTAAAGTCACCACCACTATGATCAAGGTCAGCCAGGTTATTCTCTTTATATCAAGGAAAGAAATAATAGAGGTCTCAGTACCTCCAGAAAAGACTTTTATTGGGATATTTTAAAAGGTTTGGATGACTCTATTCGATTAGAAGTTTTTAGAACCTTTATAGATATAATTGCCCCTCATTTTCCTACTGAAACTGATGAGCTTAAATCATATTTATTTGGTTCTGGTAACCCGGTTCCACAAGCTGTAATACCTCAAGATAACTGGAATTCAGAAAAGCTAAATACACTAATAAGAAAAATTGATAATGCAATTGATCAGCATAATTATAATTATTCGATGACACTATCCTACACATGTCTAGAGGGCTTATATAAAGCTTATGTACATAAGCATTTACCGAAAAGTTCTCAGCTAAGTGAATTGATCCCATTATCAAAAGCTGTGCGAGATGACATTACTGCAAAGTTGAATGCCATTGGGCCATTTCCTCAGAATATGGTTACTAGTATATCAACGCTTACAAGTGCCATCGGAAATTCAAGAAATGGCTTTAGTGATTCACATTTTGATAATGATTCAAATAAGTGGTTAGCAAGTTACAGCCGAGATCTAGTAAACTCAATTGGACGGTTAATCTTACATTTTCTATAAAATACAACATACAAGGCGTTTAAACGGAACTAAAACAGTTGGCTCAGTTTCGCTTCGCTACACATTTTAGTCCGCTTAACGCGGTGTTAATTTTCTTAAGGAACAAAGTGGACTCATCTAACGAAAAAATGAAATGGATATTATTTTCGGTATTCATAACCCTTTTTACCCTGGCTGTACTTGGTACGTTAAGCGTAGTTTTTTTAGGCTTTGGAACTCCAACGGAAGCCGAACGTGAATGGTTGGTAAAAGGATTGCTTTTGGAAGTAGCATCATGTGTTGTTGCATTGTTTTATTCGATCTTTGGACTCAAAAAATCAAACAATTCTACTGATGAAAAATCCTTAGCAGATATTGAAACAAGGCTAGAAGAACTTGAAACTAGAATTCTTATGGCAACAAAAGAAATTGATCGCTCTGCGCTCCTGCCATCAGATATAGAGCAATCAAGAGAACCATTGTTAAAATCAAGTTTGTTCCATGAAATGTTTCCTTTCCTTGTTGAAATCGAGGAGTTTAAAGTCCCCCCTGCATTTAATGAAAAAACTTATAATTTAGAGCCTCTGTACACTGATATTGAATCTGATATAAAACAAGTAAAACCATTTGATAAAGAACATAGAACCCAAAGCTATATTGGTTTAAAAGTGCAATGGAAGTGTGCATTTTCAGGTTTAACTGAAAATAATGACTGCTATAGAGTTCATGTGTTTCTAGAAATGCCCTTACACACAGCATATCTAAATATCGATTTTTCAAAAGATGTATCAAAATTGAAAGTGCTGAACGAAAACCATCCTTTATGGGTATGTGGTGAAATAAGTCGTATTTATGGAACGAATATTGATCTAATTAACGCTGATATATCGGTGTAATCGAAACTTAATTGGGTAGCCGGGTTATCTAACCTCCCGCCCCACACCACACTACATGTGGCTCCACACAGGTCGGTTCATCTTCCCTTGTCACAAAAAAGATGGGAGAGCCAAAGCCCATGTCTCTTCAAACATATAAATCCGACCGTAGCGGCTAGGCAATTTCCGTACGTTTTTCTTGATAAATCAATTCCTTTAGCAAGTGGAAACAGGAAGTTTCCACTAGGCTTGGCTCTGCACATGGATGTGCTGTCCAAGCCGGTGCGTTAAAAAGGGATTTATTTATCAAGATAAAAAAACGTCTCGGAACGGCATTCTTTTGGTTACTTTTCTTTTGCTGTTGAAAGAAAAGTAACACGCCGTCAGGGCGGAAGACCAACGACGAAAGATAAGATATCAGCCCGCAAGCGAAAGCCTACAATCACACCAAATCGTCTAGGTATATTCGCAGAGCATGGGAACGAGCGAAAGTAACACGCCATCAAGGGCGAAACTCCCTCGACGAATAAAAACCATCAGCTAGTAAGCGAAGGCCAACCCACCAGCATTAGCCGCAAAACCCCAAGCCGGTGCGTTGAAATTCGGCGTATTGCCCGCGAATAACTGGCCATCGCACTGTTACTTAATCCTCGTAATATCAATAGTTTGAGGTGACGCGTAAAGAAAAGGTTGGACATCCACTTATATTTCATTATTAATTCAATATATTAGAATTCCAAACCAGTGCGGCTACGAAAATTTCCGTACGTTTTTCTTGCTCAATCAATCTCTTTAGCAAGTGGAAAATGGAGCGAATTGAACGCCAGTTCAGGGTTATGAGCGGGCTAAGCTCTGCGTGCCCTTTGTTTTCCTCTAAGTCCGGCTCTGCACATGGATGTGCTGTCCAAGCCGGTGCTCTCTTTGTTAAAAAAGAATAAAGAGATTTATTTAGCAAGATAAAAACGTCTAGGCGAATTGAGCGGCAGCTCAGGCTTATGAGCGGGACAGGCTCTGCCGTCCCTGTATACGGCATTCTTTTGGGCGAGTTATGCGGCAGCATATTGTCACGAGCGGGCTAAGCTCTGCGTGCCCTGTTTTCTTTTGCTGTTGAAAGAGCATAACTCCCTCTCAGAATAAAAACCATCAGCTTACAAGCGAAGGCTTACGAATAACCGATGCGGCTATCTACATTATATGCAGTGAGCAGCAAAAGGCTGGACAGCCAAGCCTTTTTTAATTGAGCGCAAAATCCCACACCTCTTCAAGCGCATAAATCCGACCGAAGCGGCTAGGCAATTTCCGTACGTTTTTCTTGTTTGAGAAATCACTTTAGCAAAGGAAATCAGGGAAGATTTCATTAGGCTCGGCTCTGCACATGGATGTGCTGTCCGAGCCGGTGCGTTAAGAAGTTATTGAGCGGACAAGAATAAAAAACGTCTCGGAACGGCACTCTTTTGGTTACTTTTCTCTTGCTGTTGAGAGAAAAGTAACACGCCGTCAAGGGCGGAACTCCAACAATGAAAGTTACAACAAGTGCTCACAAGCGAAGGCTTACGAAGAACCGATGCAGCGATCTATATCGGATTTAAGCGTGAGCTGCCATAGTCCGTTGAAAAGGCTAAACAGCCAAACCTTTTCCAACAATGAAAGTTACAACAAGTGCTCACAAGCGAAGGCTTACGAAGAACCGATGCAGCTATCTATATCGGATTTAAGCGTTAGCTGCAAAAGCCCAAGCCGGTGCGTTGAAATTCGGCGTATTGGCCGCGAATAACCGGCCAGAACACTGTCACTTGATCCTCGGGATTTCAATAGATTGAGGTAACGCGCACAGAGTGTATTAAAATAACTTTGTTCGCTTGCTTTCATAGTAGACTCCAAGTTAAATGACTTATTATTGAGCATACGTAGAGATTAGTTTAAAAGCTGGGTTGTTTGTTCTGCCACAGAACGACTTCGTTCAACAAATAGCTGCACTTGGACTCGATACATTTGTCGCGGTTTTTGCTAAAAGAAAAGGCAGCAAAAACAGCATCGACTGATCTATGCCTTGGAATCATTGAAAAAATTAGAAGGGACAAAAATGAAAGAAAAAGTAAATCGGTTGCTGGTATTTTTGTTCCTGCTCGTTAGCATTTGTTTTTACCCATCAATGTCGCAGGCAGTGCAAACTTTTCCCGAGGCAGGCAAAATACAATCGCCGCTGACAGCCAGTCGAGTAGTACCCGAAGCTGACGGAGGTAATTTATCATTGACGGTCGAAGAACGTGCCTTCCTTGCTGTTCATCCTATTATCCGTGCCCACAATGAACAGAACTGGATTCCGTTTAATTTCTATCGTGATGGGAAACCCCTGGGATTCACCATAGATTTAATGAATATTCTGGCCAAAAAGCTTGGCATCAAAATAGAATATATCAGCGGCCCCACCTGGAATGAGTTTATGGGAATGTTGAAGAATAAAGATATAGATATTATAGGCAATATAGTAGAAACCAAGGATCGAGAAGAATTTGCGGTTTTTACCCAGCCTACCATTAAAAATCCCCGTAATATTATCAGCAAAACCAATACGCCATTTAGAAATCTCAAAGAACTGGAAGGTCACACGGTATCTATTGTAAAAGGTTTTTGGTATCAAGATTTCTTAGAAAAAAATTTCCCGGCGATAAAGCTTCATCTGGTAGATTCCAGTGTTGACGCGCTAAAAGATGTCGCTTTTGGGACTGCGGACGCCACCATCGGTATTGGGATCGTGATGCAGCATCTTATTCTTGAGTACAACCTCCCCAACCTCACTATTTCCGGAGAAACTAAGATTCCAGGGGGAGAAAACTTTTATAATCGTATCGGCGTTCGAAAAGATTGGACACTTCTGGCGAGCTCCTTGGATAAAGCTTTGAAGTCGCTGACATTTCAAGAAGAGTATCAGCTGAAAAAGAAATGGCTTTCTATGCAATCAACCACGGAAAGTACGCGTATAACATTAACCGAACAGGAACAGGGCTATCTTAAAATCCATCCGACAGCATCAATCGCCCTGATAAGTGATTATGCCCCATTCACATATGTGGAGAACGGTGAGTTAAAGGGTTTTGTCAAAGATCTGCTACTGCTCATTTCTAAAAAAACCGGCCTTGAATTTGTCCAAAAAGTAGATCATTGGGGCAATAACCTTAATAAATTCAAGAAAAAAGAGGTCGATATCATCGCGGACATTTCTTATAAAAAGGAACGGGAAGCATTTACCCTTTTTACCACACCTTACTATGAGATCCCCGTGGTTATCTTTACCAGAGAGGACTTTAAAAATTTTCAAGGCTTGAAAAGTCTCCAAGGGAAAAAGGTGGGCATTCAGGAGGCTATCTTTTATGAAAAAGAACTTCGCGAAATTGGGGGAATGGAACTTATCAGCTTTGATAATTATGAAGATCAATCTAAGGCCTTGGCCTATGGAAAAATTGACGCATTAATTCAAAGTCTGTCGGTCATTAATTATCAAGTTCGCAAATATGGTCTCAGCAATATCCGGGTTGCTGGAGAGTTTGAGCTGGCAGGCATGGGAAAAGAAGATTTGCGTTTCGGTGTCAGGACAGACAACAAAATATTATACAATATCATGCAAAAAGGGCTGAATAGCATCAGTGAGGAGCAGTTGGCTATAATAACAAATCGCTGGCTTAGTACGGACTTGAAGGTAATCGATTCGAAAGAAACTAAACTTTTGCTCTCCTCAGCTGAACAGCAATATCTCGAAAATCGAAATGAGATTCTGATCTGTGCAAATCCAAACTGGATGCCATTTGAGTCAATCAGCAAGGCTGGTATGCACGAGGGAATGGCGGCTGAATTTATGAATATCATCAGTCAGAGGATAGGTAAAAGTATCAAGTTGGTGCCAACCAAAAATTTCAGCGAGACCTTGAGTATGTCGAAACAGCGTCAGTGTGACATTCTATCTCTGCTGCAGGAAACAACAGAGAGAAAAGAATATCTTAACTTTACGGAGCCCTACCTCCAGACTCCCATTGTAATTGCCACTCGATCCGACGAGCTATTCATCGATGATATAAATAAAATTTTAAATAGAAAATTTACGGGTATTAAAGACTTTGCCTATATAAACAAACTGAAGAACAAGTATCCTGATATCATTATTGATGAAGTTTCCTCTGTCAAAGAGGGGTTTGAAAAAATTCGTTCGGGCGAGGCCTATGGTTTTATCTTTTCTCTGGCAGCCATGCGCTATAAAATTCAACAATCAAGAATAACTGACATTAAGATCGCAGGAAAATTTGATGTGAACAATGATCTGTCTGTCGCGGTGCGCAATGATGACCCGCTATTATTTTCTATTCTGCAGAAAGCGGTTGGGTCTTTAACAGACGCAGAAAAACAAAATATCTATAATAAGTGGGTTTCCATCGTCTTTGAAAAAACCTTCGATTACTCCCTGCTTTGGAAAATACTGGCGATCTTTCTTGTGGTTCTGCTGGGTATTTTCTATTGGAATCGCAGATTGACAAGTATGAATAGGGCCATCCAGAAAGCCAATATGGCCAAAAGTGAGTTTCTGGCCAATATGAGTCATGAGATTCGAACACCCATGAATGCCATTATCGGCTTATCCGAGCTCTCCCTTAATCAGGATATGAGTCCCCGATTGAGGGATTATCTTTCAAAAATACATTCTTCTGGAAATTCTTTATTGGGTATAATTAACGGCATTCTCGACTTTTCAAAAATCGAGGCAGGGCAACTCGACCTGGAAAATATTGACTTTTCTTTGCTTGATGTTCTGAATAATATCTCCAATACCTTTTATTTCATTCTGGCCAAAAAAAGGATTGAGTTGATTACCTCCATTGATCCTGATGTGCCCTGGCATCTTATCGGTGATCCTCTACGAACAGGTCAGATATTCACCAATTTAATTAACAATGCCATCAAATTTACCGACAAGGGTGAGATTACGATTTGTGCTTCTTGCCTGGAAAAGGATAACAAACAGGTGAGATTGCTTTTTTCAATCGCTGATACAGGTATCGGGATTCCAAAAGACAGGATTGCCGGCCTGTTTGAACCCTTTGCTCAGGCGGATGGCTCGACATCAAGAAAACACGGCGGCACAGGTTTAGGTCTCTCAATTTGCAAACAATTGATTGAGAAAATGAATGGCAGGATCTGGCTTGAAAGTGAACAGGGAAAAGGAAGTGTTTTTTCTTTTGAAGTTGAGTTTGGCCTCAGTCAAGGTGCTGAAGATAACAGACGACTGCTACCTCCAGCGCTGACAGGCCTGCATGCCCTAGTGGTTGACGATAATCCGGTTACTCTAAAAGTAATAGAAAAGATGCTGATTCATCTAAAGTTCAATGTTACGACGACAGAGTCTGGAGAAAAGGCGCTATCGGTACTGGAAAATGCTTCTGGAAATAATGCGATTGACCTGGCTATTATTGACTGGCAGATGGGTGGAATGGATGGCATTGAAACAGCTAAAAAGATAAAAGAAAATCCGGCTATTCCCCAAATGCCTATGGTTTTAATGTCTGCCTCTGATAGGGATGGTTTGCTCGGCCAAAAGTCGAAGAAGGTTGGCTTTGATTCTTTTGTGTTAAAACCGCTTAACCGCTCAATTTTGGTTGATACTATACTGGCTGTATTTGGTTACAGGGATGAGATCAAAGAAAACCTGAAGAGAAAAATTGATGTGGACTCTGCAAGGTTGGATGCAATCGGGGGGGCAACAATATTGCTTGTTGACGACAATGAAATTAACCGGCAGGTGGCCAGAGAATTTCTGGAAAATGCGGGATTGCTCGTCATAGAAGCAGCCAATGGGAAACAAGCGGTGAACTCTGTGAAAAGCAACGCATTCGACGCAGTGCTTATGGATGTTCAAATGCCTGAAATGGATGGCTATGAGGCCACTCAAAAAATTCGAGAATGGGAAAATGCGCTGAATGATGTTGAGCCTGCCAACACCTCTTCCGTTATACCTATCATCGCAATGACCGCCCATGCTATGGAAGGCGATAAAGAAAGGTGTCTTGCAGCAGGAATGGATGATTATGTCACCAAACCCATTGATACAAAAAAATTGTTTAAAGTTCTTAGCAGGTGGATTAAACCCGGAGATAGGAAAAAAGAAAAAATCACAGCTGCCCCTGAAAAAGATGATACTCACATCCCGGCAGAGATCAGTGGAATAGATATTGTGACAGGACTTCAACGAGTAGGGGGAAACAAAAAGCTTTACAAATCATTACTGCTGACTTTTGTTGGAAAGCATTCTCAAACTGTTGAGCAGATAAGAAGTGCCTTAGGGGGCAATGAGATCAAAAAAGCAGCAGATCTTGCCCATGCATATAAAGGGGTCAGTGGCAATATTGGGGCGACAGCTTTATTTTCATTAACAAGCGAATTGGAACAAGTCATTAAGCAGGACAGACAATCTGAAATCAATGGATTGCTGGACCAGCTTGAGGAAGAAACTAACATCATGACCCATTCCATTGCCCTTTTGCTTGGGCGCGAGAAAACCGTTGGAAATAAAGAGTCGGACGATAACGTGGCGTCAGGGCCTGTTGATATTTCTGTTCTGACAGTTGGCCTGGATTCATTGGCATCCTGCCTGCGGGACAATGATCTTGATGCTATCGACCATGTTAAAAAATTAGCGCCTATAATAGGTGCTGACCATCAACAGGCCTTGGAGGAAATTGAGGATTTGGTAAATGATTTACAATTTGAAGAAGCAGCCCTAAAATTGAAAGAGCTGTGCCGTAAACTTGATCTTTCAAGTTAAGGGACAATTATGCCTGATAAAATAAAACAAAAAGTATTAATTGTCGATGATATCAAAGATAACATTAAGGTATTAATCGATCTGCTGAAGCCGGAATATAAAACATTTTTCGCGACTAATGGTGAAAAAGCCCTTGAATTAGCTAAAAATATGATCCCTGATATTATCTTACTGGATATTGTAATGCCGGAAATGGATGGCTTTGAAGTATGCCAGAAATTGAAATCTAACCCCATCACCTGCGATATTCCTGTTATCTTCATATCCGCAAAGAGCAATATTGGGGATGAAAAAAAAGGCTTAGAAGTCGGTGCGGTGGATTACATTACCAAGCCGATTAGTCCGGCGATCGTTAAAGCCAGGGTGAAAAATCATTTAAAACTTCAAGAAGCCATGCAGGAACTGAAACGACTATACAACACGGCACTTGATTCCAATCCCATGACGGGTCTTCCTGGTAATAACAGTGTTGCAAAACAGATTAAAAGTGCACTGGATACTCGAGAAAATTTGTCCGTGATTTATTCTGATTTGGACAATTTTAAAGCATACAATGATAAATACGGCTTTGCTTTGGGGGATCAAGTCATCAAGTTTACCTGCCAGGTTTTTCAAAATGTTGTCGCTGAACTAAATATCAAGGATGCATTTATCGGTCATATCGGCGGGGACGACTTTGTTCTGATTGTGCCATCTGATCTGACTCAAACCGTCGCTGAAAAAATCATTCACCGGTTCGATCAAGGCGTTATTAAGTTTTATTCCAGCGAAGATGCAGAAACCAAGTGTATTCAATCTGTTAACCGCCAAGGTGAAAGCGAGACCTTCCCATTAATGTCAATCAGTTTGGCAGGTGTTGATTTGGCACAGGGTGTCTACAAGGAGTACATGGAAGTGAATGATGTCTGTGCGACCACCAAAAAAATAGCGAAATCTATGCCAGGAAGTAGCTTTTTTTTAAACAGACGAGATGCAACGGAATAAAAAGATTGGAAGGCTGAAAGGCTGGAAGGCTGGAAGGCAAAAGGCCAATCTTTTTCTGTAGCTGATTTGATTGATTGGTAGGCTTGCGCTTTATGCATTTGTTGTCGCCTTTATCGTTGGTATTCCCCTTGACGAATAAAAACTATCAGCTAACAAGCTAAAGCCTACCGACCAGCGTCAACAGCAAAATCCTACACCTCTTCAAGCATATAAACCTAACTGTAGCGGCTAGGCAATTTCCGACCGTTTTTCTTGATCAATCAATTCCTTTAGCAAGTGGAAAAATGATAAAATTGAAAAAACTGCACCGCAGAGCCTGAGTTTTGCATAAAAGTGTAGATTTAAAATTTGTTCTTTAATCTTTTCCCGTTCTTCTTACGTTCCGTATTTTTCCCCTATTTTTCCCCCTATCAACAATAGATAGATCCCATTAAAAAACATAAACATTTGATAAATAACATTAAAACATGTAACTTTCATTTTCATCATAAACAAAGATGTTAGCTTTTTCTATCAACGAGGATTACGTATGGATAAAAATGGAACCGCAGCTTTTAAGCAGTTAGTAGAGTCAGCCCCGATTCTATTTTACGTTGCAGATAAAAATTTAAAGTTCACCTATATCAATCCATTTTTTTCAGAAATTCATCATATCTCTAAGCAACAAGCCGTTGGATTACACATATCAGAAGTTATTGGAATAGATGGTTTTAATGGAAATTTGAAGAATTACAACAAAGTTTTGACTGGCGAAATAGTTAAATTCAATACCGCCTTCGTTAAACTTGATGGTAATCCGCACTATTGCTACGCAATTTACGAACCTTTGATCGAGAAGGGGGAGATTGTAGGTTTCACCGGAGTGGTTATAGACACGACTGCTGAACATGAACTAGATCAATTATCTAAAACTGATTTATTAACACAATTAAGTAATCGTAGGGAATTCGAATATGACATGGTTAACATATTAGAGGGGGATATAACGTTGAACTATGGAATGCTTATTTTGGACGTTGATTTTTTCAAAAAAATAAACGACCAACTAGGCCATGATATGGGCGATAACGCATTAATAAAGCTGAGTAAATTACTAGAAAGTATTATTGAATTTCCTAGTAAAGTTTTTCGGATCGGCGGCGAAGAGTTTGCGATTATCCTTTATGATCTCAAAGGAGAAGATGAACTTAGAAGACGAGCTGATTATATCCGTAGGAAAGTCGCCTCTTCCATCATTATCGAAGGAAAAAATATTACAGTAAGCATTGGTGGTATTTTATTTAAAGCAGGAGATGATCGTTCCCTCATACTTAAGAAGGCAGATGTTGCGCTTTATACGAGTAAAAAAAATGGTAGAAACCAAGTATATATTTCAAACTCACGCTTAACGACCAACTCTGCTGACTGAGCTTCTGCAGAGTTGGGCGTTAGGGACACATGGGATAAATAAAAAAGATGGCGTTGGGAACAAGATGGGACACCCAAACCTTTTTTAATTGGGCGCCCGCACTTATTCAAGCATATAAATCCGACCGTAACAGCTAAGTAATTTCTGCAAAGTTTATGGGTATCCCGTCCTTGTTTTATTTAATTCAATTATTTGACAGATGTGGAGCGTCCATATATGTCCACTTATTGTTGCATCTTATTGCTCTGTTTACTGTTTACTGTTTACTGTTTACTGTTTACTCACTTATTGTTCACTTGTTATTCACTTACTGTTACACTTATCGTTTATTATCGTTTATTATTGTTAATTGTTGTTAATTATTGTTATTTTGGTGTGCGCTTATTGGTTTTACACCAATTCGCCAGTTACTCGCCAGCGGCTGATAGTGCCATGAGCGGTCTAAGCTTCACGTGTCCTGTTTTCTTTTACTGTTGAAAAAGCATGACTCTCTCAACAGCAAGAGCAATAAGGTAAAGAAAATTTTGCATAAAAGTGTAGATTCAATATTCCTCAACAGCAAGAGCAATAAGGTGAAGAGAGTTTTACATAAAAGTGTAGATTCAGATTTTTTCAGTTCTCGTTGTATTCCGTGTTTACACCGTAAGTATGGCCCTATCAACAATAGATAGATCCTATTAAAAAATATAACCGTTTGATAAATATCATCAAAAAATATAGATTTTATTTTCATCATAAATAAGATGTTCGCTTTTTCTAGAAAGGAGAATTATGTATGAATAAAAATGGAGTCACAGCTTTTAAGCAGTTAGTAGAGTCAGCCCCTATTCTATTTTACATTGCAGATAGAAATTTAAAGTTCACCTATATCAATCCATTCTTTTCAAAAGTGAATAATATATCTCAACAAGAAGCCATTGAATTGCACATATCAGAAGTTATTGGACCAGAAGGTTTTAATGGAAATTTGAAGCATTACAACAAAGTATTGACTGGCGAAACGGTTAAATTTAATACCTCCTTCGTTAAACTTGATGGTAATCTGTACGATTACTACGCAATTTACGAACCTTTAATAGAGAAGGGAGAGGTTGTAGGTTTCACCGGAGTGGTTATAGACACGACTGCTGAACATGAGCTAGATCGATTATCTAAAACTGATCTATTAACACAATTAAGTAATCGCAGGGAATACGAATATGATATGGCTAACATATTAAAGGGCGATGTAACATTTAACCATGGGATGCTTATTTTAGACATTGATTTATTCAAAAAAATTAACGATCAACTAGGCCATGATATGGGCGATAACGCATTAATAAAGCTGAGTAAATTACTAGAAAATATGATTGAATTTCCTAGTAAAGTTTTTCGGATCGGCGGAGAAGAGTTTGCGATTATCCTTTATGATATCAAAGGAGAAGATGAACTTAGAAGACGATCTGAATATATCTGTGAGAAAGTAGCCTCTTCAGTCATTATTGAAGAGAAGGATATTACAGTAAGTATTGGTGCTATCTTATTTAAAGCGGGAGATGATCGTTCCCTCATACTTAAGAAGGCAGATATTGCGCTTTATGCGAGTAAAAAAAATGGTCGAAACCAAGTGCATATTTCAAACTCAAGCTGACTACGCTTCTGCAGCAGCGTTAGTCACACAGGGAAAAAAAAGACAGAAAAAAAAATAGGACAGCCAAACCTTTTTCAATTGAGAGCCAAAGCCTATACCTTTTCAGTATGTCCGATAGTGATGCTCGCTTAAAGTTTAATATGCTGCTTGAATATGGATAAAAACTCATCCTTACGATGGCTTACTAATAACATTGTACTGTGTTCTTGTGTTGCCAAATGCTCTAAAAAATTAAGTACTCTGTGCCTGTTGAGTTCATCTAAACCTTGGGTTGGCTCATCTAAAATTAATAAATAAGGCGATTTAACTAACGCTCGAGCAATTAATGCCAGCCGTTGTTCACCATAACTTAAGCTTTGAAACAAACTATTTTGCTGTGCTAATAAACCTATTTTATTCAACCACTGGCGAGCAATATTTACTTGGTATGGGCTGGGTTGTTGGTACACGCCAATCGAGTCATAAAACCCTGAAAGAACAACCGTTAACAGGTCACCATTTACTCTGTATTGTCGATGGAGTTCTGAGCTAACAATACCCATCTGTTTTTTAATTTCCCAAATAGCCTCACCGGAACCGCGTTTATATCCAAGGACATGAATATCGTTGCTGTAACATTGCGGGCAATCCCCTGTAATTAACTGCATTAAGGTTGATTTCCCACTGCCATTAGCGCCAGTGATCAAAGTATGCTGCAGAGGTTTTATTTCAACATTCAAGTTCTCAAAAACATTGACACCATTATAATGAACAAGGCCTTTAGAAAGCTTAACTAAATAAGGATGCTTATAATCTGATAATTCTTGCCTGTTTTCCGGCCAACTGGTTTTATCAGGCGCAGGACTTAATAAAGCATCCAATTGATTTTTAGTGTCAATATTATCCAATTTACCAATCACATCAAATAGGCCTCGTTCAATAAAGGCAATATTATGACACCAAACAGGAATGTCCTGTCGGTTACTTAACATCAGCAATACAGTAACACCTGTCTTAGATAAGCGCTCTAAGGCGATGGATAATGCTTCGCATGATTCGCAGTCTAAGCTGTCAAAAGGATTATCGCAGACTAAAAGTTCAATGCCGCTAAAGATGGCTTGTAGAATTAAAAGCTTTCTACTTTCACCTGTACTTAGTTGAATATACCTCGTTTCAAGTCGGTGGCTTAAACCAAATTCATTAATGAGCGGATCATTCAATCTGTCTTTTGGGAGAAAATCTTTTGCTTTAGTGCCTACATCGTCAGCATCGATATCATCTGGTGCTTCTAGTTTAAGCGTCTGCTCATAGGTATTCTGCTGCATTTCAAATGAAATGATCCCTACTTTATCTTTATCAGGTGATTGTAGTTGTTCAAAACTCGTTGGCTCTAAAGCGCCGCTTAAAAGCTGATTTAGATACTGCTTTCCAGAGCCATTACGGCCTAACACACACCAATTTTCATTTTCACGTAGTTGCCAATTTTTGATGGTTAACTTGTCATGTTCAAAATTTAAAATATTTATCATAGTGTATTCAGTTTCTTTTAAAGGGTTATTTGTTTTCGTTGCTATCTTATATGACGAAAGACTGGACAGCCAAACCATTTTAAATTGAGCGCGAAATTCTGCATACAAACAATTCGGCTAAATGCCCTAAGCTTGCCAATAAATACAGCACACTCAGGCACAAACCCCAAAGAAAATCACTCCACCAGCGCTTGAAAATAAAAAATTAACCCGCTGAGATCGCGATGTTTTATCCTTTTCAAATATCTGTTTTTTTTCTCCTCACAAAAAGAACACAAACACTCACTTAATCGGGTTTCCCTTACTTTTTAAATTCAAAATTTTGATGTAAGCATCATTAAAAAGATCAGCTAGTATGTAGGATAGCCAATGACCAAATTCCTTAAATAAAAGGGGTTTTTACTGTTTTCTAGTTTTTTGTTATTTAAGAGAGATATTATGAAACACGCAAACGCTTACCAACCTTTTTTTCTGTCCAGTCTTCAAAGAGTCCATACCCTTACTTTAAATGATCTGAAATGGACCGCATTTGAAGCTCATGATTTTTTAGGTGATGGAGAAGATTGGGCATTAGTGATAGAAAATATGCTGTTAGAAAAAAATCCGGAATTATTAACAAAAATAAAATTTGGCGAACAGAGGGATATGTTTTGTATTAGCAGTGAAGATAAAGATGCGCTGCATGAAATTGCCGAAATGGTTGCTGAATTTTATGAAGATCGCACCCTATTAGAGGAACAAATTGAAAAATATGCCAAGTACTAATTTGAATCCGGTAAAGTTTTAGGACTTACTTAGAAAACCCATATTTTTAAAAAAATACTGAGTAAAGGGCCGGCCGCATTAGCATATAATTGTCATCAGTCGCGCAAAAAAATTAAAAATAACCATTTCAGGTGTGTTTTAACGAGAATTTAATCCTTTTAATAAATGATTAAATCCTCGTTTTAATTCTCATTTAAATTAAGTGTTTTAAGATACGAAGGGAGCGGTCGCTTTATTTAATAACCAGCCTGCCTGTATCTTTACATTTCCATCGAAGCTCAACTGTGTGGCATTCTTATCGCTAAACACACGCGCTGACATTACCGCCTCACCCTCATTAATGAAAACTTCGAGGGAAGAACTATCTGATAAAATCTGTAATTGAACCGAGGCTGAATCTGGCAGGGCTAACTCACGCACGCTATCACCTTCACGGATCAGGGTATTGCTGCGATCAAAATATAATCGACGCGCAGCTGAATCCAGACGAATTTCACAATAACCGGACTCGGACTGGTGTAAACGTAAGACACTGCCCCACTGCATTGAAACTTGCAGTTCGAATGCTTTACTGTGCAGATCAAAACAAGTTTCATCTTCTGATAGGACAATCGGCGTATGACGAAGCGTTTGCAACTCTTTAATGGGTTTTTGGATTAACGCACCATTCTCATAGGATAATTCCCGCATTGTGGTTAATTGATGCACCCAACCATTGTCCGCGCTTGGATGATCGATTTCATCGGGCAATCCCATCCAGGCACTCATAATTCTGCGCCCGTCGGGGGTCTGTAATGATTGCGGGGCATAAAAGTCAAAACCATGATCTAAATGTTGAAAATCAGATAACAGGGCTTTGCCGCTTGTCTCCAGCTTCGCTTTAACAATACCGTTGTGATGGGCAATGGTATGACTCTTATCAGGCGAGTTAATTCCCTGCGGACCAATCACAATAAAGTCTTGCTTGTTTAGAGTGAAAAAATCAGGGCATTCCCACATATAACCAAAATCACCTAACTCGTCACCGCACAGTGCCATAAATGTCCATGTTTTGAGATCCTTCGAGTGGTAAATCGCTAAACGGCCAATTTCATCTTCACGCTGCACACCCAGCAACATTAACCAACGGTCATTGTGACGGATAACTTTAGGATCGCGGCAATGCGGGGTAACTCCCGGTGGCAATTCAGGCACAACGGGGCCCTGTTTAGTAAAGTGAAGTCCATCCGTTGAAGTGGCCAAGCATTGCGTGGTATGTCTGTCTCGCTGCTCACCAATACGTGTATTACCGGTATAGAACAACATTAACAGATCATCCTGACTGAGCGCATGGCCTGAAAAAACACCGTGGCTATCAAACCAATCCGAAGGGGTTAATGCGACGGGTTGCCACTGCCAGTTCACTAAATCTTTGCTGGTTAAGTGCGCCCAATACTTGTCTTTATGCACGCAGGCATAGGGGTACCACTGATAAAAAAGGTGATATTGTCCTTGATGATAAATAAAACCATTGGGATCGTTTAACAAACCCTGTGGGGGCGAGATATGCCAGTCGGGGCGAAATTCACATTCAACCGGCGCGGTATAAGCCGAGATATCCTGCCGCTGTTGATCACTGATTAGCTGCCCGACTTGTAATAATTGCGCTGCAAACTCATTCATATTTTCAATGACAGTTTGCTGATAAGTCACCTGCTTTAGGGTTAAATTGTAAGCTTGTTTTTTTGCTTCGGCAGATAACAATTCAAACTCATGAATCTCAATAATAATACGCGAATCGGGGATCAGAACACGCAGGACATTATGGATACCACCACAGTCTTTAATAATTGATAATAACGACATTCGACACCTGTAATAATTAATAAAAAGTACAAATAAAAATGGGAACGTTTGCAGAATATAAAAATAAAGGTATATTTGCAATAATATGATTTTTATTTAAACACAAAGATCCTTGACTGCAGCTTACAAAAACTTGCAATAAACGAGATAAGAGGTTTTATTTTCTGAAAATCAACAACTTTCCCGATCGATAATTTCAAAGCTCATGACCAGTTTACTGACACTTGACTGTTTATTTTCAATTAAATCCAACAACATATTGGCTGACTTTTCTCCTGTTAAATCAAATGCATAAGAAAACGTTGATAAGCTTGGCGTGGATACTTGACTTAACTCGTCATTACCCACCCCCAGTACTTTAATATCTTTCCCCGGCACTTTATCCGATTCAGAGATAGCCTTCATTGCACCTATTGCGATTCTATCCGTCGCACAAAACAAACCGTCTAATTGCGGCCAGTCAATTAATAGCTGTTTAGCCTGCTGGTAACCAGATTCAATTGAAAATTCCCCGCGGCTGTGAAAAAGTGGCGAGAGCTGCTTTGTATGTTGCAATGCTTGCCTCAAGCCTTCAAAACGACATTGGTCAACCGCAATATCCTGGCTGTTGACCCCAATAAAAACAATGTTTGCTGCGCCCGCGGCAAGCAATCTCTGCCCTGCGCTGAAACCAACACTCAGATCATCATAAATGACACTGGGAATATTAAACAGAGACCCGTCCTGCCCAATTAATACCACCGGGGCTGTAGATTGTTTAATGGCGTCAACCAATGCCGAATCTAAATGCGTTGCATAGAGTAATATTCCTTCAACACGTTTTTGATTAAAACGTTTTATATATTCAATCTCTTGTGCGTGATTTTGCTGGCTGTTTGCCAATAAAACATACTTACCCGCTTGATCAATGATCGAACTTAAACCATCGAGGCCTTTCGCAGTGGCATTTGAATACATACGCGGGACTATCACGCCGATAAGATTGGTTTTCTGAGATTGCAGATCTCTGGCAACTTGATTGGCGACATAACCGCAGACATCAATCGCTTTCTGAACCTTTTCTTTGGTACTCGCTTTCACACCGGACTCATTATTAATCACACGAGAGACGGTCGATTTTGATACACCGGATAATTTGGCTACGTCATGCAGGCCTGCCATGGATTATTTCCTATAGTTTGGGATCGTTTGCAGATATGTTAACAAAAAAGGAGAGGTTAAGCGTTGAAAATGGCATTTTAGGTTGCTTTTTAAGCAAAAATAATGATATTGGTCACATTTAAAAGCTGTGGAACTTGAAAAAATAGCCTGGCTGCCTGAACATACGCTTTGCAAACGTTCCCAAAAAACCAAATTAATAACCTTTTGTAAATAGCCTGACTATTACAAAAATGATCATACGGAGTATAAAGATGAATTACCCTAAAGTTGCAAGCCAGCTAATAAAAATGCTTGGCGGTAAAGATAACATTAAAGCACTGGCGCATTGTGCTACGCGCTTACGTCTTGCCATTAATGACGAATCGCTGATTAATGAAAAAGGCATTGATGACCTTGAAGGTGTTAAGGGCCAGTTTAAGGTCGCAGGTCAATACCAAATCATTTTTGGCTCCGGCATCGTTAATCAGGTTTATACGCAGATGACAAAACTGACCGGTATCGATGAGATGAGCACTAAGGAGGTTGCCTCGGCCGGTGCCGAGAAACAAAACATTATTCAGCAAGCGGTAAAAGGCTTGTCAGATATCTTTGTCCCTATTATTCCGGCAATCGTTGCCGGCGGTCTGTTAATGGGTATCTTTAACCTGTTAGTCGCACCGGGATTATTTATTGACGGGCAGTCACTGGTTGAAGCTAACCCGGGCCTAGCCGATCTTGCTGCAATGATTAATACCTTTGCTAATGCGCCTTTTGTATACCTTCCTATTCTTATCGCATTTTCTGCCAGTAAAAAGTTTGGTGGTAACCCCTATTTAGGCGCTGCGCTGGGTATGTTGATGGTTCACCCGGACTTGCTTAACGGTTGGGGATTTGGTGGTGCAGCCGTTGCCGGTGATATTCCGGTTTGGAATATCCTGGGTTTTGAAATCCAAAAAGTGGGTTATCAGGGGTCAGTATTACCGGTATTAGTCGCGGCCTTTATTCTCGCCAAAGTTGAAAACGGTCTGCGTAAATTTATTCCTTCGGTGTTAGATAACCTCTTAACTCCCCTGCTTGCTCTCTTTATTACCGGTGTGCTTACCTTTACCATTGTTGGTCCGTTCACCCGTGATCTCGGCTTCCTGCTGGGTGACGGTCTAAGCTGGTTGTACGATTCTGCAGGTTTCATCGGTGGTGCAGTGTTTGGTTTCATCTACGCTCCCTTTGTAATAACGGGTATGCATCACAGCTTTATCGCGATTGAAATTCAACTGCTTGCTGATATTGCAGTGACTGGCGGTACCTTTATCTTCCCTATTGCAGCAATGTCAAATATCGCCCAGGGCGGTGCAGCATTAGCCGTCGGATTTACAACCAAAGATATCAAAATGAAAGGTATTGCAATGCCATCGGGTGTGACGGCGCTGCTGGGTATCACTGAGCCGGCTCTGTTTGGTGTTAACTTGAAACTTCGCTATCCGTTTATCGCGGCAATTTGTGCAGCCGCTGCTGCAAGTGCATTTATCACACTCTTTAATGTGAAAGCCAGTGCGCTAGGCGCCGCTGGTCTGCCAGGCATTATCTCTATTCGTCAAGGCGATGTGACACCTTATGTAATAGGCATGGCTATTTCATTTGCAAGCGCATTTGTGCTCACCATAATATTGGGTAAACGTGCTGACGCGAAAAATAAAAAACAAGCTAAAGTAATGCAGCAAGCAACGGCATAAGCGTCATTAGTTAGACATCATTTAAAAAACCAGTACCGTTTATCGGGTACTGGTTTTTCTGTATAAAGGAGTTGTTATGAACAGAATTTGGGTTAGCGGCGATGCCGTTGTAGATTTGATTCCAGAAAGTGAAAAAAGCTATCTAAAATGCCCCGGTGGTGCGCCGGCTAACGTAGCTGTTGCCGTATCACGATTAGGGGGTGATAGCGCCTTTTTTGGCCGTGCCGGCCAAGATCCATTCGGTCAATTTATGAAAGAAACGCTCAATAACGAGGGTGTCAATACAGATTTCATGGTTCTTGACCAAGCACAACGCACCTCTACTGTGGTGGTTGGCCTAGATCAATCGGGTGAGCGCAGTTTCACTTTTATGGTCAAACCAAGTGCAGATCAATTTTTGCTGCCAACTGATCTTCCGGATTTTTCAGAATATCAGTGGTTACATTTTTGCTCCATTGCACTGGCTAACGAACCTAGCCGCAGCAGCACTTTTTTAGCTGCCCAGAAAATGAAATCTGCAGGCGGGTTTATCAGTTTTGATCCCAACCTGCGTGATGAGGTATGGGCTGATCCAAGCGAAATAAAATCAGTGGTATTAGATGCAGTTGCCATGGCCGATGTGGTTAAATTCTCAGATGATGAACTGCTTTTTTTAACCGCCACAAAGTCAATCGAAGCAGGCTTGAAGGCGATCAAAAAATTTAAAAATCCCCTGGTGCTTATTACCCAAGGCGCAAAAGGCGCATTAGTTGTCACTCGGGATAAACAAGAGCTTATTGCAGGTAAAGCGCTAAAACCAATCGATACGACCGGTGCTGGAGATGCCTTTGTGGGGGGATTAATCACTTATCTTGCGCAAAACAGCAACTGGCGTGATATTGAGCACATTCGCCATGCCGTGCAATGGGCAAATGGCTGTGGTGCTTTAGCCACGACCCAAAAAGGCGCCATGACCGCCCTGCCTTTAAAAGATCAACTTACACAGTACCTGGCCAATTTGTAATCGGTTTTTAAGCAGCGTTACTTTACCTAAGCGGTTTAAGCC
Organism: Psychromonas sp. MB-3u-54; assembly: GCF_002836415.1. Taxonomy (GTDB): domain Bacteria; phylum Pseudomonadota; class Gammaproteobacteria; order Enterobacterales; family Psychromonadaceae; genus Psychromonas. Next base: position 6,229 of record NZ_PJBP01000130.1, on the reverse strand, counting down.
AGTGAATAAGCGCAATGAGCACGGCTTATACCAATTCCACTAATTAGATGATCTATTTAGGCGCCGAAAAAACGCATGAAAGCAAGGCATTGATTGCAGTAACTAGTTGTTCTAATTATAAAATCAATCACGAAGCTAGCATGTGTTTTAACAAGCATAAATGGGCATGATTTAATGGATTTGGTATTAAAGGCCCCTAACAAGGAGAAGATAAATTGTCATCGATCAAAGCCGGATTTAAACGTTTAGACAACCTCACCAAGTGGATTGGATACGTGCTTTATGCACAGATTTTGCTCGCTGTTTTAGCGATTATATTTCAGTTTATAGAGTATCAATTATTATCCGCTTTCCAGCAGGGGATTTATGCCTCGCTGGCGAATGCTTATGACGATGGTGAGCTGGCTATTGAGATACTGCAAATCATAGGCATGGCGTCCTTGCTTGCCTTTATTGCTTCGGCAGTGTTAATCCTGCAGTGGATTTATCGGGCCAATAATAATGTGCGCCAACTTGGCGCGCAGAAGATGAACTTTACACCGGCTTGGTCTATCGCTTATTACTTTATTCCGGTGTTTAATCTATGGAAACCCTATCAGGCAATGAAAGAAATCTGGCTGGCCAGTAAAAATGCCGTTGCTGGGGATTTGTCAAAGAGTCGTTCAATTCTGCCGCTCTGGTGGACGCTGTGGCTCGCCTCTAATCTCTTAGGTCAATCTATTTTCCGGTTATCGGCCAGTGCAGAAAAGTTGCCTGAATTAATAAATTTCAATTTGATCTCACAAGCTTCTAATTTATTAGATATCCTGCTCGCAATAGTGACTTATACTATGATAAAGGTTATTTATCGAATGCAAACCAGCCATAAAGAATAAACTGATAAGTGGCTGAGCTATAAAACACAGACTTTTCTCAAATAAAATCTATTCACTCCCCCGGAATATCCACCAGCACAGGATAGACATCTGCCGAGGCCTTAATCTAACTTGATCATTAACTTAGAATAAAATGATATAAAAATGCCTTTTGTTTTTTTATTTTGAAATAAGCCTGATATTACCACCTGATTTTGTTAAAATATTTTTGGAAAATTCAATCGACTGTTACATTAACAGAGCCAGGTCGCTCTAAGCGAGGATGTATGAAGGTAAATAAGGATAAATACAGTATAGATAATACCGATTATACTGTCGGACAGGATAACGTTCAAAAATGGGGTTTTGATATACATAACCCTGTATTTGGCACTAGCGCAGGTTTAATTTCTATTTTTTTGATTACCATTTTAGTTATCGACCCGGCAATATCAAAAGCTTTTTTAGACGGTTTAAAATGGGATATTATAGGGACATTTGACAGCTTCTTTATGTGGTCTGCCAATTTTTTTGTGATCTTCTGTTTGGCATTAATTGTCTCTCCTTTTGGTAAAATTCGCCTAGGTGGCGACGATGCAAAAGCGGATCATTCAAGACTTTCCTGGGTAGCGATGCTTTTTGCTGCCGGAATGGGCATTGGTTTGATGTTTTGGGGTGTTGCAGAGCCTGCAGCCTATTACACAGGCTGGTATGAAACCCCACTAAATGTAGTCGCTAATACACCGGCGGCCGCAGAGCTTGCACTGGGTGCGACGATGTACCACTGGGGATTACATCCCTGGGCGATTTATGGCGTAGTGGCCTTATCGTTATCATTCTTTGCTTACAATAAAGGCTTACCGCTTTCCATACGATCTGCTTTTTATCCTATATTGGGAGATCGCACTTGGGGCTGGCCGGGGCATGTCATTGATGTGTTAGCCGTATTAGCCACATTATTTGGTCTCGCAACATCCTTAGGTTTAGGCGCGCAACAAGCTGCTGGCGGAATACAGCATGTGTTTGGCATTGAAGCCGACCTCACCCTGCAAATCACTATTATTGTGGTGGTGACTATACTGGCGATTGTCTCGGTGGTACGTGGTCTTGAAGGTGGTGTTAAATTAATCAGTAATATCAATATGTTAATTGCAGTGGTTTTAGTCATTTTTGTTGCACTTGTGACGCTTGCTGTTTCGCTCGGCACTATTCCCACAACCATAATGGGTTATGTTAAGAATATTATCCCCTTAAGTAATCCAATGGGTCGTGATGACGAAGCCTGGATGCAAGGCTGGACTGTATTTTATTGGGCATGGTGGATTTCATGGTCTCCTTTTGTGGGTATGTTTATTGCTCGTATCTCACGCGGTCGTACGGTACGTGAATTTCTTACCGCTGTAATGATTATACCAACAGCAGTCACTATTCTATGGATGTCTGTCTTTGGTGGTGTCGCTATTGACCAAATTATCAATAATGTCGGCATATTGGGCAGTGAAGGTTTAACGGAAGTTCCGCTTGCGATGTTCCAGATGTTTGATGCTCTGCCATTAGGTAGCGTCTTATCAATGATAGCTGTGCTGCTGGTAATGGTTTTCTTTATTACCTCTTCCGATTCAGGATCGCTGGTAATAGACAGTATTACTGCCGGTGGTAAAATCGATGCACCGATTCCACAACGTATTTTTTGGGCAACAATCGAGGGTGCAGTTGCGGCTGTTTTACTCTGGGTTGGTGGCACGGAAGCAATTCAGGCACTACAAGCGGGTGCTATTTCGACCGGCCTACCCTTTACCATTATTTTATTAGTAATGTGTGTCAGTTTGTTGATGGGTATGCGCACCGAAAAGCATAAAAGCTAGTTTTTACTCGCTATAAAAAAAGCCGATGAATTATTCATCGGCTTTTTTTTGCGCATAATAAATATTATCTCCTAGGGTCTGTTGACCTTTGGAGTACAAATTTTGTTCAATTTAAAAGTGTTCTGAGCAAGGCATGCCTCGTTCACATAGTTATTCTATGTAAACGACGCATAACGCAGCGCAGGACGCTTTTAGATGAACCCGAAGGGCAGCATTTGTGGATACGATCGACTACGTTATCGCCTACTTATGTAGAATAACGACACGGCGCAGGCTCTGCCTTGTATAAAGCACTCACAAATTGCTGCAAAAATGCACACGAAAGGTCAACAGACCCTAGTTATACCAAAAGAATTAATGAAGTGATCAATGATTGCGAAGGAAAAATTAGCACTAACAAGGCGAGAGTTGCATTCGATCGTTGTTCTCCTTCACAAAATCGTCTGGAACGATTTTGAACAGCTTTAGCTGACCACAAAGTGGTGAAGAACAGGATGTTCTGAATAAAACTCACAACACAGTTAGGGATGATTTTAACCAGCAAGGATGATCACCTTTTTAGTTCTTTTGGTACTATAACCATAAATTTTTAATCGCAGTGTCCGGACTAAAATGATATATGATTTGAGCCTGCAGTAGTTCCGCGGTAGCAATGGCATCGGTTAAGGCATCATGAGGCGGATAAACGGGTAAGTTGTAACGAGTACGGCTATTGGCCAGACGAATTGACTCCGGTCGCTTTTTGCTAAAGAAGTTAAGCCACCCCTTTGATCTCTTCCTGTGCAAATCGGCTTCAATCTGCATGGTATCGATAACCGGAAACATAATACCTTCATTGATCAAAATGCGTAAAGTGTGATCAAGAAAATCACGCTCAATATGACGATAATGCACTACTACCACTTTTCCTGCCAATTCATCTAAAAGCTGCTCCAAAATGCGCAACAAATCAGGTGCATCTTGTAAATCCGAGTGGGTGATACCATGAATAATAATCGAGTTTTCCTGTAAATTATCCTGCGGAGTGATATACCATTTTTTTGCTTTACGACAAAAAATACGCTGTAAATTAAAGGGCACCAGACCAATGCTAATTATGCCGTTTTGCTGTGAGTCTAAGCCTGTCGTTTCAAAATCCAGTGCAACAAAATCAATCTCACTTAATGGTGTTTCATTGTGATAGGTCCCCGCATGATAAAAATCACGCAAACGTGAATCTTTACTGTTCTGCTCTTTTAACTGCAGAAAGGCTGCCCAGTTTAAAATCTCCTGGTTTTTGAAATTTTCCATTAGTTAACCTTCAAAATTTATTGCCACTATAACGGTATTTTAAAAAGTTTTGCGCATTGCTTAAAACGAGAAAGGCATCTTTAAGATTGCGCCTTTCAAAATCAGACATATTTTCCGGTTCAATATTATTATCCGGCTCAATTCCGGACTTTATATCTAATGCCTGATGACGCAAACGTACCAGAGAGATAAGCTCCATCGCATGCTTTAGATCTTCACCCTTTGATTTGGGCAGAATACCGGCTTCGATAATATCGTCTAAGCGTTCAAAGGAGTTTTGTGATGGCGAGCCAATCGCCAGTGCATGCACGCGCACAAGATCCGCAAGCGGAGCCGTGCCCCGACGTTTTAAATTAATTGAATTATTATGGCGGCCATCTTTTTCCATCACAAAATCTTTAAAGAAGCCCAATGGCGGGGTGCGATTACGCGCATTTTGCGCCAAACAGGCGAGGAAACGGTTATTTTTCTTGGCTCTGCGCAGAATAAACGCATTTAACTGCTCGGCCCATTTTAACCTGCCATAAACACCGGTCAAATCAAAGAAAATAGAGCAGTTTAATAAGGATTGCGGGTTGGGATTATCTATCCAGTCAGCGAAACAATCTTCCCACTGGGATCGGGTTTTACGGTACTCAGGATTGGTCGCCATAATATAACCCGTGCAGTAAGTGTAACCGCAGGCGGCCAGTCCATCACAAACAAACTCGGCTAACTGCTCGAAATATGCACCATGTAACTCCACCTGATAACTATTATCAAGAATAAGGGCATTATCCTGATCGGTAACCATCAGCTGTTCATTGCGGGCCATCGAACCAAGGGCTAAAAAACAGTAAGGTATAGGGGGCGGGCCGAACTTCTCTTCTGCGAGTGTCAATAAACGCTGCTTAAAGCTGCGCCCAATTTCAGACATTGCCCGTCCAACCATATGAGAATTAGCGTCCTCATTAACCATGCGCACAAAACAGTTTTTTAACTGCGTAGAAAGATGTGCTAAATCTTCGCTACTTTTTTGTTGGAAGATACTGCTGACAAATAACAAACTATTTTGCGATTCGTAACGGATAATATCCGCCACTTCAATCAGACCAATGGGTTTTTTGTTTTTTAGAATAGGCAGGTGATGAATATTATAACGCAGCATAAGCAGCATCGCCTCAAAAATATAGGCGTTATGATCCAGTGAAATTAAATCCGTCGACATCACTTGTGAAATGGGATTATCAACACTTAACCCGGATGCAATAACGTTAGCGCAGAGATCATGTTCCGTAATAATGCCCACGAAACTGCTACCCAGCTCATCTTCTATATCAGGATCATTTATTAATGCGGCAGAAATATTTTCGCCGGCCATTATCTTGGCAACCGCTTGAATAGTGCTGCTACTAGGAAGCACCAGTGGCGCTCTGGTCAGCAATGTTTTTACTCTGGAAATGGTGACATCCGTTTTACTTTTTACCGCATGTTTTAAACGCATGCTGTCCTCTACCTCAACAAAGTCAGCGAAATCGTCATAAGACTCACACAACTCATTGAAGACAGACTCAGGAATAGAGTATAAAAGTGTATCTTTGACCGCTTTGGCAGGAAAACGTACTTTATTATTGGTAAGCAATCCCATTTGTCCAAATAACTGACCTTGGTCAAGACGATTATAAAGTTCACCTTTACGGCGATATAACTCGACCACCCCGCTACGGAGTATGTACAGTTCATTAATCTTGTCATTAAAGTCAATAATCATGGTATCTGCACGGTAATAAGAGATTTCAACACTTTGCGCAACTTCAACTATTACTTGTTCAGGAAGCTGATCAAAGGGGGCGTACTGAGCAATAAAACTTTGAATTTCGAGTAGTTCGGCTGTCATTAATTGGCCTGCTAGTTGGTGATGACGGGATCTTGTGTTGATCTCCCTATAGATATTATAGGCGTAATGGATACCCGTAATTGATAGGTCTCTGATCAGGTAATAATAGTGAGACTATCTAAGTTAAATAACAAAGTCGAATAGCGCCGCTAAAAGAGATGATCTGAATCTGTATATTATACCAAATCCATTAAATTTATGCCCATTTATGCTGGTTAAAACACATGCTAGCTAGACATAAAACTACGTTTTAGTCTTTGTTATTGATTTGATAATTAGAATAACTAGTTACTGCAATCAATGCCTTGCTTTCATGCGTTTTTCCGGCGCCTAAATAGATCATC
>NZ_PJBP01000129.1 GCF_002836415.1 Psychromonas sp. MB-3u-54 | reverse complement strand
GCAGAAATCCAAAAATAATGGTCGCAATAGGAATGACATCGACCACAGTATCAATAAAGGTATCAAAGAATTGCGTCAGGCTTATCATGATAAAAACATTCCATAAAGCATCACAAAGATCATTGGTAACAGCGACGCAAAGGCAATCAAACCAAATCCGTCTATCATCGGGTTTCGGCCTTTAATGGATGATGCCAGCCCGATACCCAAAGCTGTAACCAGAGGGACTGTGATGGTCGAGGTGGTAACGCCGCCGGAATCGTAAGCGATACCTATGATGGTCTCGGGGGCAAACCAGGTAAGTACAACGACCCCAATATAACCGCCAATAATCATAATATGGATAGGCCAGCCTTTCAGTATACGCACCACACCGAGCACAATAGCTAACCCCACGGAAAGGGCCACCGTCACTCTTAATCCATTGGCGTAATCATCCATTTCTTCAATAGTGTGCGGAATCACTCCACCTTCAGCTGCCACTTGTGCCGCTTCATTAGCCACTGCGGTTAATGCCGGCTCGGCAATAGTCGTTCCAAAGCCTAAACAAAATGCAAATAAAATCAGCCAGAAGAGACTTCCTTTTCGGGCGAAAGCTTGCGCCATGCTTTCACCAATGGGAAATAACCCCATGTTCAAACCAAAAATGAAAAAGGTCAGCCCTAGAATGACAAAAAGCAGGCCAAAAAGAATGGATAATATATTTGGAAGGGGTTCTTGTAATACCACAAATTGAAAGAAAGCGATCACGCAGATGATAGGCAGAAGATCACGAAAGCTTCCCAACATTGCTTTAAATAACGCAATCATTGCTTTCATGGCTTCTCCCTGTAGAATATTTCCCTGCTCTTAGATTGCTCAAAGTTTAAAGTCACGTCCACTACTATCTCTTTTTTTTTATAAAAATGAGAACTTTAGCGCGATTGCTCCAAGATGAAATATCAATGCGTTATATTACTTTAAATCATTTAATTAAATAAAAAGTTATTTATTAGTAAAATAAAAGCAATTAAAAACACCCTGTCACACCATTCAAAAGCTTAGAATTTCCCGTGAATATCGGCTGATAAAATGGCTGCCAGAAAGCAACAAGCCAAAGCACTTTGTACCGTGGTAAATGGATGATCCCAGTTACCGGGCATAGTCATCATGAATAGTCACCGAGCTTTGAATCAGCAGACTCAAGCGACTTATTTTAATAATTATTATGGCTAAAATAGCCGTGTCGCACCAAGACGTTCATAAAATGTGGTTCTAAAGCTTAGAGGGTTACAAAAAAAGCACCATGCCAGTGGCTTCCCACACAGCATAGTGCTTTTTATGAGCAAGAATAATTGCCAGAAGCGTAATGTTAATTTTTTTACCTACTATTTTTTTTATAAAATATCTTCATTAAAAAATAAATAAAAGTACGAATAATTATGTAAAGCGTAATTATCAACAATAGCCATTTTAGCTCTTGGGTAATACTTGGATATTCAACTAGCCTATAAAAAGTGTAATTACCTATATTTGTCAAAATAAAAAAAACCCATAAAACCAAGGTGATGGCAGTTATTACTACATGTTCTAGAGCCGACAGGGTGTGCTCTCCAAACTCTCCTTTTTTGCACTTGTGATACTTCTCTGGAATAGTGTATCTCCAAAAGTATGCTGCGTAACAAGAAACGGCAAAAATAGGTATGCTCATGAACATTGGCGCTGATGACTTCCCGCTACGTTGAATGACTGATGCGTAACCCATGTACTCCGAAAAACTCATGGTGAACATGGAGAAAACCCAAAAAAACAAGACTGTAAAAACACTCCACTTTAATACGTTTTTAGCAGGATTGTGTTCGGTTCGAAACCATCGGTCAAGAAGCTTAAGCAATTCAAATTCTTTCATTATTTATTCCTGCGTTAAAAGTTTATTAAAAGCTTGGCTAGAAAAAAGACCCATGATTTATGAACGTCTTGGTGTCGCACCCCCTTTAATAAAGTGTGCAATGCTTTACCATCAATATGCACCATATGTTGATGATCTCCTGCTTCAAAAAAAACATTAGCCAGCGTCAACAGGCGCTGATCCATAAAAGTTTCCAGTTTATAGGCGGGACCCAATGGCGGAATCGCACCGGATTGACAGTCGCTAAATAACTTATTAATTTCATTTTCTTCCGCGAGTTCAAATCCCCGGTCGAGTTCCTCTTTCATTGCCTTTAGTTTGAGCCAATGATGTCCCGGAATAATCACCATGGCATAACCCTGCGTATCTTTGACAATGACCGCCTTGGCAATATGATCTTCGGGAATATGCAGCGCTTCGGCACTATCACGACTGCTAGAGGTTTTTGGATGCGCCACCAGCTCATAATCAATTTGATGTTTTAATAAATAAGATTTTACCGTTTCTGCCATAGCCATAGTTTTCTCCTTATAGTGCTTAGTTTGTCTCATACCTCTTTTAGGGATTTTGCTTCAATCCAGTACGCTCCCTTATAAGGTTCTCATTGAATAACGCTTTAATTAACTCAAAGTGTCGTCCGGTACACAGATATTTACTCGGGTTGATTAAGCGATTTAATTGCCGCTCATCGGCCATTACCCAAAGCGTCATGCCAAGCTTGATAAGCCCCCCTTATCTGTCCCACACAGAGACTGGCATCATTAGCGGGTAACTTTTTATGCCACAAAACTGCTATCCCCTGTTGCTGTAAAAGTGCTGAGGTTGTTTCAATCAGCAGGGTATTTTGAAAACATCCTCCGGTTAATAACAGTTGCGTGACGTTATAATGCTGTGCGATTTTCAAAATAATAGCGGCAGCACTGTTATGAAAACGCCTGGCAATAACGGCGGATGAAATATGATTGCCGATGTCGACAATGATCCCTTCGAGCATAGGCCGCCAGTCGATAATATTGGGGGTCACGGAAAAATCAACCGGCACTGCATAAATTCCACTGTCCTTTGAGGTTTTCGCCGCAAATTCCAGGCGCATTGCAGCTTCGCCTTCAAAACTGTTGATCTGTACTAAATTCAGCAGACTGGAAATGCCGTCAAATAATCGGCCCGCACTGCTGGTTGAGGGGCTGTTGATATTATTGGAGAGCATTTTTGAAAGCTGCTTAATGGTTGATAATGCCAAGGTCGATAATGACTTAACAACGTCGTTCGAGGCAATATTTTTACCATAAATTTCATATAAAAGCGCGATAGCCACCCGCCTAGGCTCTTTGATAGCGGCCATCCCGCCGGGTAATTTAAAAGGTAAAAAAGTAGCCACTCTTTGCGGCTTATCGGCCGCAATAAGCATAAATTCCCCTCCCCACAGAGTGCCATCTTCACCATAGCCGTTTCCATCCCAAACCGCAGCAAATGCCGAGTCGGTTATGCGATGCTCGATCATCGCCGCATAGAGATGCGCCGAATGATGCTGCGTGCTGATAACGGGCAGATGCAGATCCATGGCCAATTGCGTGGTCAGATAGTCAGGATGCAGATCGCAGGCGACAAAGTCGGCCGTCACTCCCATTAAACGGCTCATGATTTGCCGAGTGCTTTGATGGCGATTAACCGCTTTGACATTATCAAGTGAGCCAATATACTGGCTTAAATAAAGGCGCTTGCCTTGGCTGATGGCGATGCTGTTTTTTAATTGCCCGCCGAGCGCCAGTATCGAAGGGTACTCAGTATCTAAGGTCAAATAATCAGGTACATATCCGCGCGCACGCCGTAACAGCATCGGCTCATGGTTCACAAATTTCACAATGGAATCATCTAATCCCTGATATATTTCCCGATCGTGGATCAAAAATCCATCCACCAGCTGGCTTAGCTCCTCGAGTGCCTGCTCATTATCACAACAGACCGGCTCGCCACTGCGATTGGCACTGCTCACCACCAGCGGTTTATTAACCGCCCGGCAGATAAGCTGATGCAGCGGAGTATAGGCTAACATAACCCCAAGATAAGGATTATCCGGCGCGATCGCCGGGCTGAGCGATCGATTGCTGTATCTGTTTTCCAGTAATACAATAGGTGCAATCTCACTGATCAGCAGTAACTTCTCCTGATCTTCAAGCAGACAATCAGCTTCGATCAGTGATAACTGCGAATACATAAGCGCAAAAGGTTTTTCCGGACGCCGCTTTCTCGCCCGCAGCCGTAAAACCGCCTGGTGATTGCAGGCATCAACCATAATATGAAAGCCGGTTAATCCTTTTACCGCAAGGATTTTACCCGCCTGCAGCGCGTCAATGGCAAGGGTTAAGGCTGCTTCTTTTTCGGCAATTCTTTGCCCATTATCATCAACAAAACTCAGCTGTGGCCCACATTTTTCGCAGTTAATTCCCTGAGCATGAAAACGCCTGTCCATCGGATTCTTATACTCGGTTAAACAATCCTCGCACATCGGAAAAGCATTTAAGGTTGTATTGCAGCGATCAAAGGGTAACTTCTTAAGAATACTGTAGCGCGGGCCGCATTGGGTACAGCTGATAAAGGGGTAGAGATAACGTCTATTTTCCTCGGAAAAAAGCTCATTTTGGCAGTGTTTACAAATCCCGATGTCCGGTGAAATGCTCACTAAACCCTCATTCTGTCCGCTGCTCTTCAAAATATGGAATCCGGTCTCATTTTTGTTTTCTATCTGTTTATAATTAAACTGCTCAATTTTTGCCAGAGCCGGCGCTTTTGACTGCAGTTGTAGCAAAAATTCTTGAGTGTCTAAAAATTCACCCTGTATTTCAATTAATACCGACTGCTTGATATTACGCACCCAGCCGGACAGATTGAGCTCGGCGGCAGTCACAGCAACAAAAGGCCTGAAACCGACCCCTTGTACCCTGCCTTGAACACTTATTCGATATCGCTGTTGCACAGGCACACCTTGCTGAATTTTAGAGAATATGAAGAAAATAATGAGCAGCGGAAGTTATTCAATTTTCTAATAATTAATTCTGTTGTTATTATTATAGGAGTATCTGCATTGTTTAATTAAGTTAAATAATTAAATTAAATAACGGATTTAGTCTATCTTTAAAAGGGTTGCATCGATTAATTATTGGCGCTCAAACCTAAGCATTTAAGCCGCAATAAAAGGTCTTAATCGTTACCTCAAGCATCAAAAGAACTAATCATTTAAAAGGAAAAATCAGCACTAACAAGTTGTGAGCTTGTGCTCACTTCATAAAATCATATAGAACGATTTTAACCGCTAAGGGTGAACACCTTTTGAGTTATTTTGTGATAATGAGGAGCCTTTAATAATGAACAAAGCGCTTGCCGCACTGATCCATCAACAAGTCAAAGTGTATCGGGGCGATGCCACTTATCTATTACAGATACTGCGACATATCCAATTTTTCTGCTCACATATTCCCGAGCAGGCGATTCAGCTGCTGTCCTTCGAATTGAAAATATCAATCCCTAAAATCAGGGCGCTGATTGAGTTTTATCACTTTCTCCATTATCAGCCCAGAGGCGATTATGATATCTATATCAGTGACAGCATCATCGATCATATGTCCGGTAAAAATGAAATTACCTCTTATCTCTGTGAAAAACTCAAGGTTAAATTAAATCAACCCAGAGCAGACGGACGGGTAACAGTGGCCAACACTTCCTGTACAGGCATGAGTGATCAGGGACCTGCGGTTTTAGTTAACGGTTTAGCATTAACCCGCCTGAGCCGAAAAAAAGTCGGCCAGATGGTGGCTAAAATTGAGGGAAAGATTGCCGTTGAAGCGTGGCCAAAGTCATGGTTTAACGTCGCTGATAATATCCAAAGTAAAGGGGTGTTATTAAATTCTGAAATTAAACCCGGAGAGGCTATTAAAAAAGCGCTGGCAGCAGATCCTCACGACAGCCTTACCGAAATTGACAAGTCCGGCCTGCGCGGCTGTGGCGGGGCCGGTTTTAAAACCGCTGAAAAATGGAAATCCTGCCTGTTAAGCGACGATAATCGACGTTATGTGGTTTGTAATGCCGATGAAGGTGAACCCGGTACCTTTAAAGACCGCGTTTTACTGAACAGTTATGCCGAACAGTTAATTGAGGGAATGACCCTTTGTGCTTATATTATTGGCGCTCAAAAAGGCATTATTTATCTGCGTTATGAATATCAGCATCTTCATAAAAAGCTTCAGGAAACATTACAGACACGCCGCGCTGCTAACTTATTAGGCACGCATATTTTAAACACTGAACTGAGTTTTGATATTGAAATATTTATGGGAGCGGGTTCCTATGTCTGCGGTGAAGAATCCGCTTTGCTCGAATCCCTAGAGGGCCGTCGCGCCATCCCGCGCATCCGGCCGCCTTATCCGGTTACGCACGGTTACTTAGGTAAACCAACTGTGATCAACAATGTAGAAACTTTTTGTTATGCCGCACTTATTATAGAAAAAGGCGCAGACAATTTTGCACAGCAAGGGCTTGCCGGCTTTAGCGGTTGTAAAATTTTAAGCATCAGCGGCGATGTAGAAAAAGCGGGAATATACGAGATACCTCTGGGAATGCCGGTCAAAAATGTGCTCAATTTATGCGGCGCACAATCTGTTCAAGCTGTTCAGGTTGGCGGCCCCTCCGGTGCTTTGATTATCCCCGCTGAATTTAGCCGCGTAATTTCCTTTGACTCTCTCAATACCGGCGGCTCTTTTATGGTGTTTAACCACAGCCGCGATATTCTGGAAAATGCGCTTAACTTTACCCATTTCTTTATGCAGGAAAGCTGCGGGTTTTGTACACCTTGCCGAGTGGGAACTAAACTTATCTGTGATTTAGCCGATAAAGTCGCCACTGGGCAAGGTGCCAGACTGGATCTGGACAGCATAAAACAACTTAACCATGTGATGAATGAAATGAGCCATTGCGGGTTAGGTCAAAGAGCCGCACACCCCCTGTTAGAAACATTAGAAAAATTTCCCGAGTATTTTGTAAAACGCATGACAGATGTTGAGTATCAGCCTTCCTTTGATGTGGAGAAATCGATTCAGCGGGCGATTGATATCGTTACCATAGAGAGCAATTGATAGGGTTATTGATGGTTATGAGCAAGCGAAGCAATACCTTCACCATAGATGGCCGGGCGATCCCTTTTATAGTGGGAGAGACAGTGATGCAGGCCGCCATTAAAGCCAATATCTATATTCCGCATTTATGTTTTAATCCTGAATTTACCCCTAATGGCAGTTGTAAACTTTGTACCTGCGACATTAACGGCCGTAAAAAATCATCCTGCTGCACCGAGGCCCAGCAGGACATGCAGGTCAACAATGAAACCCATGAACTTACTGGCATGAGGCGTACTCTGGTACAAATGTTGTTTGTCGAAGGTAATCATTACTGCCCTTTTTGCGAACGCAGCGGTAACTGTCAATTGCAGGCCTTAGCCTATGATTTAGGGGTGACCGATCTGCATTTCCCGCAGTTTACCGCACACCGAAATGTCGATGCCAGTCACCCGGATCTGATGCTCGATCTGAACCGCTGTATATTTTGTGAGCTGTGTATTCGTTCCAGTACCGAAGTCGATCACAAAGATATCTTTACCATTGCCGGCCGCGGCATTAATAAAAGACTGGCCATTAACTCAAAAAGCGGCCTTTTAAAAGACAGCACAATGAAGGTCACCGATAAATCAGCTCATATTTGTCCGGTAGGCTGCATTATCATTAAAGGGGAAGGTTTTAAAACCCCGATTGGTGAGCGACTTTATGATCAGCACTCAATTCGCGATGTTGGTAATCTCCGCCCCGACAGTGCTGTCAAAGCAACAACGCCAATGCAGGCAGAGAAGCCCAAGAAAAAACTAAAATTGGCGACTTGCTCACTGGCCGGATGTTTCGGCTGTCATATGTCCTTTCTTGATATGGATGAACGCCTTATCGAGTTGCTTGATAGGGTTGAACTGAGCCGCTCTCCCTTGAACGATATAAAAACCTGCGCACCCGATTGTGATCTGGGATTAATTGAAGGGGGGGTCTGTAATACGGAAAATATTGCCGTACTCAAACATTTTAGAGAAAGTTGTAAAATTATTATTGCCGTGGGCTCTTGTGCTATTAACGGCGGCGTCCCTTCACTGCGCAATAATATTGATGTTAAAGACTGTTTAGATGAAGCTTATCTTAACGGCATTGGTCTAGTGAACCCGAAGATCCCTAGCGATAAAGAGCTGCCCTATCTGCTTGAAAAAGTTTACCCGATTCATGAAGTTATTAAAGTCGATTATTTTCTGCCCGGTTGTCCGCCTCCTGCTGATGCTTTCTGGAAAATACTCAATGATTTGCTGGACGGGAAAGAGCCGGAATTACCCTATAACCTATTACACTTTGATTGATGGACAACCCTATGGATCATTCATTAGACACAGCAGAAAACAGCGAAAACCTGAAAAGATTTGTGATTGAACCTGTATCAAGGGTGGAGGGACACGGTAAGGTGACGCTGCTTGTTGATGATAATAACCAGGTGCAGCAGTGTCGCCTGCACATTGCAGAGTTTCGAGGATTTGAACGTTTTATTCAAGGGCGTCCCTATTGGGAAATTCCCATTTTAGTGCAGCGACTTTGCGGCATCTGCCCGGTCAGCCATCATATTGCCGCCGGCAAGGCGATTGATATGATTAGCGGTGTCACGGAGCTCACCGAATCCGCCTATAAATTAAGATTACTACTGCATTACGGGCAAACTTTACAGTCCCATGCGCTGCATTTTTTTCATCTAAGCTCACCCGATTTCCTGTTTGGTTTTGAAAGTGACCTTACCAACAGAAATATCGTCGGCGTGATTCAAAAACACCCGGAGCTCGCGCTTCAGGGAGTCAAGCTTCGCAAGTATGGTCAAGAGGTGATCCGCGTTATTTGCGGTAAGCGCATCCACGGCACGGGTTGTATTCCGGGTGGCATGAATAAGCCCTTAAGCCGCGAGGACAAGCACTATCTTCTTGGTGACACTGAGCAGATGGTAGCATGGGCAGAGTGCGCGGTTAAAACGGCTCGAGATTGTTATCTGGCTAATGAGCCTTTCCACAAAAATTTCGCCGGCTTAAGGTCCAATTATTTAAGCTTAGTCGGTAATAATGGCGAACTGGATCTTTATCACGGTAAATTAAGGTTAAAAGATGCCAATGGTAATCTGCTCTTTGATAAAAAGGATTATTGCGATTATCAAAATCTGATCCAGGAAGAGGTTAAATCATGGACCTATATGAAATTTCCTTTTATTAAAACAATGGGCAAAGAATCAGGCTGGTACCGCACCGGCCCCTTAGCACGAGTCAATAATTGTGATTATATTCCAACGCCGCTGGCTGAAATTGCGCGTCAGGAATTTGTCGCCTATGGCGGTAAAGAGCCAGTGCATTCAACTTTAGCCTACCATTGGGCGCGCATGATAGAAGTGCTTTTTTCTGCCGAAAAAATCAAACAGTTACTGCACGATCCAATGATTACCGGGACAGATCTGATTGTTCAGGGCAAACGCCAGAGTGAAGGGATAGGCGTAGTTGAAGCACCGCGCGGAACGCTGTTTCATCATTATCAGGTGGGTGAAGATGATCTGATCACTAAAGCCAATCTTATTGTCGCAACCACCCATAACAATACAGCCTTAAATGAATCTATCCGCATGGTGTGCAGCCAGCAAATTAACGGCCGGGAAATCAGCGAAAAGGTATTAAATAATATAGAAGTTGCCATTCGTGCTTATGATCCCTGTTTATCCTGTGCAACCCATGCAATCGGCAGAATGCCGCTAAAAGTTGAAATGCGCCACCAGCAAAGCGGAGAGCTTATCAACCGATTGAGTAAGGATATCGACGGCACTTTGCATCGGTGACGATGACATTAAAAAAGACAATCCTATTATTCAAAAAACAGGTCGTAATGGAAAAGCCTATCAGCAAACGTTAAACCTGTTTATTCGCTGCAAGACATGCAATCAGCAGAATTGAAAAGAGGTAGTAATGGAGAAAGCCTATCAGCAAGCGCTAAACATTTTTATTCGCTGCAACGCATGCTATTCGTAGAATTGAAATGAGGTCGTAATGGATAAAATCGGTCAGCAAACATTAAACCTATTTACCTGGGGTAATCCAAGTCGAGGAGATGATGCGATCGGCCCCGCGCTGCATCAATTTATTAAACAGTTTATCACCCGCTTTGCCCTTCAACATATTCAACTGATCGAAGATTTTCAGCTGCAGCCGGAGCATGTCTGCGATATTACCGATAATGCCTGCGTGGTTTTTATCGATGCCCGTTATCAAGGAGAAAGCCCCTTTCAGATTGAAGCTGTTAGCGCTAACAATGAGCTCGGTTATACCACTCATGCATTAAGCCCGGCCGCATTAATGGCAATTTATGCACAAACACAAAACAAACCATGTCCGCCCGCTTTTCTCTTCTCTGTTCGCGGCTACTCTTTTGAACTCGGCGCTCCCTTATCCAAACAGGCGCAAGTAAATATCACACTCGCCACGCAATTTTTAAAGGAGCTGCTTTCCTGTCAAAATCCACGGCAGCTACTGCAGCAAGCCATCCTCAGCGCAAAAGATAAAGAAAATGCATGAATTATCCATTGCTGAAAGCATTATTGAACTGCTGGAAGAACATGCAGTCACGCATAAATTTAAAAAGGTGACTAAAATTATATTAGAGATCGGCGTATTAGCCGGAATAGAAAAGTCAGCACTGTTTTTTTGTTTTGATGCAGCCGCGCAAAACAGTCTCGCAGAAGGGGCGGAACTGCTGATTGAGGACAAACTTGCCAAGGGGGTTTGCCGGCATTGCCATCTGCAGGTCACCGTCACAGATTGGTATCAACCCTGCCCCTATTGCGGTCAACTGCTCATTAATATTACTGATGGTGAGCAGATGAACATTAAATCTTTAGAAGTGGAGAATTAAATGTGTAAAGTCTGCGGTTGTAATCACGCTGAAGTGACCATGGAAGGCACACAGCATCAACACCATCAGCATCTTGATTTTGATGGTGTTGATGTTGAACAGCCTTGGTCGGCGGTTTCTGCAAACACCTCGCGAATGATTGAAATTGAACAGAATATTTTGTCCAAAAATAATTATTACGCCAAGCAAAATCGCGAGCAATGGCTGGCCGATCAAATTTTCTCAATCAATTTTATCTCCAGTCCCGGATCGGGTAAAACCACGTTATTAACCGAAATCATCCTGTCTATCAAAGCGCAGCATTGTATTTACGTGATTGAAGGGGATCAACAAACAGCCCTTGATGCCATGCGGATCAGAGAAACCGGAGTTCAAGCACTACAGGTCAATACCGGCAAAGGCTGTCATCTGGATGCGCACATGGTCGGTCATGCGGCTGTGGATCTGAAAATGCAGAAAAATGCATTTTTGTTTATCGAAAACGTCGGTAACCTGATTTGTCCGGCGGGCTTTGATTTAGGAGAAGCACATAAGGTGGTTATTCTATCGGTCACCGAAGGCGAAGATAAACCCTTAAAATACCCGGAAATTTTCCATGCTGCCAATCTGATGGTGATTAACAAAATAGATCTGCTGCCCTACGTAAATTTTGATCTGCAGCAGTGCTGTGCTTATGCAAAACAGATCAATCCCGAGATTGAAATTATTCAGCTTTCCGCCACTTCCGGTGAAAATATGGAACAACTGAATGATTGGTTGATTGCCGGAAAAGCGGAGCTGCAATCCGGCAAAATAAAATTATTATAAGAGAGCAATTTATGTGCCTAGCAATTCCCGGACAGGTTATTTCAATTAATCAATCAGCGAAGCCTATCACGGCAAAAGTTAATTTTAGCGGGATCATAAGAGAAGTGGTGGTTGAATGGATTGATCAAGTTGCAGTGAACGACTACGTGATTGTTCATGCCGGATTTGCAATCAGTAAACTGGATCAACAAGCGGCTTTCGAAACCCTGCAACTTTTTGATCAATTTGATCAGCAGCAGGAATAAACCCTTCATCCATAAACCACAAAAATGAGGTTAAGCTATGGCATCAGCAAACATTAAAATGGCCCATGGCAGTGGCGGCCGCCTTGCCAATGAACTTATCAATGAGCTGTTTTTTCCGGCCTTTGACAATCCGATTTTAAAGCAGGCCAATGACGGTGCATTATTAACGTTAGACAGCAGGCGCTTGGCTTTCTCCACGGATTCCTTTGTGGTTAATCCCTATTTCTTCTCCGGAGGCAATATTGGCGATCTTGCAGTTAACGGCACGGTGAATGACATTGCCATGTGCGGTGCGCTGCCGCAGTTTCTCTCCGCAGCCTTTATTCTCGAGGAAGGTTTGCCTATTACGCATCTAAAAAAAATAGTGAACAGTATGGCTGCCGCTGCACAGGCGGCACAAGTGCAGATAGTAACCGGCGACACTAAAGTGGTCGAGCGCGGCGCTGCGGACGGCATCTTTATTAATACCTCAGGAATAGGAATCATTCAGCATCAGCAGCAGATAGCGCCGCAAAATGCACAGGCTGGCGATGTTGTTATTACTAATGGTTATATCGGCGACCACGGCATTGCCATCCTATCGCAGCGCGAAGGTTTATCTTTCGAAACCACTATTCAATCGGACACCGCCGCTCTGCATACTCTGGTCGCCAGCATATTAGCGGCTTCTGCTAATGTCCATGTACTACGCGACCCCACCAGAGGCGGTATTGCCGGCACCCTGAATGAAATAGCCCAGGCCAGCCAAATAGAAATTCGCCTCGAAGAGTATGCGATTCCGATCCACGATTCGGTACGTGCGGCCTGCGACTTGTTAGGACTGGATCCTTTGATCGTCGCCAATGAAGGTAAACTGCTTACCATTGTGCCGTTAGCTGACAGCGGCAAAGTATTAAAAGCGATGCAGCAGCACCCGCTTGGCAAAGAGAGTGCCATTATCGGTCGAGTATTAAATCAACATATCGGTAAGGTGACCCTTGAAACCAGTATCGGCAGTTTAAGAGTGGTTGATATGCCACTCGGCGAGCAGTTACCGAGGATCTGTTAATGGAGGACTGGTTATTAATTAAACTTGCCAATAAAAAATGTCTTTTCCTGTGCTCTGCATTTAATGGATTGAGTCAGAAATTTTGGGTTAATTTCTCCTTTTTATTTAAAGAAAGCCGCTTAATACTGGGGATTGATCCCGCCGCTATTAGAGCATTTCAGCCGGACCTGATACTTTGCCCTTTTTTGAAGGACTTTATTCCCGAGGAAATCTGGTCTGCAATCCCCTGTTTTATCGTCCACCCCGGCCCTGCGGACGAAGCCGGCCCGAGCGTATTAAACTGGGCAATTTTAGAAGGAAAAACCCATTGGTCAGTCACTATTATTCAAGCCGATGCACACTGGGATGGCGGTCCCGTTTGGGCACAGGCCAAATTTAAACTGCCCGTAGCTTCCTTATCCAGCATCTATCGCCAGCAAGTCTCGGACACGGCGCTGCAATTGCTTCCTCTGACGTTAAGCCGTTATTATTCAGCCGAGAAACCACTGTTAACTGCCCCACCCGTCTATAGAATGAGAATAACGCAGCAGCAGTTGCGCATCACCTGGGATCGGCCAACAGCTGAAATAATAAAAAAAATTAATGCAGGAGACAGTAAGCCGGGCGCTCCGGCAATGATCAACGATAATCACTACCTGCTTTTCGGCGCGCAAACCGGCGAATCAGCGCTGCGTTTAAACGACTCACCACCAGGAATGATTATTCGGCAACAGGATGGTCAAATCTGTGTCAGTACAGCGGATGGCTGTGTGTGGATTGCACGCATGGCACGCAGCGCTGAAAAGATCAAAATCAGGCCGGTAGATCTGCTGGCACAATCATCAGAGTAATAGACAATTAATATGCAGGAAATCAGCTCTCAGGAAGGTGGTTCTGCTGGCACAATCACCAAGACAATAAGTGAAATAATATGCAGGAAATCAGCTCTCAGGAAGGTAGTTCTGCTGGCACAATCACCAAGACAATAAGTGAAATAATATGCAGGAAATCAGCTCTCAGGAAGGTAGTTCTGCTGGCACAATCACCAAGGCAATAAGTGAAATAATATGCAGGAAATCAGCTATCAAGCACGCAACAATGTGGGACATATTAAATTTCCTATCCATAACGGCGCGATGGATTTAAGCCATTGCCGGCAGCTTTTGCACACCATTGAACTTGCCAAAGAAGATCATGCCTGCAAAGTCATTATTCTCTGGGGAGGGCCTGATTTTTTTTCCAACGGAATTGACTTAAATGCCGTTCATCTGCAATACAACGCTTCTATTCTTGCTTATAAAAACCTCAAAGCATTGAACAACATAGTGCATGCTGTTTTAACCGCCAACACTAAATTGGTGATTAGTGCCCTGCAGGGCTCAGCTTCTGCCGGCGGTGTGATGCTGGCAATTGCAGCTGACCTGCGCTATGCCCGGAAAAACATAGTACTCAATCCCTCCTATGCAAATTTAGGGCTGTGCGGCTCTGAGTATTGGTCGGTACTTTTACCCGCCATCATAGGCTATGGTTTTACTCAAAAACTGATCTATGAGGCCAGCCCCGTCTCAGCCGCCGAGGCCCTGCGTCTGGGATTGATTCATCAGATCATTGATGGTGAGCCCGATACTTTTGAAGAGAATATAACCGCCAAAGCCGAATATTTAGCCTCAACCAATATCAATGCCCGCCTGGCAGCCAAAAGCGTGCTTAATCATCACTTACTTGCACAGATGGAAACCCAGGTAAAACTGGAATTAGAAAAGATGAAAGACTGCTGCAATCATCCGGAATTTGAATCGGCAAGAGGCCGTTTTGTAGAAAAGAACGGCCACCAGCAGCCCTTATTTCTAAACGCCGCGGCAGGCAATATTCAGCAAAAAAATAAACGGGATGACCAGGATGACAACACATATGAAGCGAATGACAATACATAAAAAATTCAATCCGGATGCCTTTAAAGACCGGGAGATTGTTAATAGGCTGACGCAGGAGATAAAATTACTCGCAGCGCGAATGGCCCCGCTAAAAATCATGCATATTTGCGGCGGCCATGAAAATGCCATTGTCCGCTACGCCATCCGCCAATTTTTGCCCGCGCATATTAAGGTTATCGCAGGTCCAGGTTGCCCGGTCTGCGTCTGCCCGGTAGAGTCGATTGATGAAGCTATCACCCTTGCACTGCTTCCCGGAGTGACCCTGCTCACTTTTGGCGATATTCTACGGGTGCCTGCAACTAACAGCTCCCTAGAGGAAGCCCGAGTCAATGGCGGCAGTGTAAAAGTCGTCTATAGTCCCCTTGATGCGATTAAATTGGCACAACATTCACCTCAGCAGACCTTTGTTTTTTTCTCGGTAGGTTTTGAAACGACTGCAGCGGGCATTGCCGGACTGATCCATTCGGGGGTCCCGGAAAACCTTTTTTTTCTGATCGCCAATCGTTATATGCCGCCGGTCTTGAAATTATTGATGGAGGTCCATGATGACAGCCTGCAGGGATTTCTGCTGGCGGGCCATGCAACGGCCATTACCGGTTTAGGGGTTTATGATTTTATGCGCGACGAATTTAAGTTGCCCTGCGCCACGGCAGGTTTTGAACCCGTTGATATCCTGCTGGCGATTCGCGAACTGTTAACACTTATCAAAAACGATCAGCATCAAGTGATTAACTGCTACAGCCGCGTGATTAAAAATGAGGGCAATCTGATCGCGCAAAAATGTCTTAAAGAAGTGTTTGATCTTAAACCCGGCGTGTGGCGCGGAATCGACAAAGTGGAAGATTCTGCCTACGTGCTTAAGGATAAATACGCCTTTCTTGACGCCAGAAAACAGCTTGCCTGTAAACCGTCCTATCCGCCGCAAGCCCATCATCCGAGCTGCCTCTGTCACCGAGTGATGCTCGGCGAAGTAGAGCCGCAGGATTGTAAATTATTTAAAAAAGCCTGCACCCCGAGTAAACCCTTCGGCCCGTGCATGGTTTCCCCCGAAGGTACCTGCCATGTACGTTATAGCTATTCTGAAATCAAAATCGACTCTCTCTAATTTTTAATCAGAGCATAATCTATCGGGCTTGTTTACGGTTTTTATTGTAAGCTTATTTGAGAATGATTTTACTTTGCCTACAAGTAATGATAAATCACTGAAATGCAGTTTCGCAGTACCAAGAAGATAGCTTATCAATAGCAAGAAAATAAAGTAAAGAGAGACACTATACAGCCGCATAACGCACAGTGCTGCTCCTAATTGGCAGGTTTATGTATCAAAATTTTGAATGTCCCCGAATTCGATTGTATTTCTAATGCGTTAGAGATATTGCAAATCAACCGCTTGAAAAAACTATAATAAACGCCTCAATAGGACAAAATACAGTTGTCTATTTCTATAAAGTAAAGGGCAAAGTATATGACAAAAGTTTTGGTTAGTGCATGCATGCTTGGATGCAAAGTACGTTATAACGGCAGTGATTTAAAGCCTTCCAATAACGACTTTGACCGGCTCATAAAAAATCATAAAATAGTTTCATTTTGCCCTGAAGTCTCAGCAGGTTTGCCCATTCCAAGAATACCAGCAGAAATTCAATGCGGTGTTGGGTAAAATGTATTATCGGGTAACGCTAAGGTACTGGACAGGGATGGTTCGAGTCTCAGCGCTCAATTTTTGCTTGGGGCACAATTGGCTCTCGAAAAATGTCAGTGGAGAACATAGACTTTGCGGTATTAACTGAATACAGTCACTCATGTGGCAGTGCCAGCATTTATAATGGTCATTCTCTGCTCAGAAAAAGTTGGCAATGGCGTTACTACTGCACTGCTTAAGGAACATAATGTACAAGTTTACAGCCAGCATCAAGTCCATCTACTACAACTGAAATTTAATAAAGGTAGCTAACAAGTCAAAGCATGAATGCATTACGTTTTGACTAAAAACCAAAGGTTGTAAAAACAGCACCCGGTTATGCTGCTGTTTACTGTCATGCACTGGGATCTCGCCAAAAAGCCCTTTTTAATTCAATGAGTAGGTCTGGTATTATGTTAATGGCTGTAACATTCTAGTTGCGGCACTCATAGCAGTTGGCTGCGTTGCATATCAGATCCACCCATTAGTGATTTATTTTAATTTTTTAGCAATTTATCAGTAAGTTATCGTCATTTATGGAAGCCTCTCTCAAGTCGGCTCATACTGAGGTTAAAACGTAAATAACAAAGGCCAAGATCATACTGGCCTGATATTCACCTGTGACCCCGGGCGAGTTAAAGAGAACGTCTAGTGAATGAATTAATTAATTTAATACATCTGCTAGCATTTTATCGCCGTTAAATAATTCAAAGACTTTGCCGCCCAGCTCCAACTTGCCTATTGCGCAGGTCAGTACGTTGGCAACATCCTCGCGGTTAATGATCATTTCCTGTTTGCTTCCGGGCCTCAGGGTTTGCACTTTACCTGTGGCGTTGTTATCTGTTAATAAACCAGGTCTGAACATGGTATAATTTAGCCCGCTGCGGATCAAATGTTCGTCGGCCATGTATTTGGCAACCATGTAAGGCCGCATTTCGTCAGTACCTTGAGAAGGATTGTCAGCGCCAATAGAGCTGACCATTACAAAATGTGACACATTAGCCGCTTTTGCGTAATCTACCGCTTTACATGCCGCCCATAAATCAATGAGCATCGTTTTGTCAGCACCTGTTTTGCCACCGGAGCCGGCACTGAAAATGACCTGATCACAATCTTCAAACGCCTGGCTGAAGTCATTTTCCAAATTCCCTTCAACAATATGTAGTTTATCACTGGAAATATCAGCCAATTTAGCTTTATCGCGCACTAAAGCTATCACTGTTTTTCCCTCGGCCAACAGTTGCTTTGTCGTCATTTTAGCGATTTGTCCGCTGCACCTATAATTAGTGTCTTTTTCATTTAATCTTCTCCTTAGTAAAGCTGCACTCACAGAATCTGCCGGTAACGACATAATCTGATAAGAGCCTATAAAACCGAAAAAGTCTTCCTAGATCACCATCTCCGGCGGATGGTGGAGATTCTTAGCTGATTCAACGTCCCCTCAACACACACACCATCAAATAGGTCACTTTGGGGACAAGCATATTATTCATCATATGCGACACCTTAATATTTTTCATTGCACCCTGCCCACTTTTGTCCAGGTCGCGATAACACCTTTTGAAACTCTCTTATAGCAAAAGAATGAATGAAGTGCTCAATGATTGCGAAGGAAAAATGAGTACTAACAAGGCATAAGTTACATTCGATCATTATTCTGCTTCACAAAAATCGTATGGAACGATTTTGAACCGCTTTAGCTGACCACAAAGTGGTGATGAACAGGATGTTCCGAATAAAACTCACAACGCAGTTAGGGATAATTTTAAAGAGTAAATAGGATCACTTTATTAATGCCTTTGGTATAACAAGAGATGGCCTGTCAACACAACAATATTAGCGCGGTTGATATTCCAAATTGCGGGAACTTATTTTATAAAATGTCAATCCAAACTATGCTCGGAAGTATCCCTTTTCAAGCATCACCCAAAACCAAAGCAAATATTATATCACTCTCTATGAGTGACATAATTGCATTAAAATAGACCAAAATGTATTCAGGTGAGCTGGTCAGTGTTGTTTTTATCAATGCCAGTACAAAAAAATCAGCCCCTTTTAGTAAGGTTTGCAGTCTAAAAACTATTTAAAAATACACCGCCCCTTTGCCATTGCATCCCACCGTACCCCCGGAGTGGTGATATCAAAAATCAAGCCTAATCGGATAAGCGGAAGTGTATTCTCTACAGCCGACTTTCGCGGGCCTCCCTTGCCATTCTCGAGGCATTAACCTTTAATCCTAAATAAGTGATTAGTGACTGATTTTTCTATTAAATATCAGTTAATACTCATGACGAGCATCGCAAGTGCAGTATCAGGAAGGATCTACAGTGGCCAGTTCTGTTATCATTAATCTCCTTGTTTTAGTTCCAATAAAGAAAATCAGGCGAGTAAAATCTTAAACTGATAAATTTGAAAAAACGTGAATGATTAAAATTGTATATTAAGGATAATTCTTAAGGGGGATTTATGATTAAACAATTGGACCTGCTGCAAGGTAATATAGATATGGAAACCCTTTTCGAATCTATGCCCGTTGCAATGGCTTTAACCGACAGAGAAGGCAGGTTGCTCCTAGTCAACCGTAAAATGGCATTGCTCAGTGGACTGAATGTAAGCGACCTTATTGGACGCAAAGTTGAAGAGGTTGGCAAAGAAGCCGCAGAGAATATAAAATATGAGTTTCGTATGTTCGATGCAGGATTAGATGTCCCGAATCGAGAATTAAAAATGGGGGACAAAATATGCTATGCATCGGTTAAACCTGTTCGTGACAAAGATGGATTAGCTGTTGGTGTAATGGCTGCTTTGACCGATATCACTAAACAAAAAAAGATTGAACGAGAGCTTGCCGAAGCCAATAAACAATTAAAATTGTTAGCCGATAATGACCCATTAACCAATTTATTAAATGCCCGTGCTTATTATCAAGTCTGTGAGCGAATGATGAGTATCGCATTTCGCCACAATAATCCATTTTCTGTTCTCTTTGTTGATCTTGACCACTTTAAAAAGATCAATGACACATACGGACACCATGCCGGAGATCTCCTTCTTAAAGCAGTCTCAGCCTGCATATCAGAAACTTGTAGAGAAAGTGACCTTATCGGTCGAGTTGGCGGCGAAGAGTTTTCTCTCTTTCTACCGGAGACAGACATCTCAGGCGCGATGATTTTTGCTGAAAAATTGCGTTCTAATATCGAGCAGTTACAGCCCACTATTGGCACAGATAAAAATATAAGTATTACAGCCAGTATTGGGGTTGCATCAAAATTGATACATCATAAAGCGATAGTAGATATTCAACGAGATGCGGATCATGCGATGTATCATGCAAAACACGAAGGCCGCAATCGGGTTTCCTGCTTATCTGTCGCGTTATGTAGAACCGGAAATGTCTCAATAAAAAAAGTAGTCGAACAAAAGGACGAAAAAATAGGACAGCCAATCTTTGGCTAAAATTTTGGCTTCAGAAAGAAGATTTATGGCTGCTGATATTATATTGATTAGGCGGCTATTTAGCGGGAAATATTATTGGAACCTGTTAACAGAAAAACGTCGTACAGTCCGTCCGCACAAAAATATTAGCGCGCAGAATGTGGGACCTGTCCTATCAATGATCACTCTGCCCAATATAAGCGATGATCGAAAGTATCCGTTTTCAATTATCACTCAAACCAAAGTCGAGATTATCTTTGGTTGCATAAGCGCATTAAAATGCCCCCAAGAGAGCTGGCAGTATCGTTTTATCAAGTCCAATACAGAAGTTTTTAGCCCGTTTTTGGCCTAAAAGTCAATTGAAAATACTCAGCGCTCTTTGGGAACGCCCCTCTAAAAAGAATCCCTCATTTATTTTCTACTTTCAAAAAAAAGATCTCGATGTTGCTCGTCATTGGCTATAAAGCGGCAGTTCGCATCCGTTCAAAGCAATATTTTTTTTGGCAATAACCTTTATTGTTCGATTTCTTCTTGTGGTTTAGAAAAATAGTACCCTTGGGAAAAATCAACGCCTAAATCATTTAAAATCTCATAAATGTTTTTTGTCTCAACAAATTCAGCAATCGTCTTTATATTCATCTTTTTAGCAAAAAGTAAAATACTTTCAACGGTTGCAAGTTGAGCGGAGTCATTATCTATATTTTGGATTAAAGAGCCATCTATTTTTATATAGTCCACATCTAATTTTGATAAATAATTAAAGTTAGAATAGCCTGATCCGAAATCATCTATAGCCACTTTACAACCGTATTTTTTAATACGTTTTATAAAAACTGACAGTTCATCAAATTTTTCTATTCCTTCAGACTCTACTATTTCTATAATTAATCTATTTCCGCATTGATACCGCTCAAGATAAGCCATCAACATCCTTACAACGGTCACGGATTGAATATCTTGAAGTGTAAAATTGATAGAAAAATCACAGTTATTGTCTGCAAACTTTTCAAATGATTTCCTGATCATAATCATAGTAAGCTTATGATAAAGCTTCGCTTTTTTAGCATGTTCCAGAAAAAAGAACGGCGTCAGGACTTTATCATTTTCTTCTTTCAAGCGAATCAGACACTCATATTTAGTTATTTTTTTAGTTTTATTATTAAATATGCCTTGATAAAACGGCACAAATTTATCGTTAAGGATTCCCTCTTTTATACTTGCTATCACTTTTATATTTTCGGCTATTTTGTTGTATAAATTCATATTATCATTAAAAAAAGTAACTATATTATTGTCTTTTTTATTTTCTTTTAAAGCCATATGGGCAAGATTGTATATCTCATTTTTTGTGCCATTAGCCGCCCCGCAAGATAAAAGCAAAGTGATTTTATCGGCTAGTATATTATACTCTTCATTCTCCAGGTCAGTAATCAACTCTGCTATAGTATTTTTTTTGTGTTTATCTAATGGCTCTTCGCAAAAAACAGCAAACTCATCTCCACTTATTCTAAAAACGTCAGAATATTTACTTTTAAGAACAGAGGCAAAATGTTCCAAGGTTTTATCACCTTTTTCATAGCCGTAGTAATCATTAATATCAGAAAATCTGTCTATATTAATAAGGATAAGCGTAACCTTTTCACTCTTGACGTTTTCTAGTTTGTCTATAAGTGCACTTCTATTTTCTAAACCGGTTAGCTTATCTTTATACTGTAGTTTAATAATTTCGTCTTTTTTTATTAGTTCTGTGACATCGGTTCTTGACGCTATATAACTTACAATCTGTCCATAGTCATCTAGAATAGGCATTATTAACGTCTTCACATAGTATGTGGAGCCGTCTTTTGCACGATTTTTTAGCGTGCCTTTCCAGACTCTTTTAGCGGTGATAGTCGTCCACATATTTTTAAATATGCTATTACTGTTACCCGGATGCCTTACTATACTGTGGTTTTTTCCAATCAGTTCTTCTCTGGAGTAGCCTGAAATTTTACAAAAATTATCATTGACATAAATAATATTCCCCTGCGTGTCAGCCTTTGACACAATAGAACTCTTATCTAAAAGTTGTTTATATTGATTTAAGTTCTTATCTGAGACATTAACTAAGTGTACAAGTGAATTTAGCATATTACTGCTGCTTATATTTTCTGGAATCTCATCTTTGTTTTGGACAATGTCTGCTTCAGACAAACTCAACGTTGTTGTAGTGACAGTTAAAAGTTGATTTTTTATTTTTGAATGAAAAAACTCTCCATAGCAGAAAAATCCACTCGAAGGGGCAATTTTTTCAATCAATCCAAGTTCATAATCCAAAAACTTTTTGGGGAATGTTTTTCTGCTCACGCATGAATAAACGTAGGTAGCTTCAACCGGATTACACATTATTCTGCTATATAAATCATATGATTTTAAGGATATATCTGCATTGTTTGTTATTGAAAAATTTACTTTATCGCCATTTTTAAAATGACCTGCATATATAAATCCCCCCTCTTCCGTCATGCTCATTGCTACTCTGGCAACACTAATTTCATCTTCTATTTTTAGCAGTGGAAATTCTACGGCACTGAGGGGGAAATCATCTAAAATATTCTCTCCCAAATAGTATTGGTAAATTTTATGGACAGGCGTGTAATCTATCTCATAGATAATATTACCCACAGCCTTAGTAACAATCATTTCTGTACCGATAGACACACTGCTGAAGGAATAATTTGAGTGTGCATATAAGCTGTCGCTATTCAGCGCACACAGGACGATACCCTCAAAATAAATTTTATCATCATAGATGACAAAGGTTTTCTCATATAAAAGATTATCACCAGCGTTTCCGCCGGATAGGGGGATATTTTGTTTTTTAGATGAAAGCCCTTCTAAAAAAAGTTCAGCATCACCTTTAAATGTCTCATTAAAAGCAATAACGGCTTTGGTATTTTGAGAATAAATTTCAGCTGACGCTTTCTCACCCGTTATAAAATTTGTTTGCGGGTAATAAAAGAGTTGAAAATTGGTTTTTGCAAAAAGAGAGAAAGAAAGTTGAATAGTATTATTTTTGCTAACGCCAGAAGCTATCTCGCCCGCCGTTGAGCAACCGATAATAGTCGCATGTGGGAGTTTGAACTTTAAACTATCTAACACTTGCTGAACATTATCGATATTCAAATCACCACTAAAAACTTGAATTAAAATAGAAATACCAGCTTCGTTGAGATTTTCATCTATAAAAAACTCTAAATCATTTATTGTTTCAAACTGATAGTTTATTAACTTCATTTAACACAAGCCCTCTTATTGCCGTGCTCTATTAAATTGATTTAACATTGCATGTTTCGGTCTTATACTATCGTTGATTCCAGTTTAAAGTGGAATAATTTTATATTTTAAATCAATGAAATACTATCTTTTATGTATTTAAAAGGGACAGAAACGAGTAAAATCAGAGATCTATCACGTCTTAAATTTGATTGTCACTTATTCCATCGTGACATCATTTATTGCCTATTGATGGTGCTATCGTATCTGCACTAGCTTATACGTGGATAACGGCTAACCTGCAAAAATTTCACTAAAATTTGATTGTCAAAATAATATTACAGCTGCATTAAGCTTCAGAAAGGATATTTATGGGTGCTAATATTGTCTTAATCCGGGGGTTATTTCGCGGAAAACCCCATTGGGGCCCCTTCACGGAAAAACTTCGCGCAGCCTTTCCGCACAAAAATATTAGCCCCGTTGATATTCCAGGTTGCGGAGAGCTGTCTTCTGAAATTTCCCCCTGCTCAATCGAAGCAATGGTAGAGAGTATCCGTTCTCAACGCACATTCAAGGCCAATGTCGATATTATATCACTCTCGATGGGTGGTATGATTGCGTTAAAATGGGCCGAAATGTATCCAAGTGAGGTGGGCAGTGTTGTTTGTATCAATACCAGTACAAGCGGTTTCACCCCCTTTTACCAACGTTTACTGCCTAAAAACTACTTAAAAATACTCCGCGCTTTTTGGGCACGCCCCTTTCAAAGAGAGTCCCTCATTTATTCTATGGTGTCGAATAAAAAAAGGGATATCGATGTTGTCAGTCATTGGGTATCGATTGAGAGATTGCATCCGATCAGGCGGGTTAATTTTGTTCGTCAGTTGCTTGCAGCTTTGAGGTTCAAGGTAAAGCGACCAAGTTGCAGGCTGCTGTTTATATCCTCAATTCAGGATGGTTTAGTCAGCTGCCAAGCAAGTCAGGCGATGGCTATTCAGTGGAAAGTAGCTTTAATCAATAACCAACTGGATGGGCATGACATTCCATTGGACAACCCTGACTGGTTGTGTAAACAATTACTTAGTTGGTTACAAGACTAATCAGATTAAACTTTCCAAACATCTAATCAACAATAGTCAATAGTCAATAGACTATAGACTATATAATTCATTGATAGCGCCAAAAATGACAAATATTAGGCACCTTGCTACCTTAGAAATGACTAGGCGCAAGGTCATACCCAAAGGCCCTAAAAATACAGTGATAATCAGAAAAACGTAAAGGAAATATTAAATAATAGCTATCACGCCACATGAATATGACGCAGCAACAAGCAGCTGAAGTCGTTTTCCGGTAACGGTTTAGAAAATAGATAACCCTGTCCGTAATCACATCCGGCAGCACTTAGTAAACGCCGCTGCTCCTCGGTTTCTATACCTTCTGCGATGACCTGCATACCCAGTTTGTGGGCCATCATAATGATCGCTTCACAGAGTATCATGTCATCCGAATCCGCTTTAAGATTACGCACGAAGGATTGATCTATTTTAAGGTTGTCGATATGAAACTTTCTGAGGTAGGACATGGATGAATAGCCGGTACCAAAATCATCAAGTGACACCTCAATGCCGTGATCACGGAACGCCAGCAGCTTGTCCATCACTATGCTGCTACTGCCATCAAGTAGAAGACCTTCGGTGATTTCAATAATGACGGCCTGCCCGGGCAGGCCGAGTGCCTGCAGATGTTCAAACCAGCTGGCAATGTCGCTCCCACCCTCACGGAACTGTACTGGGGATTTGTTGATACTTACCTGAAAGTCATCATGATACTCACGACGCCAGTGGGCAACCTGATCGACCGCCTGACGGAATACCCAGTCCCCTATTTCAACAATGTGCCCCGTTTCTTCGGCAACGGGGATGAATTCTGCAGGGCTCACGATACCGAGTTCAGGATGATGCCAGCGAATCAAAGCCTCGGCTTTACGAATGTTACCTGTTCCCAACGCCACGATCGGCTGATAGTAAAGCTCTAGCTGATTATTTTTCAGTGCATCGCGTAAATCGTTTGCCAATTGCCCCTCGCGCTCTACCTGTTTCTGCATAGAGTTGGTAAAATAGTGGTAGCAGTTCCGCCCTTCATCCTTCGCCGAATACATGGCTTGATCGGCATTTTTTAACAGTATTTCAGTTGCCTCCCCGTCTTCCGGATAGAAGGTTATGCCGATGCTAGGTGTAATATAAACGTTTTTCTTGCCCAGCAAGAATGGCTCAGCTAATTCGCACAGGATCTTTTGTGCTACACGTTCGACACTTTCTGTGTTTTTCAACCCGCCAATAATCACGGTAAACTCATCTCCTCCAAAGCGTGATACCAGATCTCTTTTTCGCACACAATTACGCAGCCGCTGAGCGACATCGATGAGAAGCTGATCGCCCATATTATGACCCAGAGTATCGTTGACTGCCTTAAAGCGATCAAGGTCGAGAAACAGTAGAGCCACGTTGAGACCTCTACGCTGTGCTTTATTCTTTTCATGAAGCAGCTGCTCATGGAACATCTGCCGATTGGACAGCCCGGTTAAATTGTCGAAGTTCGCCTGTTTCCAGATGATTTTTTCAGACTTTTTCCTCTCTGTAATGTCAGAGAACTGTGCAACCCGGCGGTGGACGGATCGATCCTTATTATAAATGGAATTAATGCCCAGTAAGGCAATATAGTTTTCACCATCTTTGTGACAGTAATTGATCTCTCCCTGCCAATGGCCGGTGCTGTTTAGGGCTTGCTCCATGCGTTGATAAACCCGCTTATCCTGCTGCTTGGACACGATGAATTTATGGCTTTTACCGGTGATCTCTGCAAGGTCATACCCGGTCATTTCGGTAAACGCCGGGTTGGTGGTAATAATATTGCCATTGCTGTCGGTAACAGTCATTGCCTCGCGGCTGTTTTGATAAACCATACTGGCCAATTGCATCGACTCATCAGCTAACTTACGTTCGGTGATATCGGTATGCGTCCCACTCATACGCAATGGACGCCGATCCTGTCCGTAGTTAACGATTTTGGCACAGTCCAGAATCCACTTGTACTCTCCCTGTTTGGTGCGCATCCGGTATTCAATTTTGTGTTGCGTAGTTCGCCCTTCCAGATGGTCAGTAACTGATTGCCAGACCCCTTCACAATCATCGGGATGAATACCATCAAGGTTGATGCTTGTGCCGTTCTGAATTTCTTCAAAGCCGTACCCCAGCATTTCTGCCCAGCGCGCATTTCTCTGTACTGTATCGGTTTCTATATTCCAGTCCCAGAACCCCAGTTCACTGCCTGACAAGACGGAGGTAAGCTGCTCCTTTCTTGCCCATATTTTGTCTTCGGCATGTTTTCTGTCGGTGGTATCTAATATACCGGCAATCACAAACTGTATTATTCCATCGACCCGATAGCAGGACATAGTCATGTGGGCATAAACGCTCTGCCCATCCTTACCGATGAAACGTTTGTCGAGCGAA
Organism: Psychromonas sp. MB-3u-54; assembly: GCF_002836415.1. Classification (GTDB taxonomy): domain Bacteria; phylum Pseudomonadota; class Gammaproteobacteria; order Enterobacterales; family Psychromonadaceae; genus Psychromonas. The sequence continues at coordinate 14,998 of NZ_PJBP01000129.1, read as the reverse complement.
TAAGCATCTCCTTCTCCCGTCAGCATCCGGTCATATTGGTACAAATCAAGATGCAGATCATCAGGATGAGTCAACTCAGGCCAGCTTAGCTGCAGCAGTTCTTTTTCGCTATAACCGAGCATTTTACAAAACCGGGGATTTACCCTTAACCAGCCTTTGTCCGGATGGGTAATGGCAATCCCAATGCTGCCCATATCAAACTGGGAGCGAAACAGAAATTCACTTTCCTGTAGCGCATCAGCGCTCTGGCTGCGTCGCAGTCTCTGGACAAACAACATCCCCAGTAGAGACGTTATTAAAGGATAAAGTAGCAATATCGGAAGGCTGATATTGGAAAGTACCGCTAGCGCCTCTTCTCTGGGAAAAATAAACATCAGCGCCAACATTACCCCATGGGTGACGATCCCAAAGAGATATATTTCACGGAAGGACAGTGCTGACAAAGCATTCTGACGATAATAGCGCCAGGCAATGCCCAAGGTGCCCGAAGTAAAAATCACTAAAATGCCAATAACGACAGATTCCTCGCCCCCCAGAAACAGCCGCAATGTAGCGGTTATCAGCATCGCAATTAAAGTGGGTATAGTGCCAAAAAATAATCCGGATATTCCGAGCAGCACCGAGCGGGCATCAAACATAATGCCCGGCGCATATTCCCAGGGTGTAAGCATGATAATAATACCAACCAATCCCAGAGCAACACCGGTAAAAATAGCCCAGCAAGAACCGAATAGGGTACGGTTTCGAGAAACTGCCATGTCATAGATGAAAAACATTGCCAGTAATAAAGCAGCATTATGGATCAAAGTGAGAAAGCCAAAAGAGTTCATATATATTTCAGTCTATTATTCATTGTTCGATTGTTCTCTATTTTCGAAGGCAGAGTGCGCAACAATATCAATTAAGCGGGAAAATAGCTCACAACAATTTTATATGTATTGTTAATATTTATATGTAAAAATATCTGTGCGAATGAAATAACAATCAGGATTAAAGTCCGCACTGTTGCTTTTTCATATTGGCATTTTGACTTTTTTATAAAGATGGAAGGAGTTTGGTCTTTTTAACTGAGGGGCATTCCATTTATTTTGATTTGGATCTGTAGGTGTAACGCTTGTTTATTAATTTATTTAATCAAATTCAGGCACAAAAAAATCAACCGAATTTCTGCCTGATGTTTTTGATAGGTGCATGGCTTGATCTGCTTTTTTAATTAAATCCATCGACTTTATTCTATCATCGGGGAACATTGAAATCCCAATTGATACGCCTATTTCAAGATCGCTGCCAGACAGTTGAACAGGCTCATTAATCGCGCTTATAATTCGCTCTGCAACCTGCAAAATTTCATTTTTTATTTTGGGATTATTAAGAACAAAAACAAATTCATCTCCCCCTAAACGGGCTACGGTATCGGACTGCCGTACTAATTCCAACAGTCTTTTCGAGATCACTTTAAGCAACTCATCTCCAACATTGTGACCAAATGTATCATATGACTAATATTGCCATTTGTTTTTTCCAGCTTCCGCTCAAAGCGCTGCGCTTCTCCCGCCAAAACAGCTTGGATATAGGGATCATTCAGGGCATATAACGTCTCTCCCGCGAATTCCCTAAATGAGACTTCAATAAGATCTTTAGGGGACTGAGTGAACCAGTGACTACAAGCATTATTAGCAAATTGGCAATGTAACTCTTTATCCCAATAACCTATCATATTAGGCACAGAAGCGATGATTTTTATAATAAATTGCTTATCTTGAGCTTCGGATTCATAGGCTGATTGTGCTTTTTTCAGCTGCAGTCGAATACCTTGTACAACCCCGTTAAGGTCGATGATATAACTGCAAATCATGACAAAAAAGCATCTCTAACAGATCAAAAAGGTTATTTATTAGCGGATGGGTAGCCAGTAGTAGCCAGAAAAAAATAATGGTTAAACATGCCAATAAGGTTGCTATTAAACCTGCCGAAATTCCACCATAAAGCGTTGCCAAAATAACGGCAGAATAAAAAGTAAACCAAGTAATTTCTTCTCCAATCGTCTGCAATGGCCAGACACGCAAGACAGCAGAAAACTAACCAGTAAAAGTGCAGCGGTAAAATGCTTCAGCTGTTGGGAGGAAAAAAAATCGATGACTTCTGGTTATCACTTTTCTCATTTCACTCATGCTCATCCCCTACTCTATCGTTATGAATTTAGATCTTTTGCCAATAAAATAAATTCTGACTAACGGTGATTTTTATGCAGCTTTTTTATTGGCTTAGTTGGCTTTAATGCCACAGCTATAATATGGCAGACCAGCTAATGGATTTTAGCCCTCGCAGCGGGAAATTAAATTAATGTTTTGATAAACTATGACTTAGCCAAACGGACAATATAAAGCAAAATGACCGCTCCGACCGTTGCGGTAACGATTGAACCAAGAAAGCTCCCTGAATGCAGACCAAGTAGCCTAAATGTAAAGCCACCAACAAATGATCCAACGACACCAATAGCGATATTCCCGATCAGACCAAAACCCGATCCTTTTGTTAGTTGACCAGCTAACCAGCCGGCAGCACATCCAATAATTAAAAATGCGATTAATGACACGGTATTATCCTTTTGTATAATTTTTGCTAGTTTATACCCATTTTATTAAATTATACCAAAAGAATTAATTAAGTGATCAATGATTGCGAAGGAAAAATCAGCACTAATAAGGCGTGAGTTGCATTCGATCATTATTCTCACTTCACAAAAATCGTCTGGAACGATTTTGAACAGCTTTAGCTGACCACGAAGTGGTGAAGAACAGGATGTTCTGAATAAAACTCACAACGCAGTTAGGGATGATTTTAACCAGCAAGGGTGATCACCTTTTTAGTTCTTTTGGTATTAGTGTTCACTTCGTTGGAATTTAAAACATTTCCCAAAGTATTAACACGCTGGACAGTTTGAGGATAGGTGCGCTGGGCAAGAATTGCGAAAATAAGAAAATAAACGGCTTGCTTTCATTTTATGCTTTATATTTAAAATTTTCTCAATATTGAGCGTTGAGTACCCCTCCCTTCCTAGCAGCTCATTCTTTGGCAGATTTTGTAGAGCCTTTAGAGCATGCAAGAAAAACCCATCAATCTCAATAATGCTTATTTGCATCGAGTAAGAAGAAAGCTATGTCAGCAAAATGCTCTTTTCAAGATGAATATTACAAATGAATGCAGTCTTCCGTTGTGTTACATACTATAAGTTAATGTCACTTTTTCGAAAATATGACACTTTTACGCTTGGATAACGATTTATTGCCTTATTCTTAAATGTCTTTTGGCCGTTTTTTGCAATAATATCTTTGTGTTACCGGCTCACGCCCATTTTTTTAACATAAGAGTGGGCAATGAAGATATTTGGATAAATCATCAAATATAGTCTAAAATAACTCATTGACAGTGATTTCCACCTGCGTTGACTGAATTGAGCAGTGAATAACCTTTATTTGAGCCCTTACGCGCCATTGGTTAGATCAAATTGATTGATTAATGATTTAGTATTCATCACTTTCACCCTCAATAAGTTACGCCTATTGGTAGATACAGACAGCAATATTGTGAAACAGAACCTTTTAATAACATTTAATGATCACAAGGCAAATATCTGAAGTGCATAATTCAACTTAAAATCAATCTGTTATGGCATAAGACCCTTCGCATTTTATCTTTAATTAACTGATTATTATGATTTTTTTAATGTAACATCCTTACGCTCCCTATGGTACTGGATCAATATAATCATTTTATAAGCAATGATATTGAGCAGTTGATTTATATCAATCATGATCTGTATTTATTACCTTTAAATAACAATCTAGTTGTTATCTAAATGTTAAGTATTTATAGTGAACATTATTATTTATTAAAAAAACTTTGTTAGCTGCAATATTTATTTGTATTAACGCCGTTTAATCGGGAAATGTATATTTCCACGAACAATCAAAAGATATCAGATATAAAAAACATCTTCACGCCGAATAAGGCAAAGGGATATAAAGATTCGAAAATAGAGAGGTACCTAATGTCAACCGCAAACATACTTATTGTTGAAGATGAGTTAGTCACACGTAACATGTTAAAAAGTGTTTTTGAAGCAGAAGGATATAATGTTTTAGAAGCGAATGATGGTAATGAAATGCACCAAGCCATCAAGGAAAATAATATTAACTTAATTATTATGGATATTAATTTACCCGGTAAAAATGGACTGTTATTAGCACGAGAGTTACGTGAACATGAAAATATTGCGCTTATTTTTTTAACGGGTCGTGATAATGAAGTTGATAAAATACTGGGATTGGAAATTGGTGCAGATGATTACATCACTAAACCTTTTAATCCTCGAGAATTAACCATACGTGCGCGCAACCTGTTAACGCGTACCATGCAAGATAGTATTTATTCTGAAGAAGCAGGTAAAAAAGTAGAAAATTACAAATTTAACGGTTGGACACTTGAAATAGAGAGTCGCTCACTGATTAGCCCCGATGGTAATATATGTAAATTACCACGCAGTGAATTCAGAGCTATATTACATTTCATTGAAAATCCGGGGAAAATTCAAACACGCGCAGATTTATTAATGAAAATGACCGGGCGAGAATTAAAAGCACAGGATCGTACTGTGGACGTTACCATCCGCCGCATCCGCAAACATTTTGAGAGTATTCCCGATGCACCTGAAATTATTGCGACCATTCATGGTGAAGGTTACCGCTTCTGTGGTGAAGTAGAATAAAAGCACAGACTTTTATAACACAATATATACCAAGGCACGCTAAGTGCCTTTTTTATTGGCAAAAATTTATTTTTAACATGCAAAAAAAAGCCTCACGATAACGCGACGCTTTTATAAACTTGATTGGATAAATGTTAGTACGTAGCTATAGAGGCCTCTTTGATCGTAATGAGAGGAGAGCAATATTACTCAGGAGATAGTCTTCCAAAAGGACTATCTTGGTGGCTGTACAGCAGTAGGTTTATCCAGTGAGCCCTGTGAGTGAATAATGCCAAAGGGAACAAGTGATGAATCAGTGGTAAACAGATCAGCACCAATATTAATATAAGGCCCATTCAAACCAGCACCAATTAACGGCGCGTTTTTGATGAAGTCATAACCGAAACCTAATTCTCCTTGAACATTTTCCTGTCCTCTCATATAGTTAATTTTAATTTTACCGGGCTGAATATTACCGGCTAAATTAACATCTAATGATAAGTTAGCCCCTTGAGTGTCTCCATCGGAATCGACCTTCGCTCTGATCACACCAAGTACTAATGACGGTGTATAACTGCCGTTTAACGACCACTTTAAACCAATGTAAGCCTTAGTATCAAAACGACTACTATTTGCTAAAGGAATATCAGCGTAACTTAGTGATGAACTTAAAGCCGCGACACAAAATAAAATACCTGAAATACGTTTTTTCATTATTTATTCCTTATTGAATTTTTCCTTTTTACGGCTAAAAATCACTTTTATACCAATCCGCATAAGTAAATGTAGCCGAGCGTGGAATATTTTTATCACTGATCTGGAGAGAGTGCAAACACCCTGTTCAAGAGATTGAATCTGCATGGGAATATTTAATCGAATGGGAATATGTTATCGGTAGGGTGCATTCTATGCACCGCAGGCAGACAATCGGTGCGTGAAGCTAGCGGTTGTTGTTATGGTTCGTGCTAGTGTCTTCGGACTGAGATAAGCCGATTCATTTTTTTACTTTTTTAAAAGCAAAAAAAAAGCTTCACGATAACGTGAAGCTTTTTTTAAACTGGTGCCCGAAGCGAGACTTGAACTCGCACACCCATAAGGCGAGGGATTTTAAATCCCTTGTGTCTACCGATTCCACCATTCGGGCAAAACTTTAAAATTTGGAGGCGGAACCCGGAGTCGAACCGAGATGGATGGATTTGCAATCCACTGCATGGCCACTCTGCCATTCCGCCAATATACTTTTAATTTAAATTTGGAGCGGTACACGAGACTCGAACTCGTGACCCCGACCTTGGCAAGGTCGTGCTCTACCAACTGAGCTAGTACCGCATCACATTTTTAATGATTTAGTTATTACGAGTAAACTCGTAACGCCAGTAAATTCTTGTCAAGGTTGGTCTCGACGAACTTAACTAATACTGCATCACATTTAAATTATCATCTTAAGGTTGCTAGTAAACTAAATCCCCTCTCGATGTGTGCGCATTCTAATGGTTATTAGAAATGAGTCAATACACTTTACCCATTTTTTTATCAGTTTCACACTGTTCGCTTCTTTTTTAAACGAAGCGATGACTTAATGTACTAATTGTTATGAATTTTTACTTAGTGCTGGCCATGCCGCGCGCAAATATACAATCATAGACCAAAGTGTTAATCCGGTTGCTATATATAAAGCGATGAAACCTAACCACTCCATGGTGATTGAATTCTGCCAAATCAGTAAAAAAAGAGCACTCATCTGAGCGACTGTTTTTACTTTTCCTACCCATGAAACAGCAACACTGGATCTTTCCCCGAGTTCTGCCATCCATTCTCGAAGAGCGGAAATGATTATTTCCCGGCAGATCATCACCATCGCAGGAATTGTTATCCAAATAACAGCGTAGTGTTCCACGATCATAACTAATGCCACCGCGACCATTATTTTATCGGCCACAGGGTCTAAAAAAGCACCAAAAGCAGTCTGTTGATCCAGTTTTCTAGCGAGGTAACCATCCAAATAATCCGTTATCGCTGCGGCCAAAAAAATAAAAGCAGCGGTAAAGCCCCCCCAGTTAACGGGTAAAAAATAAAAAAACACAAAAATGGGGATTAAAAAAAGTCGAAAACCCGTTAATATATTTGGGATGTTTAACATTAAAATGTCCTTTGATGATCGCTCCCCAATCCACTTGGAAATACGAGTTTGCAGATTTACAACCAGCTTGATTATAAGCTATTTTTGCATTTTATGGTTTCATTATGCAAATCCTAAAGAGTAATTTATGGGATTAACATTTTAATTTTATCAATTATGCAAAGCGTCATAAATTTTTTCAGCTAATGAAGCGCTTATGCCGGGAATTTTTTTCAATTCATCAATACCTGCGGACATGACCCCCTGTAGTCCGCCTAAGTGGTTTAATAATGATTGACGACGTTTAGTGCCTACTCCAGCGATATTTTCTAATGTACTTGTCCGTCTTACTTTGTCACGCTGCTGGCGATGCCCCATAATGGCAAAACGATGCGATTCATCACGGATTTGCTGTATTAAATGCAGCGCAGGTGAATCACTGCTCAATTCAATGATTTCGTGGCTCCCGGCTAAAATCAGTGTCTCTAATCCGGGCTTACGGCCTTCGCCTTTGGCAATACCTATCAATAACGGGTATTTATCTTTGAAATTCTCTTCAAGAGAACTAATAATATTTTCAGCTTGATTTAATTGCCCCACACCGCCATCGATAAAAATAATATCAGGAATATTTTCTGTCTCCTGCAGCGCCTTAAAGCGTCGCGCGAGCACTTGCCCCATTGCCGCATAGTCATCGCCAGGTGTAATACCGGTAATATTAAAACGACGGTAATCAGATTTTTTTGCCCCCTCACGATTAAACACAACACAGGATGCCACTGTTTTTTCCCCCATCATATGTGAAATGTCATAACATTCCATGCGCAAAATCGGTTTACTTAACTCCAATTTGTCCTCCAGCAGCTGATAACGTTTTAATATGTTATTTTTTTGGCTGAGGTGGCTCTGTAATGCTATTTGAGCATTTTTTTTTGCCAGTTTAACAAACTTTGCACGCTCACCACGTACTTCTACTTTCAAGGCCGTTTTATAGCCACAATATTCAGTGAATAAATCAGTAAAAACACCACGTTCAGCAAAATCATCACTGAGCAAAATTTCCCTTGGTATTGCGCGTCCATTTTGTCCGGACAGATAAAACTGGCTTAAAAATGCGCTTAATACTTCATCTTTACCGGAGTTTTTAGGGATTTTAGGGAAATAATTACGGCTGCCTAATATTCGCCCCTGACGGACAAACAGCAGATGCACACTGGCAAAACCTTGATCATAACTGAAACCCACTACATCTAACTGTTCAATGTCACCGCTGACCCATTGCTGTTCCTGCACTTTTTTTAAGGATTGGATTTGATCACGTCGCAGCGCTGCTTTTTCAAATTCAAGGGTCGTACTTGCCGCTTCCATTTCATCAACCAGCTGATTAATGACATTTTGACTTTTACCCTGTAGGAAGGCGCTGGCTAATTCAACTTGGTGTTGATATTCAGATTCCGGCATAGCATTCACGCAGGGTGCAAGACAACGTTTTAATTGATACTGCAGGCAGGGACGGGAGCGATTGTTATAATAACTGTCTTCGCATTGACGTATTGGGAACAGTTTCTGCATTAAATGCAGACTTTCTCTGACCGCCCCGCCACTCGGATAGGGGCCAAAATAGGTCCCTTTTCGTTTGCTATTTTGGGAACGTACTAAAGTCAGTTGCGGATGTTTATGGTCACTTAAAAACAGGTAAGGGTAAGATTTATCATCACGCAATAACACATTATAATGAGGCTTGTAGCGTTTGATAAAATTGTGCTCGAGGATTAACGCTTCAGTTTCTGTGTGCGTGACAGTTACTTCAATTCGGTCAATATGACTGACCAACGCTAATGTTTTAGGGTGTTTTTGGGTAAGGCTAAAATAACTGCTTAGGCGTTTTTTCAGGTTTTTTGCTTTACCAACATAAATCACTTTTTGTTGGTTAAACATCCGGTATACGCCCGGTTCAGAGGTGACCGTTTTTAAAAAAGTTGTCGGGAAAAATTCACTCATATAAAAATATAACCTCGCACAGAAAAGTACTTAACAAGGCTAAATTGTGCATTGTTAAGCCACCCGCACAAGATCAGCATATTGTTACATTGCATCTCTAATAGATTACAGCAGACCGGTATCAAGCATGCCGTAACGTATCGCTAAATGAGTCAAACCAACGTCACCCTTTACACCGAGCTTATCAAACAAACGATAGCGGTAACTATTGATTGTTTTTGGGCTTAAACCAAGTTGCTCCGATATATCCACCACACGCAGCCCTTTAGTTATCATCATCATAATTTGTAACTCTCTTTCCGAGAGCACGCTAAAAGGATCATCAGCAGTCGGAGAGAGTTGTGAAAGTGCCATTTTTTGTGCAATTTCAGACGCTAAATAACGTTGTCCGGAATGCACCAAACGGATGGCATTTAATACTTCATCGGGGCCGGCAGATTTACTTATATAACCGGAAGCGCCAGCCTGCATTACTTTTGACGGGAAAGGATTCTCGGTATGCATGGTCAGCATAATGATTTTTAGGCTTTCATTTATACGCAAAATTTTGTGCATTGCATCTAAACCACCAATACCGGGCATATTGATATCCATCAAAACGACATCGGGGTGATTATTTCGGCACCATTTTACGGCCTCTTCACCACTTTGTGCCTCTCCAATAACTTTCATGCCTCGCACATCATCGATGATACGGCAAATCCCTGTACGAACTAATTCATGGTCATCAACCAACAGAATATTTATCACAAAATTTCTCCGTTAATGCCAAAGCAACAACTAAAACATTAAGCTAAAAATAAAATAAGGACTATAAAAAAGAGATAACAACTGGATAATAGTCTTTTAGTAATCAGAGATTATGATAGTGAAAACAAACACAGCAGAGTAATCAAAGGGAAGTAAATATAACATTAAAAATTTATTTTTATAAGCAAAAAACGCGCGATTATTGAAGACATTTAGGTAAAAGAAGATAGAGAGTTAAAATGGAGACGTTAGAAATGAGAAAACCCACTGCAAGCAGTGGGTTTTCTTAATGTGGCGGAGGAGGAGAGATTTGAACTCTCGGAGAGCTATTAACCCTCGCTGGTTTTCAAGACCAGTGCATTCAGCCGCTCTGCCACCCCTCCGGAACGAAAGGGATAATACAGACTCAAGGCTTAACTTGTAAAGCTTAAAATAACAAAAAAAGTTCGTTTGCACACAAATTAATCAAAAGACAGTTTTTAATAAAATCAATAGCGACGAATAACAAGTTTTGATTGATACCAAACGTATTAATAAAGTGATCCGATTTATTATTTTAAATTAATCATAAATTTAATGCTTTTGGTATGAGTAATAGGAAGGCATTGCAAATAAAAATAACGAAGCTGGCGTGCATTTTAAAAAATTGAACAGATGTTTATTCGCGCTAAACAGCGCTAATATTTTTAACTGGGAGGATTAACAACAAACTTGGGATAAAGATTCAAAGGACGCAGAAACGAAAAAAGGCTTCTCATATGAGAAGCCTTTTTAAATGAGGCTGAATAAAGAACAGGAGAGATTCAGCCTCTTGTAACATATAAAACCCGTCGTATAAAACAAAAAACCCGCTGTAAAAACAGCGGGTTTTCAATGTGTGGCGGAGGAGGAGAGATTTGAACTCTCGGTGAGCTATTAACCCACGCTGGTTTTCAAGACCAGTGCATTCAGCCGCTCTGCCACCCCTCCGGAACGAGGCGAACAATAGCGATTTTCAGGTTTAATTGCAAAGCTTAAAGTAACAAAACGAACCGTTCGCTTACAAAATCAACAACCTGCACAGATTCTCCGCACATTTTGTTGTTTTCTAGCCTGAGTTACCGCTGAAAAAGTGATTAGCTGAATAATGTTTATATTTAATAAAACAATCACCAGGAAAAAAACAGCTTATTACTCATAATTATTGTTGCAGAGCCCACGCTCCTGTATTCTAATGCCTAATTAATTATTTCATTTATCATTGCTAGGCAGACACAATATGCAAGAGTTATATAATCCTAAAGAGATTGAAAAAAAATTCCAAACTAATTGGGATGAAAACCAGTCATTTAAGGCCACGGAAGACCCCTCTAAAGAAAAATATTACTGCCTTTCCATGTTCCCCTACCCGAGTGGCAAACTGCACATGGGTCACGTGCGCAATTACACTATCGGCGATGTTATTTCCCGTTACCAACGTATGCAGGGCAAAAATGTAATGCAGCCTATGGGCTGGGATGCCTTTGGTCTACCCGCTGAAAATGCCGCCATTAAAAATAATACCGCACCGGCAGGTTGGACTTACGAAAATATCGCTTATATGAAAACGCAACTGAAACAGTTAGGTTTTGGTTACGACTGGAGTCGTGAACTGGCTACTTGCCAACCTGAATATTACCGTTGGGAACAATGGTTTTTTACAAAATTGGTTGAAAAAGATCTGGTTTATAAAAAAATGGCCACCGTTAACTGGGATCCGGTTGACCAGACTGTTTTGGCAAATGAACAAGTTATTGACGGCCGAGGCTGGCGCAGTGGCGCATTAGTTGAACAAAAAGAAATCCCGCAGTGGTTTATTAAAATAACCGCCTATGCCCAAGAATTATTAGATGATTTAGACAAGCTTGACGAATGGCCAGAACAGGTACGTACTATGCAGCGTAACTGGATTGGACGCTCTGAAGGTGTCGAAATGGACTTTAAAGTAAGCGGAAAAGAGGAAAGTTTTTCTGTTTACACAACACGTCCGGACACCGTAATGGGTGTCACCTATGTTGCGGTTGCCGCACAACACCCGTTAGCGCTGGAAGCGGCTAAGAATAATCCAACCCTAGCGGCATTTTGTGAAAAATGTAAAAACGTAAAATTAGCAGAAGCTGAAATTGCAACAATGGCCAAAGAAGGTGTTGATACGGGCTTTAAAGCAATTCACCCTATCAGCGGCTTAGAAGTGCCAATCTGGACAGCAAACTTTGTTCTTATGGGTTACGGCTCCGGCGCGGTGATGTCTGTTCCAGCCCATGATCAGCGTGATTATGAATTTGCTAAAAAATACGGCCTGGAAATTAAGGCGGTGATTAAACCTGCCGATGCGGATGTTGATGTCTCCGTTGAAGCTTACACTGAAAAAGGGGTTTGTTTTGCTTCCGGTGAATTTGATGGTTTAGACTTCAGTGCTGCATTTGATGCCGTCGAAGCAAAATTAGTCGCGGATAACAAAGGCAAACGTCAAGTGAACTTCCGTTTACGTGATTGGGGAGTTTCCCGTCAGCGTTACTGGGGAACGCCTATTCCGATGCTCAACCTGGAAGACGGATCCGTTGTGCCTGTTCCGGAAAACGAGCTGCCAGTTATTCTGCCTGAAGATGTGCAGATGAACGGCATTGTATCTCCCATTAAAGCCGATCCTGATTGGGCAAAAACAACCTATAACGGCCAGCCGGCGACACACGAAACAGATACCTTTGATACCTTTATGGAATCAAGCTGGTATTACGCACGTTACTGCTCACCGCAAAGCGATGATGCCATGTTAGATCCTGAGAAAGCGAATTACTGGCTGCCGGTTGATCAATACATAGGCGGTATTGAACATGCAATATTGCACCTTCTATACTCACGCTTCTTCCATAAATTATTACGTGACTTTGGTTTAGTCGATTGTGATGAACCGTACAAAAAACTGCTTACGCAAGGCATGGTATTAGCGGATGCTTATTATTATGAAGATGCTAAAGGCGGAAAAGTCTGGGTTGCACCTACAGATGTAGAGACTGAAACCGATGAAAAAGGCAAAGTCATTTCAGCCACAACAAAAGACGGGCAAACAGTGATTTATGACGGCATGAGCAAAATGTCTAAATCTAAAAATAATGGTGTTGACCCGCAGATTATGATCGATAAATACGGCGCAGACAGTGTGCGTTTGTTTATGATGTTTGCAGCGCCTGCTGATCAAACATTAGAATGGTCAGACTCCGCCCTTGAAGGTTCACTGCGTTTCTTAAAACGTTTATGGAAAATTGCTTTTGACCACGTGGCATTGGGCACAGTTGTCGATTTAGATCTTAAATCACAAACCGAAGCACAAAAAACACTGCGCCGTGAACTTCATAAGACAATTGCAAAAGTGACCGATGATATCGGCCGTCGCCAAACCTTTAACACGGCTATAGCATCGGTGATGGAGTTGATGAATAAATTAACTAAAGCGGCCACAAAAACCGAGCAGGACCGTGCTATTTTACAAGAAGCATTGGTTGCTATTACTAAATTGCTTGCCCCTATTACGCCGCATATTTGCGCAGAGTTATTTGAAGTATTAGGTCAAACTGAAGAGATATTAAATGCACCTTGGCCAACGGTTGACGAAAGTGCATTGGTTGAAGACTCAAAACTTATCGTCGTGCAGGTCAATGGTAAATTACGGGCTAAATTGACCGTTGCCGCTGACGCGCAACAGGAAGCGGTTCAGGCCATGGCGCTGGAAGATGAAAATGTGAGTAAATTTACCGATGGAAAAACCATTCGTAAAATCATTTTTGTCCCGGGTAAATTATTGAATATAGTGGCTAACTAAGTAATCAGTCATCAATTTTAAAACATTCAAATCCATACTGTTTCTATGTCTCATTTTGAGATATAGAAACAGTAAATTGTAAAAATGTTTGATTCTAACTAACAGTCACTTAGCAATATTTTGTCGGTGTGAGCAAGCTATTTGTTTCGCCGCCTATTTTCACCTCAGACAAGGCTTCTTATGCAGTCCACAGTACGCACATCTTTTTTCACTAAAATAGGCTTAATCTTATTATCTGCTTTATTTATCAGCGGTTGTGGCTTTCATTTAAAGAACAACAATGGCCTTATTGAAAAATACCCTAAAATTTACTTACAAAGTAATGATAGCAATAGTGAATTAGCTCGTTTTATTAAAATCCGTTTACGGGGTGCCGGTATTCAAATAATGAATCAGCCGGAAGCCGATGTTGCCATATTAAAAGTCTCTCCGGATCGCCAATCATCACGCATTATCTCTCTTTATGTTAACGCGCAGAATGCAGAAAAAGAGATAAGTTATAATGTTAAATATTCAATTCAATCTCCCGGTTACCAAACCCAAGAATTTTCGGTAAACCTCTATCGTGACTTTACTGAGAATGCTTCACAAGCTCTCGCAAAATCGCGAGAATCAGAAATATTAACCAAGGAATTGCGCGGTATTGCTGCCGACAGTATTATTGCCACCATGCTCAGCCTAGAAAACAAAAAATAAGCGATAAAAAATGCGTATTTACCCTGAACAATTGAACCAACATCTTAAGCAAAAAATACCCAGCTGCTGTTTGATTTTCGGTGATGAGGCGCTACTTTGCTTAGAAGCAACGGAGCAAATTCAGAAAGCGGCAAAAACACAAGGGTATTTGGAAAAATTAAGTTTCAGTCTTGATGGTAAGTTTGACAGTGATCTTATTTTTGGCGAGTTCCAAACGCTCTCCCTTTTTTCTGAAAAAAAAATTATATTATTAACTCTGACTAAAACAAACAAAGAAAACAGCGCTTTTATTCGAGAAATTACCCCCCTATTACATCCCGATATCCTGTTGATTTTACAGGGGCCAAAACTCAACAATCAGCAAATGAGCAATGTTTGGTTTAAGACCTTAGAACAACAGGGGATTTTTGTTGCAACCAACCTGCCGCAAGCGCATCGTTTTCCCCAGTGGATTTTCCAGCGTCTTAAAGCACTCAATTTGCACGCAGATAAAGAAATCGTCGATTATCTTTGTTTGCATTTTGAAGGTAATTTATTGGCGGCTAAACAAGAGTTTGAAAAATTGGCTTTGTTATATCCAAAGCAAAATTTAACCCTGCAGCAAGTTGAGCAAAGCATTACCACCCACAACCATTTTAATCTTTTCCAATGGATTGATAGTTTATTGGCTGGTGATCAAATGCGTGCTGAGCGTATTTTAAAGCAGATAAAAGCCGAAGGCACTGAGATTTTATTACTCTGCGCAACCTTGAATAATGAAGTCCAAAAGCTCCTTAAACTTAGCTATCAAAGCCAACAGCATTCTTTAACGGAATTATTCAACCAGCAGCAACCAAAACTTTGGCCA
>NZ_PJBP01000128.1 GCF_002836415.1 Psychromonas sp. MB-3u-54 | reverse complement strand
ATCTCTTTTATCTTTTTTTCCTCCCACTCTTTGCCCAGAAATTTACCTTTGATAATAAAAACATTTGACCCATGAAGAGCGATACCAATCCCCCAGAAAATAGTTACCCAATAAAACCATAAGCTGTCGGAATTTGTGACTAAATTGATAACCATAAGAACTATATTAACAGCAATGTACGTGAGAAAGTTTTGATAGAAGCCTTTTAATTCTTTCACACGTTTTTTAGCCTCTTCGTACTTTTCGTCATTCATAAACTCCCCTTTTCGGGCGGTATTTATATTAGCCGTATTTACTCAATTTATTTAGTTATAAACCATAGAAAGCTTGTATTGATATTGAATGGTTAGCTCTCTTTGTTGCATCAATTCTTATCACTTTTAGTTTAGTTCACTCTTAGTAAAATTAATTTATATCTGATGGATGATAGAAAGCCGAATAGTTATACATTGAATGCATAATGACTGTTATTATTTTTGAAAAAAAAAGCTAAAACACTTAACATAGCGCTTCATTATTTACAGCTTTACAGCTTTACAGCCTAGCCTTATAGCCTTACAGCTTACAGCCTTACAGCCTTACAGCTTACAGCCTTACAGCCTTACAGCCTTATAGCCTTATAGCCTTACAGCCTTACAGCCTTACAGCCTTACAGCCTTATAGCTGACAGCCTTATAGCCGACAGCCTATATATTCCTTTAAACTAAAATTATTTACTAATATATGAGAATTCTAAATGACGGTCTACGCAACTCTCTGTTTTCTAGCCGCAGCAGCGATGCTAATTACATTTTTAAACAGTAAGATAGGTAAGATGCAAAATACGATTGCAATTACTGCAGGCTCCTTAGTCTTATCTTTACTAATAGTTATTGCGGGTAAAAATGGCTTTTATCCCTTACAAGAGATTGCCTCGGAGCAGCTTGCTAAAATTGATTTTCACAGTTTTCTGCTAAATGGTATTTTGGGTTTTTTATTATTTGCAGGTGGTTTAGGTATTAAGCTCGGTAATATCAAAGATCAAAAATGGGAAATCGCGGTACTCGCATTAGGGGCGACTTTATTTTCGACCTTTTTTATCGGTTATGTGCTGTTTTATCTCTGTCAATTTTTAGACTTCCAGTTCGACCTTATCTACTGTCTGTTATTTGGCGCACTTATATCCCCTACCGACCCTATTGCAGTACTTGCGATTGTTAAAAAGCTTAATGCACCAAAACGTATATCGACACAAATTGAAGGCGAGTCATTATTCAATGATGGGTTCGGGCTGGTTATTTTTGTGACGTTATACAGCATCGCATTTTCAGATACCCAACCGACCGCTTTAAGTATTACTGAGTTATTTTTGCATGAAGCCATAGGCGGGATTATATACGGACTTGTATTAGGTTTCTTGTTCCATTATTTAATCAGTGCCACCAATGATCACTCGATGGAATTGTTGCTGACGATTGGTATCCCCAGCGCAGGTTATGTTTTTGCTGCTATTATCGGTGTTTCCGGCCCGCTTGCGATGGTTATCTCAGGTATTATGATTGGCAACTGGACGCGTATTAATGGTTTTTCCAAAGAAAGTATCAAACTGCTCGATCATTTTTGGGAGCTGATTGATGAATTTTTAAACGGCATTCTTTTTCTACTGATTGGTTTAAGCATGTTGGAATACAGCTTCCATCAGGAAGATTGGATTTTAATGGTGATTGCAGTTCCATTAACCTTAACAGCACGTTACCTCAGCATTAAATTATCTTATGTGGCTTTCAAACGATTCCGTGAATATAACCCTTACTCTGTATCGGTATTAACCTGGGGAGGCTTGCGGGGTGGATTGGCGTTAGCGATGGCGATGGCTATCCCTGCAGGAGTTATGATAATTCCAAGCAAACAAATAGATGTGCGCGAAATCATCCTGGTGATGACCTACTCAGCGGTGTTCTTTTCAATTTTAGTACAAGATTCCACCATCACTCCACTGATTAATAAAGCCAAAGCATGGCAGGAAAAACAAAAATAGTTTTCAGTAAGTAGCCGGGTCTTTAATTTATTGATGGCCGGCGAATGGAATTTGAAAATTATTCCGGTCACTATTCCACTCATTAAAGGGCAAGTATCCTGGCCAACGCTATGAAACTCAATATCGTTATGCCAGCGCTTTGAGAAAAGACCTTGAAGTGAGGTCCACCACTTTAGCGATTAGGTTTCATTCTACGAACAGGATATAAAACGGCAGCAAGAAGCATCATTATCACCGTTTCAAAGGGCCCCATAGCACCACCACCGGTATAACCTTCCCGGTGTACAACCTTAACCTTTTCAGGGTGTTGTTTGATTTTATCTTTGAAATTTTCCAGCTGTACAGTGAGATTTCCAACCATATTGGTGGTCGCATCTTCAAAGCTCTTAATACTATCCCGTCGTAATTCTTCGCTAAGGTTTATTGGCGTTGATCGGCCCTTTACATTACTGGTTCCGGGCGCTCTGAAGAGCATACTCCTGCTCTGAATGTCATATACCGCGGTATCTAACAGGGTACTAGTATCATTTTTCTCACCTGACACTATATATGCCCCCACTAGCGTCCAGTAGGTTAATGACAATAAATCTTGATCGGTAAATTGAACCTGATCATATGAAACCAGGGCAATCACATCAATTCCGTATAGGGTTTTTATTTGTTCCAGATTTGTAAAACCACCACCAGCCGTTAGGTATGACGACGGAATAACTTCTATTCCACTGACAAAATCATGCTTAAAAAAGTTATCTGCAACTTTTTTAAGCAGATTGGTTTTATTGTCTTCAGTCAGCGCACTCCCCCCAACAACGCCTGACCACATATTAATGCCTCTGGACCGGGACGGCTGCTCAGGTACGAAGGCTATTCCTACTTTTAGAGGAACATTCAGCATGGGGATTGAGGGCTGTACAAGGGTTGTCGACTCCGTCGGATAAAGATAATCGACAACGCTACTTTTTGCTCTGGTTTGTTGACCGGCGCATCCTGTTATCAAAACCGTTATCAGAATGCAGATCGACGCTCTATAATTTATGTTCATATGAATACCTTTCAGCTACTCTATCTCGCCGCCATAAATTATAAAGCTAGGTTAACCGCCTTATACGCCGGTGTTTATCAACTTAGCATCAATTTATGCCCATTCTTTTAACCGTTCAGCATGATTATTTATCGGTAAACTTTTCTAACCGGGCATGTAAGCTTGCGGTGTCCCAACGACTCCCCCCCATGCCCTGCACTTCACCGTAAAACTGATCAACCACTGCTGTCACTGGTAAGTTTGCCTTATTGTGACGCGCTTCATTAAGCGTAATAGCTAAATCCTTACGCATCCAGTCAACCGCAAAACCAAATTCATAACTATTGTCGATCATTGCCTGGTGACGATTCTCCATTTGCCATGACTGCGCCGCACCTTTCGAGATAACATCAATGACTTTATTGACATCAAGATCGGCACATTTAGCAAAATGAATCCCCTCAGCCAGGCCCTGCACCGCGCCGGCAATACAGATTTGGTTAACCATTTTAGCCAGCTGACCGCTGCCCACATCACCAATCAATTCTGCGCAGCGGGCATAGGCATCAATCACCGGCCGCACTTTCTCAAACACCGCGCTGTCACCACCAATCATAATGGTTAAAACACCCTTTTCGGCACCCGCCTGACCACCGGATACCGGTGCGTCGAGAAATCCTTTGCTCTGCTCAGCACAGGTAGCCGCTAACTCGCGAGCAATATCCGCAGATGCAGTAGTATGATCGACTAATATAGCGCCGCTCTTCATTCCTGCCAGCACGCCGTCTTCACCTAAAACAACAGCGCGTAAGTCATTGTCGTTACCAACACAGCTAAATACAATTTCAGCGTCTTGAGCGGCTTCACGCGGCGTCAGGGCTATTCTCCCCTGATATTGTTGCTGCCATTTCTCTGCCTTAGCGAGTGTCCGGTTATAGACACACACATCATGACCCGCTTGTTTTAAGAATCCTGCCATCGGGTAACCCATAACGCCTAAGCCAATAAATGCAACCTTCATGATAATGCCCCTTTCTGGAATAAATTATTGATTAAAAATGATAAAAGACCATGAAATTCATGGAAATATAAAAGACTAAAAATGCACAATATCCAACATTTTTATTTATAAAATTAATATTATGCCGATTAAAATCAGAATGTTATTTTTTAAACTAAAAATGAGATAACAAAGGAAATTGATTAATCTAAAGCATATTGAATTTTAAGAAATAAGATAAAATCTAGTGTTTCAATAAAGACGGCTACGACGAACTATCAAGCATAATATCAGACAAGTTACCTTTTACTAACAGTAACCCAGCTCGAAAACTGATTTTAACCTTAGGGCTTGGAAAGAGAAGAGAACCACTCTCTTGCTGTACTCGGTATGTCACATCCCTATCCGATGCTAACATAAAACCTTTTGGCAATTAGGTGAAATTTTCCACATTATCGGACAAATTAAGCTTAAATTTTTCGCTCCATTTTGTAATGACTCCTGCTACCTTATAAACCGGCAGCTCAGAGTGTATTTCACTCTCAATAACTTGATTGAAGATTAAGTTAACTAGCCCCTGCTGGATACCTGTAAATTGTTGCAAATCATGGTGACCAAAAAGTCTGGTTTTACCAAGCTCAAGCGTGCAACTGCTTGCGCCAAATTCATTGCTGCTGAAATAACTGAAGGTGGCTACCGACGCATGATTAACCACCAAAGCTTCAAGTCCAACACTCTGTAACCAAACAATCATACTTTGATTATAGCGCGGGGCGCGTCCAAGAAAGCCTTAAGCTGCCCCTTGACTCTGCTGTTACCTTATACCCTGCGATAGTTTCGGCTAGAAAATCGAACATATTGGCATTAGCCTTGTTGAAATGAATAAATTGAGCCTAAGTTCATAATCTGGGTTAACTCATCGAGGGTGCGGTGATTTTCCAGCAATAGCTGCGGATCAGCCAGCTGCGCAGTGAATCATATAAAGCATCATTAAGCAGCGTCTGCTGGTTACATATCGTTAAGCACAACCAGCAAGCACGCTGGCTCTCCCCCGTTACACATGATCTCACGCAAGTCAAAAACACGCAGTTCCTCGATAGGATTATCACCTTGGATAAGTTCATTGAGATAAGCCCAAACCCGCGCATGACGGCGCGACTCTTCCGGCATCACCATCAGCATTTTGCCATCCGCTTTAGTGAGTAGCTGGCTATTAAACAGATAGGTGGGCACCGCATCACTGGCACTGACCTTTGCGGCAGGCACTTCAAGGGGCATAAAATAGACGCCAAGCTGCTGCAGTTTTCGAGCGATTTCAGTAAAGGCAACGCTTTGATTTATAGATGCTTTCTGATGATGAAGTAACAGATTACCGTTACTCACCGAGATCACATCGTTATGAAATACCCGGCTCAATCACTTTGGGATTTTGCTGCACAAAAACGGGTTTTTCCTGATCCAGTCTGGCAACCGCTTCGCTTGCTTCTCGCGTTTGTCGTGCCTGCCACGCTTCGCGCCGCGCTAACAGCCAGTGAAACGTCCTGCTCGGAACTGGAATGATGACCTTCTCAAATCAGGGCGTTATCACCCGGATTGTGCTTTTCAAAACCTTCGCCGCTACCAACTTGCCAGCAACCATTAATAAAATGTGAAGCCTGATTCATAAATTGTTCTCCTTTTCAAATAAAGGAACAATACGTAATTTTTCCCCGTCAAGCACAGATAATACCTGTGCTTGCTCTTGGGTTAGATAAATATTGCTACGATCAATCAGTGGGCTGCCAAGAATTGCGCGAAAGTCCTGATACTGATCATTACTTATCAGCAGGGCTTGCTCGCCAAGTAACTCCGTAGCGCCTACCTTGACTTGCCGCAGCCGACTCTTTTTGACTATGCGCAGATCCTTGGTATAGGCTTCGAGCATCGGGCCTGCATCAAAAATATCAACATACCCCTCATAGCGCATCCCTTCACTTTCTAAAATTTCACGCGCCGGCAGCGTGCTCGGAAGCACCTCTGCGATGACGTTCTGTGCAGCTTCAGTTAAAAAATCAACATAAAAAGCATGCTTGGGCATAAGCTCCGCAATAAAGGATTTTTTCCCTATGCCCGTGAGATAATCGGCTTCTGTAAAATCGATGGCGAAGAAATGCCGGCCTAAACTTTCCCAAAAAGGAGACTCTCCCTGCTGGTCGTGTACACCACGTAATTCTGAGATAATCCTGTCGGAAAATTTATCTTTAAACCCGGCAATAAAGAGTAAGCGGCTTTTAGATAAAAGCTGACCGTTTTTGTTTTTTCGATATTCAGGATCCAAAAATAGCGTACACAATTCACTATGACCGGTATGATCATTACTCAAACTTAATTTTTTCATCTGCCGATAGATACCAAGCTCTTTGGAGGCATGTACCTGTGTGCCGACGTGAAAATCATAGCAAGGATCGTTGAGGCCAATGGAGACCTCTATCGCGCTGATCCCAACCACTTTTTGTGTCGCGCTATCTTCCAATACAAACAGATAACCTTGATCAGAAAGTGCCGCCTCTCCTTCCCATGTCGCGAGTATCCTTTCAATACGCGCGGTCAGATGACGCTCATTTTGAGGAAGCGAGGTAAAACCCGTACCGGTTTTTGCGGCCAGTTGTAAAAGTGCCTGTTTGTCCTGCCTTTTTATCGGGCGAATAAGCATCATAGTTATATTCCTTAACTCTATTTTGGTACAGCGGTTTACAGGCAACCTTTTACAGAGCAACACAGAAAAGACGCGGCTTCTGGCATAAATTAAGCTGCTCTATATTTTCCTGTGACAGCATAAGCCGTTCACCCTGTAACACGCCTTGCACTATGCAGGCTTTAAAATCGTTGTTATCTGCCATGCCAAGCAGATAAGTTTGTGTGGCTGCATCCGTTGTATTGATAGTAAGGGTGACAGATTTGATCTGCTGGCAAAGAGATATCGCATTACGCGGTGCGCTAAGAATAGGGCCGGCGTCAAAGATTTCGACATATTTATCCGGCTCAAATCCCTGCTCACTGAGCAGATCGCACTGCAATTGTGCCTCGTTGTGTACCAGCCCCATTACCGCTTGTGCCTCTTCGTTAATTAAGGTCACGTAAAGTGGGTGATAGGGCATCATTTCAGCAACAAAGGTTTTATCACGTGTGGTGTTGTAATACTCCACCTGGTTATAATCTATGCCGAAAAATTTACGTCCCACATGTTCCCAAAAGGGAGCCCGTCCATCTTTATCTGAGATGCCCGGCAATACCGCCATCCACTCATTAGCAAAGCGCATCGGAAAAACGCTCATAAAGAGTAAACGGCCAAGCGTTACCAGTGACGGGTAGCGCGTATCGGCAAGGGCCGGCGAAATATAAAAAGAGCAAAGCTGCGAATGGTCACTGAGATCATGATTGAGGGTCAGCGCATGAATACGGCTATGGATCTTGAGTTCGCGTGACGAATGGATCTTGATATCGTTTCGAAAAGAATAAAAAGGCTCTCTGTTTCCCGCTAATGCATTGACAACCCCCGTTCCCACTAATTGCCCGGTTAGCATCTCTTCTAATACGAACAGATAGGACTCTTCTCCGGGCGTCAACACTTCCTGCTCAAAGGAATGTATTGAACGCTCGACTTTAGCCAGTAAATGCGATCGTTTTGCAGGAAGCGTAGAAACCATCGGGCCGCTTGCATAAGCTAAACGTTCGAGCTTACTGATATCACTCAATTGTGCTGGACGCAATACAATCATTATTAATTACTCTTTATTCAAATAGAGATCGAGGGCCGCGGCGAAACGCGATAATCCAGTATCAATATCCTGCTCGGGAATATTTAACGCGGGCGCAAAGCGAATAACATCCGGACCGGCAATAAGCATGAGCACTCCCTGCTCTGCGGCCAACGTGCTGATTAATTTTGCCTGTCCACGGTGGGCATCATTTAACTCGCAGCCAATCAGTAATCCCAACCCGCGGATCTCTTTAAATACCTGGCGTTTTTTATTTATCTCATTAAGTTGTGATAAATACTGTTGCCGACGGTCTTTAACTCCCTGTAAAAAATCCGGCTGATTAATCTCCTGTAAAACTGCGCTAGCCACGGCCGCAGCGAGTGGATTTCCCCCGTAAGTAGTGCCGTGTGACCCGACCGATAATGCGCCGGCAAACTTGTCCGTTGTTAACATCGCAGCAATAGGGAAACCGCCGCCCAGCGCTTTTGCCGTAGAAAGCAGATCCGGCTGTACGCCATAGTCCATATAAGCATAAAGATGACCGGTACGCCCTACTCCAGTCTGCACTTCATCAAAAATCAGCAGCGCATCATGTTCGTCACAGAGTGCGCGCAAGCCCTGTAAAAAGTTAGGATCTGCCGGGATAACACCTCCTTCACCTTGGATAGGCTCAACGATCACCGCGCAAGTATTGGCTCCGATAGTCGCTTTAGCCGTCTCAAGATCGTTAAAAGCAACATGGTGAATTCCCGCTGGTAAAGGGGCAAAGTCCTGCGAATATTTAGGCTGTCCACCTGCGCTTACGGTAAACAGGGTGCGGCCATGAAAGCCATTATTAAATGCGACGATTTCATTTTTAGCCGCGCCGTGATGATCATTTCCATATTTTCTGGCGAGTTTCAGCGCTGCCTCATTGGCTTCTGCGCCTGAGTTACAAAAAAATACTTTATCGGCAAAGGTGCTTTCAACTAATTGTTTAGCCAAGTTCAATACCGGTTCATTGCTGTAACCATTGCCTATGTGCCAAAGCGATTCGGCCTGCTGGTTAAGTGCCTGTTTGAGTTTGGCATTGGCATGGCCAAGCGCATTCACCGCAATGCCACCAGCAAAATCTATATATTCCTTGCCTTGCTGATCCACAACCCGCGAGCCGATCCCCTTTACCGGAATAAATGACGCGGGAGAATAGGTGGGGATCATATATTGATCAAAATCTTTTCGAGTTGCTAGTTGAGTCATTATGCTGCCTCTTGGGTTAGATCATTAATTAATAGAATAGTAGACTTGGGTTTTTCAGGCTTTCAAAAATGCGACCAAAACGTATAGATTTTTTCATTTGACACCGAGGTATTTGGCACGTTCCTGCCTTGGTGTGGTTTGATAAAATGACTTGTAAGTTGAAGAAAAATGCGGGCCGCTTGAGAAACCGCAAATCAAGCCTATCTGCACAATCGATTTATTGCTTGTCTGCAATAAATGGTGCGCGCGTTTAAGGCGCATTTGCAGGTAATGGCGGGCAGGCATAGTATTAAGATAACGCCTAAACAATCGTTCAAGATGACGCCGGGAAATAAACACAAGCTCCGCTATTTGCTCAGTAGTGAGCGGCTCTTCAATATTATTTTCCATTAAGTCAATCGCCATTGTCAGCCTCGGCTGCAGATCTCCCAGAGACTGGCTTGGCAGACGTTGCCGTTCACTGCCGCCGCGCACACGATCCATACACAGATGATCGCTGATTTGATTGGCCAAGCCAGCGCCTTCTTGCCTGTCTAAGTAGCCGAGGAGATAATCTACAATAGCTAACTGCCCGGCACAACTGCTTAGACGCAGGTCAGTTTGGTAGAGATCATGACTAAGCATAACATCAGGATAACAGTCTTTAAAATCATCCATTAATGACCAATGTACGACTATTTTCTGGTGTAGCCCAATGCCACTTTCGAGCAGCCACCATACCCCCGCTTTTACCGCCAGCAGTTGCCCTGCTTGTTGCTGATAATAGCGCTGTAGCGCTTTTTTTATTGCAGTTGAAAGCGGCTGCAAAGGGGGCTTTTCCGCAATAACAATCAGTAAATCATAATCTTGTAGATTAGCGAGTTGCGCTTCATCAAGCAGAACTACCCCAGCAGGCGGCGCAACGCAGGGCTCCGCGCAGGCAATCAAGGTTAAATGATACTTGTGCTGCTCTAATAATTGGTTGGCCAGCAAAAACGGCTCGGCGATTGCGCCATAACTGAGCAGCGAACACCCCTGCGGCGCTAACACGGCAATACGGATAATAGGGAGAGGGAAATTAGTCATTATTTCACGCTAAACTACTCAATGAAGCAGATAAAAACTGTTGTAGGCGTTCACTTTTTGGGTGATTAAACACTTCTTCAGGATCCCCCTGTTCCTCTATTTTCCCCTGATGCAAAAATACCACATGGTTGGAGACATTTCGCGCAAAGTCCATCTCATGCGTCACTACTATCATGGTTTTACCCTCTTCAGCGAGCTGCTGCATGATCTTCAGTACTTCGCCGACCAATTCCGGATCCAGTGCGGAAGTAGGTTCATCGAACAGCAGTACTTCGGGCTCCATTGCAAGTGCACGGGCTATCGATACGCGCTGCTGTTGTCCGCCAGAAAGCTGTGACGGGTAACGTTGCTGCGCTTTTTCATCAATACCCACTTTGCTCAGATAATCCATCGCTTGCTGTTTTGCCTGTTGCTTATCCAAGCCCAATACTTCAATCGGGGCGATCATCACGTTCTCCAGCACCGTCATGTGGCTCCAGAGATTGAAATGCTGAAACACCATGGTCAGTTTGGTTCTCATCAACTGGAGCTGTTTAATGTCAAAAACTCTGAGTTGGCCGTCGCCATCACGCACCATTTCGATAGACTTTCCACCGACATAAATATTACCTTCCGACGGTTTTTCAAGAAAATTTAAACAGCGTAAAAAAGTACTTTTACCCGAGCCGGAGGACCCTATAATACTGATAACATCCCCTGCTTTTGCGTTCAAAGAGATGCCTTTGATCACTTCATTATTTCCGTAACGCTTATGCAGTCCGGTAACGGCTAGTTTTGTTTGTTCCATGCACATCTCCTGTTTAACTTGATAAAGGCTATAAATGTTTTAACCATTTTTGCTCGGCGCGCCTGAAAATAGCGACAAGAAAAAATGAGATGATTAAATACAGAATGGCGGCGATGCCAAATGCAAAAAACGATTGATAGGTTGCCGAGTTTACATCTCTGGCTATTTTTAATATATCCGGAACCGTTGCTGTAAAGGCTAATGAGGTTGCATGCAGCACCAGGATCACTTCGTTGCTATAAGAAGGTATCGCCCGTCGCAGTGCGGAGGGAAGAATGACCTTGCTGTAAAGTTTCCAATTAGAAAAACCGTAAGCCCTGGCCGCTTCAATCTCGCCCTTATCTGTTTCGCGTATCGCCCCGGCAAATATCTCAGTGGTATAAGCGCAGGTATTGAGCACTAAAGCCAGTAACATACAGTAATAACCGCTGCGGAAAAACCAGTTAAGAAAATCAGAAGAGTGCACAAATTCCAAGGTGTAAACGCCGGAGTAAAACACCAGTAGTTGTACATACAAAGGGGTGCCGCGAAACAGGAAGGAGAATACCCATACAGGGTAAACATAGCTCCTACGCCCGGATGTACGCGCAATCGCGAGTGGAATTGAGAGCACAAAACCGATAACTACAGAGGTGACGAGCAGCATTAAAGTGACTGAAACGCCGGTATAATGAAAACCATCCGTCCATAAATATGCTTCACCATATTGTTGCATAATATCAATCATACACGAGTATCCTTACGGTCAGACTGAAACTGCTTGTCCAGCCAATAAAATACGACATTGGAAAAGGTTGTAAAAAGCAGATAAATCAGCGCCGCAATAATAGTGAAAAAGAAAAACTCGTAAGTGCCTTTACCCGCCATCTGGGTCGCTTTGACCACATCGGCTAACCCGATAATTGACACAAGCGCCGTGGATTTAAGGATCACCAGCCAGTTATTTTCCAGACCAGGTAAGGCGTGGCGCATCATCTGCGGGAAGAGCACAAAACGAAACACTTTCCATGGTGTAAAGCCATATGCGGTAGCCGCTTCAATTTGTCCTTTAAGAACGGCCAGAAATGCACCGCGGAAAGTTTCAGTCAGGTAAGCACCGTAAATAAAACCGATGGTTAATACACCAGTGACAAATGGATTAATATTTATCTGCTGCCAAGAAAAGAACTCGGTTAACTGATTTAAGGCTATTTGCAATCCGTAGAAAATTAATAACATCAGCACTAAATCGGGAATGCCACGAATAATAGTTGAGTACAGCGAAGCCACTGTTGATGAAAGTTTCGAGCCAAAAATTTTTGCGCAAGCCCCAAGCAGCCCAAGTATCATTGATAACAAGGCAGACATCACCGCCAGACTCATGGTCATCAAGGCACCATCAATGATTAAGTTTGTGTAGCCATAAAGCATAACAATTTCCTTATCTTGCAAATCGCGACTTAGCAGAAGCAGTGACGGATTAACATGAATTACTTTCAGTAAATAGCAACGCTAAATTATTCTTCAGCGATCGCATAGTAAGTCCCAGCAGCAAAAGAGAGTTCATTATTGACGGCAGGACAGCTAAACTAGACATTGACCGAAATAAATGACGAGGGTGAAAATAGGGAGAGCAGAGATTGTTCAAAATCTTTTATCTGTGTTTTTTTAATCATTACTTTTACCTCGTTAGTTAATCCATTAAGTTATAGATTAATAGAGTTGCATTGCTCATGCTTTCAAAAATGCGACCAAAACGTATAGATTTAGCCACTCTTTATTTATCCTGCGATCGCTGCTTAGCATTAAGCAACGATCGGTTAATGCGAGTTATTTACCGTAAATATCAAAATTGAAGTACTTGCTGGCTATCTCAGAGTAAGTGCCATCAGCAAGCATTGAATCGATTGCCTGATTGATTTTTGCTTTCAATTCGCTATCTTCTTGACGCAGGCCGATTCCAGCCCCGACACCAAAATAGGTTTTATTATTGACTTCTGGACCGCTAAATTGAAAGTGTTTACCAATAGAGCGCTTTAAGAAACCGTCATCGGCAGCCACGGCATCTTGAAATGCACCATCCAAACGGCCATTGATCAAATCCGCATAAACGAGGTCTTGACTTTGATAGGTCACCACATCAACCCCTTTTACCGCCCATTGCTCTTTCGCGTAAGTTTCAGCCGTTGTGCCTTGGAAAACCCCAATACGTTTTCCCCCCAGTGCAGCGGCAGTAGGCTGTAAATCAAGACCTTTTGCGGTCACTAGGCGCGCCGGCGTACCGTAAAGTTTGTGTGAGAAGGCAATCTCTTCTAGCCGGGCGTCCGTTATCGACATGGCAGATAAAATAGCATCGATTTTTTTCGCTTTAAGCGAAGGAATCAGTCCATCAAAGTCACTTTCAATCCAACGGCACTGTGCTTCGATGCGTTTACAAATTTCATTGCCCAAATCGATATCAAAGCCTGCCAGTGAACCATCTGGTTTTTTGATTTCAAATGGCGCATAACCCGGCTCTACACCCAGTCGAACAATTTCAGTGGCAAAACTCATGGATGATGCTGTTACAGCAGCAATGATTAGCGGAAGTAGTTTTTTTTTCATTTATTAACCCCTTGATAATTAAAAATGGTGAACAGCTAGATCACATAATGCCAAATAAATAAACGCATTTATCCATCACATAAAACGCTGCCGTAAGTATTTTTTTTTATTGTTTAGATTCAAATAATAAGTGCATAACTTGAATAGGTAGAAAAAACGCTCAGCTGAATATCGGCTAATCGTTTTTTAGCCGGCAAGAGATGCAGCAATGAAAACATTAAACAACTGACCTATTTTCCGGTGCAGTCCAATGCCACTATCAAACAGCTGAACGTTTCGATCCGACAATTTCAGCACAAGCCAAGTATCATTAATAATAAGGCGGACATCACCGCCAGGTTCATGGCCATCAATGCACCGTCAATGATTAAGTTTGTGTCGCCATAAAGCATAACAATTTCCTTATCTTGCAAATCGCGACTTAGCAGAAGCAGTGACCGATTAACGCGAATTACTTTCAGTAAATATCAACGCTAAATTATTCTTCAGCGAGGGCATATTAAGTTCCATCGGCAAGCATTGAATCAATAACCCGCTCGATTTTATCTTTCAATGCACCCTTATTTTTACACCGGCCGATTCCCAAGCCAGCAGCAACAGAGATCTTATTATTGACGTCAGGACAGCTAAACTGGACATTGACCGAAATAAATGGCGCGGGTAAAACGAGGGTGAGCAGAGATTGTTCAAAATCTTTTATCGGTGATTTTTATCATTACTCTTACCTCGTTCGCGTATCCATTTAATGATAGATTAATAGACTTGCGTTGCTCAGGCTTTCAAAAATGCGACCAAAACGTATAGATTTAGTCACTCTTTCCTGATCGTCGCGATCGGTTAATGCGAGTTATTTATCGTACATATCAACATTGAAGTACTTGCTGTCTCTCTCAGAGTAAGTGCTATCAGCAAGCATTGAATCAATAGCCCGATTGATTTTACCTTGCAATGCACTATCCTTTTTGCGCATACCGATTCCGGCCCCGACGCCAAAATAGTTTTCATTATTGACTTCTGGACCGCTAAATTGAAAACGTTCACCAACCGCCCGCTTTAAGAAACCATCACCTGCAGCGACTGCATCTTGAAATGCAACATCCAAACGGCCATGGAACCATCTGGTTTTTTGATTTCAAATGGTGCATAACCCGGCTCTACACCAGTCGAATTTTTTCCGTGGCAAAACTCATGAATGATGCCGTCACAGCAGCTATGATCAGAAGAGGTAGTCATTTTTTTCATTTATTAAACCCTTAGTAATTAAACATATTAAACAGCAACATAGACCTAATGCAGATAATATGCCGGATAACTCAATGAATTTATTAGTTACATAAAAACCTATTGGAAGTGATTATTTAAGATAAGGGGGAAGATGAAATAGAATGCGAATAAAGTTTACTACGAATAAAAAAATAAAAATAAAATACCAATAAAACGCACGCTCATAGTGGAAAAAGTACAAATTAAGTCGTCAACGCACTAGCGTGGTGCAAGTGTTCTGCCTTTATAATAAGCTTTTGGCTAACCGTTAGAGATAAATACAAAAAAGATTATAAAGAGCCGGTATTCAAAATTGATGACGTAGCGCTGCTGGTTTAGGACAGTATTGAAAGTGTTTATTAGGAAGGTAGGGGAGATCAGAATCACATTCTTATCATTTATTAAATTAGCTATGTTATAACTAATTTTATACCTCCGCGTAGATTTTAAAATCACATTGAGTCAGGCAGACTGGACAGTAAAATAGAGAATCAGCCAGACGCATTAGTTGAAGTCATAGAAGTTAAAGCCAAGGATGCCGACATTCAGGTAATCCGCGACAATCTGGAGACATTATTCAATCTTGCTAAAGTGGCGCGGTTGAGCAGCTGCCGGCACAAGGTGAAAAGCTCAAAAGCAGTTTTGTGAAGGTTTCTTTGCAGCGCGGCTAAATGGACGTCCTCCAAACACAACGGCTTAAGTATCAACAATAACACCGGGCGAGATGGGTAGGACCCTAAATTTTCCGCTGCTGATAAAACCAACTCAACGGTTAAGCATCATAGGTTGTTGAAGCGGTATTTCCGCCCTGTCCGGTCCAGTTGGTATGGAAAAACTCCCCGGATTTTTTATCTACCCTTTCATAGGTATGCGCTCCAAAATAGTCTCGTTGCGCCTGAATCATATTGGCAGGTGATTTTGCTGTTGTATAACCGTCCAGAAAAGACAAAGCGGAGGTCATGCATGGCATGGGTAACGCAGTCTGAAAAGAGCTGGCGGCAATTTTTCGCCAGGCTGGCATGCAGCGTTCTAAAATATTTTTAAAGTAGGGATCTAAGACCAGAAAATCTAATTCGGGCAGCAAAGCAAAAGCATCACGAATATTGCCTAGAAACGCACTGCGTATAATGCAGCCACCGCGCCACAACAGAGCTACATTACCGTAATTAAGATCCCAATTATTATCTTCCGATGCCTGCTTCATCAGCATAAAACCCTGCGCATAGGAAATTATTTTACTCGCAAGCAATGCATCATGTAATGCCGCTACCCATTGCTGTTTATCATCATGAATTTCGCCAATGGATTTATTAAATAGTTTTTGTGCGACCACGCGCTGCTCTTTCAATGAAGAGAGGCAACGGGCAAACACGGATTCAGTGATTAAGGTTAACGGAATACCGGCGTCTAATGCATTTATTCCCGTCCATTTACCGGTCCCTTTTTGCCCTGCGGTATCCATTATTTTTTCAATAAGGGGATCTCCGTCGGTATCCTTAGAACCTAAAATATCTGCGGTTATTTCAACTAAGTAGCTATTTAACTCTGTTGTGTTCCAATCAATGAAGGTGGCCTGCATCTCTTGATGAGACATCCTCAAAACATCCTTCATAAAATGGTACGCTTCGCTAATTAACTGCATATCACCATATTCTATGCCGTTGTGGATCATCTTCACAAAATGACCCGATCCGCCATGACCGACCCAGTCACAACAAGGCTCCCCCTGATCTGTTTTAGCTGAAATCCCTTGAAAAATAGCTTTAATAGCAGGCCATGCCCGTACATCTCCTCCGGGCATAATTGAGGGCCCATGGCGAGCCCCTTCTTCCCCACCGGAGACACCGGCACCGACATAATGTAAATGCAGTTTGCTTAACTTTTCAACACGGCGGTTGGTATCGGTAAAATTGGAATTGCCGCCATCAATAATAATATCGCCTTTAGCCAATAAAGGGATTAACTTATCAATAAAATCATCGACGACCTCCCCAGCCTTGACCATCAGCATGATTTTACGCGGCAAAGCCAGTAAACTCACCATTTCTTCAAGGGAGTGCGCCGCGATAACATCGGTATCTTTCGCTGCCGCCGCAAGAAATTGATCAACCTTTGAGACAGTGCGGTTAAATGCGACGACCTTAAAACCGTGATCGTTCATATTTAGAATTAAATTCTGTCCCATCACGGCCAGACCTATTACTGCAATATCAGCATTCATCATTGTGTCCCTCTGTTAATAGCTTTGCCGAGCCTGAATCTAAATACCACTCAGTTAGCCCTGCTGTAGCTTTTATTTTGCCCGCCGGATAGCGCTCGCTGCCCGCGGGTTCAATGTTAATTTCATGAATAATATCGGCTTTACCTTCACCGAGTACCAGATAAGTAATACGCTGACTGTTTTCAATTAAGCCGGCTGTTTTAGATACCCGTAATTGCCCGCTTTGCGGCTGTGTTGCCACCAAGGTTAAATGAGGATCCTGATAGTTGGTTTGTCCGGGGAAAAGTGAGGCGGTATGACCGTCACCGCCCACGCCTAAAAGAATCCAGTCAAACTGCGGAATGCCATTAACATTATCAATATGATTTATTATTTCCTGTGCATAGCGAACTGCTTCCTGCTGCGGGGAGTTTTCCCCGCGAATACGGTGAATATTTTCTGCCGGAATAATAATATTATCAAAGAGCAATGGTTTGCACTGCCCAAAATTACTTTCCGGATCACTCGGGGCGACGCAGCGTTCATCTCCCCACCAGAAATGCAATTTCTGCCAGTTGATGCTCTGTGCATAGGGCGACTTGGCTAAATATTTAAACAGAAGAATTGGGGTTGATCCGCCGGATAAAGAGAGATGGCTTACTTTCTCCTGTTGACTTAAAAGCAAAAAATCCTGGGCCAGTTTCTCCAGCAATAATTGGGTTGCAGCAAAAATTTTATAGTTCATTTTATAACTCACAGTAGTCCGTATCGGTTAGATTTTTACAAGGATAGCGCCATTGATGCTTATCCCGTTTTAATAATTTTTCCGCTTCAATCGGCCCCCATGTACCGGACGCGTATCCATACAAAGGAAATGATTGTTTTTGATAGTCTAAAATGGGCTGTACAAAATCCCAACAGGCCCGCACCGCGTCGCTTCTGGCAAATAGCGTGGCATCACCTTTCAATAAATCCAGCAGTAAACGCTCATAGGCGGTTAATAATTCAGTTTCTTTCAAGTCACTGTAATGAAAGTCCATGGCGACTTCTTTGGCATCAAAACCCGCGCCCGGCTGCTTTAAGCCAAAACCTAACAGGATCCCTTCATCGGGCTGAATGCGAACAATTAATTTGTTTTCGGGGGCTTGGGCTGAAAAAACCGGGTGAGGCGTTTTTTTAAAATGGATAACTACTTCAGTGACCCGGGTTGGCAGCCGCTTTCCGGTACGCAGATAAAATGGCACCCCATCCCAGCGCCAATTATTAATAAACAGCTTAAGGGCGACATAGGTTTCTGTTCTCGAGTTATGCGACACGCCCTTCTCTTCGCGATAAGCCGGCAGACATTGCCCTCTTACCTGCGACTGAATATATTGCCCTAATACCAGGTTATTTTGCAGATCATCTTGAGAAAGTGGTTTTAAACATTGTAAAACTTTGACCACCTCATCGCGCATTGACTTGGCATTGATAACGGCGGGCGGCTCCATGGCAACCATAGCAATCACCTGTAATAAGTGGTTTTGCAGCATATCCCGCATGGCACCGGAACCATCATAATAACCACCGCGCTGTTCCACGCCCAATGCTTCAGCCCCCGTGACTTCTACATAATCAATGTACCTGCCGTTCCACAAGGGTTCAAAAATGCTGTTAGCAAAACGTAATACCAGCATATTCTGTACCGTTTCCTTGCCGAGGTAATGATCAATACGATAAATTTGCTGTTCCTGAAAATGCCGATACAGAGATTCATCCAGACTCAGCGCAGATTTAAGATCACAACCAAAGGGTTTTTCAACCACCAGCCGTTTCCAGCCGTCCGTCTCTTCATTAAGGCCAACAGCGGCAAGATGCTGGGGAATAACAGAATATAAACTGGGTGGCGTGGCAAGGTAAAAAAGGGTGTTATTTTTAAGCTCTAGATCCGTATTAATACGGGTAATACGTTTTTTCAGCAGTTGGTAATCATTGACGTCGCTGGTATTAATCGCCTGATAAAACAGGTGTTCACAAAATTTATTTAATAAGTTTTCATTACTATTTTGGTCAGATTTTATGTTTTTTATTAATTTACTGCGGAATGTCTGATCATTATAAACGCTGCGACTTACCCCCAGAATAGCGAAGGACTTTGGCAGTTTTTGATCGATATAAAGATGATAAAGCGCTGGAATAAGCATGCGCTGCGTGAGATCGCCTGAAGCGCCAAATATGACAATACAGCTGCTATCGATGACTGACATTGAGAATCCTTATATAACAGATAAATATAAAGTTTACTTTAATCAAAGGTTGCTGAGGCCTGAGCAGCTTATTATAACCAGTGGTTTTATAATAACTGCGACTGCAGACGCAGATTAAAGCGGACGGAGAGCCTTAAGCGGCCGATGCTCAATTCTTTGTTAATTTTCAAACTTACGTTATGATTGTTACCCTCTTTTTTGAATAATAAACAATAAGTTAAAAAATAATTTATCGGGGTGATACTTAACGGTATTCGCTTTAACCAAAATATTTGTTAACTAAGGCCAGAATGATGGACTATTTCCCGATTTTTTTAGATGCTAAAAAGTTTAATGCCGTGATTATCGGAGGCGGTAATGTTGCTGCGCGAAAGATTGAACTTCTGCTCAAGTCAAAAGCACAGGTAACCGTTATCAGCCCGGCACTTAAAGACAGTGTGAAAGAACTGTTAACAAACCAGCAACTCACTTGGATTAAAGCTGAATATGCACCTCATTTTCTGGACAACCACCAGTTAGTGATAGCTGCAACAAATATCAGATCGGTCAACATTGAAATCAGTATTGCGGCAAATAAGCGCGGTATGCTGCTCAATGTGGTTGACGATCCTGAGCTTTGCAATTACATCACACCCGCAATCATTGACCGGGATCCGATGATCATTGCCATGTCCAGCTCGGGTAACGCCCCTATATTATTGCAAATGTTAAAATCTCAAGTAGAGCAGATGTTGCCCGCAGGTTACGGCAGATTAGCGCGCTTTTGTGGTCGCTATCGCATTGAAGTACAGGCCAGAATCAAACAGTTTTCCGAACGTAAACTGTTCTGGAAAAAAATATTGACCGGTGACGTCGCCAAACAGCTACTGGCGGGTGATGAAGAGCAGGCTGTGGCGCTGTTTAATCATGCATTGACCACTGACACATTTAAAGAAAGCGGCAGTGTCAGTATTATCCGAATTTATGATCAGCAACCTGATAATTTAACCCTGCAGGCGTATCAAAAAATGCAGCAGGCTGATGCCATATTTTTAGACTCTGATATTACTGCGTTATTTTTTGATTACGGGCGGCGCGATGCCGCTAAATTCCAAAAAATAGATCTCCATAATATTGAAAAATTGACCAATAATAACCAACAAGTTGTGATTATAGCGGCACATTCTACCCAATTAGGATCAGCCTTTAACACCGACTCTCCCGTCTCAGAAATTATTTGCGGACGTCTTATTTAAAAAACTGCGATCGATCATAATCTCGCCTTTCGACGATTAAAATATGGCGCTTCGAAAACTGAAAAGGGGCAGCGCGCCCCTTTTATAGTTTTAGGTGAATATTGTCTGTGAATATTGTTCAGTTAAAAGAAGCAACGCTTAATGCAATGATAAATTTTTAATCATAATCACGCCGGTTAATTAATGTTTCACTAACGACGTTTTTAGCAACGCTTAATGCAATGATAAATTTAGCCGCCACTCACTGTTTATTATTCCAAGCAGAAAGCAATGAAATATTTTATGCTTGCATTAGTTACATTGGCTACTTTTCTTACATTATCGAATAAAAAAGGTAAAGGTCAGAAAAAGAGTAAGATGCACCGCGAATAGCAATAACTTGCTATAGGGCAGCATGGCCAACGCTATTTTTCACCTCTGAATCAGGTGTATTTATCTTTCGGGAGTTTTTGCAGCTACGAGTAAATTTTTTATACAAGGCAGAGCCTGGAATTTCCTCTTTTATAAAGACTGAAATTTACAGGCCTATTGATGGAATATCTGCAACACTTTATGAAATATCTGCAACAATGTTAGCAAGAAGTTAAAATAGCCTGCACATTTTCGACCTTGTTTGTACAAAGCAATTGTTAAGCATAAAAACAGTAAAATTCGTTGCTAGTGACGAATGATTTTAGCCGTTATTCTGGTCATTGTATTAAAATCGAGTCCGTTTTATTCACTCGCCAACTTCTTTATAGCTTTGAGCCTAATCATCACCTACATTTTAGTCCAGTGACCCTATGAATTTTAGCTCTAGTCATCATATAAATAGTCGAATTCTTTTTTTTCTCTTATTTTTTCAAGTTGGAACTCTATTTGTCCCTTAATAATTCGTTTATTTTTATTTTTAGAACGCACTTTTTGGACACTAGATTCTTCGTTAGTATTCTCAGATTCCAGATCGGCTAAATCCTTAAAATAAGGACTAGTTTCATCTTCTTGCTCAAGATCGGCTTCTGCTACACTATGACTGTTATTCATTTAAAATCTCTATCGGGTCAGAATTTGGTGCATAATCAGGCTTTTTCCTGCAAAAACAAAGCGAAAAATTTTGTTCTTAATGATTCATTTTTTTTGTTAAAAAAAAGAGACCTAATACGCCGGAATATGAAGTAATAGGCAGTTTCCCTTTGCGATGGAATAGCGAATCTTTGTTACTAATCCATTAAATTTAATTTATTATTTTCAGCTTATTAAAAACTCTCCAGCGCATTTTTTATAGTAAAATGAGTCTCTCATCCACAAGGATCCAGCTTATGTCATTTGAAAAACTGCCTTTTTTCATTGAAATGCTTAATGATAATATTGAAAATCGATCGGCGTTGGCCGACGTTGTCACTGAATTAGAAAACAGCTTGTCTTTTGAACAAATAGCGGTCTTATTGGAAGCATTCCCAATTCCATTAAGAAAATTAATTTGGCAATTGATAAGCCAGGAAGTGCAGCAACAAGTTTTTATTGAAATGCGTAATGAATCACGGCAATTAATTTTAGATGCCAGTGCAGATGAGCAATGTTTCCCGTTATTTGAGAAATTGGATGCGGATGAATTATTAGATCTGTCAGAAAATCTGAGTGATCGCTTTGTTGATTATGCGGTTTCTAAAATGACCGCTAAACAAAGAGCATTATTTAAGAAAGCACAAGAATTCTCAAATGATGAGGTTGGCCATTGGCAAAGTTTTGACGATATACAGATTCCCGAACGACTAAAAACATCAGCGGTAAAAAAGATTCTTTCAAATTTTTTACCGCCTCTCACTGAAGTCTTTTATGTCACTGATCATGATGCAATATTAATCGGAGAAGTTGCCATTGCGAAGCTTATCGCAATGCAGGATGATATCCCAATATCTACCGTTGTGAATAGAGATCATGAGGTTTTACTTTCTACTGATAATATTTATTCTGCTGCTGAAAAGGTCATTATCTCGGGTAAAGCCGCCTTACCCGTTGTTGATACAAAAGGGTGTTTAACCGGCAGGTTAGATTTACAGCAGGCCCATGCTATAAGGGAAGAGCAAAAAGATATTCAATTATTTAAGTCCTCAGGCATGGTCGAAGAAGAAGATCTGTTTTCCAATATATGGATCAGTAGTAAAAATCGCGCGGTTTGGTTAGGTGTTAATCTTGTGACTGCTTTTTTGGCTTCTTGGTTTATCGGCCTATTTGAAGGTACGCTGCAACAAGTTGTCGCGCTTGCCGTACTGATGCCCGTTGTCGCCTCAATGGGCGGAATATCGGGAAGCCAGACATTAACCTTGATTATTCGCGGACTTGCATTGGGGCAAATAACCGATGCGAATCAGAAAGCCATTGTCATAAAAGAGCTTAAAGTGGGCTGCATAAATGGATTACTGTGGGCAGCGATCATTGCGGGCATTACCTATATCTGGTTTGAAAATCCATTATTATCCTTAGCTATTTATATCGCCATTCTGGGCAATATTATTATTGCTTCACTTTCCGGTGTCTGGGTGCCCTGGTTGTTAACTAAACTGAAAATTGATCCTGCTCTTTCGGGGGCTGTAATATTAACCACGGTAACAGATATTTTTGGCTTTATTACCTTTTTAGGCTTAGGTGCCTTATTTCTGACTTAATACCAAAGGAATGAATGAAGTGAGCAATTATTGCGAAGGAAAAATTAGCACTTAAGTTGCATTCGATCGTTGTACTCCTTCACAAAATCGTATGGAACGATTTTGAACAGCTTTAGCTGGCCACAAAGTGGTGAAGAACAGGATGTTCTGAATAAAACTCACAACGCAGTTAGGGATGATTTTAACCAGCAAGGGTGATCACCTTTTTAGTTCTTTTGGTATATACCCATGATACTTCAAGATGCAAAGTCAGCAAGGAAAATTGTGCTGAGATGCTAGGCATAAAATTGAAGGTTAGTTATTCTACAGAGAGATTTTATAACAACGCAGATTGGCACAATTTACCTTGCCCTACGGGGCGCAAGGTCGAAAACCAGCGCTGCGTTGCACCAATCGAAAAGGGAATAACCATTACCTCATGTTGCATCTTGCTCTGATCGAAGAGCTTGCGCCTGACAAAGCATGTTGAAGTAACATGGGTATAAGTCAGTCAACTTTCATTTTTACCGCTGCAACATTCAAAACGGCATCAATGAAAGCGTTTCTTAATAAATCATCTCCGGAAAGTATTGGATTGCCTGCTTGATAACATCTGCTTTATGACTTTTTGCCAGATAAATAGCAAATATTTCCCGAGAATAGACCGGCGCATCATCAATAAGGTAGAGTTTTTCGCAGCTTATATGATCGATAACCATCTGACGAGGCAAATAAGCACATCCGCCGGCTTCTAATATGTACTCTAATGCGACCCGAGGTTGACTCATGAAATGTTTGGCCGGTGGCGCATTTTTAAACTCTCTCAGATGCTGAGTATTGACCGATTCACCATAATCAACCACCACATAATCATTTAAATTCTGTGTTTTTATATCAATATTGGATTGTGTGGAAACAAGATGCAGTGGTACTGCCGCTACCTTTTCCGTTACCAATTCTTCAACAAAGGGAGGTTCAAACAAAAAGGCGATATCAGTAACACCGTTTAAAACACTTTTTCGTAACTCAAGGGGCGAACTGGCATTAGTTAATAAACTAATCTCCCCCATGTTGCGATGTATTTTTTGTAACCAGGTCTGTAAAATAACATCCCAAATAGACATCATTGAACCTATGGCTAACTGCGTGGTTTTCTGGTCTGAAACACCGACATCTTGTTTCGCTTTTTGCCACATAAAAATAATTTCGTGCGCATGTTTAATTAAACGATCTCCTGCCGTTGTCAATTTAAGATGCTTTTGACGGCGATCAAATAACAATACCCCTAAGTCATCTTCAAGTAGTTTAATTCTTGCACTCACGGCAGATTGAGTGATAAATAAAGATTCAGACGCCAAACGAAAATGCAGCGTTCGACTGACTTCTAAAAATGTTTTAAGCAATTCAATTTTCATTTACTGGTCACTCTCAATTAATTAATTTTTTTATCAAACAATCAAAATCATGATTTATTGTACCTCTATTATTGCGGGCATACTAAAAATAATCAGCGGCTTTTCAAGGTTGAATCTGGCCGATAAAAAGAGGCTGAGAGTCGCTGTTAAAATCAGCATAAAGCGTCATTGGAATGCAAATATAACCCCAGTAAAAGGCAATCAAAGTTGTCCCGCAGCGACTAACCTTTTTTTTGGCGTTTTGTTGTATTTACCCATTGCCTTTTTATTATCCCGCTGCTCGACAACAACGGCAAATATTTATCACATAATAAATCATCACGTTAGGCCTTTAATCATAAAATTTACAGTTAGCTTAATGAGATTAAAATCTAATGCTAAAGCGAGCTTGATGAAAACTATATTGTTATCTTTCAACTTCGCCTGTATCCTACGCACCCTTTGATATAGGCTATTTAATAGGGTGTTTTTCGGCTATTCGGCATTTTCTAAAAATAGACAATATACCCTTTATAAAAACCCACAAAATATCAATCTGATCCACTGTTTTTTACACAATAAATAGGAAATATAATACATGAGCAACAAGCTAATTCTTGTACTTAACTGCGGCAGTTCTTCACTGAAGTTTGCCATCATCGACATGTCAACAGGTGAAGAAAAACTATCAGGTCTTGCTGAATGCCTGCATCTGGATGATGCGCGCATGAAATGGAAATTGGAAGGCGTGAAAGGAAGTGCAGATTTAGGTATTGGCGCAGCTCATGAAGAAGCTCTGAACTATATTGTCAATGAGATTCTGTCCAAACAACCTGCATTAAAAGAAAACCTCTTTGCAATTGGTCATCGTATCGTACACGGTGGTGAAAAATTCACTCAATCTGTAGTGATCACCGATCAAGTGATTCAGGGCATTGAAGATTGCGTGTCGCTGGCGCCTTTACATAATCCTGCTCACCTCGTTGGTATCCGTGCCGCACAGCATGCTTTTTCCGGACTGCCAAATGTAGGCGTATTTGATACCGCTTTTCACCAGACCATGCCTGAACAAGCGTTTTTATATGCACTACCTTACAAACTTTACCGTGAAAATGGTGTCCGTCGTTACGGCATGCACGGTACCAGCCACCTTTACATCTGCCTTGAAGCTGCCGGAATATTAAACAAACCC
Organism: Psychromonas sp. MB-3u-54; assembly: GCF_002836415.1. Taxonomy (GTDB): domain Bacteria; phylum Pseudomonadota; class Gammaproteobacteria; order Enterobacterales; family Psychromonadaceae; genus Psychromonas. The sequence continues at coordinate 16,209 of NZ_PJBP01000128.1, read as the reverse complement.
GTTGAAGAGTTAAATATTATTAACTGTCACCTTGGTAACGGCGGCTCTGTTTGTGCGATTAAAAACGGTCAGTCCGTTGATACTTCTATGGGTATGACACCCTTAGAAGGTTTGGTCATGGGGACTCGTTGTGGTGACATTGATCCGGCCGTTATCTTCCACCTGTATGATGAATTAGGTTATAGCATGGCAGAAATAAATACTATGCTGACTAAAGAGTCTGGATTATTAGGGTTAACTGAAAAAACATCTGATTGTCGTTTTGTTGAAGATAACTACGATACGGATCCAGCAGCGAAACGTGCCATGGATCTATACTGCTACCGTCTGGCTAAATATATAGCCAGCTACACGGCAGCATTAGACGGGCGATTAGACGCAGTGGTATTCACCGGCGGTATTGGTGAGAATTCAGCACCAATACGTGAACTAACACTGGCGCGTTTAAGTTTATTAGGTTTTAAAGTAAACCCGCAAGAAAACCTGGCAAACCGCTTTGGTAAATCATCGAATCAGGGCATTATTACTGAACAGGATAGTACGGTCGCAATGGTTATTCAAACCAATGAAGAGTGGGTTATTGCCCGTGATACATTAGCCTTAGTAAGCGCTTAATTACAGCTCTTATTGACGATAAAGCTTGTAATAACCCGAGTGTTATTACAAGCTTTTCATTAGCTATCTTGGTTTATCAAAGAGGGAAACACTCTGTGTATTAACTGTGCGAATAGGATACTGAACATAATGCCGCTCCAATTTGCGACAAGATCAAGCCAATCATTAGTACGTCCAACCAGAGGTTGCAGTAACTCAATTCCGCCGCTTAAACAAAGAAAGAATAACGCAATGAGCAACCAATGCTGAGGTTTTTTCAACGCGACCGGAAACATTAATAATGCATAGGCAATAAAATGATGCATTTTATCTCCACCTGGTACGGAGGGTAAATTAATACTAAGGTTGAACGACAGCAGCGTAATCACTGTCAGCATGAAAATGGTGCAGGCAAACCAATAATTACGCATTATTGTTAATAAGATAATCATTCATATTCCCGTTAAAAATTTTAAACCGCTAATTAATTCTGTAAAACCAATAGATTCACTAAGGGTGCCTCTAACCCGCTCCGCCGCTGTTCATTTTAAATGATGGCATGCAATTTTACAGCCTTTGATACCAATAAGATATATTAATTGGATCAAGCGATAGGGGAAGATACTATTTTTTAGGCCGCAAGTAAGTCAAATGTCATCCATAAAAACGACAGTATCGAGTTTAAGTCATCGACAGATATATACCCATGTTACTTCAAAATGCTTTGTCAGGCGCAAGGTCTTCGATCAGAGCAAGACGCAACATGACCTTTCGAGCGATTAACTGCGTTAATCCTCTAGCGGTAGATGTAAATGCAAGCATTTACATCTTAAATGATTATTCCCTTTCGATGGGGGCAACGCAGCGCTGGTTTCGAACTTGCGCCCCGTAGGGCAAGGCAAATTGTGCCAATCTGCGTTGTTATAAAATCGCTATCTAGGATAACGATACTTCAATTTTATGCCTAGCATCTCAGTACAATTTTCCTTGCTGACTTTGCATCTTGAAGTATCATGGGTATAAAGGCGCTTTATTAGCCTTTGTATTTTACATCAGAAAAATTATTCCTCTAGAATATTTTAAATTAGCCGTTAATAAAACTTGTTATGGGAAGATCACAAGCCAGGTTGAAGCCTTACTTAGCAGAACTCGCACTTTCCTATTTTATAATAACTGCGATTCAAGATCTGCTGCTTTTTTGTTGATTTTTATTTCTTACGGTTTTTTTTCTTAAAAAATATTTATGCACCTCCTCCGCAAAAAACAGGGTACAAGCAACGGATAATAATCCCCCCCACTGCGCAACTGTAATGGGCTGGATTTGCAGTACATTATTCAGTACCGGTGTATACATTGCGCCGATATGAATAAGTTGCGCAATGGGGACAGCTAATATTAAAAATGGATTGGAAAATAATGGCAGACTGAAAAGTGATTTTTTTTCTGATCGGCTGGAAAGAACATGAATATTACCAAACAACACCATTAACATTAAGGTCATATTACGTGCATTGTGCAGATCGGTTTCCATTTTAATTAAATAGAAAAAAGTAGTAAAAGCGAGTACTCCCATCACCGTGCCATTAACCACTACATGCTCAATGATGCCGCGCTCAAATATCGGTTCACTGGGTTTTCTTGGCGGCTCCGTTAACTCATTTCCCTCTTTAGGTTCAAAGGCTAATGCAACATCCTGTACGCCATTGGCAATTAAATTAAGCCACAATAATTGGATGGCGGTTAACGGCATAGGTAAGCCGCTTAATACGGTCAGAAAAAACAATAACAGGGCTGAAAAACCGGTGGCGATTAATAATGCGATGACTTTGCGAATATTGTTATACACAATTCGCCCCTGTTCAATGCCGTTGACAATGGAGGAAAAATTATCATCGGTGATAATTAAATCTGCGACCTCTTTGGCGACATCGGTGCCCTTTTTCCCCATGGCAATACCGGCATTCGCCCGCCGCATTGCCGGAGCATCATTAACCCCATCTCCGGTCACCGCAACAAAATGCCCCGCGCGCATAAAACTATCAACAATCATCTCTTTTTGAGTCGGCTCGATGCGCGCAAATACTCGGACGGAACGAATAAGATCATCAAAATTTTGCGTACTTATCTTTTGCGCTTCTTTTATCATTGGCCCGGTAACAACCTGACTTTGAAGCGATGCCAGCCCCAGTTCAATCGCTATCGCCAATGCCGTGGCAGGGTGATCTCCGGTGAGCATTGCAACTTCTATTCCACCCGTTTGGCATTTTTTGATAGCCTCTTTTGCTTCAGGTCGAACCGGATCGATCATTGCAACCATGCCCAAAAAGGTCATTCCTTCGAGGTGATCCAGTGCATTTTTAGCCGTTGGAATTTGCCGTATCGCCAGGGCAATAATGCGAAATCCTTTTCCCGCCAATTGTTCAAACTGAGCCTGTATTTTTTTGTGATCGATAGGTATCGTCCCTGATGGGGAATGCATATGAGTTGATAATTCCAGCATTTTTTCCGGACTGCCTTTTACATAAAGACAGGGTTGTTCCTGATTCAGATTTAAACTGCCGCCAAATGCTTTTTCAGACTCATAGGGAATAATTTCAAGTTGTTTTTGCTGTTTTCTAATATCGGAGACAGAAAGACCTAATTTTTTGGCTAACACTAAAAAAGCAATATCAACAATATCGCCGTCCGATGCCCACTCACCGCCCGAATAATCTAAATGGCTTTCATTGGCTAATACCCCGGTAATACAAAGCTCCCGAAGCTGCATGATATTCTCACCTTCTATTGTACCATCAGCAACACCTTGTCCTGAGACCTTATAAATATCACCCTCCGGCAAAACAACCTGCTGAATGGTTAGCTCATTGACTGTTAAGGTACCGGTTTTGTCTGAGCAGATAAAAGTACAAGAGCCTAAGGCTTCCACTGCGACTAATTTACGAATGATCACATGGTGCTTCACCATGCGCCTCATACCGATAGCTAAAGCAACCGTTAACGCTGCAGGTAAACCTTCGGGGATAGTAGATACAGCAAGCCCTATCGCCATCATAACCATGATATCTGTTTCGTATCCCCCGATCAGCAGCATCAAAAAAATCAACATAAGTATTGAGATAATAATGGCAAAAGCCACTTTATAGGTAAATTTTCGCATCCGTATTAATAAAGGTGGTTCAGAAATCCTTTGCGCAGAAACATGAGTGGCAATATTGCCTATCTCTGTATTAAGACCGGTATTGATAACGATTCCCTGTGCCCGTCCGTGGGTAACTATGCTGCCGGCAAAACAGCGGTTAAATTGATCACTAATGGGAGCCCCTTTTTTCACTTTGGTGTGAGTGTTTTTAGCGACGGCTAAAGATTCTCCAGTGAGCATAGATTCATCAACAGCAAGATCCTGTGCTGCAAGCAGTTCAATATCGGCAGCGACTTTATCCCCGGAAAATAAAAGCAGCAAATCCCCCGGGACAACACATTCAGCGTTAATGGTCTGCGCATTACCATCGCGAATAACGTGGGCTGAGCCTTTGATCATCTGCTTAAGTGCATGGGCTGATTTTTGTGCGGAATACTCTTGAATAGTGCCTATAATGGCGTTAATAAATAACACCGTTATAATAAAAACGGCACTGGGTAGCTGTTTAACCATAAAGGATACAATCGCAGCAACACATAAAATATAAATAAAGGGGCTCAGAAATTGTTTAATAAAGATAAGAATGAGACTGCTGGGCTTTGAGGAGGGAAGACGATTCTCTCCATACTCCTGCAATCGCTGAGCCGCATCGACTGAGCTGAGACCCTGTTCTTTAGCGTCTATATACATATCAATTGTTGCCTTCAGTACTGTCACAAAAAACGCCGGATAAAGAGATTACCAAACGTTTAAGTTTAGGTGATTGACTATTTACTATTCATTTATTAAAGCTGCATGGGCAGCTGCCAAGCGCGCAATGGGCACCCGGTATGGCGAACAGGAAACATAATCCAGACCAATTTGATGACAAAATTCAACACTCGAAGGCTCTCCTCCATGCTCACCGCAGATACCAACTTTCAAACCGGGTCGGGTCTGCCTGCCCTTTTCAGTGCCCATTTTCACTAGTTGGCCAACGCCGGCACGATCCAATGTAATAAAGGGATCGCTTAAAAATAGCCCATTTTCTATATAATAAGGTAAAAATCGACCGGCATCATCGCGCGACAAACCATAGGTGGTCTGGGTTAGATCATTAGTGCCAAAGGAAAAGAAGTCAGCTTGCAGGGCAATCAGATCAGCCAATAAGGCGGCCCGTGGCAATTCAATCATAGTGCCGATTTGGTAGTCGACTTTAACGCCATAAGCGGCCATTACCTTTTCTGCCACTTGGACCGCTTTTTCGCGCAGAACCTTCAATTCGTTTACATCAGCCACCAGCGGGATCATGATCTCCGGAACAATTTCATAATGCTCATTTTTAACCAGTTCACAAGCGGCTTCCATGATCGCTCGAACCTGCATATCGTAAACCTCCGGATAAGTGAGACCGAGTCGACAACCACGATGACCGAGCATCGGATTAAATTCATGCAGCTCTTCAACATGCGCTTTAACTTCCGAAAAACGCATGCCGGCAAGGGCCGCAAGATCGGCGATATCATCATCATTCTGTGGTAAAAATTCGTGCAATGGAGGATCCAGTAAGCGAATAGTGACAGGCACTCCTCGCATCTCCCGGAACAGTCCGATAAAGTCATTTTTCTGCATCGGCATGATTTTCGAAAGCGCCCTTTCCCGACCTTCTAAATCGGTGGACACAATCATTTCACGCACCGCTTGGATCCGTTTAACGTCGAAAAACATATGTTCAGTACGACACAAACCTATCCCCTCTGCGCCGAACTCTCGCGCAACCTTGGCATCATGGGGAGTGTCGGCATTGGCTCTTACTTGCAGGGTGCGGAAGGTGTCGGCCCAACTCATTAAGGTGCCAAAATCGCCACTGACCGCTGGTTGCACTTTTGGGACATCGCCAAGAATAACCTCACCGGCTGCTCCGTCCAGAGTAATAATATCCCCGCGCTTGATGGTATGTCCTGACTTAGTCACCATTACCTGTTTTTCGTAATCGATATGCAGATCTCCACAACCTGCGACGCAGCTTTTACCCATACCCCGAGCGACAACCGCCGCATGTGATGTCATGCCGCCGCGCGAGGTTAGAATGCCCTGTGCAGCGTTCATACCATGAATATCTTCAGGACTGGTTTCAATCCGAACCAGGATGACTTTCTCTTTCAATCTGTTTTGTTGTTCAGCTTCATCGGCATTAAAGACCACCTTGCCGCTACAAGCACCAGGGGATGCAGGTAAGCCCTTAGCGATTATATTTTTGTTCACGGAGGGATCAATCGAGGGGTGCAGTAATTGCTCTAGTTGCTCCGGTAAGACTCTTAATACTGCCTCGCGTTTGTCGATCAGCTTCTCAGCAACCATTTCCACAGCAATCCGGATTGCAGCTTGTGCTGTTCTTTTACCTGTTCGGGTTTGCAGCATATACAGCTTGCCGGATTCGATAGTGAACTCAAGATCCTGCATATCACGAAAATGTTTTTCCAGAGTATTACGGTGATCCAATAGTTGTGCGTAACACGCCGGCAAAACATCTTCTAATGCCGGCAGGTCGCCCGGTTTATATTTAGCCTTATTAATAGGTTGCGGTGTGCGAATACCGGCAACAACATCTTCACCCTGAGCATTGACTAAAAACTCACCATAAAAATAATTTTCTCCCGTTGAGGGATCGCGTGTAAATGCAACGCCGGTCGCACAATCATTACCCATATTACCAAAGACCATGGCCTGCACATTGACCGCTGTTCCCCAGTGGGAGGGGATATTATTTAGTCGGCGATAAGTGACCGCTCGCTGATTCATCCAGGATCCAAAGACAGCACTAATAGCTTCCCAAAGTTGCTGCTGCGGATCAGTTGGAAAATCAAGGCCAAGCACTTGCCGATAACTGGCTTTGAATGCAGCGATTAACTGCTGCAAGTCTTCGGCACTCAACTCATTATCATTTTGAATATCTTTCGCGCGTTTTTTATCCTCTAATAACTTTTCAAAAACATCACCATCCACTCCCTTGACAACGTTAGCGTACATCTGAATAAAGCGCCGATAGGAGTCATAGGCAAAACGCGGATCACCACTCAAGTTAATAAGTCCCTGCACCGTCTGGTCGTTGAGCCCCAAATTAAGTACGGTGTCCATCATGCCGGGCATAGAGGTGGGAGCACCGGAACGTACCGATAATAATAAGGGGTTAACCGGATCACCAAAACCTTTCGCCATCTGTTGCTCAAGCTTTTTAAGTGCCCCATTCACTTGCGACTCCACGCCTTCAGGATAATGACGATCGTGTTGATAAAATGACTTGCAGACTTCGGTTGTTAAGGTGAACCCGGAGGGAACGGGCATCCCGATTGCAGCCATTTCAGCGAGATTAGCCCCCTTTCCACCGAGTAATTCGCGTTGCGAGCGATCACCGTCAGCTTGGCCTTTAGTAAATAAATAAACATATTTTGCCATGATCATTGCCTCTTAGCCTATAAGCAGAAAATAGATCTCGCTCTGTTTTAAAAAGTAATTTAAGGTGAATTAATTATTAACTATTAAGCTGTTTATTAAGTATGAGTGCGATTGATAAAAATGCAAAATAGTTGCCCGATAGCAAAAGAAATACTTATTGTAAAACAGCCCAAAAGACTTAAATTGTTGCTTTGAGGATAGCCGCTTTTTAATTAAGGGTAGAATTCATACTGAGGAAAAAATGTCGGCAAGACTTAGCAAGTTGAATGGTGTTAGTTAATAATGCGCCGGCAAAGGCGCAAAACGAGTATCGCATTACTTAATTATTAGCGGATCGACCGAACGCTTTTTCAAAATCAGAACCAATAGGATCCTGAAAAACTCTCAGGCCAAACTCAGGAATAACAGCTAAAATATGGTCAAAAATATCCGCTTGAATTCCCTCATAATTAACCCAGTCCTGATCGTTACTAAAAACGTAAATTTCAATGGGTACGCCCGTAGAACTTGGTGCCAACTGCCTCACCATAAAAGTAAAATCTTGATGTATTTTAGGATTTTTTTTCAAATAAGCGGATAGATATGCCCTGAAGGTACCTATATTAGTGAGCCGCCTGCCATTAGCAAGGTTACTTAAATCGTTTCCTGTTTCTTTATTGTAAGTCTCTATTTCTTGTTGTTTGTTAAGTAAATAATCTTTAAGAAGCTCAATTTTCATAAAAGACTGAAGTATTTCTTGATCACAAAATTTGACCGATGTCATATCAATTGAGATAGAACGCTTGATTCGGCGCCCTCCCGACTCGGTCATTCCCCGCCAATTTTTGAACGACTCGGACATCAAAGCATGGGTAGGAATAGTGGTGATAGTTTTATCCCAGTTTCTGACCTTAACCGTATTAAGGGTTATATCAATCACGTCACCATCCGCATTACGACTTGGCATTTCCAACCAGTCATCAATACGTAACATATCATTGGCAGTAATCTGCATTCCGGCCACCAGGCCAAGGAGAGTGTCTTTAAAGACGAGCATAATGATCGCCATCATCCCGCTCATGCCTAAAAATAATGCCCAAAGATCCTTGCTCAGCAGAAGTGAGATGGCGGCGACCGTTGTAAAAATCCACAGAATAATTTTGAGAACTTGAATATAATTGTTGATTGGACGTTGCTTGGACATTTTGTAGGTACGGTAAATAGCATCAAATGCAGCTAGCAGACTATGAATAACAAGGGCAAAGGCAATAATCAAATACAGCGAAGTAAACTTAGAAAGGTTATCCAACAGAAGCGGGTAATCATCTGCCGGAAAAATGATTTTTGAAGCCACACTAAAGACCAATATTGGCATTAGATGAGACAAACGGGTGAATACATGACAGTCGTAAAAAGTGTTATCCCATTGACTTTTAGTCTTATCAATAAATTTTTTAACAAAAACAGTTATTATTTTTTTGGTGATATAATTAGCTACCACCGAGATCAGAATAAGTATTAACAGCACTGAGATAACTGACATATCTGTTGCTAATGCTTGATCTGAAAAAAGTGTCTGATACTTTTTAATAACGGTATTAATCATTAATCTTATCCTTTGATGTTTATTCAATAATATAATCTATTAGGGTCTGTTCTTTTTTTACAATAGAATAAACAACAATTGCAAATTATACCAAATTCACTCATTTTACATTCATTTATGCTGCTTAGTGTAATGAATATTAGTTGTTGAATAACGTCATGCTTTATAAGCGCTTATCAAAAAAAAGCTTTACAATAATATTGTAAAGCTAATAAATCACAGCAATAAAAAACACTATTTAACCTTTATATTTTTAAGCTAACTCTTGTTTTATCGCCTCTATTATCGCTTCAGGTTTACTTAAATACAGTGAATGGTTTAATAACACCGCCTTTTCATCGACGATTAACAATAAAGCGGGGAAGTCAGTTGTTTTCATAAACTCTTGAACTTCACTGATATCAGACAAGGTATATTCAGACTCACTGCTTAATTCATCTTTGAATATTTTATTAGGTGGCGATAACTTAAACTGCTCGACAATCTCATTAAAATCGTGTTTACATCCGAAGGGATTACCTTCAATAAAGTGGGCTTTTTGCAATGCGTTTAGAACACCTAATTCTTTCTCTGGTTGTTTATTTTGCAACCAAGCCATAAAATTGGCCGTCATAATCGCATTTTTAGGACTATCGACAAAACGTTTATACTGTTGGCCAAATTTCACAACACTTTCTTTTGCGACCCGGTCCATCTTCTCATGGCCAACACGATCACTGCCATCATAATGAGCACAATGCCATAAATGGATTGTCATTTCAGGGCAGGATTTTTCGATCTCATTAAGTAAAGCAGTACTTGCGTAGCTCCAAGGGCAGTGAGAATCATATATAAAAAATAATTCTGGGGTCATTCAATTAATCCTTTTTAATAAATAGATTTGAGACCTGACGGGTCACAGATTAAGGTCTATTTTAATGCAAATGGGGGCAGAGTATATAGGTGTTCGCTTTTTGGCAGAAAATCAGTAAATTAAAGGGTCATTTAAGAGATTTTCAAGTACGGCAGACCCCATGCTGAATACATAATTTAGCCTGATTAATTTTATTACCTTATGTCATTAAACAATATTTTCGTTAATTAAATAATCAAGCCCACCTGTTACCGCCGCAACCTGCGCATTAATACAATCTTCTCCTGTCGCCTGAGGGCTATCGGGATAAACCTCTGTTGTTGTGCAATAGAGTGCGTTAGTAAAACCATTACACAGCCCTAACTGTTTAGTGTCATAATGAATAACACCATCTTGGCTAACGGACTCTCCAATAATTTTCCCATTTGCATCAACAGGGGCAATATGAGTCACTTTTCTAACCGCTTCAATAATAGCACCTTGAAAATCATGCTTGGGATTATTGGTATCGGCAACCAGATAAAAACCATCGGGAATATCCGTAAGTTCTTGCTCAACACCATCTCTGGCCGTTAAAGCAGGTCTAAACTCAGTATTATCCGTGTCCGTTGTTTCATGTAAATCAATATGAGTCATAAAATTTAGACGATGTTTTTTAACATATTCCATCAATTGAGATGCCTCAAGAGAGGGGCTTGGTTGATAAAATGATCTATTTGGATCCGTCGCATCGGGATTCCAACGGTTAACCGTTTCATAACCCCACGGGCTGATGCAGGGGGCGACAGCAATATTGAATTTTTCAGCATAGTTAAGGCCATGTTTCTCAATAAAACGCAGTGCCCCATGAACTCCGCTAGTTTCATAACCGTGGACACCACCGGTTATCAAAATTGAAGGTTTATTATTATCCCAATCGCGGGTTGTGACTATATAAAGCGGATAGTTATAGGGCGAATAACAAAGTTCACCATATTGTTCAACCCTAAAATCTGTCGCTAACGCCGTGATTTTTTTGAGTACATCATTTTGATATGAACGTTTAATTGTCTGTTTTTCAAACCATGCTAATTTATCTTCCGCTTGCCATTTTTGGGGGCGTGGCGTTATTAAATCAGTTTGTTGTTCTTTCATTATATTGCCTTACCGACGGTCGGAATTAGTTTATAAAACACGCAGATCTATGCGACTTAAATAAGAACGATTGGAGGACAATATAATTATTTGACATTACCTGCAACTCAATGAGTAAATAAGTTTTTATTACAATCTTATCTAGCCGTTAATATTCTGTCATCACAACCGTAAAAATAGATAAACAGTCTGACCGCATTAACCGCATGATAAAGATTGCAATTAGAAAAGCCGTTTCTGCAACTCACATTCAGGTTGAGTTATTCATGCGTAAGACAGGAAAATATTTCAGAAGTTAATGTTGCCACTATTCTGACACAAGGGCGAACAGCGATAGATATACTGAGAAAGAGTGTGTCCGTTAACATAACATTATTTATACTAGAGCCGCTTTATTTTTCTTTGAGGAACTGCGAGGTAGTTTCAACTACTCTCTGGTATTTAAATAAGGGCTCGAATGCATCATGGTCATCGTCGTGACAGTCTGAACAAAATTCTTTAGGATCTGTTTTTTCATGGGTGATATGGCACTCTGTGCAGGGCATATCTTCCTCCTCACGATGCTTTATATTATGCCATTTACCTTCTAAGAACCCATATTCATCATGACATTCAATACAGCTGCTTTGTTCAAATTCCAGCCATGTAGAAGGTTCCTCTTTTTCATGGCAGGCACCCGCGCAGTCTTGATCTTTTAGATGAAAATTAGCTAAGTTCTCCTGATCCGGATTGGGTAAGTCTGCCGCCCCGGCCATAGCACCCCAGCAAAGCGCGAAACTTAACAATAACATCTTCAATAAATTCATAATAAGTCACCCACCATACTTAAGCATAGTTATATTTTATCAGTATTAAAACAGGACATTTTTATATCGTATCTGGAAGTACGCTTCAGGCTGGTGTCATTTGCCCGGCATAAAGAATAAACATCCTTAATGACATTACTCCGACCAGAGTCAATACGGCGCTACTCAGAATGAAAGCATTACTGTGCTTAACCTTAATCGAGGTAATTTGATTCATCATCAAGGGTAAAAGAATACCAATACCCATTACGCCAACCCAAAAAACACCTGCCCAAAAACCACCTGAAATAGCGGCATCGATAGAGACTTTATCCATTTCACCTCCGAAGTTCATACCAATAATCAGTATTATCAGTAAGGCCAATTCGGACCAAACAATAGGCTGTTCCAGGCGATGACTTAGGGTCATGCCTGAAGTCTTTGCATTGGCGGAGAAGAAGGTCGTCGCTAATAAAATGGTTGCCGCAATGCCCGATGACAAACCAGAGGCTAAAAAGAGTAAGGGTAGAACAGGTTGATTAAGTAAAGGATATGAATTTAAAGCGGAAAGCAAAAATCCAGTGTACACCCCAAGCAGAACAGCAAGTATCGCAATAACAAACTCAAGTTGCCTCTCAACCTTGGCAATTAAATCCCATAACCACAAAATACCGAGTATTTTCATTGCCCAAGGCATAAAACGTGCCAGCAATGTTTCCAACTCCTTCCTAAAGACCAGCGCTATCCATGCAAATGTTGTTATCTGATAAACGATAAACAGCGTGACACCACGGCCCATGACTGAAGTTGGGTTAGCAAATTGATAAACAATCACCTTCCAAAAATGCAGAGGTTTAGTTAAATCAAAAACGAGGATCACTAAACCAAAAATAACCATACTCGGCACAAGAATTGCTGCCGCTTTAATCAGCGGATTTTTCGCAGCCTTCTCCGCCGAGGGTAATTTCCATTTAATAAACAGCGCTAAACACATTGCCCCGGAAGAGATACCCAGCACAAACAGATAAATTGCGATAGGCCAGTGCCAGACAAGGGAGTCAAAATGCAGAGCCTGCTGTAAACTTTCCATCATAGTTCAATCTCCCCTTTCAGATCTGGCACTCTAAACATTTTTGGTTTAGTACCCAGATGTTTTTTATAACGGTAGATTGTTTTTTGTTGCAGGGTTTTAACAATTTCACTGTTTGGATCATTGAGATCACCAAATACAAGTGCCTGCTGCGGGCATGACTGTACACAGGCCGGTAATTGCCCTTTTGCAAGATTGGTATCGCGGCAAAAATTACATTTATCAGCTGATTTAGTCACGGGATCGATATAGCGAACTTTATAGGGACATGCAGCAATACAATACATGCAACCAACGCAGCGATCTGCATGTACATCCACAATCCCGGTTTTTTTATCAATAAAAGAAGCACCCGTCGGACAAACATTAACACAAGGTGCATCTTCACAATGCTGGCAAGATTTTCTAAAAAACTGATAATCAGCATTCGGAAACTCACCACGGGGCTCACTACGGATAATCTCTAAACGGCTCACTCCCTCCGGGACATTATTGGTTTCCCGACAGGCATCAACACAGGCTTCGCAACCAATGCACAGGGTTTCATCGTGGATCATCCCATAACGCTTTCCATCAATGACCAAGGTTTGAATAACAGATGTGCCAGCAACGCCGGCAGTTGCGAACATGGTTGTGGCACCTAGACCCGCTAAAAATTTTCTTCTGGAATAGTCCATCATAGCTCCCCTTGTGATTCATTTATTGAATGATGACAATCAACACAAAGTTTTATTCTCGATTTTCGCTCGATATTAATGATGGGATCAACTGCATCATGTAATTTATGGCAAGAAGCACAATTTATCTTTTTATAATGCACATCGTGTGTCCATTCCGCTTTGCGAAGCTCAACAGGAGTATGACATTTTAGACATTGGCCATTTTGTTGTGCTAATGGGGTAGGTGAATGAGCAGCAAAACTAATAACACTAACGTCTTGTTTGGGATGTTTACCCTTATCTCCATGACAAGCGGTACAATTATCGTAAAATTTTTCACTGCCATGTGCAGCACCCTGCACTGTTACAGCGGGAATTTTTTTTAGTTTTCGTTCTACTTGATGACAGCGGATACAACGTCTATTTTCTTTAATCAGTTTTTCCATCTCAGCTTTATTTTCAACCTGTATTTCAAAATCAGCCGCGGGCACCAAGATATTCCGCTCCGAAACGACCTTATTACCAGCCGCAAGGCCGGGCAGGCATAAAATGCATAAACTCATAAAAATTAATGACCGCTGTAATAGCCTCATATATCCTCTTTTTATTTAAGGATCTGAATGGTTATAGCTTTAACATTAACCTCCACGGGCGACTGCTATTCTTACCCGCAGGGGTTGTTTTTATCTTTAATCAACTAAGTATGATTTATTAGTTATAAAAAACGTTGTGACAGTATAACCAGCTGCACCAACCAGCTGGTTATACTGTTCACCTATTAATAATAGGCTTTATTTGAACTTAAGATCCAGCACGCCACGGTGATAAACATGATTTATTTGAGAATTATCAAATACTGAAATACCAAATGGATACACCTTAGTCAGATCGTTAAACTGAACATCTTGAGTTGCGGCTTGCTCACCCGTGGTGACCAACTTACGTTTAATTTCAATAGTCCAAACACCCTCTTTCCAAACACCAACTGCATCAATATCAGCACGAGAACCTGTAAATGGCTGCGTTATAATACCTGGAATGCGCGTAGTCTTGTCATAGTCGGCTGTAAACGGTTGTTTTTCAGAATCAAAAATAGAGGGAGCATTCTCACTTGGATTTGCAGAAACAAATGCAGGTTGTCCATTTTCATCAATATTATTGACATAACCGCCACCTGTTTTGTGATCCCCCTTGCGTCCCCAATTAGCATTTTCTTCAGGATCTGAGGTGCTATCTATATATTGATCATCTATTTGATTATTAACACCGGTACGGACTCCTTTCCAGTGCCACATATCCAAGGTTTGACCTGCTTGGGTATATTTACGCGCGGGAGATTTACTATCAAATCCATTGACTTTTCCGTCATCTGCACGATGGCAGGCATCATTGCAGCCTTTTTCTGCGAAATCATCGGTGTTTATATCCCAGATAATAGCGGCTTTGTCTTCGTAATAAGTATTATCGTGGCCGGTGTCATCTTTATTTGATAACTGCTTCCAGCTGCCATCAGCTTGTTTCATCCATGGAAAACGATCCAGACTTTTGGTTGGATCTGCATAACTCATCAAGAAATAGATATATTGGTCGTCATAAAGGGACTTCATTTCAACAATAGTTCTTGTAATACCTTCATAACCGTTGCTTGGTTTGTAAGGCTGTTTGTCAATTTTAACCTTCATGCTTGGCGCTTTATCCCAGGCAGCATCAGCCATTCCATCCATTTTTATTTCTGACATGCTTTTAACACTTTCCAAGGTAGTATTTTCGGCTTGTACAGCACCAAAGGGTATGAGTGAAAAGACAAGAGCGGAACTAGCAATTAATGATTTTTTTAGTTTCATGGCTGTTATTTCCTTTACAGTGAAAATTAAATAGCATAATGACAGTGTCAAGTAGTACAGCTGAACTTTAGATCATCAATAATACTTAACTGCGGGTGCAAATATAATCAAGTCCTAAAATGAAGATACCTAAAGAACACTCATACTGTAGGGTAATATTGTTCCCTTCCTTCCCCCTTTATTTGATTTAAAACAATATTTATATCAAATAAATGTAATACAGCAGTGTGATTATTGCTAATGAGTCATTGAGCACACTCTATTTGGCAAAATTTACAACTTAAAATCACATTATTATCTTTAATTAATGCCAATTCGTTGGATACTGAGAACTATTTATGGAGGTGTAAATTCAAATGATGCCCGTGCTATTAAGCGTTTAAAATCGTATTTAAAAATATAAAAACAGACTAATTGGTTTTTCGGATTAGTCTGTTTTTCCATGCTAAAAGCGCTTATAACTGCAAACGTTTAAACGAAAAAATCCCAGCTGACGTTAGTCACAGGAGTTTATCTGGATTTAATTGCTTAGCTGGTGCGGAATACCCGCGATGGAACAGGGTTCGCAGACATAACCCAGACTGTCGCCAAACTGCAGGCAGCTATAGATCACACAAAAGAAAATACAATTCCCTTCTGAAGGAAACTGTTAAAATATCCATTAAAATCAAAAATTTAATATATTTTACTTTTACAATGTGATTATTTTTTTGCTATTAATGAATGTAGACGAGCATGGAATATTTTTATTAGTTATGTAGAGAGACTGCTATTATTATCTGTAGGGTGCACTCTATGCACTCTATGCACTCTATGCACCGCAAGCAGCGACAATCGGTGCGCGGAGCGCACCCTACAAGCTGCACAATAGATTGGATAAATATGCAATGGAATTGCTACTATGTAATCTGTAGGGTGCATTCGATGCACCGCAAGCATTAGCAATCGGTGCGCGGAGCGCACCCTACGAACGGTCTATTTTCCCCATGCTCGAGTAGTCATCGCCACAAGCGCTTAAACAAAAAAATCCCTGTTGACATCAGTCAACAGGGATTTATCTGGATTTAATAGCCTAGCTTGTGCAAGAAGCT
>NZ_PJBP01000127.1 GCF_002836415.1 Psychromonas sp. MB-3u-54 | reverse complement strand
ATATACCCATGATACTTCAAGATGCAAAGTCAGCAATAAAAATTGTGCTGAGATGCGAGGCATAAAATTGAAGTACATAACCAAATTATTTGAAGATGCAAGAATCAGCAAGACGATAAATGATGAAATTCTAGGCAGAAGGTTGATGATCTAGTTATTCTAAATCGACGCTTTCTAACAACGAAGATCGTCGTTGTTCGCCTTGCCCTACGGCGCGCAAGCTCGAAAACTAGCGCTCGTTGCACCCATCGAAAAGGGAATAACCATTTAAGATGTAAATGCTTGCATTTACATCTACCGCTAGAGGATTAACGCAGTTAATCGCTCGAAAGGTCATGTTGCGTCTTGCTCTGATCGAAGACCTTGCGCCTGACAAAGCATCTTGAAGTAACATGTGTATAGCTAGTGGGAAATTGTAATTAAAAAATTAATTACAATTTCTTGACCTCTACAGTCGAGTGCCAGCATATTATTAAAATGCAGAACGTCTGCTTTCATAAGCCAGTGAGAAAGCGCTAATACGCTCATGATCATAGGGTTTTAAACCGGCAACAATAAGCTTCTTGATGCCTTTGCCAATCACTTTCTGCCCGTCAAAAATATCAAAATTTAGGAAATTATCGGCGCGCTTTGTCTCTACTTCAAAATAAGAATCTGATAACTCCACATGCAGTGGATTATTCAGAGATAAAGATTCAAACTCGAAGCTCATGCTGTTGTACATAACCAACGGACGAGCAGGATTGAACATCACATTATGCTTTTTCATAAGCGGCATCAACAGAGTGGGAAAATTTTGCCCTGAAAAAACCACATAGTTTTTGATTAAAGATTCGATTAATACGGGATCGTGGCTGGTATTGCCCTGTTTTTTAATTTCTAACACACTTTTCCCCAGCTCATTAGTGATAATAATATGCTCACTGTCCGCTTTCGGAAAAAGGATGCCCATCTTCGCACCCACCATGTTAGTAAAGGTAAAGCTCATCGACTCACTGACCCCGTATTCAGATAAAGCCAAAGCAAAGAGAAGGTCACCCGGTACGCAGAAACGCTTATTATCAGGATCATGAAGCGGGTTAAAATCATGGCATTCCTGTTTCGCGAAGTCGCTTGCCTGCTCAGCAGTAATACGTATTATATTGTCGTATTTAGTGTAGTAAGATTCTAATAACATTATGTTCTCTTAGATAAAAGGTTGGTTAAAATACAAAAATGGAGAAATAATGCCGGTCGAAGCACTTAATCTGTCGGTTAAACCCTCCGGGCAAATATGACCTTAAATAATGGCGTATTTATTTGTCCAATAGGTACTTTATTCTGGTTTTGAGAAGATCCTTTGCAATCCGGTTTTTGCCGCCGCGAGGCACAATAATATCAGCATGTTGTTTAGAGGGTTCAATAAACTGTAAAAACATCGGACGGACTGTTTTTGTATATTGTAATAAAACAGAGTCCATACTTCTTTCTCGCTCGGCCATATCCCGAACCAGACGGCGCATAAGACAGATATCGAGGGGCGTATCAATAAAAATACTGACATCTATCTGCTCCCGTAAAGCTGCATTAGTGAGTAATAATATACCTTCTAAAATGATCACTTTTTTGGAGGTCATTGTCTCTGATTGCAGCGTACGGGTATGCTCGGTATAACTGTAAACAGGAATATTAACGGAATGGTTATCTTTTAGCATTTTAAGATGAGAACACAATAACTCATGCTCAAATGCCTTAGGATGATCATAATTAGTCAACTTGCGCTGCTCTAATTCAAGATGGCTTTGTTCCCGATAATAGGAATCTTCGGAAATAATGCCTATTTGATCGGTTCCCATCTCTTCACACAACTCGCGATAAATAGTATTTGCGATTAAACTTTTACCCGATGCAGAAGCGCCTGCGATTGCAATAACAACACAATTTTTTGAATCCAACTTAATAAACCTCACGTCAATAAATAAAAAATAACAAACAGGGCGACATTTTATACCTGAGGAACAACAACACCAGTTAAGATTAAGTTATATTGCAACTCGTCATTATTTATCCACTTTCAGTGTGTTTATTGTGCCAATAACACAAAAAAAAGTGTTATTGCTTCGCCTGCAAGATCAAAATCACAGGTGCAGTTGTATTTGTTCAACCAAGTAGGCTAATCCGTCCTGATCGTTTTGTGTGAACCTGTTTTTAATCGGGCTATCTATATCTAATAGCAGCGCGGGTACTCCCTGTATACTGACAGGTAAGACGATTTCAGATTGGCTGTTTGCATCACAGGCAATATGCCCTGCAAATTGCTGTACATCGGCCACTCTTTGAATCGTATTGGTAGAAAACGCCTTACCGCACACGCCTGTATTTAAGGGGATACGAATGCAGGCGGGCTGACCTTGGAAAGGACCTAAAACTAATTGGTTATCCCTTAACAGGTAAAATCCGACCCAATTAATATTATCCAAGCTCATATTGAGTAATGCGCTGAGATTGGCAAGATTTGCCGTTAAATCCGTTTCGTCAGCAATTAATGCAACGGCTTGTTGGCTTAATAATTTATAATCTTTAAATATCATATTCTATCTTTATGGTTTGAGTGAATGATGGCTACTTTGCTATTAAAAAAGGCTTGAACCGATGTCCAAAACAGGGTAATGAGCGCGATAATACACGAGCGGCTTGCCGTTGCAAATAGTTGCCTGCTGATCTAAATATTATTCCCTCCCCCGTTCATAATAAATATTGTTACCTCAATTATGCACTGTATCTGTACAAATGAGGAACAATCTCCAGCCTAAATTTTCACTGCTGATTATTCATGCAGCAAGTAAATAATGCAGCAAGAAGGCTCTAGGAATCGACATTCATTAATATTAAAGGTTAAAGGTTAAAGGTTAAAGGTTAAAGGTTAAAGCAGCAAAAAAAATCCTCCGGTATTAAGCGGAGGATTTAACGGCACCAAGAGATTAAGCATCTTTTTTTTCTGCGTCAAGCGCATCTACCTCTTCATCAGACAACCAGAGTTCATGCTCAGGATCAACTTTTTCTGAAATAGTCAGCTCAATCCCCATATCGTATAGTTCTTTCAGTGTTAAATTATCAGCAAGCCTCATCACCTGACCGGCAGAATTGTGAAAGTGCATAATTTTCTCCTTTTCCTATTACCCACCTATAATTCTAGTCCAGAATTACCGAACAAAAGGATAAATACAATTTCTTTGTGAAATTTTTTTGTTTTAGAAGGAGGATGATTTTGATGGTAAGTAGCCAAGCTACTTAAAGAGGCAAAGCCTTCCTCTTTAAGTGATTTGGCTCTCTTTATCAACGACAACATTTTCTGCTTAATAAAGCGAGGGCATCTATTTCGGTTCCGATGTAAAAACAAAGGTGCCGTCTGGTTTTTTCTTCTGCTGAAAAAAACTCTGGTATGAAAATAATGTTAATTTAGTTTTAATAGTGAAAACAATCAATACAGTGCAATAGACAGTCACTAATGACAAAAACAAGTTATTATCGGAGCTTGAATTAAAAGCCTCGTAGATGACTTTTGCACTCAGATAGATAAAAAAATAGTAACTGATTGCACTTTTCTTTAACACAAAATAAGTCACTATCATTGGCACCAGCAGATGCCCTAAATAGAAGTTTCCTTGCATAAAAGCACCGACCGCATATAAAGAACCGACAGGCAGCCAATACATAAGCAAAATTAATATATTCATCCAGCCGTATTGCTTAACGGCCGCTTTATCGGGAATCATCGCTAATGCCATTGATCCGGGCTCAGGCTGTCCACCAGCAGACAGATATCGGGCAAATGCCTTGTGTTTACTGTCACCGTTTTTTACATCTTGCTGCATCCGTTTAATTGGAGAGAGAACTTTATCTTTTTTCATCACTTTCACTTTCTGTTATTTAAACATGGCTAAAGCTGCTTATTAGTTTAACCCTTGGTATCCCATCTTATTCACCCCCCGCGAGCACGTCAAGCGCTACGTCGACTGCGTTGTTGATACAAAATAGCATGCTAAAAAGCAATCAGTTATGTGTGCATGGGTAATCGAAGTGCTATTACACCTTTCACCCTAAAAGTTAATATTAATCGAAAGATAATTGTTAGCATGATGTTCAGTGAATCTACTAAGCACATGGGATGAAAAAGGAACTGAAAAACATCCCTTCACTGCTTATATAATCAGTCAATACAGCTAGCAGCAAGATGATAAATGATGATCTGGTTATGCTAAATCTACGTTTTATAACAGCGCAGCGCATCATTTATCATTTTATCATTTTGGCATTAAGGAAAAATGCTGACTTTGCATTTTCATGTGCTTGGGGCCTAAGGCAAAATATCCAATTCTAGACTTGTCAGCGTATGATTTCTCACCTCGGCTAACAAATCAGTATTATTAAGCAGAGATTGCCCATAAGATGGAATCATTTTTTTCATCTGCTCTTGCCATGCTTTGCTTTTTATTTCCTCGGGAAAGCACTCTTCAATAATGTCCAACATCGTTTTCACTGCGGTTGATGCACCGGGTGATGCGCCTAATAAAGCCACCAGCGATCCATCTGCAGAGTGAATAACTTCCGTTCCAAATTCTAATTTTCCCACGCGCTCCGTGCCTTTTTTAATTATCTGCACACGCTGACCCGCAATGGACAAAAACCAATCTGCGGCTTTTGCCTCGGGATAAAATTGTTGTAACGCTTTTACTCTGGATTTGTGCGTTTGTAACACTTCGGAAATAAGATAACGAAGTAAATCGAAACCGTGTAATCCCACGGATAACATAGGGAATAGATTCAATGGATTGACAGAAGCTGGCAAATCCCAGAAAGAGCCTTTTTTAAGAAACTTGGTTGTAAATCCGGCAAAGGGACCAAATAACAAAGCCTTCTTGCCATCTATTATACGGGTATCCAAATGTGGTACTGACATAGGTGGTGCACCTACGGGTGATTTTCCATACACTTTGGCATGGTGCTTTTCAACCACTTCAGGCACAGTACAGACCAACCATTGCCCACTGATAGGGAAACCACCATAACCATGCCCCTCAGGAATACCAGAGGCCTGCAGCAGCGGTAAAGAGCCCCCTCCTGCACCAAGAAAAACAAATCGGGCATTAAAGTAACGATGAGCCCCTCCGGTTTTATTTTTAGCCCTCACTTTCCAGCGATTATCTTTTTGCTTATCAATGTGAGTAACACAGTGCTGCACCAGAATTTCAAAATCGCCCATTTCCTGCAGGCCGGTCAGCATGTCACGTGTTAACGCACCGAAATTGACATCGGAGCCATAACGCACTCTGGTACCCGCGACCTTCGTCTCCGGATCCCGGCCCTGCATAACCAATGGCATCCATTTTTTCAAAACGTCAGGATCTTCACTGTATTGCATCGCAGAAAATAGAGGGTGCGCGCTTAAGGTTTGATAACGTTTACGCAAAAACTCAACGTCTTTATCGCCACTCACAAAACTATGATGGGGTGCCTGATTAATAAAGTGCGTCGGACGGGGTAATACTTTTTGATCAACTAAATAAGACCAAAACTGTAACGACTCTTCAAAAGCGGTATTGATAAAAAAGGCTTTTCTGGTATCAATGCTGCCATCACTCATTTCCGGTGTATAATTGAGTTCACAGTAAGCCGCGTGTCCTGTCCCGGCATTATTCCAACCGTCACTGCTTTCAGTCGCTACATCGGGTAAACGCTCGATCATGGCTATTTTCAGACTAGGGTCTAACTGTTTTAATAAAATGCCTAAGGTCGCGCTCATAATACCCGAGCCAACCAACAGTATATCTACATCTTTTTCAATTATAGTGTGTGTATTGGTCATGTTTTTTAGTTTCAAATGTTGCTGATATGTTGCTCCTATGTTATGCAAATAGACTCTGTGTGTCCATGCTATATTTAAAGAATATTGAACGCTTGTATTTTTTTAGTCGAAAAAATTAGCGATATATTTGTAAGCCGCCTTCAGCTTAGGGGCGAAATAAAGTGACAAAAAGGTAATAAAAAGAATGGGAAAATTGTAATTATTTGGGCTGCTCAGTCATATCGAAAATCAGGTTTTTATGCCGCAATGATAGATCCGATGAAACTTGAGATTATTCACTAAGCAGCGTTCTCAAGATACTTTCTGGTAGGGGTTGTAAACGTTTATTCTTATCCAGACAAACCATTTCGATATCGCCAATAACAGCCGCTTTAGTCGCGCCAGGTCGCCACACCTCTTGTCTCCATAAGGTTTTATACTTGCCGTCAATTTGGTAACAGGTGCGAATATCGCAAATTTCAGCAAACTCAACGCCGTCTTGAAAGGTCATGTTGGCTTTATAGACTGCAAAACCAAGCCCATTTTCACGCCACAATTTATCCAGCAGATTGCTATCAATCACGTGCTCACGGGCCCGTTCAAAATACTTCAGAAAATTAGGGTGATACACCACCCCTGAATGGTCGGTATCTTCGTAATAAATCTGCACCGGATGATGATAAGTTTTATTCATGAGCGGTTCCAATATTATTTGCATCTGCAGTCCCGAGTCCCTGATAATTAAACAATTCAGGTGATAAAACCGGTGTATGATAGAAATCCTGAAAAGCATTAATAAGCAACATCGCCCGCTCGGACAATCCATCTTTTAAATAACCCATCACCCTATTATGTACTTTATGTTTAAAACTTAATCGGTCAATGCTAATGCCACCGAGATTATCCACGCTGACATCAAATTTAAAACCGCAACTTGCCGCCAATACCCATTCAATTGCCTGCGGTGTTATCTCAACTTTTTCAAACTCGGCCTGAAGTTTGGCATCACGACCATCGGGTTCATACCAATAACCGTAGTCAACCAATAAACGGCGCTGCTCACCTGCCACTAACCAGTGTGCGATTTCATGTAATGCGCTGGCATAAAAACCATGTGCAAATTCGATTCTGTGTTGCCTGTTTTGAACGTCTGCGGGTAAGTAGACTGGCTCATCTTCACCCGCGATTAATACGGTATTAAACCTATCGCCAAAGGTGTTATTAAAGAGCGTGATGAGATCTTGATAATTAAATGAAACTGGCACAACATTTCTCAATAGCATAGGTTGAATTATTCGACAAAATTTATAACAAATTATACACTTAGGAAGCAGCTTGGGTATACCCTTAAAATTCCAATTTAAATAAGAAGATATTATGTCACTTATCAGTAAAATTCGTTGTGCTTTCACCCTGGGTCAAGGTGTATTAATCGAAAATGAAGCATTAAAAGAAACGAATGACCCCATTTTATTTTTTAATGGCTGGTTAAAAAAAGCGCAAGATACCGGTATTATCCTGCCTGAATCTATGTCCATTTCAACTTGTACGCCTTCAGGGCGCCCCTCTTCCCGCATGGTATTATTAAAAGAAGTCGATTCTGAAGGTTTTGTCTTTTTTACCAATTATGACAGCCGTAAAGCCCGTGATCTCGAAGCAAATCCCTTTGCAGCACTCTTATTTCACTGGAATATACTGCAACGTCAAGTCCGTATTGAGGGGAGAGTTGAACGAATCAGCAGCGCGCAATCAAATGCCTATTTTCAAAGTCGTGGCCGCGGCAGCCGCATTGGAGCCTGGGCCTCACATCAAAGCCAGGAGCTTGATGATCGGCAGACCTTAGTAGAAAGAGTAAAATATTTTGAAGAAAAATTTTCCGGGAAAGAAATTCCATTACCCGAATTTTGGGGAGGCTATCGGGTTATTCCTGAAAGCATCGAGTTTTGGCAGGGCAAAGCGGATCGTTTGCATGACAGATTTGTATATCAACCAACGGAAAAAAACTGGACAGTGAAACGCTTAAACCCCTAAAAACTGACGGCTGAAAGCTGACGGCTGACGGCTGAAAGCTGACGGCTATCGGCTATCGGCTATCGGCTATCGGCTGACGGCTGAAAGCTCGAAAGCTAGAAAGCTAGAAAGCTAGAAAGCTGACAGCTTTACCTACAACCATCCATGTTGGGCAAACATGTCTGCTAATTTATCCAGTTCATTATCCAAATGTTCCGCCCATTCAAAGCCATTTTCGAGTCCGCCAATTTGTCTCATAAACCAGTTATAAAAAACTTTATTTTCAAATAAACCATGAATATAAGTAGTATAAACATTATCCTGCTGCCAACCGGTGTTCGCCGCGATAAAATGACCAAGCGCAGCATCGGTGATGGTTTTACCATGGTGTATTTCATAACCCTTAATGCGCTTTTCTAGCCAATTAAGGGTTATTTGTCGAGTCGATTTATCGGCGCAAATCTCAGTTTGCAGCGCGATTAACCCTAAGCCTTGCTTATTGCCATCTTCAATATTAAGCGGATCTAAAATAGTTTTTCCGAGAATCTGTAATCCGCCACAAATTCCCATAATCAATTTCCCCGTCCTTTGGAACTCCTGAATACTTTTATCAAGACCAGTGGTGTTTAAAAAGGTCAAACTGGCACCACTGTTTTTACTGCCCGGTAAAATCAAGGCGTCGAAGAGGGTTAAGTCCCTGTTTTGATGAACGGGTACCAGATTAACATCGTCTTGGTATAATAACGGGTCAAACTCATCCAGATTAGCAGCGTAAGGGTAATAAATAAGGGCAACATTAATTTTACCGCGTTGCCATTGACTCCCCAGCCTGAAGCTATCCTCTTCGGGTAACTGATGGCGATAATAGGGTAAATTTGCCACCGTAGGAATACCGGTTTTTTCTTCTAACCAGTCCATCGCATTACCCAGCAAAAGCGGATCACCGCGAAATTTGTTAAGCACAAATCCTTTAATTAACTTCTGCTCCTCGGGCGCTAAACATGCCCAAGTCCCGAGCAGGTGCGCAAAGGATCCACCGCGGTCAATATCTGAGACCAAATAAACGTCTGCCTGACATTCAAGCGCAACGGACATATTGACAATATCGCCCGCCCTTAAATTAATTTCGGCGGGACTGCCTGCTCCTTCAATAATCACCTGCTCATAATCATCCTGTAATCTGTGCAGTGCATATTGGACCTCTTTCCAGAGCAGGGATTTACGGCCCATCCAGGGTAACTGACTGATTTTATTGTTGACTATCCCATTAACAATCACCTGACTAAAGGTCTCCGCACTGGGTTTTAATAACACCGGATTCATTAATACGCTGGGGGTCGCTTTAGCTGCCAGTGCCTGAAGATATTGTGCACGGCCCATCTCCAACCCCTCTTCCGTAATGGCCGCATTGTTACTCATATTCTGCGCTTTAAAAGGGGCAACCTTTATCCCGCGATTAGCCAGCAGGCGGCAAATCGCCGTTACAATAAGCGATTTACCGGCATCACTGGTACAACCTAAAATCATAATAGGTTTCTTTTTATTAAGGAGTTGTTGCTTTTTAGTCTTCATATTGTACCGATACGTAGATTTTGAATAAAAAAAAGCACTGCCTGAACAGTGCTTAATAAAGCCGTTAACCTAGACTGCTATTAACCACGACGGGTAATAACTGCCTCGGCAAGCTCGGCTAATAGTTTTTCGGTATCCGCCCAACCGATACAAGCATCGGTGATACTTTGACCGTAGGTTTCACAGGCACCATCGATTAAGTCTTGACGACCTTCGACAAGATGACTTTCAACCATCACACCGGTAATCGCTTTATCACCCGCTGCAATTTGTTCACTCACATTAGTGCAAACTTTCAGTTGATTTTCGAATTTTTTCTCTGAATTTCCGTGACTAAAATCGACCATTATTTTTTGTGCTAAACCTGATTTTTGCAGATCAGATTTAATAGCAGCAACATGCTGAGCACTATAATTGGGCGTTTTACCGCCGCGTAAAATAATATGACAATCGGGATTACCTTTGGTTTCAACAATGGCACTGTGACCAAACTTGTTGACCGACAGGAAGTGATGCGGGGCATTAGCCGCGCCGATAGCGTCTACGGCGACTTTGATGGTACCGTCGGTGCCATTCTTGAATCCAACCGGGCAAGATAGGCCCGATGCTAATTCACGGTGAACTTGTGATTCAGTAGTACGTGCACCAATTGCCCCCCAAGTCATTAAATCAGCAACATATTGCGGGGTTATCATGTCTAAAAATTCAGTCGCAGCGGGTAGCCCCATCTGGTTAATATCTAATAATAATTTACGTGCTGTGCGTAATCCTTTATTAATATTGAAGGTGCCTTTTAATTCCGGATCATTAATCAGCCCTTTCCAACCGACCGTGGTACGTGGTTTCTCAAAATAAACACGCATTACAATTTCTAATGAATCTTTATATTTTTCACGCAGCGGCGCCAATTTCTTAGCGTACTCAAGGGCCGCTTTGGTATCATGAATTGAACATGGACCAATAATCACTAAAACACGATCATCCTGATCAGTTAAAATATTATGAATTGCTGCGCGTGAATTGCTAACCGTTGCGCTGATTGCAGCTGTTCTCGGAAATTTTTCTAATAATGCAATAGGTGGTAATAGCTCTTTTATCGCTTTAATATGTATATCATCGGTATTAATCATTGCAGTTCCCATAGCGCACTTTTTGTGCTTAAAAGTTAAATGTATTTTTTTGTATAATAATGTTGTTAGTCTCTGCGACGGTTTAGTCCATCAAAGCATTGAACGGCTCAATAATAACGGTTTCACCCGCACTAACATCACCGCGATCCTGCTCCAGTACGATAAAACAATTTGATTGGCTCATTGAACTAAAAACGCCCGAACCTTGATGCCCAGTTGATTGTACAACTAACTGTCCATTGTCATTAACAGAATATACTGCACGTTGAAAATCGGTTCGTCCGGGGGATTTTTTAAATTTTTCTTGCGCAATCGCGCTAAAACGAATGGCAGGCTGAGGATTTAAACCACTTAAGGTCGCCATCGCGGGTACAGCAAGCTGGTAAAGAGTGACCATAGCGGAAACAGGATTACCTGGCAAGCCGAAAAACACACTCGATGGTAATTTTCCAAAAGCAAAAGGTTTACCCGGTTTAATTGCTAATTTCCAAAAATTTATGCTGCCTAATTCTAATAAAATATCTTTAATAAAATCCGCTTCACCCACTGAAACTCCGCCGCTGCTAATCACCACATCGGCTTGCTGATCAGCGTTGGTAAAGGCCTCGCGGAGCCGGTTTTTATCGTCTTTGACAATACCAAAATCAATAATGTCCACATTCAGGCGGGATAATAGCGCGATGATCCCATAACGATTACTGTCATAAATATCACCTTCAGCCAGTGTTTCACCTACGTTTTTCAGTTCGTCTCCCGAGGAGATAACCGCGACTTTAAGTTTGCTAAAAACACGGATATCAGCGAATCCCAGCGAGGCAATTAAAGGGATATCACGCGGGGTTAATTTATGGCCTTGGCAAAGCACCCGTTGACCGAGTTTAATATCTTCGCCCGCTAAGCGGACATTATCGGCCAATTTGGGGCACTGCGTAAAACTAATTAAGCCATCTTTGGCCGTAGTACGCTCCTGCATGACCACGCTGTCGGCACAATCGGGCATCACTGCACCGGTCATAATGCGAATACAGTCACCAGAGGTTAGCTGACCGCGATAGGGGGCACCGGCAAAAGACTGGCCAACTTGCTTTAATGTGACTGGCTTTTCTGCTGAGCAGTTAATTAAATCAGCGCGATTAACGGCATAACCATCCATTGCCGAATTATTAAAAGAGGGAACATTTAAGGGTGATTTTATCTCCTGCGCTAATGCGTAACCCAATGCTTGTGCCAGTGGCTGCGAAATTTCCTGACAAACATTGCCTAATGCGGCCTGCATTTTATCCAATGCCAGCTCAAAAGGCATTAATCCTTGTACGTCACAACATCCCATTTATTCACTCCATATTATTGATAATAATGATCACTTCTAAGGATATTCAGGATCATCTTGAATAATTTATAACCTTTTTATTTTTCAAACAACGGGGCTTCCGTACTGGTCACTTTGATCCCTTTTAGATCTTTGAAACAACAGGTATTACTTCTAATAACATTCAGGATCATTTAGTTTTCAAAATACGGTGCTTCTGTACTGGCAACTTTGATCCCTTTTAAATCTTTGAAACAACAACTTATTGCCGTTTTAATAAAATCCTGTAAATAGGCCATCCCTTGTTGCTCTTCGCGTACTGCGGCATACAAGGTATTCCATATTCCTTCTTTACCTAAGCGCCGTGCAACCACATAATCTTTTTGCAGATATTCAAATAAAGCCCAGTTAGGTAACCCTGCCACGCCTCTGCCGCTGGCAACTAACTGCAGCATCATCAAGGTAAGATCAGCATGACGGATTTTTGCCGGGGAGACCCCTTCGGGGGTTAAAAACAGGTTAAAAATATCTAAACGTTCTTTCTCGACGGGGTAAGTGATTAACGTCTCCTGACTCAGATCCTCAGCTTCAATATAACTTTTATGCGCCAATCTATGATGGCGGCTTAAGGCCAGCATCGGCTGATAACAAAACAGAGGAATGTAACTAATCCCCTCAATAGGTTGCGGATCCGAGGTCACAACAAGATCCAAATCCCCCCTTTTTAAGGCGGGTAAAGGTAGAAAACTAAAACCACTGCAAAAATCTAATTCCACTTCCGGCCAACTATCACGAAATTTATCAATCGCCGGCATCAACCATTGAAAACAGGAGTGGCACTCAATGGCCATGTGTAAACGACCAGCATTCCCTGAACAAAAACGCGCAACATCTCTTTCGGCATTATTAATTTGCGGTAAAACCTGCTCGGCTAAATCTAATAAACGCAAACCGGAAACAGTAAAACGAATCGGTCTGGATTTACGGATAAATAAAGCGCAATTAAGCCGCCCTTCTAACTCTTTTAGCTGATGTGATATTGCCGATTGGGTCAGGTGCAATTGCCGGGCAGTCTCAATTAAACTGCCCGTCGCGTTTAATGTTGTCAGGGTTTTTAAGTGTTTGATTTCAATCACAGCGAAAGCCCCTTTCAAAGAAAATTACAATTATTACAACAATACTTGAAAAAAATTCATAATAAAAGCATGAATATTGCATTGTCTCTGTTATTTGCTTCACAGTCTCTTCAATATCAGGTACGTTTAATAGTTAAAAATAACTTGTCTTTACCTACTAAAATTTATGCATTAAGAGGTGCTCATGTATACCATTCAAAAGTCCACTAAATTAGATAATGTCTGTTATGACATTCGCGGACCCGTCCTTAAACAAGCGCATAAACTCGAGGAAGAAGGACAACGTATTTTAAAACTAAATATCGGTAATCCTGCCCAGTTTGGCTTTGATGCGCCTGAAGAAGTGATGATGGATGTGATAAAAAACCTGCCGCAAAGTCAGGGTTATTGTGACAGTAAAGGCCTTTTTTCTGCACGAAAATCGGTGATGCAGCATTATCAGGCGAAAGGTTTACTGTCACTTGATACCCATGATATTTATATCGGCAACGGGGTCAGTGAGTTAATTGTCATGGCGATGCAGGGTTTGTTAAATAATGGTGATGAGCTGTTAGTGCCGGCACCGGATTATCCACTATGGACAGCCGCAACAAATTTATCCGGCGGGAAAGCGGTCCATTACATTTGTGATGAACAGTCAGATTGGTATCCCGATATCGAGGATATTAAATCTAAAATCACGGTCAAAACTAAAGGGATTGTTATTATCAATCCCAATAATCCGACCGGCGCGGTTTACAGCAGAGAATTATTAGAGCAGATTATAGAACTTGCCCGGGTCCACAATTTAATTGTCTTTTCCGACGAAATCTATTCAAAGATTGTTTACGATGATGCGGTGCATATTCCACTGGCCACCCTGGCTGACGATATTTTAATTGTGACCTTTGACGGACTGTCTAAAGCCTATCGGGTTTGCGGTTTTCGCGTCGGTTGGATGATGATAAGCGGCGCAAAAAAGCAGGCGCGTGATTATATTAATGGGTTAGAGATGCTCGCCAGTATGCGTTTATGCGCCAATGTGCCGATGCAGCATGCAATCCAGACCTCCCTGGGCGGATATCAAAGTATTAATGAGCTAACCGTTCCGGGCGGGCGTTTATATGAACAAACGCAAAGTGCATGGAAATTAATTAATGATATTCCCGGGTTAAGCTGTACTAAACCTAAAGGGGCTTTATACCTTTTCCCTAAACTGGATCAAAAGCAATTTAATATTAAAGACGATCAGCGTTTTGCCATGGACTTGTTGATGGAAGAAAAAATATTAATTGTGCAGGGAACCGGCTTTAACTGGCACTCACCGGATCATTTCCGTATTGTTTGTTTGCCGCGTGTTGACGAACTCACTACGGCAATCACTAAAATAGGGCGTTTTCTGCAAAGCTATCGCCAGTAAAACTGAATACGGGTGAATAGGAACTAAAATGGCGCCCCACAGTCGCCATTTTAGTTTCTATGGCAATGACTTATATCAGCTGATTGTTCTTATCTTTATACATAAAAAACCTTCAAGCATAAAAAATCCGATCAAAAGATCGGATTTATAACTATTAACAACTATTAACTTAAGTTTAAGTTAATGCCGCTTAGAAGTTGTATTGTAATGCAACTGTTACAGCGTCATCTGCATCAGTTATCATATCTGCTTTGTATTCAATCCATGTTTTTAGCTGGTTATTGAACAAATATTGCGCGGATAAAGTCACTTCATCAACAGTATCTTCGTTTGTGACGGTATTTTCTTCGAAACCATAACCGGCGAGAAGTTGAACATCATTAGCCAGGGCGTAACTGGCAAGCAAATCATAAGCTGTGAAGTCATTATCATCGTCGCCAACAACCTCTTGTTCAGACATAGCATAAACAGCTGCAAGGTAGAGATCATTCATTGCATAGGTCGCTGAAAGCGCATAGTTTTTCTTGTCTTCGAGAGTATCAAACTGCTCTAACAGGTAACCAGCGCTAACCGTAACATCGGCGATGTCATAACCTAAGCTTAGAGCATAACCATTATCAAGGTCGCTTGTTGAATTTCCATCATCATCTTCTGTGTAACCCACTTTTTGGAACTGAGTTGAAGCGCCAACAGAAACACCGGAAAATTCACCTGAGTAGACAGCTTGCCCTTCTTGACGGTAAGGGTCAATGTTGTTATATATTGCTTTAAAACCATTACTGTTAAAGTAATCGGTCACACCAGCAGTTTGGTAGAATGCAGTAAATGTTTGGCCGAAAACCAGCGACCCCATTTCACCATCAAAACCGGCATACAGCTCACGCACCTTAAATGTGTCATTATTAGATGTTTCAGACGCAATCTGCCATTCACCTTTAGCGATTGCATTAACATGAGAATTAATAGGCGATGCTGCTTTAAAGCCCAGACGCGCAGAGCCTACGCCGTCTGTTGCGCCAGTGCCGTCGTCAGTAATGTTGAACTGCATACGACCGTAAACGTCTGCTGTTGTGCCGTCTGCATCATAGACAGTGGCAGCTTGCGCAGAAGTGGCCAGTAGGGCAGCGATCATTGCTGGTAAAATTGCTTTTTTCATTTTTATTTCCTTATTTTAGTTAGGTTTTTATTATTAAACGCATATATATACAATAAAAATTTTATTTAACAGCATATCTGCACTGCACGCTATAACATTAGCAAGCTTTAAAAATTTTGCAATAATGAATTGAACTTTTTGCAATTTATGTAACACACTGTAATCTTCACTTTCTTATCTTTATATAAAAAACAAGCCCCCCTCGGAATCACGAATTAAACCAATTAAATCAATAGGTAATAAAGTTTCAAAAAAAATATTAACGATCAATTTCGATCTCAGCCACTGCCGATTTATCAGCCTTTATGTTTATAACGCTGCTGATGAACAATACCAGAAAATCGATCTACATCACACTTCAAGATAAAGTGCAGCGCACTTTATTGAGGCGATAAAAGCGACAATCACTGCGCTTTATTGCTTTTCTTAAAGATAAATACTTCATAATATAAAAACTAATAAACACAAGAAAACCGTGATTGACCAGAGGTGAGTATTAAGCTTAAAAAAAGTAAGTTTTTAATCGGCAGGGTAATAGTGATGACGGTTAATAATGGATTATCTGCGCAGTTGCTAACGATGTCAGTAATGTTTTGGTATATACCCATGATACTTCAAGATGCAAAGTCAGCAAGGCATATTGAAGTAACATGGGTATAACACTCGTTAGCAAATTTTCATTTTTTATTTGCTGTGAAATTCATTACAGGCAAACAGCGTATTTTCAATCAGGGTTGCAACCGTCATTGGTCCGACTCCGCCAGGTACCGGAGAAATCCATGCGGCACGTTCTTTCGCGACAGCAAAGTCAACATCACCAGCAAGACTGCCATTTTCCAGACGGTTGATGCCAACATCAAAGACAATAGCCCCCTCTTTAATCCACTCTCCCGGAATAAAATTAGCTTTACCCCGTGCCACGACCAGAATATCCGCCTGTTTGACATGATGTTCCAAATCCGAGGTAAAACGATGGCAAGTGGTGGTTGTACAACCGGCTAATAATAGTTCCAGAGTCATCGGCCGCCCTACAATGTTAGATGCACCGACTACCACCGCGTGTTTACCGTGCAGCTCAGTGCCGATATAGTCGAGCATACTGATAATACCGCGGGGTGTGCAGGAGCGCAGCAATGGTATACGCTGAGCTAACCGCCCGACATTATAGGGATGAAAACCATCAACATCTTTGTCGGGTTTAATACGTTCAATGACTAAGGTTTGATCAAGCCCCTCGGGCAATGGAAACTGCACTAGTATTCCATCAATGCAGGGATCATCATTAAGCTTATCTACTAAGGCTAATAATTCATCCTGAGTGGTTGTTTCAGGAAGATCAAAAGCCTTGGAGTTAATGCCCACAGCTTCACAGGTACGGCGTTTGCTGGCGACATATATTTGCGATGCAGGGTCACCTCCTACCAAAATAACGGCCAGCCCCGGCGCACGTAATCCTTCGGCTATTCGAAGTTTAACGCCCTTTGCTACTCGCTCTGTGATCGTGGTTGCAATTGCCTTACCATCTATGATTTGTGCAGTCATTGAACAATTCTCTATTTATAATGTTTAATATGCGCGTATTGTCGCAAAACAATCGAATGATGTCACATAAATCCTGACCAGTTTCACTATATAGCCAAACTATTTGAAGATGCTGATGCCTGTCTCTTCAAGTAATTGGGGGTTATTGTTTTTATTTCAGATAATATCCTTTCTATTTCGAATCTTATCGGTAGGATCCTTGGCTCACCCCCCCCTTAGTCGCTTTATTTATCAGATAGAGATCTATGCAACCGTCAAATTCAATATTCAGTTTTAACGGCTTATTGCGTAAGCTAATTTCAGATTCAAATGTGCATGCCGGTTTACGCGTATTAATTGCCATGTCGATGGCATTTATTCCGGTGCTTATGTTAGATTCAGTTCCTTTTTTTACACAGGACATTCTCCATATTTCAGTTTCCCTGTGTTTAGGGGTGATGGCCAGCGGCGTGGTTGAAACCGATGATAACAGTAAAAACAAGCGTAAATTTGTTTTTACCATCGCATTATGCTTCCTTTTTGCATCGTCCTGCGTTGAGTTATTAATGCCCTATCCGATTGCTTTTGCTCTGGGTTTATTTACCTCAAGTTTTGCTTTTATGATGCTTGCCGTATTAGGCAACCATTATAATAGGATTGGATTTGGTGCTATTTTAATTGCCATTTATACCATGATAGGCTATCAGGCCGAGATCAGCTGGTATGAGCAACCCATTCTATTAAGTCTGGGTGCATTATGGTACGGCCTGTTTTCTCTGTTCTGGAATTTTTATAGCCCTTATCGCTCGTTAAGGGAGCAACTGGCACAATTGTTCTTCGCATTAAGCCGTTATCAAAAGCAAAAATCTGCTTTATTTAACGAAAAAGAGGGCACCAGTAAAGCCGGAATATTTGCCGTACGTCAACAATTAGCGATTCGCAACATTGCCATTATGGCTCGCTTTGATCAATGCAAACGAATTATTCAATCTCGTTTTCAGTTCAACCGGCAGCAACCGGAGCTTGATAAACTTAATTATAACTATTTTATTGCAGAACAAATCCATGAACGTATTAGCGCAAGCCAGTATTTATACAGCCAATTGGAAAAAAGCTTTCGGGAAAGTCAAATATTAGAAGGTTACCATCAGCTTTTATTACAATTAGGTGAGGAGTATTATAAAATTGGCATGGCTATCTCCGATAAAAAAAACTATCTGCACAGTCGCCGCTTAAAATGGACCCTTAAAGCGCTGGCCGATCAATTATGCCTGCTTAAGCAAAACCCGGCGATTATTGATAATAAAAAAGCGCTGCAGGGGCTGAAGGGTATTTATGAAAATTTAGATGGCATAAATACCTTATTGTTACAAACGCAGCAAACCGGACAGAATGAAATGACAATAGTGCCTATCGAAGCCGAATCTCCGCCGACACAGCCAGCTTACAAACAACTGCTGGCAGCAATGACGGCAACCAACCCTACTTTTAAACATGCGCTGAGAATCAGTATCGCTTTATTAGTCGCGTTTTTTCTGCAGAACAGTTTGCAACTTAACCACGGTTTCTGGATTTTACTGACGGTTGTCTTTGTTTGCCAACCCAGTTTCAGTGAAACACGGAAGCGATTGGTATTGCGCAGTATAGGCACCCTATTTGGCGTCCTGTTAGGTTATCCAATCCTAATGTTAGTTGAAGGAACAATCCCGCAGGCTGTCTTACTGGTATTAATGGCTTTTTTCTTTTTTACCTATGTACGTACTAACTATGGTTTATCGATCGTGTTTATGACCCTCTTTGTGATGTTTATATTCAATTTATTAAACGGCACGGGAATGGAAGTTTTACCCTATCGCATCGGCGAGACCCTGCTAGGTTGTTTATTGAGCGTACTGGCAACCAGTTTTATTTTCCCCGATTGGCAGTTCCAACGCTTTCCAATACTCGTTAACCAACTTTTAACCTTAAGTAGCCGTTACTTCAAACAGGTAACGGATCAGTACCAGCATGGTCGAAGTGAAAACTTAAATTACCGGATCACACGTTTTAACACTTTTCAAAGTGATGCGCTATTGGCCAGTGCCTGGCAAAGTATGTTGTTTGAACCTCACTCAAAACAACAATTAAATCAGGAAGTTTATGCTCTGGTCAATCGTTGTGATGCCTTGGTCTCTTATATCGCGGCACTGGCTTCTCACCGCCATAAGATCAGTGATTTTGAAAAAAACATTAAAATACAAAACTTAGTCAAGCGTACCAGCAAACAACTTTTTTTAGCTTGCCGTCCTCAAGAGATTGATACCAAACAAATTGTTAAAACGATTGAAGAACTGGAAAATTTTGAGACCCCTTTTTCCGGCGAAACGTTATTAATTATTGAGCAATTACGTTTAATTGCATTTACCGCAATAGACATTCAGTTGATTCTGCAGCAGATTAATTTTGACGGTAAAAAGAAAGGCTAACACTATTCGAATTATGTTTGAGCACAGATGATATACAAGGGCTTTTACAACAGGTAAACTCCATTTTATAGGATATTTGCAAGAGAAAAAGGATAAATATTTTGTTATTTAACGGGCAAGAATACCCAACAGATGCGCAGGGTTACTTACTGAATACAAGCTTATGGACTCAGGAACTAGCGGCTTTTATTGCCCAGTCAGAATCACTGAATATGACTGATCAGCACTGGCAAGTCGTTTTTTTTGTGCGTGATTTTTATCTCGAGTATAATACCTCACCAGCGATGCGCACTCTCGTTAAAGCGATGGAAAAAGAATACGGAAAAGAGAAGATAAGCAGTCGTTATTTATACCGTCTTTTCCCTAAGGGACCGGCTAAACAAGCGACTAAAATCGCCGGATTGCCAAAACCCGCCCGCTGCATTTAATGGGTAGTAATACCAAAAGAACTAAAAAGGTGATCAGTCTTGCTGGTTAAAATCTACTCTAACAGCGTTGTGAGTTTTATTCAGAACATCCTGTTCTTCAACACTTTGTGGTCAGCTAAAGCTGTTCAAAATTGTTCCATACAATTTTGTGAAGGAGAACAACGATCGAATGCAACTCACGCCTTGTTAGTGTTAATTTTTCCTGTGCAATACTTGATCACTTCATTAATTCCTTTGGTATAAAGAATAACTATTTTAGATTTAATCAAACTTAACAAACAACAATCATTATTAATAAGGATTAACCCATGCCAAAGGCAAGCGACATTAAAAAAAATACCGCAGTTGAATACAACAACAATGTTTATATTATTAGAGATATTGAACGCTCTGTGCCGCAGGGACGTGCCGGCGGTAGTTTATACCGGATGCGTATGTACGACGTTGTTTCCGGCTCAAAAATTGATCAAACATTCAAAGATAACGAGATGTTGCCGTTAGCTGATTTAATCCGCCGTAATGTGATGTTTTCTTATATTGATGGTGAACAGTATGTGTTTATGGATAACGAAGATTACACACCCTACAACCTCGATAAAGACAGCATCGCAGACGAAATACTGTTGATTAATGAAGATACCCAAGGTATTCAGGTGGTTTTAGTTGACGGCGCGCCCGTCGCGCTGGAACTGCCTTCCAGTGTTGAACTGGAAATAGCAGAAACATCGCCCTCTATTAAGGGTGGCTCCGCCACAGCCCGTACCAAACCCGCAGTACTCTCAACCGGTCTGACAGTGCAAGTTCCTGAGCATATCTCTACGGGCGATAAAATCAAAGTGAACACGGCTGAACATAAATTTATGGGCCGTGCTGATAAATAACCATTGAAATAATAGAAATTAAATTGATTAAAAAGGGAGCTTTATAATAAGTTCCCTTTTTTTTAAGCTCCTTTTTTAAAAAGCTCCGCTGTTATTCCAACTTCACCCGGTTTATACCAAAAGCATTCAGTTTATGATCACTGGCTTCAAAGGAAAAATTGACGCTCACAAAGCCGTTAGGATAAATTTTAACAGTAAATAGGATCACGTTATAATGCGTTTGGTATTATTGGTAAAGTGCATATATAAACATTAAAAATGAATGGGATCAATACGTTGATTGTGGCCCGTAGGGTGCGCTCCACGCACCGATTATCGTTTTTCCGGTGCATAGAATGCACCCTACGAGCTATGAGTTTGGTATTAGTTACAATCTGCTGCTATTTCTGGCATTAAAAAGGCGACTATATTTAGTCGCCTTTTTAATCTTTAGCATTTAGCAAATAATCCAGTTATTCAGCCGGATATTTAATCTCTGCATTGGCCATCAACACCATTGATAAGGCTTGATAGGTTGATTCCGAAAATAAGCGTTCCAACCTCTGTTCAAGTTTTTGTATCTGATCAGCGTTTTTCAACTCAGGATCAAGTTCTTCAACGGACGTTAGCTCAATTAATGCATAATCATCTGTGCTTGTTGTCACCCAATCGTAAGTCGCTTGCTGTGCAGCGGGTTTGGCTAATTTAAAGACCGCCTGCATCACACGATAATCAAGCTCACTGTCATTACGTGTAAAGGTTAACGGGTCACTGAATGCCAAGTTTTTCTCAGTCAATATAGTTTCAATCGACTGTTGAGCATTTAACTTAACCATTAACGATTTAACAAACTCTTCTGTATTTTTATGCGCTTTCTGTGCCTGTAGCTGCGCTATAATCTGCTCAGAAACGTCAGCAAGTGGTTGTAATGCCGCCGCTTGGTAATCCTTAATATGAACAACAATGACTTTATTTTCAGCAAGCTCAATAAGCTCCGAATTCATTCTGTCTTCACGAAATACGCTGTCAAATACGATTTTCAAAACCGCATTATTCGCAAGCAGTTCGGGCGCCTCTGCAGCTGAAAATAGGTCTGTATGTTGAATATCTGCGTCAATCACTCTGGCAGCTTCATCTAAATTATCAGGTCTTTCAAAGGCGGCTTCACTTAAGCTTTGATGCAGTTCATAATAAAGATTATTCATTTCTTGCTGTTTGGCGGCTTTCTCAACTTGCGTTGTCACCTCAGACAGGGGTAATGTTTTACTTTCTTGAATATCAACTAATTTGATGATGTGATAACCAAATTGTGATTTCACAATACTCGACAAAGGCGCTTCTTGGGTGAGCTCAAAGGCAGCATCATCAAAGGCAGGATCCATTACACCACGTTCAAACCAGTCCAATTCACCATTATTTTCAGCAGAATAGCTATCCTCAGATTTTTCAGCGGCAAGCTGTGCAAAATCAGCCCCCTTTTCAAGTTCAGACAAAATAGCTTGCGCTTTTTCTTCGGCTGCACTGTTGTCTCCG
Source organism: Psychromonas sp. MB-3u-54 (assembly GCF_002836415.1). GTDB lineage: Bacteria > Pseudomonadota > Gammaproteobacteria > Enterobacterales > Psychromonadaceae > Psychromonas. Next base: position 19,666 of record NZ_PJBP01000127.1, on the reverse strand, counting down.
AGCAGTAAGATATGCGCAACTTTGCGCTTTTCACTGCGCTGATAATCAGATGCGTGCATGTCATAATATTTTTCCAGCTGATCAGGGCTTAACGTTACTCGGTCAGCTAACAATGAACCATCTAAGACAACATAATCGACACTGACTTGCTCAGCTGTTTGAAAAAACTGACTGTTATTCTCGTAATAAGTGGATATTTCCTGTTCACTGATGGAATCGTTATCAGCAAAATCACTCGCTTTAACCGTTAGCACACTTGCCACTCGTTTTTGAGCTTGTAAGCGGTTAGCTTGCTGCACTTCCATCGGTAAGATAAATTCACTACCGAGTACCATAGTCAGCAACTGACGACGTGCAAGATCCTGTTTTACACTTTCACTAAATTGTGCCGGTGTATAACTCGCTCTTCTTAATAATGATAAGTATTGTTCGTTATTAAAGTTTCCATCAACTTTAAACTCTGCCATTTTACGAATTTCTTGTTTAACTTGTTCATCACCAATACGCAACCCCATGTCCTTAATGGCTTGGGTCAGAAGACGCTCAGAAATGACCGTTTGCATCGCTTGCTGTCTGATTTTTTGGTTGAAATTAGGTGTTGATGCCAACAGTTCAAACTGCTCGCCATATTGCTGCTCTAAACGAGAGCGCTCATTTTGATAAGCTTGATCAACGGTCGCCTTACTGATTTCTTCACCATTTACGTTAACAGCAACAGAAATACCGCTACCGCCTAAATAACTACTCACCCCGGCTAAGGCGAATGATAAAATGATAACAACGATTATAATTTTAGCCGTGGCACCTTGTGCGCCTTCGCGCATTTTATCTAACATAACTTTGTCTTCTCTTAAAAATTTATACCAATTTTTAATGGCAACTTTATTGATAACATTCTGCCGTTAATCGCCGCATGAGCAACTAAAGCGCTTCGAATTTAAACCCTAAAAAGATACTTTTTAATCGAATCGATATTAAATAAAAAAGCGCATCATCGGATGCGCTTTATGTATAACTGTTGTATCACATTTCTGTAAATAAACGGGCTATAGTATTTATCAAACAACAGATTAAGCGTTGATTGCATCTTTTAATGATTTACCAGCTTTGAATGCAGGTACTTTAGCAGCCGCGATTTGGATCGGCTCGTTGGTTTGTGGATTACGGCCTGTACGTGCAGCACGCTCTTTAACGGAGAAAGCACCAAAACCAATAAGTGAAACATTATCGCCTTCAACTAATGCGCCTGTCACACTCTCGATGAAAGCATCTAGTGCACGACCCGCTGCTGCTTTAGAAATATCTGCACTTTCCGCGATATTATCGATCAGTTGTCCTTTGTTCATTTTACATCTCCATCTTTATTATTTTAATGTCCATAATTAAATACTTAATTAACACGGGTTCAATTCTATTTTTGTAAGGCTACGTTGCTATTTAATTGGGCGCAAGTAAATTTATAGAAAACTCACTCGCAGCCCTCTATTTTCTGCAGTTTATCACCTATTTCGGTGATTTTTCCACAGAAAAACCTTTTATACTATCCTGCAGCGCAATTTCCAACACTTCATCAATCCAACGAACGGGTTTAATTTCGAGTTCGCCTTTAATGTTATCAGGAATCTCTTCCAAATCACGGGTGTTCTCAAAAGGAATTAATACTGTTTTAATGCCGCCACGTCGCGCCGCCAATAATTTTTCTTTCAAGCCGCCAATTGGTAAGACTTCTCCACGTAGCGTAATTTCACCGGTCATCGCAACGTCCGCTCGAACAGGAATCCCCGTTAGGCTGGAAATCAGCACGGTACACATAGCAGCGCCCGCACTTGGACCATCTTTAGGCGTAGCACCTTCAGGTACATGCACATGGATATCGCGCTTCTCATGAAAATCAGCATTGATTCGCCATTCTTCAGCTTTAGCACGCACTACCGTCATCGCAGCTTGAATAGACTCTTTCATTACATCACCCAAGGACCCGGTATAGGTTAATTTACCTTTACCCGGCACGGAGGTCGCTTCAATGGTTAACAGTTCGCCCCCTACCTCAGTCCAGGCAAGTCCAGTCACTTGTCCTACTTGATTGGTCGAATCCGCTTTACCAAAATCAAATACTCGCACTCCAAGATAATCTTTTAAGTTATCAATGGTCACGTCCACTTTTTTGATCTTCTTATCAAGCAGTATCTGTTTAACCACCTTACGGCAAATTTTTGATATTTCGCGCTCTAATGAACGTACGCCAGCTTCTCTTGTGTAATAACGAACAATCCCGATAATAGCACTGTCATCAATATTAATTTCATCCTCTTTCAAACCATTACGTTTGATTTGTTTACCGGTCAGATGCTGCTGAGCAATATTCAATTTTTCGTCTTCGGTATAACCCGACAAACGAATGACTTCCATTCGGTCGAGCAGAGGCCCGGGAATGTTCATTGAATTTGAAGTCGCCACAAACATGACATCGGACAAATCATAATCAACTTCTAAATAATGGTCGTTAAAAGTATTATTTTGCTCGGGATCTAACACTTCAAGTAAAGCGGAAGCAGGATCACCACGCAGGTCAGAGGCCATTTTATCTATTTCATCTAATAAAAACAGAGGATTTTTAACCCCCACTTTACTCATTTTTTGAATTATTTTACCCGGCAGAGAGCCTATATAGGTACGACGATGCCCGCGAATCTCCGCTTCATCTCGAACCCCACCTAATGCCATGCGTACGTACTTACGGCCGGTAGAGCGTGCAATTGACTGACCTAATGACGTTTTACCGACACCGGGAGGACCCACTAAACATAAAATGGGGCCCTTTAATTTATTAATCCGCGTTTGCACTGCGAGGTATTCTAAAATACGTTCTTTTACTTTTTCTAAACCATAATGATCTGCCTCTAATATTTCCTCTGCTTTGGCCAGATTCTTTTTCATCGGCGTGCGTTTTTTCCAGGGAACATTCACTAAGCTTTCAATGTAAGTTCGAATAACACTGGCTTCAGATGACATTGGTGACATCATTTTTAATTTTTTAAGCTCGGACGTTGCCTTTTCATAAGCTTCTTCAGACATACCCGCTTGTTCTACTTTTTCAGCAAGCTGGTCATGATCATTACCGCCCTCTTCTGACTCGCCCAGCTCTTTTTGAATCGCTTTCATCTGTTCATTAAGATAGTAGTCACGCTGACTCCGCTCCATCTGCTTTTTAACACGCGAACGAATACGTTTTTCAACTTTCAGAATATCTTCTTCATTTTCCATCATCGCCATCAGATATTCCAAACGCTCAGTGATAGAGTTTAACTCTAAAGCAGTTTGTTTATCTTCCAGACTTAACGGCATATGTGCAGCGATGGTATCGGCTAAACGTTCAGGATCATCAATACCATTGACTGACGCTAGCACCTCGGGTGGGATTTTTTTATTAAGCTTGATATAAGATTCAAATTGCCCCATTACACTGCGTAATAAAGCCTCTTCTTCTTTTTCATCAATGGCTTCGCTTTCCAGTAGCTCAACTTTAGCAAAAAAATAATCTTTATTTTCAATGTTATTAATCAATTGCGCACGTTGCACACCTTCAACTAACACTTTAACGGTACCGTCAGGTAGTTTTAATAATTGCAGAATATTTGCAACTGTCCCGATGGTATAAAGATCTTCTAATTTTGGATCATCTAATGAAGCTTCGGTTTGCGCCACTAATAATACTTTTTTACCCTGCTCCATGGCAGCTTCTAAACAGCTGATAGATTTTTTTCTACCAACAAAAAGTGGAACAACCATATGCGGGTAAACCACTACATCACGTAGGGGTAATACCGGCAGGGTTAATTGCAGCTCTGATTCAGTTTTCATAATATCCCCTGGAAATATTTATTTATTTCTTCTTATCGACAACAAATAAATTTTAAAAAGCGTAATAAAGTATACTGGGGATTGGAGTTTTTTTTTCAAGGTAATAAATGAAAAAAGAGAGCACAAGGCTCTCTTTCTTAATAATTATTGGTTTGATTGCTTATTTATCAGACGATGCTAATCGTTCTTGCTCTTCCGAATAAATCAGTAAGGGTTTTGCCTGACCAGCAATTACATTTTCATCAATAACCACTTTGCTGACATTTTTTACCGAAGGTAAGTCATACATAGTATCTAACAATACTTCTTCAACAATTGAACGCAGTCCACGTGCACCGGTTTTTCGGCCCATCGCTTTTTGCGCCATGGCGATCAATGCGTTTTCTCTAAACTCAAGCTCGACGTTTTCTAATCCAAATAACGCAGCATATTGTTTAGTGATTGCATTTTTCGGTGCCGTTAATATTTCAACTAATGCTTGTTCATCTAATTCTGTTAATGTTGCAACAACAGGTAACCGCCCAATAAACTCGGGAATGAGGCCGTATTTAATTAAATCCTGAGGCAACACTTTTTGAAAGGTTTCACTAATAGTCGCTTTTGAATCTTTATCTCTTACGGTTGCACCAAAACCAATGCCCGTGCCCGTATCAACACGTTGTTCAATAACGCTGTCTAAGCCAGAGAATGCGCCACCACAAATAAACAGTATCTTGGAGGTGTCGACTTGGATAAACTCTTGATTTGGATGTTTCCGGCCACCCTGAGGCGGAATAGAAGCAACCGTACCTTCAATCAGTTTTAATAACGCCTGTTGTACGCCTTCGCCCGAAACATCACGTGTGATAGACGGATTTTCTGATTTACGGGTTATCTTATCAATTTCGTCGATGTAGATAATACCGTGTTGCGCTCTTTCAGGATCGTAATCACATTTTTGTAACAGCTTTTGAATAATGTTTTCAACATCTTCACCTACATAACCCGCTTCAGTAAGTGTGGTTGCATCGGCCATCGCAAAAGGTACGTCTAATAATCGCGCCATGGTTTCTGCCAGCAGCGTTTTACCACTACCCGTTGGACCAATCAGAAGAATATTACTTTTACTGAGCTCAACACCATCGGAAATAGCACCATGCTTTAAACGCTTGTAATGGTTATATACCGCAACTGACAAGACTTTTTTTGCCGTGTTTTGACCAATAACATAATCGTCCAAATTTGCACGAATTTCATGCGGTGTTGGTAATTTTTTGTCGCTCTTTGTAGATTCGCTTGCACTGCTTATTTCTGCAATCTCTTCTTTGATAATATCATCACAAAGATCAACACATTCATTACAAATATAAACAGAAGGACCGGCAATCAGTTTTTTTACTTCATGCTGACTTTTTCCACAAAAAGAACAATAAAGTAAGCTATCGTTTTTATTTGGCATTTTTTTTCCTTTACTTATTTTCTATGCGTTAACACTGAATCAACAATGCCGTATTCTACTGCTTCATTTGCGCGCATAAAATTATCACGATCTGTATCTTGCGCAATTATGTCAATATCTTTACCCGTATGAAAGGCTAATAATTCATTCATACGATGTTTGGTCGCAAGTATTTCTTTAGCATGAATTTCAAAATCAGAAGCTTGACCCTGGAATCCGCCTAATGGTTGATGAATCATCACTTTTGCATTAGGTAGGCAATGACGCTTACCCGGTGCACCGCTGGCGAGTAAAAAGGCGCCCATACTCGCAGCCATGCCCATACAAACAGTACTCACATCCGGTTTTATAAACTGCATCGTATCGTATATTGCCATACCGGCGCTGATCGATCCGCCCGGTGAGTTGATATAAATAAAGATGTCTTTTTCAGGGCTTTCTGATTCTAAAAATAATAACTGCGCAGCAATAACATTCGCTACGTGATCTTCAACGGGACCGGTCAAAAAGATAACACGCTCTTTTAATAAACGTGAATAAATATCATAAGAACGCTCTCCCTTTGCTGTTTGTTCCACAACCATAGGAATAAGCGCGTTACTAATTGGATCGGTATTTCCAGCAAATGGATTTGACATGTTCAACTTCTACCCTAATAAATTAAATAAAATTGCTAATACACTGAATGTAAAATGGCCCGAGTGAAATCACTCGAGCCATTGAAAGCTAATACCCGAACGCCTGAAAAATTAAAATAGTTTCATTTCTGCGCTGTATAACGGGTATAAAAATTGAGTAATAGGACTCTATTAAGCAACTTCTTTGTTCATAACTTCGTCGAACGATTTGTTCACTTCCGTTACTTTAGCTTTTTCAATGATAAAATCAACTGCTTGCTCTTCTAATGCAACATTTTCCATGTTTTGCATCATTTCTTTGTTATTTTTGTAGTACTCAATAACTTCTGCAGGATTATCATAAGCTGATGCGGCAGATGCAATTAATGCAGTCACTTTTTCTTGATCAACGGTTAATTCATTAACGTTGATTACTTCACCCAACAGAAAACCTACTTTAACGCGTTTTTCTGCTTGTTCTTTAAACAATTCAGCAGGTAACTCAGGTAAGTTTTCAGGATCCATTTCCTTACCGTAACGTTCCATCGCCTGCTTACGTAAAACAACTATTTCGTCTTCAACTAACGCCTTAGGTATTTCAATTTCATTGTTTTCAACAAGTGCATTTAATACTTTATCTTTAGCGCTGTTTTTAAGTGCCTGACCAAGTTCACGCACCATATTTTGTTTTATATCATGCTTTAATGTCTCTAACTCACCGTTTTCCACACCAAATTTTTGTACAAATTCAGGCGTAATTTCTGGTAGAATTTGCTCTTCAACTTTAGTCAGTTTAATCGCAAACTGTACCGCTTTACCTTTAAGTTGTTCTGCATGGTAATCTTCTGGGAAGTTTACATCGATAGTAAACTCACTGCCGGCTGCATGGCCAACAATACCCGATTCAAAACCAGGGATCATTTTTCCGCCGCCTAATACAATGTCGAATCCTTCAGCTTTTCCGCCTTCGAATACTTCACCATCAATAGACCCTTCGAAATCAAGTGTCACTTGATCATCATTTGCAGCTTCGCGTTCAACCGCATTCCATTCAGCATGTTGTTTACGTAGCGTCTCAATCATTTTATCGAGATCAGATTCCGTGACTTCCGCAGTCTCTTTCTCAATGGATAATGCTTCTAATGGGCTCAGTGTTACTTCTGGGTAAACTTCAAATGTTGCCGTAAAAGTAAAGTCTTGACCTTTTTCACGCGTATGAGGTTCAAAATTAGGGCGGGCTGCCAGGTTAAGTTTTTCAGTCATAACGGCTTCAGAAAAGTTGCGCTGCATTAATTCACCAGCAACTTCTTGGAAAATACCCGCGCCAAAACGTTTAGTGACAACAGAAGTTGGTACTTTACCCGGGCGGAAACCATCAACACGTTGTGTTTTAGCTAAATGATGAACGCGGCTATCATACTCTTTATCAAATGCTGCAGCAGCAATAGTGACAGTAAGCTTGCGCTCTAGACCTTGTGTTGATTCAACAGAAACTTGCATTTTATTTCCTTTATCTTTTTGACGTTAATAAATTAAGTTAGCCAGTTCAGCTCATCGTCGATGATGATGAGTTAAACTTCTAAGGAATTATCGTTTTTAAACAACAACATATATTAAAATAACACCTTAGTAAAATTATTGATTTTAATTTCAATGATGAAATTTAAGACCCACCATTATAGACACTGTTTATGCTTTAGTCGAGTTTTACAACAAATGAAAAATTGTAAGCACAGCATAGTTTATAAAACAACCAATCTGCAAAGTAGAAAAACAGATAGTTTACAATTGCTTCAATTAAATAACACCGCACAAACAGAATAATATTTTTCTGTTTAGTGAGCATCGATAATGCTCGTAAAACATAAATCTAATCTAAAATAGTGACAACTAATAAAGGATGTATGGGTGCGAACATTAAAAATCAACCCTTGATATCAAATCCATTCATTTTATCTTCTGTTTTACGGATTAAACAGCCTAGTGATAATGGATTATGACTACAACAGGAAGCCCTGAATGCCGGAGAAAATGATTTGAGCGCCAATGGCGGAAACAAATAACCCGGTGATTTTTGGTATAATTTCCAGCCCTTGCTCGCCGATTAAATCCTGCAGTTTATTTGAAAGCAGTAAAATGCCAGCCAGTGAAATAACGGCAGCAAGTAATGATAAAATAGCCAGAGCTATCTCCAGCAAACCGGACATCTCGGCACCTATAACCATTAAAACACCAATCAGACCTGGCCCGATGGCGCTTGGGAGAGCAAGCGGCACAATCGCAAAATCACTGCCTTTTTTCATCGTGTTTTCAGGTATTTCTCCGCCCTTAATCATCTCTAACGCGCTTAAAAAGAGCACCGTTCCTGCGCCGATTTTAAAAGCATCTAAGGTAATACCAAACAGGCTAAAAATATATTTACCAAATAATAAAAAAGTTAAACCGGCAACAGTGATTGCGATTGAGGACCTTAAAATAACCGTATTTTTAGCAGGTTTGCTGAGCTTTTTACTTAAGCTTAAGAAAATGGACAACACAAAAAAGGGGGTCATCATAAAAAACATCTTTAAATACAGGGTAAAAAACGTTTCCAACATGCCAATCTCACTATAGTTTTCAAAAAAAACCAATGCTAACACAACCATTAATATATTCGGGCAAAAAATGCCCAACTTAATTAATCTAAAAAATTGATGCTTGGTGATTTTTTATGCTGGCCTTGAGACACTTCCAAAACCAGTTGATTAATTTTAACATTAAAGAATATTCCAAAAGTGCGGGGTTATAAGAATAATATAAGGGTTATTGACAAATATCAGCGTTAAGTGCGTTGGTCAGGCGGATTAAATCAGTTGGGTTTAACGCTACATCCAGTCCTCTGTTCCCCGCACTCACATAAAGGCACTGCAACGCTAAGGCACTACTATCCAAGACGGTTTTTAAACGTTTTTTCTGTCCCAGGGGACTCACACCACCAAGCACATAACCCGTTGATCGCAGTACCGCTTGTTTATCTGCTAATAGTACTTTTTTAGCACCATATATTTTAGCCACTTTTTTCAAGTTGAGCATTTTTGTTACGGGTAAAATGCACACCAGCAGATTTTCATTATCAACATTAACCACTAACGTTTTAAACACCTGCTGCGCATCAACCCCCATTTTCTGCGCGGCTTCCAGCCCATAGGACTCACAGTTTTTGTCATGCGGGTATTGATGAATTTTAAATTCTATGTTGTGTTTGTTAAGAAGTTCAACGGCTGGCGTCATTTCTTTCCCCCTCATAAGGCAAGTTTTTTGCTGATCTGCACGTAAGCTATTTTATTCTCTGTTTAACTTTTTCTGCCAGTGTCACGGGCGCGCTTTTTAAGCGTTCAACTAAACGGCTAAAACGTTTTGTTTTATGGCGCATCGCACTGGCCATTAGGGATAAATCGGCAAACAGCGTCAACTGTTTTTTTGCGCGGGTAATAGCGGTATAAATGAGTTCCCGGCTGACCACTGAGACGTGATTTTCGGGTAACGCTAATACCGTATGCTCAAATTCAGATCCCTGGCTTTTATGTACCGTCATGGCAAAAACAGTTTCATGGTTGGGCAAACGGCTTGGCTGAAAATCGGCAACGGAGGCATCGGGCATCTGAAAATAAACACGTAACTGCAAAGATTCATCCAATAAACACAGGCCAATATCACCATTATATAAACCCAAATGATAATTGTTTTGGGTTATCATGACCGGACGACCGACATACCAATAGACATAGGCATGCTGCGGATCGTTGTCCCTTTGTCCTGTGGTTAACAGGCCCGCTTTTTCTAAAACAGTTTCGCAGAGTGTATTTAAGCTTTTTACCCCCCAGTCCCCTTCCCGTGTCGCACACAATATTTTAAATTGGTTAAACTGCTTTAAAAGTTGTCCCGCAAGATTTCGATTGTCTGCGGTGATGGTCGACAGGTTTTGCAAATAGGGCCGATAACCTTCCAATATCAGGGCAGCGAGCTCTTTTTTACCCGGCTCAGTATTCGGATAGTGCTGCAAATCATCATAATCATGACATAACGCCATCACCTGTTTGCTGTTTGCGCGGCCGCTATTAATCGCCTTGGCTAAATAGCCGATCCCCGAGTATTGGTCAAAACGGTAACTTTTACGCAGCAAACATAAATTATCCGCCATATTAGGTGATCGCGGAGCGGCCTTGGTTAAGGACGTATAACCGGTTAAATCTGCCAGCAGCTGCGCTTTATCAGTACTGTATCCCGATTCAATAAAGTGGCAAATGTCCCCTAAAACAGCCCCCGCTTCAACCGATGCCAGCTGGTCTTTATCGCCCAATAATATCAGGCGGGCATGATCCGGTAACGCCATTAATAATTTTGCCATCAGCGGCAGGTCGACCATGGAAGCTTCATCCACCACCAGCAGATCGACATTTAATTTTTCATCCTGGTTAAAACGAAAATGATTACTGTTGGCTTTTACCCCTAACAAGCGGTGAATGGTGGTGGCCACCTTGGGCATTTTGTCTTTAAGCCCCGGCTCAATATTCAATTCCACTAACGCATGGGTAATGGATTCGGTTAAACGCGCAGCCGCTTTTCCCGTTGGGGCAACCAGTTTTATCAGCATTGTTGGTTGAAATTTCAGCAGCAAAGCGAGCAGTTTAGTCACAGTGGTGGTTTTACCCGTGCCGGGCCCTCCCGAGATAACACAGCGCGCCGTCGTCAAGGCCAATGCAGCACTGACCTTTTGCCAGTTACAGCGTTTATTTTCTGGAATTAGGGACGCAAGCGGTTGTAAATCCTGCGCATTTTGTGCCTGACTGAATAACTGTTCAACCCCTGCCCAGTCAACTGTCGAACCGGGCAGAAGATCAAGATATTTTTCACATAATAAAGGCATGGACTGCGTTGAATCAAGACACCAGGCCTGCCATAAATAGGTATAATTGGTGGCAAATAAAGCATCTAATTCCACCTTGATATCGGCGTCCAAAGACAGCTCGGGTTGATCCAACAATTTATCCGCTATCAGCTGCTCAAACTGGGCATAACGGGCAAGGTACAAGGCATTAAACTGTAAACACAGTGGTGCATTCTCCCCCACACAGATTGAATTGCTTAATAACGCATGCGCCTCAAAATTATTCTGCAATAAACATTCAAGCTCATGCTCCCGGCAAAAAACCTGCAAATCAAGTTCACTTAACGCACATTTATCATTTAAACGGATAATAATTTCTTCAACGGGTAAACAGATATGCCCAAGCCCCAGATATTCACTGCAGAAAGCAGCACTTAACTGGGTTAACTTATCCGCTCCCATTTCCGCCATAAAAGCGGCAAAATGGTAATCAATTGAACGTAATAGCCTCTGCTCTTTCCATTGTTTTAGTTGTGTTAACATATCGGCTCCGCTGCTGATTTAGTACTGTTTTTTTGCCCGGAAAACAGTTTATCAAGCCCGTCTATCAGGTTGAAACTGGGTTTGACAAAATACACACCGTAGTCCTGTTCGCCCTGCATACCCCGTAAAAAGGTGTAAAAAACCCCGCCGATATGGGTTTCATAATCGTAATCCGCTAAACGTGATTTAAGCAGACGATGCAGCGCTAAGGTATAAAGTTGGTATTGAAAATCGTAGCGGTGTTCAATCAAGGCCTGCTCCATTTTAGTTTGATTATAATCCTGCAAACTGTCACCAAGATGATTAGATTTATAATCAAGCACGTAATATTTGCCATTTTTTTCGAATGTTAAATCGATAAAACCTTTTAAAAACCCCTGTACCGTTCGAAACTGCAACGCCCCTGCCCGCGCAGATAACGGATCATATTTTTGCAATAGGTTATTAACCTCATTTGCCTGCAGTTCCTGCATTGGAATAAAAAACTGCATTTCAATTTTTTTCTGCCCTGCAGACAAATCACCTAATTTAAGATCAGCCGTTAAGTTCTGGCCTAGAATCTGCTCTATCCAGGTGGTGAGTACCGGTGCCCACAATTCAGGATCCGGATAATGGCGTAATGAGAGTTGCTCAAATAACAGTTCATTGAGCATTTCAGTTTCCATATTTTCAAGGTTAGTTAACTCAAATAATTCATGTAAAAAGGTACCGTGCTTAGCCCCGCGGGGAAAACTAAAGGGTGTTTTTTCGGGGATGGTTAAAACTACGGGTGACACTTCAGTCTGTTCATTGCTGATATTATCAATAGGCGTCACGGCAGGTGTCACTGCAGCTGCCTGAGTATGGAAGCGTGACAGTGATGAATAACTGCTGATCCACCAATTCCTTTCAATCTGCTTTGCGAGCACCAAGGGCCCTTGTAAAGACTGCTCGCTTTGTCTGGCCTGATAATGAGTTTCATCCAACAATGGCGTCGAGCGGATGCTTATATTCGGACTGTTATCGGTCATTTTTTGTAACTGTTTATTTAATTGCTCGGTATCACCGGCTAACAAGTCCCCGCCTCCTTGCAGACAGATATAACCCAGCGCGCTTTTGCACAGCGGGCTGTTTTTTTCGCGCCCTTTTTTGTAATTGCCAATGCCAATATAACAACGGTAAACACTGCGTGTCAGACCGACATACAATAAGCGCAGGTCCTCGGCTAACTGCTCTTTTTCAGCTAAGGCGGCATTATTCTTAGCATTTTGCAGATCAAAAATAAGCGCATTATTCTGCTCAGGATCATGATATAAACAGGCTTGAGGTTTTTGATATAATCCCGTAAAAGGCATAAATACAATATCGTATTGCAACCCTTTGGCTTTATGTAAGGTACTTACCTGAACCAGATCTTTTTCACTTTCTAAACGTTGTTTCTGCTCACTTTCACCGCTATTGCCTTGTTTTATCTGCTCGCTAAACCAGCGCAACAAAGCAAATTCACCATCATGGTCAACGCTGTTTTTTTGTAATAATTCCGCTAAATGTAATACGTCGGTTAATAAACGTTCACCCTGAGTATCTTTAAGTAAATAGGCGCTTATTGCCTGCTGATGAAATAATTTATGCAGCATTGCCAACACACCGACGCGGCTCCAGAGTCTGCGGTACTCGATAAACTGCCCTATTTTCTCTTCCCATAAGCGCGTATCCAATAAAATTTGATGCACCTGATAAGGGGTTTGACAGAACAGTTTACAGGCGATGGCGGCACGTAATAAACGCTCATCTTCAGGGTTTAAACAAGCCTGTAAAATACGCAATAAGTCCTTTGCATGGGATGTGGCGTAAACACTCTCTTTAAGTGACAAATAAACACTGTTAATATTTTCATTAAATAAAGCGTTGCGGATCAACTGCGCTTCTTTTCCGGTGCGCACTAAAACTGCGATATGGTTTGCCCTGACAATGCTTCTGTTACCCTTTTTATCTTCCAGATAAGCTTTGTCCTGCTGGGCTAATAACAGGATTTTTTTGATTTCATTGATACAGGCATAGGTTATCGAATCTTTGAAACCTTGAACATTTTCGCCACCCACGGGATGGATAAACTGTAATGCGCTTTGAGCCGGATCATCGCTATTGTCCACCACTAGTTTTTTACGTGGTTTATCGGGTGCCTGCACCGCAATAAAGGGAATATCATCATTATAAATAAAGGGTGCCGGACAAAATTCAAAAAAGGTATTACTGGCATTAATCATTTCGGGCGTGGAACGATAGTTATAATCTAAGCTGTAATGCGCACTGACATTCTGCCGCGCTTGCATATAGGTAAAAATATCAGCGCCGCGAAAGCTGTAAATCGCCTGCTTGGGATCGCCTATCATAAATAAACCCAGACTCTTATTAAAGGTCTCGGAATGATCGCCTTCAAAAGACTGATAAACAGTGGTGAAAATACGGTATTGGACAGGATCGGTATCTTGAAATTCATCGATCAGGGCAATCGGATAAGCCGTTCTAATATTCAAGGCGAGACTATTTTCATTGCCGTTTTGCAGTGCCGCATCCAAGCGTGTTAACAGGTCATCAAAACCCAATAACATCTGTTTATTTTTATTCGTTTGCAGATGCGCTTGCACCCAATGGGTGGCTTTGACCAAAATAGTATTTTCTAAGGAAAGATCCAGTGCTAACAAAGCTTCAATCTCACTAAAGACCGAATGTGTTGGGCTCTCGCCCTTGGCCGTTTTTTCATCTAATGTTTTTTGTGAAAATTTAACTAGGCTTTTAGGTAAACTTAAATCGGCACTGGAGGTTAACGCCCATTGAGAGACCTCTTTCAACCAGTTGGGAAGATGTTTCTTGCTATAGCTGCGTTTAGAAACCCCAGAATGGGTAATAATATCTGCATAGTCCGCCTCCTCATTAAGCCAGTTTATTTTAAGGGTTTCAATGGCAGTTATGCTGCGCTCATACTTGGCTTTAAAATCAAAATCATTAATTTCCGGTAAAAAATGCAGATCACTGCGTGATAAAAAAGGCCGTAAATCTTTCTGTAACTGCTCAGGATTTTCCCAATAGCTAAAAATAAGCTCGGTCAAAGGGGTGGATAAACCATAGAAAAAAGTACGCCAGAAATCATTACAGGCTAAGCGTAACAGTTGCGCATCGTCCTCTAATAAATTTTGTTGAAATAAACTGCCCGACTCAAAGGCATTTTGCATCAGCATTCGCTGGCAGAAACCATGAATAGTAAAGATAGCCGCTTCGTCCATTTGCAGTTCAGCAAAACGTAGTAAGCGAATGGCAACCTGATGATCTAATACTTCCTTGAGCAAACTTCGAGTAAAAGGATCATCACCCTCGCCTTCCATAAAAAGTAAACGAACATTTTGAATACGCTCTCTAATACGGGTGCGTAATTCGGCTGTGGCCGCTTCCGTAAAAGTGACCACTAAAATTTGGTCAACGGTCAAAGGTCGCTGATGAGCATTATGCTGTTCAGTGCTGTTTTCGAAGGCCGCTTGATCACCGTGACCCAGTAACAGGCGAATAAACAAACTGGTAATAGTATAGGTTTTACCCGTGCCGGCAGAGGCTTCGATTAAACGTTGCCCGTACAGGGGAAAAGTTAATGCATTAAGCGGCTGGACGACAAGTTCTTTTGGAGTGCTTTTCATTTTATTTAATTTGTCCATTATTCGCCGCCATCCGATTTAATTGTGCTGATATTGAATAATCTATCGTGCGCCATAAATATTTCTGGAATAACCATTATTCTGCCTCATCCGATTCACTGTATTCAATTGTGTTGAGATTGGATAATCTATCGGGTGCCATAAATATTTCTGGAATAACCATTATTCTGCCTCATCCGATTCACTGTATTCAATTGTGTTGAGATTAGAGAGAACAGGCATAAATATTTTCAATGCTAAAGGCTGAAAGGCATCCCAATGGTCTTCCAGATTTTCATAGCTGCGACTGATATAAGGATCCTGTCCTTCTGAAAAACCACGATCATTTGAGAAACACGCTAACGCAGCCTGCTGCGCTTCCGCAATAGTTGCAAACTGCAGATCATCAAAGACAAAACAATCGGGCTGCAGTGCATGCACTAGGGTGCACCAGGCAAAAGCGCTCTGGATAAAGAAAGGCAGTGGTTGCTGCAAACCCGCTTCATATAACGCCAGCAGTTCACTTATTCTGTTATAGGCATAATCCGCCGGCAGCTCTTCAAAATAGAACCCTTCTTTCTGGCCAAGCAGAGTGGAATTCAGATTTTGGCCGGAGGCGATGCAATAACAAAGATGCTCCAGCCACAGTGTTAAAATATCTTTGCCTTTAATATTTCCAGTTTTAACCCGTACTAATCCTTTTTCACAATGATCATTTAACTCACCTAATAAACGTTTTTCAGCAAACTGAATATCGATATTAATAGTTTCAATCTCACCGATAAAATAACTCGCGGTTAAATCCGCCAAGTTCTCCATTCGCGCGAGATCTTTAGTGAAAATCAGTGCTGCAAATTCGCCAAAAGGTAATTTACCGGCAGCCCTTTTTTCAATAAAAAGATCGTCTAATGATTTACCCTCCAGGGCGTATTCAAACTGCTCATGTTTAAGAACATACTGCTGCAAATGATTAAAAGAGAAGGGTTCATCATTTTCCTGTTGATCGTCGTCCAACTCAAAGTAGACATCTAAGCGCTGATTAAAAAAGACCTTGCAGGGATGTTTTAAAAATTGTTTCAATTGATCTAAGGGTACTTCAATTAAGGCCTGATCCAGTGTCAGAGGGCGATCTTCGCTCTCTTGCCCGGTATCTTTTGAAAACCTTAAAGCCGCCCACCAATTCGGATTGTAGGTTTTAACCTCACCCTGATAATAACGCTCACTAAAACTTTGCATCGGATAGTGAAAAGAAATAAATGCCTTGAGCGCTTTTTCTGCAACACGGCTTTTATCCTGCTGATTATCTTCTAATACAAAACTTTGCTGGCAATAGTTGAGTAGCTCCGAGACTAATACGCTGGGCATTTTCTCACTGTTATCATTGATATCCCGGCCAATATAACTGATATAAAATTTTTCCTGTGCCGACAGCAGTGCCTCTAAAAAGAGGTAACGATCTTCTTCCCGACGGGAACGATCGCCCCGCTTACGGTGCCCTGCCATCAAATCAAATCCCATGGGGACAATATTACGGGGGTATTGACCATCGTTCATGCCTAACAGGCAGACAATTTTAAAGGGAATAGAACGCATCGGCATCAGGGTACAAAAGTTGACTTGTCCCGCTAAAAAACGCGGGCTGCTTCCCTGATCCGACAGATGCTGTTCCAGGTGCTCAATTAAGATAAACAATGAGATAGGTTGGGTAAAATCAGCCTGCCCGGTATGGTCTAATAAATTATCCAGTTCATTACGGATAATAGATAAAACCGCGGTGTTGTCGTCATCCTCCTGGTAAAAATCTTCCAGCAGTTGATACACAAAAGCCTGCCATTGATGGGCGTTATAAGACTGCTTTAAACCCTCTTGCAGTTGTAATAAAGCATCAATAAAATCGATAAAACGTCCTAATAAATCCCCCTGCAACCCCTGTATTTCATCATAGGCTGAGATACCTTCAAATAAGGAATCACTCATGGCGTAACCGAGCAGCATGCGCCTGATACCAAATAACCAGCTGTTCTGCGAGAGTCTGGGTAAATCCCATTGTGCCGCACTTTTTTCATCTAATCCCCAACGAATACCACTTTCGTTGATCCATTTTTGTAACAATACAAACTCATTCTGATTCAAGTTAAAACGTTGTAATATGGCAGGCACTTCCAGCAGGGCTAAAATATCTTCCCGGGTATAACGTGTCTGGTTGAGATTCAATAGTTGTAAGAAACTGATCAGAATAGGATTTTCCTGCTGAGCGCTGACATCAGAAATACTAAAGGGGATATAACGATTTTGTTCAACGCTGGCAAAAACCGCCTGCACGTAGGGGGCATATTGATCGATATCAGGCACCATCACGATAATATCTTTTGGCGTGAGGTTATTATCGTCCGCAAACATAGCCAACAGGTTATCGTGTAATATTTCTACTTCGCGCATCACACTGTGGCATAAGTGTAAGGTCAGAGAGTTACCTTCGGGGACAAGGCTGATGCGTTCGCTTGGATCCTTGCTTAATGCCTGACTGCTATCCTGCAGGTCTAAGACATCCGCTTGAATATGATGCAATAAACTATCACGCGTAATATCGACAAAAGCATCCACTTCCTGTTGCTCCAACGAGTACAACTGGAAAAGAAAATCACGTCCCATTTTACCCATAGAAGCCAGAAGAGGATTACCCACTTCATTGTCGGGATCATTACTTTGTGACCACTGTAAATGCGACGCATCTTTTTGCCAGCTGGAGTCGGGTAAATTTTTTATTTCACCGTCACTCACGGTTAATTTTTGACGACTTTGCGCAAAACGTTTGGCTAACAATTTAGGATCAACAATATCGGCCCAATAATAACGGCAGGGATTAGTTAACAAAAAATGTACATCACAATGTTCAGCAAGTCCTAATAACGCCTGCAGATAAGATTCCGGCAGTGCCGAGATACCGAATACAAAAATACGCTTAGGCAGATGATCCAGTGTTTTCTTAGTGGCCAGTGTGTCTAAAA
The DNA here is from genome assembly GCF_002836415.1 of Psychromonas sp. MB-3u-54. Classification (GTDB taxonomy): domain Bacteria; phylum Pseudomonadota; class Gammaproteobacteria; order Enterobacterales; family Psychromonadaceae; genus Psychromonas. Next base: position 1,667 of record NZ_PJBP01000127.1, on the reverse strand, counting down.
AGTCTTTATATAAACCCGCGCGGTGATAGGCTTTGCCCTGCGCTTTAAAGGACTCGGCAATAGTCAGCGTTAGTTTTTTCCATAACTTGGCTTGCCAGCGCTGATCCTCTAACCACGCAGGGATCGATTGCTTATTGTCAGCATGCCACTGGCTTATTTCCTGTTCAGAAGCGTTTTCCCAGGCGGCAATCCATTCCGGACGATAAACTAAATATTGATCAAAAATATCAGCAATTTTTTGGCTTAATTGGAAACGCTTACGCAGGTATAGATCATCTTCGAGATAATGTAATAAAGCCGCAAAATCAGGATCATTCAAACAATCGGGTAAGAGTCGCATGATCTGCCAGGTCATCGACATTTTATTAAAGGGACTTTTATCCGGGACATCTTTTAAAACATGTTTAAATTGCTGCCAGATGAAACTTGCAGGTAAAGGAAAATCAATGTTTGCACTGATCCCCGTTGATTGTGCTATTTCTAATTGTAACCACTGTGCCATGCCCGGGCTTTGTACTAGAATCGTTTCGCTTGCAAAAGGGTCAGTCTGCTTCGAACCCTGCATTAAAGCCACCAATAGATCTTTTAAAAGCGCCAGTTGATTTGAATGATATACTCGAAACACAAGTCTCTTCCCTGTTGAATTTATATTTTTAATAGCAAAATATTGCCAATTATTTCACAAAACAATCCCTGATAAAAGCAGCTTTAAAGCTGCAACAAAAAAGATTAAAACACCGCTCAGCGGAACATTGACAGTGACGAGAGAGCGTTATCCGCATCGATATCATCGCTCGCATCATCTACCTGTAAAATAGCGCGCATTTCAGATTCAATCTCCTGCCGGGTGCGATTAACGTCACTGTTTAACTTATTAAAAAGACTTTGCAGCTGTTCATTGATAGCGGTTGACAATGTTGGGTTTGCATGGACTAATGCTTTAATTAAATCCAGTGTTGCTGCACTGGATGCATGTGATTTAGACACTTTTTTAGCCGTTCCGGCAGAAAAATACACTCTATTTCGTTCAAAAAAAGAGACAAAGTAAGTAAATCTAAGCAGAGCTGAATCATAACTTTCCTGTGGTGATAGGGTGTTATCACTGCTCTTTACTTCTCCTATCGCCTGATCAAAATCAGCAAGGGTTTTGTAACATTGATCAATCACTGCGACACGTTTTTCAATGAGGTGAGTACCAGCGAGCTTTAGGGAGTGCCGATCAACTTTCAACTCATTTTCCAGAGATGCCACTTTCTGTCCATGTTTGACATTAAGACGGTCAACATAAGCATCAAACCGAGCCTTTTTTTTACCTAATACTTTATTATTCCAAACTTTTCCAATCCAGACTGACAATAAAAAGATCAGTAACCCACCCGCCATTAATTCAATCGAGCTCACTTCAAAAATATCATTCATCGCTCACAACTCCTATTCTAAAAAACATGCCCTTTATAAACACCGGCTGGCGTTTTTAAAAAATACAATACTTGGCATAACCTCTGACTTCATTTGCCGTCCAATCCCCTTTAGGTTGTTCTTCTAAATACCGGCACCACTCTTCGCTGCCCACTTCAGGCGTGCAACCCAAAACAAATAAACCCAGTAATACAACACCCATAAATTTTTTCATTAATCACTCTCCACTGCTTACATTAAAGGTGCGA
>NZ_PJBP01000126.1 GCF_002836415.1 Psychromonas sp. MB-3u-54 | reverse complement strand
GTTGGCAGGGCATTGATTTTTCATCTCAAGCACGTGATCTCAAGACAACAGCTTAACCGTCCTGCTAACTGCCTATTATTATTTTAGCGCTGAGTGAGCCTAGTAGGCACCTGATTAAGATGCTGCTTCTTAGCGCTGTTAAGGCCTATCAACCGCCGGCCAATTTTACATTGTAATTTTTTTGCTCTAAAAAAAGTTTAACAATCTCTCGTTGGTCGCCCTGAATTTCTATCACGAAATCTTTAACACAACCTCCGGTTCCGGTGCGTTTCTTGATCTCTTTGGCAAGGGCTTTTAATGCTTTTTCATCCAATTCTAACCCTTTTATTAGCGTTACCCCTTTTCCCTTACGTCCTTTAGTTTCACGATGAATGCGAATAATGCCGTCACCTTTAGCCGCTTTTTTTTCAATTTTTGGCTTATCAATCTTGCCACCGTCGGTCGAATAAACAAGATTAAGGTCGCTGAAGTCCATATGAATTCCTATTCTCTGCATTGTGTGGGCCTAAGTTTACCAGAGTCTTTTTTAAATACTGTAAATAAAGATGATCTGGAACATTAAACGGAGCAAGTCTTTGTATTAACATTAAATCTAAATGATAATAATTAGCATTAAGATTTGAAAGGGGTTGCAAATGGTTTTATCGGATCTGAAAGCAGGGCAAACGGCTAATATCGTCAGCATGCATGATATGGAGCCAGTGATGCGTAAAAAGCTACTTAATTTAGGCTTTTTACCGAAAGCAAAAATTCAATTATTACGTTTAGCGCCAATGGGTGATCCTCTCGCTATTCGTTGCGCAAACAACAATATTGCCCTGCGCAAAATGTTAGCCAGTCAAATTAAGGTGGAGTTGTCCCTATGACATTAACCGTCGCCACTATTGGTAACCCCAACTCAGGAAAAACGTCATTATTTAATGCATTAACCGGCGCCAATCAGCATGTTGGCAATTGGAGCGGTGTAACGGTTGAAAAAAAAATGGGTTATTTTAATATAGATGCCAATTGTGACGTTCAGATAATTGATTTACCAGGTATTTATAGCCTTGATTACGATCCGGACGGGAGCTCGCTTGATGAGCGAGTTGCCTTTGATTATATTATGAAAAATAGCCCGGATTTGCTGCTTAATGTGATTGATGCCAGTAATTTGGAGCGCAGCTTATACCTTACCCTGCAACTTAAAGAGCTCGGTTTACCGGTCGTTGCAGTGCTCAATAAGATGGATATCGCAGAGAATAAAAAATTGGTGATCGATGAGAAATGCATCGAAAAAATGTTAGGCTGCCCGATTATTAGTTTATCTGCCCATGATAAAAATGCAGTGCAGCAACTTAAAGGCAAACTGCAAGATTTTAATCGCCAAATCTCAACTACCCCTCTTAAGCTGGATTACGGTGAAACTCTGGAGGTAATGATTGACCAGGCAAGCGTTTTGTTAGCGACGGTTGAGCACCAACTCGAAAATCGCGCATTAGCAATCAAACTGTTAGAAAATGACCAAAGTCTCATACAACTGTTTTCGGCAGAGCAAAACCAATTGCTTACCAACGCTAAGTTGGCTGCCACTATTGATATCGATTTACAGGTAGCCGATACACGCTACGGTTTTATTTACCAGTTATCACAACAAGCCATTCGTTTACAGGGGCATTTAGGAAGAAGCATCACGGAAAAGATAGATGCGCTTACCTTAAACAGATTTACCGGCATTCCTTTCTTTTTATTGGTTATGTACCTGATGTTTATGTTTTCAATTAATATCGGCAGTGCCTTTATTGATTTTTTTGATATTACTGCAGGTGCTATTTTTGTTGATGGCAGTGCGCAGTTATTAGCCGCTATATCAGCACCCGAATGGTTAATTAATATATTAGCCTATGGCGTCGGTAACGGTATACAAACCGTGATGACCTTTATCCCTGTTATAGGCTGTTTATACCTGTTTTTAACCGTATTAGAAAGTTCAGGCTATCTCGCTCGTGCGGCATTTGTGATAGATAAAGGCATGCAGTATTTAGGGCTGCCCGGAAAATCATTTGTGCCTATGATCGTGGGTTTTGGTTGCACTGTGCCGGCGGTGATGGCAACGCGAACGCTTGAAAAAGAACGCGAACGTTTGTTAACGGTGATAATGTCTCCGTTTATGTCATGCGGGGCACGTTTACCTGTGTATGCGCTGTTTGCCAGTGCTTTCTTTCCTGAATCAGGACAGAATATTGTTTTTTTACTGTACCTGATCGGTATTTTAGTTGCTGTTATAACCGGTTATATTTTAAGCCATACAATCTTACCGGGTAAAAGTGAAAATCTATTCTTAGAATTACCCGATTATGAACTGCCGACACTCAAAAACACCTTGATTAAAACATGGCATAAAATGAAAGGTTTTGTATTGGGGGCCGGAAAAACTATCGTCCTGGTGGTAACACTCTTAAATGTTATCAACTCCGTCGGTTCAGACGGCAGTTTTGGCCACCAGAACAGTGATCAATCATTACTGAGCAAAGGTGCTAAAATTATTACGCCGGTACTCTCTCCGCTCGGTATTACGCAGGATAATTGGCCGGCAACCTTAGGTATTGTTACCGGAATCTTTGCCAAAGAAGCAGTAGTCGGAACCCTAAATAATCTCTATTCAACTCAGTCTGCTGAATACGAGGAAAAATTAACCCTGCTTGAAAAATTCAATACAGCGCTGCAAACGATCCCTGAAAACTTATTCGGTATCAATGTTGGTGATCCGCTGGGAATCGGTGTGGGCGACATGACCGATTTAGCGCAAGCTGCCGAAGAGCAGGGGGTTGATCTTACTATTTATAGCAATATTCGAAAGGCTTTTGTCAGCAAAGAGGCGGCTTTTGCATACCTGCTGTTTATATTGTTGTATGCACCCTGCGCGGCGGCGATGGGAGCTATAGTGCGCGAGGTGGGCGTTACCTGGGCGCGTTTTATTGCGCTGTGGTCAACAACCGCCGCTTATATTGTTTCCGTTTGTTATTACCAATTGATGACCTTCACACAACACCCGTTAACAAGCTTAATGTATTTAATGCTATCGGCAACGGTTATTTTAGCCGTGCTTTATGGCCTTAACCGCAGCGGTAATGTATTAGCGGAAGTGCAGTTAAAGGCGGTTTATTAATGATCTTATCAGCCATTTTAGACTATGTGAAAAAGACAGGGCGCGTTGAAGAAAAACAGTTGCTTAAACACTTCCACTTAAGAGCCGAAGGGTTATCGCCTATGATGACGGTTTTATTAAAGCGCGGTAAAATTCAGAAAACGATTAATAACAGGGGAGAAAAGCTTCACCCTGAAATTTATTACAGTTGCTTAAAAAAACAACAAATACCAATATTGACAGTTGTTTAAATAGGAAATCATATCTTTCATGGGCTAATGTATTTTTATTTGTTATTTTCGCCCTAGCCAAATGCGTCTAACCTTTGTACAATCCTTTTCCTAATTTTGATTATACCGGGAGTGTTAACTTTTCAACGCTGAAAAGTGAACACTCCCGGCAGTATTAAGTAATTTATTGTTGTTAACGAGGCTTTCATGAATATAAAAAAAGTAAACCTACTGGATTTGAACCGCGAAGGTTTACGTGCGTTTTTTGTCGAATTGGGCGAAAAACCCTTTCGTGCAGAGCAAGTGATGAAATGGATTTATCATTACGGTTGTGAAGATTTTGATCTGATGAGTAATGTTAATAAAAAACTGCGCCAAAAATTAAAAGAATGCGCAGAAATTGTTGCACCAGAGATTAAAGTCGAACAACGCAGTAATGATGGCACGATAAAATGGGCAATGACGGTGGGTGATCAAGAAGTTGAAACTGTCTATATTCCAGAAAAAGATCGTGCGACTTTGTGCATTTCTTCGCAGGTAGGTTGTGTATTAGCTTGTAATTTCTGCTCTACTGCTCAGCAGGGATTCAACCGTAATTTAAGCGTTAGCGAAATTATTGGTCAAGTTTGGCGTGCGGCTAAAATTGTCGGTGTAACAGGGGAAAGCGGTAAGCGGCCCATTACTAATGTGGTCATGATGGGCATGGGAGAGCCGTTACTTAATCTTAATAATCTGATCCCGGCCATGGAGTTGATGTTAGATGATTTTGGTTATGCACTTTCAAAACGCCGTGTCACCGTATCAACGTCGGGCGTTGTTCCTGCGCTTGATATTTTAGGCGATCGCATTGATGTTTCTTTGGCCATTTCATTGCATGCTGCAAACGATACATTGCGCTCTCAAATGATGCCCATTAACGATAAGTACAATATTGCTGATTTCTTAGCGGGTGTGAAACGTTATATCGCAAAATCAAAGGCTAACCGTGGTAAAGTGTATATAGAGTATTTACTGCTGGACCATTTTAATGATTCGACTGATCAAGCTCATGAGTTGGCAATTTTACTTAAAGATACACCTTGTAAGATAAACCTGATTCCTTTTAACCCCTTCCCGGGTAATGATTATCAAAAACCAAGCAACAGCCGAGTGGATCGCTTTAATAAAGTGTTAATGGAATATGGTTATACCGTTACCGTTCGTAAAACGCGCGGTGATGATATTGATGCTGCTTGCGGGCAACTTGTCGGAGATGTGATTGATCGGACTAAACGCACCATGAAAAAACGCCTGCAGGGTGAAAATATCGCCATTAGCGCGGGTTAATTTTATTACCAAGGGCAGGCTATTCTTTGCACATTATGCTTAGTTTACTTGTCCGAGCTTCCCGCTGAATTTGTACCTTGAAGTCGAGTAGCGATACAAGTAGAATTAATAGCTTGAACAGCTGCTTGACGTTCCGTTAGGGCAATAACAGGAATGAGAGAGCCAGTATTTTCCGTCACAATATGATTACTGCTTTGAGAATATTTGGATCTCTAAAATTAATGCATTATTTCTTTGATGTATTAGATTAGTTAACGCCATTTTAAGGAATATATGCGTCAAACTTTTGTTTCTATTTTGCTCCTGCTGGTTTTGTCGGCCTGTACTTCCAGTGCAACGACGACTACTACAAAAAACTCTGGTGCGGGTCAAAAAAGAACATTGGATCCAAAGGGTGCATCCGAAATACGTGTGAAACTTGCCCTGGTTTATTTAGAAAATAAGCAGATGCAGCAAGCGAAAGAAAATCTTGACAAAGCATTAGCATACCAGCCGAAAGATGCCACTGTTTACCGTGTTTTTGCTTATTATTATCAAGCAGTCAAGGAAAATGAAAAAGCTGAACAGATGTATAAAAAGTCCCTGTCCCTAGATCCCCAAAATTCGGATACTTACAATAATTATGGTACATTTCTGTGTCAGCAAAAACGTTACGAAGAAGCAGAAAATGCATTTTTAACCGCACTTGAACAGCTCAGTTATAGCAATGTTGCTGATACCTATGAGAATGCGGGATTATGTGCCGAAGAGATAAACCATTTAGACAAAGCATTATTTTATTACCAATATTCACTTGCACATAATCCGAATAAATTATATTTGAATCTGGCACTGGCAAAGATAAATATCACTCAAAAAAATTATAAAGAAGCACAGTTAAATCTATTCAATTACCAAAAACAAAGTGCATATTCTGCGGAGAGTTTATGGCAATGGATTCGCTTAAGCTATGCTACCGGAAAACATGCAGGTCTGAATAAATATGCCGGAATATTATTAGAAACATTTCCACAATCCCATCAAGCACTAGACTATTTAAATCATGGATACTATGAATAACGACACAGATCAAATTATGACCCCACTGGGTCTCGCATTGCATAATGCCAGATTAAAAGCTTCACTATCAGTCGAACAGGTTGCTAATCTTTTGAATTTAAACGAAAGTGTGGTGAGAGAGCTGGAAGGTGATGTCTCTGTTTTGATTGAAAGTGGACAATATGCACCTATCTATCTGCGTGGATACCTTGCTAACTATGCAAAATTAGTCGCTTTAAAATCCTTAGATGAATTTGTTGAATATCAACAACTTTCCAAACCCCAGGAGCCGGACTCTCGTATTCGAGCGACGGCCAGTATGGCGCCCACCGGCAAAAAAAGATTAATACCTCTGTGGCTTTTAGTTGTTTTACTGTTAATCGCAATACTTGCCGCAGTGCTTGCTAAGCAGTCAGGTTTCTTTATCGCGGGAGAGCCAGCGGCTAAGGTCAGCGCAGAAAACAGCCAATTTGTCGCGCCAGATCCCGCGCTTAAAGTAACAACAGAAAGTAGTCAATTTGTCGCGCCAGATCCCGCGCTTAAAGTAACAACAGAAAGCAGTCAATTTGTCGCACAAGACTCAGCGCTTAAAGTCACAACAGAAAGCAGTGAATTTGTCGCGGGTGAGTCAGTGACAGACGTAACAGCAGATAGCAGTGAAAATAAATCTTTCACTATCAATAACGACAGCTTGCCTGCATTAAAAGAGACAACTGCAGTCGCAGCGGTTGATGAATCGATCAGCGAGACAGTCATTGACAACACAGCCTTCCAAACCAGCAGTGAAAATAAAATAAATACAAAGGATAAAAGTGTCGCAGTTGAAAATAATGAGCCGCTTGAGTCGCCACAAACGGCTCTTGCCGAGTCTCTTTATTTAACTTTTTCAGCCGATTGCTGGACTGAAATAGTGGATGCAACGGGTAAACGTTTAGCTTTTAATCTTTATAAAAAGGATGATGTTTTGTCAATCGAGGGGATCGCGCCATTTAAAGTGAAATTAGGTGCGCCAGACGCCGTTGCAGTCAAATATCAAGGAAAAATAATCGCTCGTGATTTTACCGCGGGACAAACGATGCAGTTTTCTATTCCAGAATAAAACCTGGTTGGAACGGCAAAAATCTGCACAGTCAATCTTATCCTTAAACCAGCTAACGACGCAGCAGTGGAGGTTTTCTTTAAAAACGAAGACAGCCTCTTAGCGTGGTTTGAGGGAAAATATTATTATAGAATGAACTGTTTTTTTGAAACAGTGGTCTATCAGCAAAGAGTAAAAGTATTATGAGCCATCCTTCTTCAATTGTACGTCGTGTATCAAAGCAGATCATGGTGGGTAATGTGCCTGTTGGCGGAAATGCGCCAATTACAGTGCAATCTATGACCAATACTTTGACCACGGACGTTGCCGCCACCGTTGCACAAATCAAACGCTTAGAAGCGGTTGGTGCAGATATGGTACGCGTTTCAGTGCCGACTATGAATGCAGCGGAGGCTTTTCGAGAAATTAAAGCCTTAAGTAATATCCCCCTGATAGCCGACATCCACTTTGATTATCGTATCGCCCTGAAAGTCGCTGAATATGGCGTTGATTGTCTGCGTATTAACCCGGGTAATATTGGTAATGAACGGCGTATCCGCAGTGTTGTTGATTGTGCACGTGATTATAATATTCCTATTCGAATAGGGGTAAACGGCGGCTCACTGGAAGCTGATATTCAGGAAAAATACGGGGAGCCAACGGCACAAGCACTGGTTGATTCTGCGTTACGCCATGTGGATATTTTAGACCGGCTTAATTTTGATCAATTTAAAGTGAGTGTGAAAGCATCGGATGCACAGCTGGCGGTTGAATCATATCAACTGCTTGCAAAACAGATAAACCAGCCTCTGCATTTAGGGATCACCGAAGCGGGAGGACTGCGCAGTGGCTCGGTTAAATCAGCGGTTGGCTTAGGCATGTTACTTTCTCAGGGTATAGGCGATACCCTGCGAGTCTCTCTGGCTGCTGATCCTGTTGAGGAAATTAAAGTGGGTTTTGATATTCTAAAATCATTACGTATCCGCAGCCGAGGCATTAACTTTATTGCCTGTCCAACTTGTTCGCGTCAAGAATTTGATGTTATTGCGACGGTCAATGCCTTAGAAGAACGTCTTGAAGATATCATTATGCCAATGGATGTCTCTATTATTGGTTGTGTCGTTAATGGGCCGGGAGAAGCATTAATTTCTGATTTGGGCATTACCGGCGGTAAAAACAAAAGTGGTTTTTACGAGGATGGAAAGCGTCAGCGCGATCGTTTTGATAATAATGACGTGATTGATCAGCTTGAAGCAAAAATTCGCGCGCGCGCCAGCCGTATGGATCAGAACAACATTATCCTAAAAGTTTAAATCATTCTTCTCTAACTCGGCCTGTTATTTTTAAACAATAACGGGCTTTTTTATAAGTTACTCAATAAGATATTAAAAATTGTCTGAGAAACCCAGCTGCATGGTTTCATCTAATTTGAAAAGTCCCTATAATGACTCACTCTTTTATTCTCAACTGTATGTGGAAATCATTGTGGCAAAAAAGATTCAAGCAATTCGTGGCATGAACGATACCCTTCCTGAACAAACACCCGTTTGGCAAAAACTAGAGTCATTATTCAGACAAGTAGTGAGCAGTTACGGTTACTCTGAAATACGTATGCCAATTGTTGAAAATACCACTCTTTTTAAACGTTCAATCGGTGAAGTAACCGATATTGTTGAAAAAGAGATGTATACTTTTGCCGATCGTAACGGCGATAGCTTAACATTACGTCCTGAGGGAACCGCATCCTGCGTGCGTGCCGGAAACGAGCATGGTTTATTATATAATCAGGAGCGCCGTTTATGGTACACCGGCCCAATGTTCAGACATGAACGACCGCAAAAAGGACGCTACCGTCAATTTCATCAATTTGGTGTGGAAACCTTCGGTATAGGCAGTGCAGACATTGATGCCGAAGTGATTTTACTGTCAGCGCGTTTATGGCGAGCGCTGGGAATAGACGAGCATGTTGAATTGCAGTTGAACTCTTTAGGGTCTAACGAAGCGCGCGCTTTATACAAAGAAGCATTAGTTGCGTATTTGTCGATTCATGTTGAACAGCTGGATGAGGATAGCAAGCGCCGTATGGTCAGTAATCCATTACGTGTTCTGGACAGTAAAAATCCTGACATTCAAGCGTTATTAGTCGATGCACCTAAACTATCTGCCTATCTTGATGACGAATCTGTCGAACACTTTGCCCAACTGCAAAAATATCTTGATGCAGCGGGTATTAAATATGTTATTAATGAGCGTTTAGTACGTGGCTTAGATTATTATAACCGCACTGTTTTTGAGTGGGTGACCACTAGCCTTGGATCACAAGGTACCATCTGTGCGGGTGGTCGTTATGATGGATTAGTTGAACAACTCGGCGGTAAAGCAACGCCTGCGGTAGGCTTTGCAATGGGTCTGGAAAGAATTATCCTGATGCTGGAAACACTGGCATTAAATGACGATGTTAAAAAAGATGTTGATATATACAGCATAGTCGTTGGAGACGGTGCTGATATCGCCGGTTTTAAAATGGCAGAACTGATTCGAACTGAATTGCCGCAGCTTAAAATGATGCACCATTGCGGTGCTGGTAACTTTAAAAAACAGATGAAGCGCGCTGATAAAAGCGGTGCACGTTTGGCGCTGATCATTGCTGAAAGTGAGTTAGAGAGTGGTTGTGTCACAATTAAAGACTTGCAGGGTAAGCATGAGCAACAAAGTGTTGCAATGAATGAGTTAATTAAGGTATTACCTAGCTATTTTTAATTAATATCCCCAATTACTCGAAATGCTGAATCTGCATCTTCAAGTAGTTTGGGGATTAAATTATATTTAAATCTATAATAAGGAATAACAAGTGGTTGATATTATTGAAGGTTACGAAACAGAAGAACAGCAGGTTATTGCCATTAAAAGCTGGTGGAAAGAAAACGGCAATACATTAATGATTGCTGCCGTTATCGGTCTGGCCGGGCTTTGGGGCTGGCGTTTTTATAACGAGTCGGTGATCACTGGCCAAGAAGAGGCTTCGCAGGCTTATTCGGACATGTTAGTTAAGTTTGAAAGCCAAGGCAGTGAAGCAGGCCTTGACAATCTCAGAGCTTTTATCGCTGACAACCAAAATAATAACTACGGTGTATTAGCTGCTTTACTGCTTGCCAAAGAAGCAGTAAAGCAAAAAGATTTCGCGCTCGCTAAAGCGCAATTTGTACAACTTCAATCACAAAATGAATATGCACCACTCAATGCCGTTATCAATTTACGTTTAGCCCGCGTTGAAGGCCAACTAGGTGAATATGAACAGGCGTTAAAAACCCTGACATTAATTACTGAAGCCAGTTTTTTAGCGAAAGCAAATCAAGTTAAAGGCAGCATATATTTAAAAATGGGTGATACTGAAAAAGCACGTAGCGCATTTCAGAATGCAGTTAATGCCAGTGAGGGAAATGTTGGACCTATTCTGCAATTACAATTTGATGATCTTGCCATAGTCAATGATAAAACGATTGCCGCTCCCACGCTTGAAACTGAAAAATAGATTGAGATACCAGATGAAAAAATGGCTTAAAAGTATTGCTGTTATTTCGGGAACCGCTTTTTTATTAACGGGCTGTTCGCTTTTTAATAGTGAAGAAGATGTTGTGGTGATGGCTGAACTGCCTGTTTTTGAAACGTCCTATCAACCGAAGATTGCTTGGCAAAAAAGTGTGGGTAACGGTGTTGATAAATATTATTCACAATTACAACCTGCCGTTGATTCAGACGTTATTTATGCCGCTTCTCGTGAAGGGGAAATAAAAGCTTTTACCTTGGATGAGGGTGAATTACTTTGGTCCAATGATTTTAGTGAGCATGAAAGTAATCAATCAAACCGTTCAGCACGATTTTCCGGTGGTGTCACACTGGCAATAGATACCTTATTTATCGGCACTGAAAATGCGCAAGTTTTAGCGATTGATAAAAACACGGGTGAGTTAAAATGGTTATCTACCGTCAGCGGTGAAGTGCTGGCTAACCCCGCCTATGCAAACGGTAAAGTTGTTGTGCATACCAGCCGCGGTGATCTGATTACTTTGGATAGCCAGACCGGGGAACAACTTTGGTCATTGACCAATAAACAGCCTAATTTAACCTTACGCGGTAGTTCTGCCCCTTCAATCTCTCAAGGCGGCATTATTTACGGTCGAGCAGATGGTTTTGTTTCAGCTGCGTTACTTGAGACCGGTCAAGCATTGTGGCAACTCCCAATCGCCCGTCCGCATGGGGCGACTGAATTAGATCGTATTGTGGATGTCGATATGCAACCGGTCATCTCCAACGGTCAGATTTTTGCACTCGCTTATAACGGAAATTTAGCGGCCATTGATCTTCTCAAGGGTGAGCAGCTCTGGTCAACTAAGTATTCCGGTTTTAATAATATTACCTTATCGGGCAATAGTCTTTATTTAACGGATTATCGCGGCTGGGTATATGCCGTTGACCGCCGCACAGGCGATCAAATTTGGGTAAACAAACAATTGTCTTACCGTAATGTCACCGCCGTCACTGTTGCTAATGAATATCTTGTGGTTGGCGATGGAGAAGGTTACTTACACTGGATCAATCGTGATACCGGTCAGTTTGTTGCGCAACAAAAAATTGATTCTAAAGGGTTATATAAAGAACCGGTTACGACAGCAACACACCTTTATTTACTGTCTCGCAGCGGAGAATTAGTTGCGATTGAAAAACCATCAATAAATGTAGAATAATCTTTTACATTTTTACTGTATACTTACAGCCCCTCGCATTGATTGCGGAGGGGCTTTTTTTGTTAGATAGGATTGAAATATGTTACCAGTTGTCGCTTTAGTCGGCCGCCCAAATGTGGGTAAATCAACTTTGTTTAACCGCTTAACGCGTACGCGTGATGCATTAGTCGCGGATTTTCCAGGTTTAACGCGAGATCGTAAATACGGTCAGGCGAAAATAGATGAACACGAATTTATCGTGATTGATACCGGTGGTATTACCGGCGATGAAGAGGGCATTGATGCTCTAATGGCGGGTCAGTCTTTACTGGCGATTGATGAAGCCGATGCGGTTTTATTTTTAGTTGATGCACGCGCCGGCATGACCATCGCAGATGAAGCGATTGCAGATCACCTGCGTAAACAAGATAAAAAAGTCTTTGTTGTTGCTAACAAAACAGATGGCGTTGATGCTGACTCTGTTTGTGCCGAGTTTTATGCACTTGGGCTTGGCGAGGTTTATCATATCGCGGCTGCACAGGGTAAAGGCGTGCGCCAAATGATTGAAATCGCCTTGGATGGTTTCTTTGATGATGTCGAGCTGGAAGACGATTTTTCTGATCTGGAAACCGGTCTTGAATTTGTTGAAGAAGACGAAGCCGCATTGCTAAAAGAGCAGGAACGCCTGGCGGCTTTACCCATTAAACTGGCTTTAATTGGCCGTCCTAACGTGGGTAAGTCTACGCTTACCAATCGAATTTTAGGCGAAGAACGTGTTCTTGTATACGATATGCCAGGGACTACACGTGATAGTATTTATATTCCTATGAGCCGTGATGATCGGGAATATATTCTGATTGATACTGCCGGTGTGCGCAAGCGTAAAAAAGTAAACGAAACCGTTGAAAAATTTTCTGTCATCAAAACATTAAAAGCGATTGAAGACAGTAATGTTGTTTTATTGATTATTGATGCACGCGATGGTATTTCGGATCAGGATTTAAGTTTGTTAGGTTTTACCCTGAATGCGGGACGTTCACTCGTTATTGCCGTTAATAAATGGGATGGTATGACCGAATACGACAAGGATCGGGTTAAAAGTGAACTGGATCGCCGTTTAGGTTTTATTGATTTTGCAAAGATTCATTTTATCTCTGCTCTGCACGGAACAGGTGTCGGCCATTTATATGAATCGGTTGAAGAAGCCTATGACTCTTCGACAAAACGTATCTCTACCTCAATTTTAACGCGTATTATGACCATGGCAGCAGCTGATCACGAGCCACCTATGGTAGGCAGCCGTCGAGTTAAATTACGTTATGCCCATGCAGGGGGTTACAATCCGCCATTGATTGTTATCCATGGTAATCAAGTTAAAAAATTAGCGGATTCATACAAACGTTATTTGATGAATTACTTCCGCCGTTCACTGGGGATTATGGGTACACCTATTCGTATTGAATTCCGTGAAGGTACGAATCCTTTTGCAGGGCGTCGTAATAAATTAACACCGAATCAGATGTATAAACGTCAACGTCTGATGAAGTTTCATAAGAAAACTAAATATTAATGGCATTAACATGCCCTAAATGTGGCCATGAAATAGAGTCCAACGGCATCCAAAAACAACATTATCATTGTGATGCCTGCAGCAGTGACTTAAAACTTGATCTGCTATGTGGCCAGTGCGGCTTCCAACTTGAACTTTTACAGGCCTGCGGTGCGGCAAATTTATGGTGTGTTAAGTGTAATGAATTAAAAAGTAAATCCTCAGCGATTTACTCGTTAATAGAAGAATAATCGTAAAGCGCCCTTATTTCAGGGTAATAAAAAAGGCTTAATCCTGTGGATTAAGCCTTTTTTTATGCGCTAATTTAGACCGAGTATGATGACGTTATTTGAGCTGAAAAACGCGATTTACTCGTTTTACTCCATCAACTTGACGGGTGATAGCCGTTGCTTGAGCCGCCATTTCTGTGGTGACTTTACCAATTAAAAACACTTCTGAATTTTCAGTTATGACCTTAATTTTAAGGGGATTTACATTATCATTGGCGGTCAGTTTGCCTTTAACTTTTGCAGTGATCCAGCTGTCTTTACTTTGCTGTGCAAAACCAATAGGTTGACCAATTCTTAACTGGTTATAAATGCCTTTTGCATTTTCCAGGGTGTTTAATTCTTCCTCTATCTGCATACTTAATTGTTGGTTTGTCACTTGGCCTATCACCAGCAGATAACCGCTATTACTGACTAAGTTAATGCGAATATTTTCATCATTAATGTCAAGTTCATTAATTTTATATAAGGCATCCATGGACAATGAATCATCACTTAGCTGCTCAGAAATACTGCGTTCATCGCTGCTAACGGTGACCGCCGTCCCTGCTATTACAATTAAACCACCGGCGCAGCCCTGCAGCAGTAACAAAGTACCAAGAAAGACGCTTAGAAATATTTTCTGCATATTAAGCCCTATTGTTGTGGGAAAAGTTGTTGATCAATCAAATCACTCAAGCAGTTAATAACCAGAAGATGAATCTCCTCGATACGTGATCCTTTGTCACTTGGCGCTCTGATTTCTATGTCATCGGAGCCTAACAAACCGGCAAGTTCGCCGCCATCCACGCCATTTAGTATAATAATTTGTAAATTTTTACTCAGCGCAGTTTCTACGGCTTTAATTAAATTACGGCTATTACCGCCATGACTGATAACTAATAACAGATCGCCATCTTGAGACAGTGCCGCAATCTGTTTTGCGTAAATCTCATTAAAATGGCTGTCCGTGGCAATCGCCGATAACAGCGCCGAGTCGGCTGTGATAGCGATAGCCGGAAGAGAAGGGCGTTCTTTTTCATATTTATTAAGCAGATGCGAGGCAAAAATCTGCGCCAAAGCGGCTGCGCCGCCATTACCGCAAACCAGTATTTTATTGCCTCTGATCAGTGTTTTACTCAATAATATGGCCGCTTTTTCAATTAATTCCGGTAGCGCTTCAGCTGCCACTATTGATGTTTGAATACTTTCGGCAAAGTGTGCGTGAATTTTTTCATTTATCATTATGTTATATCATCTTATTCTTGAAAGGCATTTTGGATCCAAGCGGGTGTGGTTGATTTGCTGTCGATGGCAATAGCATCAAAGCGGCAAAAAGGTTCATTCTCTAATGTTCTCAAATAATGCTTAGCAGTGGTAATTATTTTACGCTGTTTACTTTTATTAATAGAAGCAAATGGCCCGCCAAAATCACAGTTTTTTCTATAGCGCACTTCAATAAAAACGACGGTATCTTGATCGATCATGATCAAATCTATTTCACCAAAACGGCAGTAATAATTTTGGCAAATTAACCTTAAGCCTTGCTCTTGTAAATAAGATAAGGCTTGTTTCTCTGCAAGTACCCCTTTTGAGTTACTCGCTTGTAGTAGGCGAGGTAACTTCAATTAATTCTCCCTGATAGTACGTTGCCCAACTCAATGTTGGTTGAACCGTATTGCTTAAATTCAGGCTTAACTGACCGACTAAACCCGGATAGTAATAACCTTCACTGGTTTGTAACTGCATTAATTGTCCAATCAGTTGGTAGCTATCAAAACCCAAGGCGAACAAGCGTAACGCTGCGTAGGATTGTCTTGGCAACACATTATCAAGCGTGGTTATTATTTCACCCTGTTGATCGATAAGAAAGGGCATATCTGAAAATGTAAAATTTGATAACTCTTTATTTTGCAGACCACCACGGTCAAATTGATGAGAACGAGAACTGGCATAGAGTGGTATCTTGTCAGCAAAAGGGCTGACGGTGACGTCGATAAAGGGTTTAAGTAAGATCAGTTCATCACGTTTACTGACCAGGTAAATCGCATCAATATCGGTACGGCTGCGTACTGCTGTTTCAAGCGGAAGAAGGGTCAGATTTTCTATCTGATTAATACGGGTTTGACTTTGATTTGTATGTAAAACGCGCTCAATAAAAGAATCTAATTTAGACTTGGAAGTGAAAAAATGTTGTTCAATTTCCCGGTTATAGCGTGTTTGCCATTCATTTTTAAATGCCGCGGCAACACGTTTTCCGTATTCAGAATCAGGCGCAATAATAAGCGGATTTTGGTGTTTGTTTGCGCTTATAAATTGAACCGCTTGTTTGGCTTCATGTTCGGGGGAAAGTGAAAATGAATAATGCCAAGGCTTTACCGCCGTGACTGTTTCAGGCGTACTATTAATAGTACTGTCCAGACTGCTTTCCGGAAAACCGTTTAGGGCTAAAACCGGCATTTTTTCAACCAAAGGTAAAAACGTTTCAATCTCATTTTTTAATAATGGACCAATAACAAAATCGATCTTATTTTGTGCAAACTGAGCGGTGATCTCTTCCACCGTCTGCGCATGGCTATCATAAAAATGCAGTGTCGGTGAGTGCATTTCATTAATAGTAAGCGCGTCGTTGCTTGTCGATTTATTCAACTGCTGCTGACGATAAAATGCATCTAATATCCCTAACTGAATTGATTTACCCTGTGCCTGAAAACGTCCCGACATTGGCAGTAAAACGGCAATATTTTCAGGCTGAAAAGGTTCAATTTCTTGAATGTTAATCAGTTTTGTCGGCATAAATAACAGTACCGGGTGCTGTGGATAGCTTTTTTTCCAATCACTGATGGCTTGTTTTAAAAGGTTAATGCGTAACTGGTAACGCTGATAAATACTCGCAAGGGCATACCAGCCTTTTTTAAATAAGTCATTTTCAACACTGTATATTTTACCGGCGTCGACCTTTTCATATTGATTAAGGGTCTTTGCTGGTAATAGGGATAACTGAGTTAATAAAATATCATTGTATTTTTGTTTACGTTTATCACTTTGTAATAAAGGGGTGAAGGCTAATAACAGATTTGATGCCGCTAAATGATTCTCGCGCTTTATATAAAGATCCGCCTGCAGTGATAAAGAGGTAATAGAGGCAAGTTGTGATAACTGTCCAGGATCAATTGCACTTAAGGCCTTTTGTGATTCGTCGAATTGATTTTTGGAAAATAAATTCTGCGCGATTAATAAATCCAGTGATGTTTTATTCTGACTCAAAAGTGTCTTGCTTTGCAGATGGTCAATAATAG
This sequence comes from Psychromonas sp. MB-3u-54, assembly GCF_002836415.1. Classification (GTDB taxonomy): domain Bacteria; phylum Pseudomonadota; class Gammaproteobacteria; order Enterobacterales; family Psychromonadaceae; genus Psychromonas. Next base: position 26,223 of record NZ_PJBP01000126.1, on the reverse strand, counting down.
AATCAGCAAGGACAACTTTGCCCTCCTCAATAAGCGCTTGAACGGCTAAAAGCTGCCAATCAACATTATTTGAATCTGGCGTTAATTGATCCTTTTGCAGATAGTATGCCGAGCTGTTCGCTAATTCGGAAAAGAGTTCTGGTGGACTATCCTTTGGGGATGAAGGACTCGTACTGCACGCCGTTAAAAATGTCATTGTTAAGATCATTAACAAGTATGAAAAGCGTTGTGCTGAGGTTAAAACATTCAAAATATCATCCCTTTTTAGCTCGCAAGTATTCGATGTAGGTATCAAGATGGCTATAGTGTAATATTGCCGCATCAGTTAAACAATCTTATTCACTTTATCAAGGCGATTATATGTTCGAAAAGAGCCAAATTTCATCTCAACTACCTGCCAAACTTTATATAGTGGCTACCCCCATTGGAAATATCAGTGATATTACCTATCGGGCAATAGAAACATTACAACAAGTCGATTTGATTGCAGCTGAAGATACACGTCATAGCGGAAAATTATTAAGTCATTATCACATTAAAAAACCGATGTTTCCGTTACATGACCATAATGAGCGTCAACGCGGACAAGTGCTGATAGAAAAAATTAAAGCCGGGCAGTCAATCGCATTAATATCCGATGCGGGCACGCCATTAATAAGTGATCCGGGTTATCACCTGGTTAACGAATGCCGCGCAGCAGGGGTTGATATTGTGCCTATTCCCGGTGCCTGTGCCGCAATAACCGCATTAAGTGCGGCGGGAATGCCCTCGGATCGATTTTCTTTTGAAGGTTTTTTACCTGCCAAGGGAAAAAGTAAACAGGATAAATTAAAAGCATTAATTGAAGAAACCCGGACCATGATTTTTTATGAGTCACCGCGCCGTGTGCAGGATACCGTTGAGCAGATTATCAGTATCTTTGGTGGTGATCGTAAATTGGTTATTGCACGGGAATTAACTAAAATCTTTGAATCCTTTTATGCACTGACTGCAGAGGAGATGTTAGTTTGGTTGAATGAGGATACTAACCATTGCCGTGGTGAATTTGTGTTAATGGTGGCAGGCACTAAAAAAGATGATGATGCCATTCCGCAGGTCGCGCTGAATACGCTGACTTTATTAAAGGAGCAGCTGCCGCTTAAAAAAGCAGCTGCTTTAACGGCGCAAATTCACGATCAGAAAAAAAATGAGCTCTATAAGTGGGGATTAGAAAACTTATAAGCCGCTAACAACGATTTGCCTTGTCATTGGCGTTCATTATCCCGTATAATCTGCCGCGGAGTTGGCCAGATCGTCGCCGCTTTTATTGCTTGCAATAAAAGGGGAGGAAAGTCCGGGCTTCAACAGGGCAGGGTGCCAGGTAACGCCTGGGTAGCGCGAGCTAACGACAAGTGCAGCAGAGAGGAAACCGCCTATGTGTTTATGTAAATAAATGCAGGTAAGGGTGAAAGGGTGCGGTAAGAGCGCACCGGCCATCTAGTAATAGTTTGGTGCAAGGTAAACTCCACCCGAAGCAAGACCAAATAGGCTTCCTGAGGTATGGCCCATACTGGAAGCGGGTAGGTTGCTTGAGCCTGTGAGTGATTGCAGGCCTAGACGAATGACGATTCAACGACAAAACCCGGCTTATAGGCCAACTCCAACCATTTAAAACCCCGTTACAAGCAATTGTAACGGGGTTTTTTCATTTCTAAGATACAAACTTTGCCTGAGAGTGATCGTCTCGTTCCCACGATCTGCGTGGTAATGTTGATGCTGCATTGGTTATTTGTAAGCTTTCGCTTGTAGGCGTTTGGTTTAACTTTCTTTGTTGGTGGTTTCGCCCTTGACGGCGAGAATTTCTCATTCCCCTACACTGCATGACAATGTTGATGCCGTATTGGTTTATTGTAAGCTTTCGCTTGAGGCGTTTGGTTTAACTTTCATTGTTGGTATTCCGCCCTTGACAGCGTGTAGATGATGAGAAACCGAAACGCAGTTTCGCAGTTCGAGGGAGTCATGCTCTTTCAACAGCAAAAGAAAAGTAACCAAAAGAATGCCGTTCCGAGACGTTTTTTATTCTTGTCTGCTCAATAACTTCTTAACGCACCGGCTCGGACAGCACATCCATGTGCAGAGCCGAGCCTAATGAAATCAACAAGGGCACGCAGAGCTTAGCCCGCTCATAATCCTGAACTGGCGTTCAATTCGCTCCATGATTTCCTTTGCTAAAGTGATTTCTCAAACAAGAAAAACGTACGGAAATTTCCGTAGCCGCATTGGTTTGGTACTTTAGAAGTGAAAGCTTTGGATGTCCCATTTTTTGTTTGCACTGCCCAACCGCTTTTTAACGCACCAGCTCGGACAGCACATCCATGTGCAGAGCCGAACTTAATGAAATCAACAAGGGCACGCAGAGCTTAGCCCGCTCATAATCCTGAACTGGCGTTCAATTCGCTCCATGATTTCCGTTGCTAAAGCGTTTGTTCATTGCAAGAAAAATGGAAGGGGAATCTCGTAGCCGCATTGGTTGGATTATTAGCAAAAAATTATGGGTGTCCAATTTATCTGTTTCATTCCCTTACTCTGCGCGGCAATGTTGATGGCGTATTGAGTTATTGTAAGCTTTCGCTTGTAGGCGTTTGGTTTAACTTTTATTGTTGGTATTCCGCCCTTGACAGCGTGTAGATGATGAGAAACCGAAACGCAGTTTCGCAGTTCGAGGGAGTCATGCTCTTTCAACAGCAAAAGAAAACAGGACACGCAGAGCTAAGCCCGCTCGTGACATTATGCTGTTGCATAACTCGCCCAAAAGAATGCCGTTCCGAGACGTTTTTTTATCTTAATAAATAAATCCCTTTTTAACGCACCGGCTTGGACAGCACATCCATGTGCAGAGCCAAGCCAAGTGGAAACTTCCTGTTTCCACTTGCTAAAGGAATTAATTGATCAAGAAAAACGTTCGGAAATTGCCTAGCCGCATTGGTTTGGTAATTTAGAAGTGAAAACCTTTGGCTGTCCTATCTTTTTTTAACGTAATGATTTAAAAGAATATAAGGTATGGGTGTCCAGCCTTTTTTTTAAAAATTGTAACGAACAATCCACAACAACAGTTGTATAACAAATAGCTAACACCAATCGCATAAAGTACAATTACTTCTCCAACAATTTAACTAAGTAAGCTCATATATGAATTCATATCGATATTTACATAAAAGAATACTTATAACTTCAAAAGCTCGTTATGAAGGAAGCAAAAGACTTATGCAACATAGTTGGTTTTCTCAATGGACATTAGCATTTTTGGCTGTAGGGCAAATAGTTTTTGCTCTACTCTCGGCCTTTAAATTAGTAGACCCGAGTATTCCAGAAAGCCAATTAGACATGGCTTCTCTATTTTTTGCTGTTGTAGTGTTAACCTACTCGTTACTACTAGGTATGGGTGACTTTTCTGCTCGTTCATCAAATATTCACCAATGTGGTTTGCAACTTGCAAAACTTGCGAGAAAAATTAATTATAAAGTTATTCAATGTTATGAATCTAGTGAATATGAACATTCAAAATTTGTAGGTGAGTATTACGGAAATTTGAATCGTCATGAGAACCATATTCCTCAAGACTATTTGATCGCTAGTTATGATTATAAAAAAGAATACGATGAATTACCCTCGTTTCCAAAAATAATTTTTAATTATAAACTAAAAATATTTACCTATCGTATTTTTAGTTTTGCACATTACTTTTTATCAATTTTTTCAATATTAGCTTGGGGATATTACATTACAGATTTCAGTAACAGTGTACCCATAAGCTGACTTTTATTTATCAACCAGTAATTTTTAATTTACGACAGACCATGCAATCAATAGGTCACAGTGGGCAGTAACCACATTGCGGCCACCTATAAATTATTTAAACTACTTTATGACTACCTGCTGACCTTCATTTTGTTACTGCTAGGTAAAAAAGGAAATAATCGTGAATAGACAAACACACAAATTAAAAATTGATACTGAACACTTCGCCGATGTTGTGGCTGGTAAAAAACGTTCTGAAGTCAGGTATAACGATCGCAGCTATAAAAGTAATGACTTATTAATATTGCAAGAATTCGATGGGGATAAATTAACAGGGAATGAACAGCGTGTGGTAATTACACATGTTTTAAAAGGGGGTCAACATGGGATCGCCAATGAGTATGTTGTTCTTAGTATTAGAGAAGATACTGAATATGTTTAATAATACGGCCTTGACCTAGAATCATATATCACAAGATACAAGGCTTATTGTTATTAAAGAGTTCGTTCTTAATTTAAATATCGGTACGATTGAGGAGCAACTATACCATCTCCGAGCTCTGACAGGCAAAGAGGCTTTGAGTACTTAGTTACGTTACCTATTCGAATAGCAACGGCCGCTTCTTTCCCCTCATAATATTCATCAAAAAACTTACGTGTTATCCCTGAGAAATCTTTTGTTAAATCCCAAATTGTATCTGGCTTTTCGTGTAATATTTCTTCAATAGTAAATTCAGCAACTACTTTACCTATAGGCATCGTTGCATAAATAATTACTTTTTTAATTCCCTCTCTCTTAAATACACTTTTTCTGAACTCAAACTTTTTAGTTCCATCGAGAATTTTTTCAACAAACTCAGGTTTAATCGATAATAATACTTTCATTTACTTTACCTAATAGAGCTATCTGATAAACGGCTGATTACTAAGGCTAAATGCCATAAATCGACATTTATTGACCATATAGTGAAATTAATAGGCCTCTGGCTACTCTTTTTGTGGATGCCGCATTATAAATAAATTTTAAAATATGTGTATATTTATTCACGATATATTTACGAAGAACACTGTTTAAAAAAACATGACCTAGTTCAATCGGTATTGTCTTCCATCATTTTTCTTATTAACATTATGAAGTCTTCGTTAACAGTCCCAGTGACTTGCTGATAAAGAGGAGTATTTATACATTCAGATACTGTTTTGGCATGGCTAATCTCATTAACTTGAAGCTCATCAAACAATTCTTCGTTATGCTCTAAACTATCACGATCTGCAATTCTATTTAATATTTTCTTAACATCATCTTGAATTACAAGAATAGCTTTTGGGTTTAATGAATAAAACACATCTAATGGTATTTTTTGTGTTTTATTTTCATTGTCGAATAAGCAGAAATGACCATCCAACAATATTGTAGTTTCTTTGACATGTCTTTCAATGGCAGTAATTAAAACGTCTTGATTACCCTCAATATCTGAAACCTTTTTATTGGCTTTCACAAGCTCTGATTTCATCAACTTTATTAGTTCACTAGCAGAATAGTGCTTAATTCCCAGTTTACTGGAAACATCTTTGCAAAAATATGATTTACCGACACCATGAATGCCGCCAACAAAAAAAATGTTTTTATTCATCTACATTTCCTATTTTGGTTGAAAAAAAAGAGTTTTGGATAGAGGTAATAGCCAACAGACTTATTCCGTTGGCTGACCATAATTTCCGATAGTCACCTTGTTTTAAGACCTACTTCAGATAATTCATCTTAATTTATATCGATACGCAGGCTGGATTGATAATAAGACAATCATTAACTTCTCCACGCTCTACGATTCTAAAGAAATCAGCATCATTAAGTTGGAAAAAGCCCCAATATCGAGAACCATTCATACCTAATTCATCTAACATATACGCTCGATTTACGCGTTTTTTAAAGGCACAGTTATAGGTGAATTTAATGATAGTTGGGTATTTTCTTCTTTGGTAAAAGCCAACTAGCTCATGATCTGAAAAAATACTATAAGATCGAGCGTACTGTATGAACTCATCTAGAGTAGCAAAACTATTAATATCACGAATTTCATCCACAACACAAAGAGATGTTGCTACAGCGCGATGATACGCAGGACCTTGCCCATCGCCAGTTCTATAAATTAATAGAGTATCACCGGCTCTAAGATTCTCCACACCACTCATTGCTGTTAAATATATTTTTTGAATGCTATTTGTATGAGAGACATCAGTAACAGTCGCAGTAGAATCTTCATTATTTAGAATTGAATCTGGTAATAACCGACTATGCCACATAGGTTGCAAGGCAAGTAAAAATTTTCTACTGTTTGCATTAATAAATGGATAGTCTTTATTCACATCAAATACTAATCCCTCCATTTTTTTTACTAAGACAAGCTCAGTATCCTGACCAGTTTGCTTATTTGCGACATGTTGAAAACCATAACGCTTGAATAGGTTAGCCAGAGCTTCGTGGGCTGGAAAGATGGTTACATATATTTCTTCGGACCTCAGATACAATGCATGATCAATTGCTTTTTTTATAAAGCGTTCACCCATTCTGGTGCCATGAGGGTTTATCTTTAATGTACCTATTTTTAATCTATTCTTAGGAGGAAGAGGAGGGATCACATCCATCATCGCTTCAGGTTCTTCTTTTAAGTATAAGAAACCATCGATCATTCCATTCTCATTGATAAATACATAAGCAGAATCATCTGCTTTTCTATGGAACCAATCAGAAAACTCTGCATAATCAGCCTTTAATGAATCAAAAAATGGATCCGCTAAATTAACTTGCTTAAACTGTATATATTGTAAATTCATTTAATTCTCCGAAAAATATGGAATATGCTTAGCGTATTAATACAATACTTCTGTGGCTAGTTAATAACTATAAAAAGAAAAAGGCTGGACACGCATTCCTTATATTCTTTTAAATCATTACGTTAAAATAAATATCATACTCTAATCAATTAAATATTAATATTGCCGCGTATATCCACGACGAAAAAAGCACCTAAAGCGGAACATCCAAAGCTTTTCGTTTCTAAAGCACCAAACCAATGCGGCTACGAAAATTTCCGTACGTTTTTCTTGTTAAATCAATTCCTTTAGCAAGTGGAAACATGGATGTTTCTACTAAGTTCGGCTCTGCACATGGATGTGCTGTCCGGACTGGTGCGTTAAAAAGGGATTTATTTAGTAAGATAAAAAAACGTCTCGGAACTAACTATATAGCCACCTAACTACATAGCCACCCATAATTATTGGCGAATATTTGCGCACTGGTCTAGTCTTTAGTTACCTTTATTTACTTGCAGGTAATGAATGATGGCCAGACCAAGACAAACGATAGTGAGCTTAGATGACACGCCTTATTATCACTGCTGCTCACGTGTTGTACGCAAAGCATTCTTATGTGGCATTGATAACACAACAGGTGACAACTATGAGCATCGTCGTGAATGGGTTGATTTACGCATTATTGAGCTTGCGACCATCTTTGCGATTGATATCTGTGCCTATGCAGTCATGAGTAATCACTTACATGTAGTCCTTAAAGTGGATGCTGATAAAGCTAAAAGCTGGTCAGATAAAGCAGTACTGATTCAATGGCACAAAGGTTTTAAAGGGACGTTACTGACACAGAAGTTTGTTAACAATGGAGACCTTAATGAGTTTGAACTTGAAACTGTTAATGGCTGCATTGCCGAATATCGTCGACGTTTAATCGATATTCGTTGGTTTATGCGTTCACTCAGTGAGCCGATTGCCAGGCAGGCCAATAAAGAAGATAGCTGTACCGGCAGATTTTATTCGCTGCCATCCATGGCGCTCACCCTTCGGGCCAGCTAAAGCTGTTCTCATTTATTCCTTATAAATGAGTGGGAAGGACGCTTTAAATCCCAGGCATTACTTGATGAAACAGCCGTATTAGCTTGTATGGCATATGTTGATTTAAACCCCATTCGCGCCAAGATGGCGACAACCCCTGAAACCTCAGATCACACCAGCATTCAGCGAAGAATTCGCTCAGCTATAAAAGGTGAGCAGCCAGCAGAATTACTGCCGTTTGTAGGTGATGAATGCCTAAACATGCCTGACGGGCTGATGTTTAGTGTCAAAGATTACATTGTGCTTGTTGAAGATACCGGGCGAATGATACGAGAAGGTAGGCGCGGTGCCATTAGCTCAAGCAGCCAAGGCATTCTAAACCGACTTAATATGCCTGCAGACAACTGGCTTAAAATTACCACCGAATTTGGTCATTTATTTAAAGGGGCGGTGGGTGCCTTACCGGCATTAACAGAATACTGTGAACATTTAGACCGAAAGCGACGCCACGGTGCAGCAAACTGCCAACGCTGGTTATGTGCTTAAAGCTTAATTTTTCAACTATCTGTAAGTGACCCCTCTCTTGATTATTAATGGGGTCAGGTTAAAATTAAATTGTTGTTTATAATTCACTCAATGGCTGATTAAATTTAACCTGACCCTAATTATTACCGGATTGATAATATTTGACAATAGCTTCATCGCGAGTCTTTGACTGTGCAAAATAAAAGACCTGACGCTCATGCCCCAATATATAGCGGTTGAACTAGTGATTGAGTACTATAAGACTCAATAGTGAGCGATGATAATGGTTATTGAGTACTATAAAGCTCAATAAAAAGCGATTACCGCAATTATTGAGTATTATCGGATGCATTTATGATCAACTTAATAATCTTCTAATGAACCAAATTAACTTCAAGCACAAAAAATTAAATGAGTCATGTAGTAGTTAATAATTGAAGCCAGTAATAGTTATTGAGTATTATAAAATAACTCGACACCCATCTAATTAACGGAATATTAATCAGCTTCTCTGTTTTATTCAGCCCTGAGCAAGTTACATAGCCACCCATAATTATTGTATTAATGGGGTCAGGTTAATGTATTAATGGGGTCAGGTTAAAATTAAATTGTTGTTTATAATTCACTCAATGGCTGATTAAATTTAACCTGACCCTAATTATTAAATTTAACCTGACCCTAATTATTAAATTTAACCTGACCCTAATTATTAATCAACTCGCCCAAAAGAGTGCACGTATACAGGGCCTGTCCCGCTCATAAGCCTGAACCGCCATTCAATTCTCCTAGACGTTTTTTATCTTGATAAATAAATCCCTTTATTCTTTTTTAACAAATAGGGCTCCGGCTTGAATAGCACATCCCTGTGCAGAGCCAAGTCTGTGGAAACAACAAGGGCACGCAGACCTTAGCCCGCTGATGATCCGGAACTGGTGTAAATGACTTCAGCGTCCTGCCCTACGCCTTTCAGGTCGTTGTCGTAAACTCCAACGTTCAAATTTTTTCCTGACAAATTTGTCGCTCCATTTTCCACTTGCTAAAGGAATTGATTGATCAATAAAAATGGTCGGAAATTGCCTAGCCGCATTGGTTTGGTACTTTAGAAGTGAAAGCTTTGGATGTCCCATTTTTTGTAAGATACCGCTGGTGGACTTACTGCTAATTGTAAATTCAGTTATTTACTCTGATTAGTTGGATTACGATATGACAATTCTAAAGACAGGGTGAGAGAAGAGCTGATATATCAACTACCTCACGAATTACTGTCTTTATATGCAGTTATAATTGTTTTGATTCATTTATCCACTTTTATTGCTCATTATATGAATACGTTATGCAAAAGTTCCACATTTTTAATACGTTAAACTTATTGAAAATAAAGAATTGTTTTATTGTGATTTGCATTTATAGCGATCTCTATAGATACAAATGCCTGATTTCCCCCAGATAAAGATTCAATTTACAAATTATTATAAATACCTTCTAACTGTTTTTATGCTTTTTCTGGTCTAATCTTTAACAATAAAAAAATTTTAAAATGTGTATTAGTAATAATGCAGTTAGGTGCCGGATATACAATGCCATACTACCTATTTCTGTCTGTAATTTGGGGTGCTTTAGGCATCTTCTTTTTCTTTTTTTACTTAGTGGAAATAATTCAGTTATACCCCTTCAATGATACAGAGGTCATAGCAGAAATCATGCTGATGTTGCTATCGGCAACTTCCGTCTTCGTATCAGCTTTCTGGCTTTGGCGGGGTCTTACCTGGGCGAAGTTCGTAATGGGGTTTATTGCCGTAGTCTTCGCTCTAGGTTGCGGAATGGCAATATGGGTGCGGGACTGGTGGGGAGCTTCAGGTATTCTAGATGTCCTTTTAGTTTCCTGTATATGTCTGAGCTTTTATACACTTTATGTATTCTTAACAAGGGCGCCAACCTCTGGTGCCACCTAACAAGCGCAGGCAGTCGGGCCAAAGTGCCCGCTGATGCGAGGCGTTATCTGTGTAGAGATTCGAGGAATTGAGTTATGAGAGACGAGCATATTAACAAGTGTGCTGACACGTTGATATTGCTATAGAATTCTGCCCTTATGGTAACAAACGAGTGATGTGAAGTTTTTATAACTTATTGGATGGGGGTTGGCTGTATGCTAGAAACGACTCAGAAATTGATTCTTATGTACCTTCCTCTAGCAAGCGTTCTACTTGCGGCAATCGGTATTTATTATCAAATAAAAAAGTTCAATTCCGAGAAGGAAACGCAAAAACTGACAGCCCTTCGCAGTTCAGTTACTAAGCTGCGAACGCGCTTGAGCCACTATATTGAAGTTACTAGTCGCCCTACATCAGTGTCAGATATTGCTTTCACTGTTACTGAACACTGTCTCGCATTTGCTAAGAAAGATGTTTCCCATCAGGGGCTCTCTAATCTATCTGACTTTTCCGCTATGCTTTGCGATAAAGACACAGCGGATTTTATAAAACACGCCATTACAGCGGGCCTTCATAAATCTGACTCGCGAAAGGAGCTTCTACATCAAGCGGATCAGATAAAGGAAATCCCCTTCCAACAGGAAGTTGCCTTGCCTTTTATCTCAGAAATTGTTGGGGCATGCGTTTATTATGTTACTGAGGCAATCAGGAATGCTACATCGAGCGAGATTTATGACGAAGTAATCAATTCATTGGTTACAAAACATGAGTCCAAAGCGAATTCAAGCAACCAAAACAATAACGAGGGTCCTTTGCTATTCCGGGATTTTTCACTACTCATACACGAAAGAACAGAGAAGTCGTTAAAAGACGATGCAATGCCCATTGTAGATGCGGCGATAACATTACTAGACTTGAGTACTTCATTCTTATTGGATTTGAGCGACAAGAAGCTAAAAGAAATCATTGAGTTAGATAAAAACATGTTTTTTAATACGTCCCCCAAGTCCGTAGAAGAGCCTGAATTAGTGACAATTATCTTGAATGTTACAGCGATAATTGATGAGGGGATGATTGATTCGTTTTTAAAGCAAGAGTATCTTTTTCGTGTAGAAATACGCCGACTCGCTGAATTGACTCTTTCTCCAGATGAAATTTTTAAACTTGTTGAACAATTCCCTCTGTTGAATGTTTCTATTTCAGGACAGAGCAAGAGCACATATGAGATCTAGCCAACCTATGTTGCGTGCTGGCGACACTCTAATTGAGGACAGCCAAACCTTTTTGCTCGATCATATTAGGCGATAAGGTGCTAACATCTAATTTCAATAAAAAGATTGCCTGTTCAGCCTTTAAGCCTTCCTGCCATCCAGGCTTTGCTCCTAATTTAGGGTAGCCACTTCTTTTTGCTCGATTATATTTGATGATAATGTGCATTTTTTATTAACACAGAATTTCTATAAAAAGATTGGCTGTCCAGCCTTTTGCCTATAATATACTGAGAATTCCTCGCGTTATTAAGTCATTAGCTGTACTTAAAATTCGTACGGGAAAAATTATTTTAGTCATATTAAGGAAGGTAGTGATAATGAAAGGAGCAGGTGGAAGTTCGGGTGGCATAGGGCATTTTTTTATTGGTTTATTAATGATGAGCGGTGGTTTTTATCTGCTGCTAAATGCAATCACAGTGACTTCAAATTTTGGATTAGGGAATAGGTTATATAACCTGAATGCTTTTGGCACTAGCGTAGGGCTTACGGGTGGCACGGTGATGATTCCGTTTATCTTTGGTGTGGGTCTGGTTTTCTATAACGCGAAAAATATTTTAGGGTGGCTACTATCAATATGTTCAATGACAGCATTAATATTTGGAGTCATATCATCCGTTCGTTTTAGTTTACGCACTATGTCATCGTTTGATCTTATTGTTATTTTGGTTTTAGCGGTAGGTGGCCTAGGACTGTTTTTACGCTCTCTAAAAAAAATTGATAAAAAATACAGCTGACCAGCGCCTGACTAAGGGATTGATATTCTAATCCCTTAAAAATCATTATGACTTAATTCAACAGCCTCTAATATTTTTGTCTATGGCGTAACAACACAAATACGCGATCATATGAATTTTTAATAACACAAAATTTCAATAAAAGGATTGGCTGCTCAGTCTTCCTGCCTTCCTGCTTCCAGCCCTTAAGCCTTCAAGCCTTCCTGCCTTCAAGCTTTCCTTTCCTTGCCATCCAGCCTTTACCATATTAGCCCTATTACTTTGCATATTTAATTGTGATAGCTGTAATAATACCCCACACCCAATTAAAGAATATGACAAACACGGGTGTCATCAGTCCAAGCTCTATGCCAGCAATGCCTTTGTTTGCCACATATGGGAAAATTATCAAGAGCATAACAGCGGTTGGAAAGAGACTTAAGATTGTTCCCTTAAGAAGTAGCCTTGATTGCATCATTGGTAAAATGAAAAGAAATCCCCAGAGACCGCCCCACACAATCCTTGGATACAGCCATGCAGGGCTTAAAGAGGGGGCAATTGAAACACCAAACTCCGAAGTGATACCAAGCTGTCCAAATTGCCAAACAGCGATGCTGTTGGCTAGTGCTCCCAAGCAACCCGCTGCAAAGAATATTAATAGTTTTTTCATGCTCACTCCTGGTGTGGATTAACAGTGTATTATACCAAAAGAATTAATTAAGTGATCAATGATTGCGAAGGAAAAATCAGCACTAATAAGGCGTGAGTTGCAGGAGATAGTTATTCTCACTTCAAAACTCACAACGCAGTTAGGGATGATTTTAACCAGCAAGGGTGATCACCTTTTTAGTTCTTTTGGTATTAGTCTGCATTCTCAGCAATACACTGTAAAAATTTGATGTGTTGATAAAAACCATATCGCAATAGATTTATAAAACAGTCAGATAGAACCGTGTTTTGATTTCAAGTTGACTTTTTTGTTGACTAAAAACCAGTTAAAAGTCATTAGTAGTGAAGATGACCCTGAGAGTCAGTATTTGATTTTCGCATTGATAGGCCGGTATGTACGATTTACGTTAAAAAAGTCAACGGTAAGTCAAGAAAACAACATAATAATCAGTCCCCCACGAAAGAACCTGTTATAAATACTCTCAATAAACAGTTTTCATTCACACATTAGTGCGAATGCAGGCTAATACGCCGTTAGCTTTAGCTCAATAAAATGGAGATCTGCCCTATGCCAAAAATGGAAAAGTATAAAGACGAATTATTAAACGAATTTGAATCCAGAACTGATGAGTGGAGTTATGGTTCTTTTGAAAACCGTTTGTCAGAGCTTAGAAAAGGGACAAGTTACCTCGATGCAAAAGGTATCATAAATGATGCTCATCATTCTGGAAAATGGCCGAGGACAGTAAAAAGATACCTCATAACAAATTATAAGGTCTTTGGTAATGCGAGCAATGAATACGGTGATACATTTAACAGTATTTATAACGCGATGTCTGATACAGAAAAGAGTGCTTGGGGGCTGGGTTAAAATCTAACAAGTGTATATTTAAGTACCTTCCAATGCCTCAATCACAGGAAGTAGAATAATGACCCTAAATGTTAAACCATAATCATCAAATTTTTTGTAACCGGAAGCATTTTATTATTTATTAGCAGTGCGGCTATAGCGGGTGAATCTGATATCTCAAAAGGAAAGTATCTCGTGGAAATAGGCGGATGTAATGATTGCCATACCGCCGGGTACGGCCAAAGCGGTGGTGCAATACTCGAGGAAGAGTGGCTTTTAGGCGACTCTCTGGGTTTCCGAGGAGACTGGGGTACGACCTATGCTGCTAACTTACGCGAATATGTCGAAGGACTTTCCGAAGATGATTGGGTTAGTAAAGCTAAGACACTAAAACAAGGCCGCCAATGCCATGGTGGGCGTTAAATAGGATGACTGAAATAGATCTGCGTGCAATCTACAAGTACATCCAGCATCTTGGTGTTGTTAACAGCTCCGTCCCGTCCTATCTTCTTCCCGGAATAGAGCCGACAACGGCCTTCATTCAATGGCCTCTTCCACCTAAGCAGTAACAACAATTGGGTTCCAAAATAGAACAAAATGCTACAGCGGATGCGCTAAAGGTGCGCTCCGCTGTAGCATTTTCGTTATAGGCTTTAAATAAGTTCTGCGTTGGCGGCTTGTAAACGAAAATCTATTCTTCCCGCATATTCAGCGCTAAGGTACATTTTTATTAACAGCTCATTTCAATCAAAAGATTGACCGTCCAGCTTTTTCAGTGCCCTATTATTTAATTCAACCCCTTCTAAAATATTTTTCTGTGGCGTTATAGCACAAATACCCGCTTATATTAGGCGCTAAGGTACATCTTTATTAATATCTAATTTCAATAAAAAGATTGGCTGTTCTGCCTTTCGCCCTTGCTCTAATTGTTCAGATTGTTCCTCAAATAAGATAAGCATGCCTTTATTTATTTTTTCATTTAAATTCAATTCATATTTTCATTTCAAAACAGAATAACTAGCTATAACATTCTGATTTTGATAGAATTTTTAAATTAAATTACCTTTACTTACCACCTGTAAAATATGGATATATAAATGAAGTTATTACAACGTTCAGTATTCACGCTGTTAATCGTCTCTCTCCCTTCTTTTGCCGCTAATAAAACCAATGACTCATTCCGCAAGGCTAAGAAAATACTTGAAACAGATGTGTATCAGAACCACAGGATAACCCTTTATTGTGGTGCTTCCTTTGATGCTCAGAAAAACATTATTCCACCTAAAGGTTTTTATACTGATAAGTACGTTAAGAGATCCCAAAAAAATGAGTGGGAGCATGTTGTGCCTGCGGAAAACTTCGGACGTACTTTCAAAGAGTGGCGTGAAGGTGATAAACAATGCGTAACCAGTAAAGGTAAAAGCTTTAAAGGTAGGAAGTGTGCTGAAAAAGTAAATACTGAATATCGATATATGCAGGCTGACATGTTTAACCTTTATCCTGCTGTCGGTGCTGTGAATGGTCTTAGGAGCAATTATAATTTTACTATGTTACCGAATAAAAAGAGTAATTTTGGTAGCTGTGAGATGAAAATAGATAATCGTAAAACAGAGCCACCGGTAAGAGCAAGGGGGCGCATTGCTCGAACTTATATGTATATGGAAGATACTTATCCGCGTTACAAAATGAACAACTCACAACGACAATTAATGAATGCTTGGAATAAGATGTACCCCGTAAGCGAGTGGGAATGTATGAGAGCAGGAAAGATTGCAATTTTGCAGGGGAATGAGAATTTAGTCTTGAAACGGGCTTGTTCACAAGTGCGTAATGCACAGATTGTTGCACAAAAAAATACGGCCATATTATAAACTATGCAGTTGGCCTATAGGCTGATGCTAGCAGTTAAAAAAACCGTCACTAAGTTACTAGTGACGGGAGGGGCTGATACAGGGGGATTACAGCGGTTATTATTTATTGTTTTTTTTCACAAACACTAGCGGCCAGGTTGTCATCCATATCAATATAGCAAATAATCTTTTTAATGGTTCGTGACTGCTTGTCCAAAGCGGTTTTTGCTCAATAGGTTTGGCATTTAGCTTTAAAGCATATAATAACCCAATGACAAAATAGGTAATAACGATATACATAACTATGTTAATAATAGTGAACATTTCAGCCCCGGAGGTAGTAAACAGATCCCTATCTTATATTAAATGACGTGCATCTCTAAATAACCTTGCGGATTAAAACTAACTATTACTTTATTTTATCGGGACCAATCGCAGGAATAGGGTGATTCAGGTAAATAATACCAAAGCCGATAATTTTATGTTTATTTATACCGATTAAAATACATGCTCGCTAGACAGAAAACTACATTTTAGTCTTTGCTATTAATTTTATTTATAACAGACTGTTATTAAACATTTTGTGTCCAGCTGAAGCTGTTTAAAATAGTTCCTGCTATTTTGTATAATTAGAACAGTTACTGCAATCAATGCCTTGTTTTCATGCATTTTTCCGGCGCCTAAAAAGATCACTTAATGAGTGGAATTGGTATTATCTCTAAAAAAGACAAAAGTGGATATATGGAAAGAAAAAAGTGGATATATGGAGCGACGAGAGAACATTTAGGTGATACGTTTCATTAATTAGCAAAAACAAGGAGTGATAATCCACTTAATAAAAAATTATGTATCTATTTGCCTGAATATCCCTGCAAAGTTTCCAGTTTCAAATGTTGTTGGATATTTGAAAGGAAAAAGTGGTGCTTGATTATATTAGAAATCAAGACAGGACTGTTGCCGTGATCCCAATTTAAAGCCTAGCGAGAAATGTTAATACCTCTGGAATTCAAAAATCATCATTATATATTTGCAATTGTTGTTTTATTTTGAATATCCTCATTATCTTATGTTAATTTATCTCCATATTTTATAATCTTCTTCCTCCCGTCAACAATAAAGGAAATGTAATTTGTCTGCCGGCATTAAAAAATATTTGATTATCTTTTTTGTTTTGTGCGCTTTTGTATCAACTGCACTGTTGAGTCGCTTTATCAGTGAAGAGTGGATGTTATCCGCAGCTCAGACTGAGAGTGAAAACCGCTTTTTAAATTATGTCGGAGATACTCGGCGGGTGCTAAAGCGTTATTATTATCTACCTTCCCTTATTGCAGAAAACAGTAAAAACAAGTTACTGCTTCAAGGAGATAAAGCGGGTATCTCCGAGGTGGAGATGCATCTTGAGCAGCTAGATAAATCTGCAGAAACAAATGGCTGGTATATTCTCGATCCAGAGGGTGTATTAATTGCATCCAGCCGCGATCATTCCGGTTGGATAAAAAATGACGGCAAGCTGATAGCACAACGTCTTGCTGAGCAGCAGGATGAGGTTGTAACACTAAGTTATATCACAGAAGGTAACGGACATTATTATCTTGCGGCTGACATTTATGAAGGTAATTTACGGTTGGGTATAGCAGTCGTTAAAGTTAATTTAAGTGCCTTAACGGAGTCCTGGTTAGCCAGTGACGAATTTGTACTTTTCAGTAATGAGCAGCAGACGTTTTTTCTCTCCACTAACAAGAAGATAAATACCCAGAAGTTTGAGCCGGATCTATGGAAGAAGCGTGTGTTATTTGACAGAACCAGACTTCATATATGGGAAGTTGAAGGGCAGTTATATTTAGTGCAGCAGGTACTGCTCGATGATTTAAAATGGAATATCTATTATTTAGCGCCAATTTCCGACATTAATAAAAGTATTAATATAGTGACATTACTGGTGTTGACTTTGCTGGTTCTGCTGCTGTTTTTACTGCTGTTTATCTATGAACGACGTCAGAAATTATTATCTAAAAAGCAGTTTCAACAATTGCTGTTAGAGTCGGAACACAGACTGCAGTTGATATTTAATAAAGCCAATGTCGGACTAATGCTGCTGGACACAAACGGTGCGATTAAGTATCTCAACCACACTGCGAAACGTTATTTTTACTTATCCGACTTTTTGGTTAAAAATATTTCCGTTAATCAGTTATTCCCTTTACAGGATTGCAGCCATATCATTCAGCTATGGCTGAAAAACCTGTGTAACAAAGGTCCAGTTTCAGAGTTTTCTGCTGTTGAAAGTATCGCTAAACGAAGTGACGGAACGCAATTCCCCGTTTTATTATCGTTAATAAACCTGTCATTTCATCAGCAACAGGTTTATTTGCTGACTGTTATTGATATCAGTAAACGTAAAAAAGCTGAGAATGCACTGCGCTCTGTTAACCAGCAGTTAGAGGTGCGTGTTGAACAAAGAACAGCAGCATTGCGTGATGCTCAAGAAGAGTTAGTGCAGAGCAGTAAAATGGCTGCATTAGGGCGAATGTCCAGTGCGATCACCCATGAAATGAACCAGCCATTAACAGGGCTACGGACGCTTTTATCAAGCAATAAATTGTTGATTGAGCGTGGTGAAATGCAGATACTAAGCGCTAATATGAAGCTGGTAAATACACTTATTGACAGAATGTCGGCCATGACAAAGCAGTTGAAAATGTTTGCATTTAACCGTCCCGAGAAACTGCAAGCCGTTTCGGTATCTGATACGCTGCAGCAGGTGCTGCGAATTCATCAGCATCGGTTAGCCCAATGTGATGTCAGGGTGCGTATGCCGGCGCAGCTCAACTCAATACTTGGCGAATCACACAGGCTGAATCAGGTGCTCGGAAATCTGATTGTCAACGCGCTGGATGCGATGCAGGGCAATGATAGTCAGACCTTGAATATCTCGGCAGTACAGGAGCAGGGTAACATTATTATTGAGGTGACTGACAATGGACCCGGGGTTAGTGAAGAGCAGTTAGAACACCTTTTCGAGCCCTTTTATACCAGCAAAAAAATAGGTGAAGGTTTAGGCCTAGGGCTGGCCATTACGGCTAACAGCGTACGCGATATGCAGGGGACTATCGCTGCCGTTAATAATGCTAAAATCATGGGGAAGGACGGCAATGTGCCGGGAATGACCTTCCGCCTGACTTTTTTAATCGCTTCCTCAGATTAAGTGTTCATTTTTTCATATACTTTAGTACAGATATAATTTCCGATCGGAATGGCTGAAGTGGCCGCCGGTGAAGGGGCGTTACAAACATGCAGGCTGCGTGGGCTTTCTGCAAACAGAAAATCATGCACAAGGGAGCCGTCTTTTAATACTGCCTGAGCACGAATGCCTGCTGGATGAGGTAATAAATCATTAACTTTCAGCTGCGGGCAATATTTATTAACCTGCTTTAAGTAACCGGGTTTCCACCAAGAGTTCTTAGTCTCTTTTAAACCCGTCAGCAGGTTATTCGCTGATACTTTCCAAAAACCAGCAAAACCGAGCATATCACCAATATCTTTTAGATCGATATTGATTTTACCATACCCTTCGCGCTTCCACCCCTGTACTGCATTGGGACCGACTGTTACCGAACCGTCTATCATTCTGGTTAAGTGCACCCCTAAAAAGGGCATATCGGGATCCGGTATAGGATATATCAGGTGACTCACTATATTGTTGAATTTTGGTGCTAATCGGTAATATTCACCACGATAAGGAATGATTTGAAAATCGGTTTTGATGCCTAGCATACGAGTAACGCGATCTGCCATCAAACCAGAGCAGGAGATTAAAAAACGGCAACTGAACTGCTGATGCAGGCCTGCCTTTTCACACTCTACTTTTATCAGTTCAGTTGTTTCACTAAGATCGACAACTTTTGTTTCCAGTTGAATATGACCGCCAATTTTGCTGAATTCCGCCGCCATCTTTTCTGTGACCAAACGGTAATCAACAATACTGGTAGCAGCAACCAAAATAGCGCCTACTCCAGTGATATTTGGCTCACGCTGCTGTAGCTGGTTTTTGTCGAGTAGCTCAACATCAATATCATTTTCCTGGCAGCGAGCGTAAAGCGCTTGCATACGCGTTAATTCAACGTCATTAGTGGCGATCAGTAATTTCCCGCAGTTCTGAACTTCAATATCATGCTCACGGCAGAAATTAACCGTTGCCTGCTCGCCTTTTTTACAAAATTCTGCTTTTAAACTTCCCGGCGCATAATATACGCCAGCATGAATAACGCCACTATTATGGCCGGTCTGATGTTGTGATAACTGCGTTTCTTTTTCAATCAGTAGAACTGATTTTTCAGGTTCATTCTTCTGCAGTTGCCAAGCGGTGGAAACACCAACAATGCCACCGCCGATAATAATGTAATCGTAAATTTTATCCACAGGTCTATACTCCAATTTTTAGTAAGTGGTCGGTTATTATTGTATTTTTGGAAGCTAGCATGCTGTGCTTGCTACTGTTTCTTGGTGGCTGTTAGTAACATCCTCTGTATTTTTACGACTGAACATAAATAGGAAGACGAAAACTACTATAGATATCAACCTAACGTAAATTGGCATATCCGGCCAAGTCAGAGCAAGGCCTGTGATGAGTAGAACAAGCCGAATAAATAAATTAAGCGGTCCTTCGAGGTATCCTTCCATTGCCCCGATAAATGCGTAGGTGCCGATAATTGCGAAGCCTCCGACGGTTAGCACTTCAACCCAATCCCAGCTAACTAAAGAGGTATAAGCCATTAACAAGGGAACTAAATACAAACCTTTAGCAATCTTCCAGGCTGTTAATCCGGTGCGCATTGGCGGGGTCTGCGCGATGGTTGCAGCTGCAAAAGCAGTCAGACAGACTGGCGGTGTCACGTTACTATCTTGTGATAACCAGAAAATAATCAAATGTGCGGTTAATAAGACTAATGCAACCTGTTGTGCACCAAGTCCCTGCTCTAACAGTGTTCCCATAAAATCGGCAGGAACTAATGCCAGTAATGAGTGAGCCTGTTCTGGTAGCATAGGTGCGCTAAGTGCAGAGAGCTGGTCGGGTGCAACCAAGGAGAAGATGGTACGTGCTTCTTCGGGTAGCTGTCCGTCTACCAGCAGCTGGATTATTTGGCTTTCTGCAATCAATGTATATAAAGCAGGAGCGGAAAGGGTGCCTAGCACGATATAAGCGGCTGTGACGGGTAAACCCATGCCGAGAATTAATGATGCAAGGGCGATTAATAGGATCGTGATAATCAAGCTACCGTCTGCCCATTCATTGATCATTAAAGAGAAGGTATTACCCACACCTGTGGTGCTGATCACGTTGATTAATAAACCAATAGCGACTAACAAAATCGCAGTAGTGGCCATATTACGTGAACCCTGTGCAAGTGCTTCGAATATTGCTTTCGGGCCCATTTTATTATTCGGTGAAAACCATGATGAGACCACGACTGAGATGATAGATAAACCTGCGGCATAGGTCGGGGTGAAACCACTTACAAGCAAGCTAACTAATACCACTAGCGGTATCAGGTTATGCCAGCCGGAGATAAATACTTTAAACAGAGATTTATCGGAAGTTGATACCTGATGAACACCACTTCGTTTAGCTTCAATTCGTACAAAAAATGCGACCGATAAAAAATATATAAGGGCCGGAACAACAGATACTGCGATAATATCGAGATAAGGAACCTGCGTGTAGGAAGCGATAATAAATGCGCCTGCTCCCATAACGGGCGGCATTAACTGTCCACCCGTTGACGCGGCCGCTTCAACACCGGCGGCAAAACGCGCAGGAAATCCGGCACGTCGCATTAAGGGAATAGTAATGACGCCTGTTGATACTGTGTTGGCAACACTTGATCCGGATACCGAACCCATTAATCCTGAGCTCAACACCGCAATAAAACCTGGGCCGCCGATTATTTTTCCGGCAACCGCGCGGGAGACATCAATAATATAATCACCGACACCTGAGCGCACCAAAAATGCGCCGAACAGGATGAACATCACCACAAAGCTCCAGCTGATCCGTGCAATTGCACCGAACATACCTCCAGAGCTATAAAAACTACGGTAAAGCAGGGTTTCGTAGCTCAGACCTGGAAAATGAAACATACCCGAAACCCACTGCCCCCACAGGACGACATAACTTAATGCCAGTATAATGAGTACAGGAATAAACCAGCCCATTGTCCGCCTCACTAACTCTAAAACGATAGTGATTGCGAGAATAGAGAAGAACCAGTCGGTGGCGACAAAACGTACGCCCCTTTCATAAAGCGCATCTTCAGCGAAGGGAATATAGAGCATGCAGCTGAAGGCGGCTATGGCGATAAAGATATCAAAGACAAGGGCGACTTTACTTTTTTTTAAACTTTTATGAGGCGGATATAACAGGGCACAAATAATGGCAAAGCCAGAAAAGTGAGTTGCAGACACCCAGAGTTCCGGCAGGGTAGAAAGAGTATTAAACCAAATATGGAGCAGAGCTAGCGATGCTCCAAATATGGAGACAAGTTTTTTTAGCCAGGGGAAATCACTTCTGGTCGGGACTTCAAATTTTTCAAAATCCAGCTCGGTTTTATCATTCATGGGTAGATATCCTTGGAGAAGTTAACCTCAAACCAGCAAGTTAAGTGGTTTGAGGTCGTTGGAATATTAGAGGAAACGTTTACTGTACAATTAACTTGGCAGGGATAGTAATACCCACTTCCTTGTAATAACGTGCTGCACCTGGATGAAGCGGCAACGGAAGGCCTGCAATCGCTTTTTCAATGGCCATTGCTTTGGTCGATTGATGAATACCGTTTAGGAAAGTTAGGTTTTCATAGATGGTTTTAGTTAACAGGTAAACATCATTTTCAGAGACGTCTGCACGTGCTGCCAGGAAGTTTGGTTGCGCGATGGTGTTTACTGCTTTGTCCTGACCTGGATAAGTGTCGGCTGGTATTACAACCTTGCTCCACAGATCAAACTTCTGGTTAACCTGTTCGAGTTGTTTATCAGAAAAGTCAAGAATCTTAATATCTTCACCCAATACGGCAAAGGCGCGGGTAACTGCGCTAACAGGCATGCCAGCAGGTATGTTCATACCGTCGATGGAGCCGTTCTGCAATGCATTTGCACTGCCGCCGTAACCTAGGTAAGCCAGATTGAAGGTTTCAGGATCAATATTGAGCGAAGACATTATTTGACGACCGGATCCTTCGGTTCCTGAGTTTTTCTTGCCGATTGAAAACTTTTTGCCTGACAGCTGATTCAAGTCTTCAATAGTGCCGGTTTTTGCCAGTTCAGAGCGAATGATAAAATGTTCGACATTCTGCCATAACATACTGATTGAACGAAGTTTGGTCTGCGGGCCAGTAGTTTTGAACGGACCTTCACCCTGCCATGCCCAAGCACCGTATAACCCTTGTAGAATGGCAAACTGTGCTTCGTCATCATTTAACAGTTTAACATTTTCACTGGAGCCGGCAGAGCTGATAGCGGCCAGAGAAAAATTGTGTTTAGGCTCGAGCTTTATTTTACTTAAGGTGGCAAGCGCCACACCGACAGGATAATAGGTACCGCCCGTTGAAGCGGTTGATAAAATATAACTGCGTTCTTCAGCCGCAGAAGCGATGCTGATATTTGATGCCAATAATAATGTGATCAGTGTTTTCTTAAACATTTTTACTCTCCGTATAGTGCATTATGAAAGGTTAACTAAAATCATCTTCAGTTAACTAGGTAGAGCAAATTTAGTGCCAAGTTTTCAACTTGTTGATATTAAGGGGTTCTTAAATATTGATGTCTACAAATAGGCAAGTTTTAGCTTATTTAGCTGCTTTTATATAAGCAAAAAACAGCCTATTGTTGGTTTTGTACAACGGCCCTGCTACGTAGCGTTGCAGTGAGGCATGTTGCAAGAAAAGGTGGGATGTAACTTTTATGTTAAATTTCATAGGCAATAAATTGCCTATGAAATTTAAGGGTTAGTATAGTCGGCGCGTGATAACCCGTATCTGACCATCTTCTGATTCAACGTACGACGAGGCAGATCTAACGCATCCATGGCATCAATGATACTGCCGTTATAAAAGCTAAGAGTTTCATGCAGTACTTTTCGTTCATAGCTTTGCAGCTGGATCGCCAACGAAAGCTGAGAGTGTTTAGTTTGGGGTTGTGAGCTATTTTGATTAGGTCCCCTTGATAATATATCTCCGACACTGAGGGTCTTATCCAATGAAAAACGGGTGGCGACGTTTTTCAGTTCACGGACATTACCCGGCCAAGGATAGTTGAGCAGAATATTCTGTTCACTGGGGCTTATTTTTCGACAATCTTTTTTAATCTGCTGAGTATAGTGGCTAAACAGTAGTAATACATCATCGCCTCGTTCATTAAGCGGTGGCAAATACAGCTGGGCAACATTCAGGCGGTAGAATAGATCCTGCCTGAATTGCGGGAGGTCAAGCAGCTCTTCCTTGGCTGCGGCTACAACCCGTAAAGCAATATGTATCTGTTTATTACCGCCGATCCTCTCTATGGTATTTTCCTGCAGGGTACGCAGTACCTTGACCTGCATATTAGCGGGCATGCTTTCAATTTCATCAAAAAACAAGGTACCTTGGTCTGCGTATTCAAATTTACCAATGCGTTGTCTTATAGCACCGGTAAAGGCGCCTGACTCGTGACCGAACAATTCACTCTCAAATAATGATTCAGGGATTGCTGCACAATTGATGGGCACAAAAGCTTTTTTGCTTCGTGTACTTACCTGATGCAGGCTATGTGCAACAAGCTCTTTGCCGCAGCCTGTGGCCCCGTAAATTATCACATTAGTATCGAAAGCTGCAATTTTCACCAGCTGCTCGCGCAGGGCGACCATTGCAGGACATCGTCCGATAAGCGTTTTTTCCAATCCCTGAACTTGCTGCAGGTATTGTTCGCGTTCATTGGCACTATCCTGCAGCTGACGCTTTTCAACGGCTGAGGCAATGGCCTCGATTAATCTATCAGGATCAAAGGGTTTTTCGAAAAAATCAAAGGCGCCATCCTGCAGTGCATGAACAGCCATATCGACATCGCCGTGGCCGGTGATTAATATAACAGGCAGATCATGCTTCCGCTCTAGAAGCTGCGGTAATAACTGCATACCATCGATATCGGGTAAACGTATATCGCTAATGACGACACCAGGAAAATCAATTGGAATCCCCCGCAGGGCAGAGAGCCCGTCTGCAAATTCAAGTACTTGATATCCAGCCAGCTGCAGCCATTGGCTGGTGGCGTGGCGGACAATGGTATCATCTTCGATAAGTGCTACTTGAATGTTTCCCTGCTGCTGCATAAAGATACGGGCCTTTTGATTTAGTTTTGCAATTACGCGATGGTAACGATAATTTAACATTTCAATTAGTATTTAGGAAACTGCTTTTTGACTAATATTTGGGCTTCCTGTAGATAAATAGTTTGTACCCTTGAACTTGGATTCCGTCGTTAATAGCGACTGCCGATTGCTGGGTACAATGACAAGGTCCGCAGAATAAATTTAAAAATACCATTCGGCTTAATAAAGTGATCTGGGATTGCAAAGGAAAAAGGAATAAGAGCAGAGTGATGTATGATTTGTCGCGGGCTATTTCGATAGAAAGCAACGCTACTATTTCCCATTTTATAGATAAAAAATTTTTCTTAAAAATCAAGCTGTCATAATTCGTTGCTGCAGTATGGTTTAAATATTATGGGGCAGTGGATGCATCAAAATTATTTGTTGAGCATCTGCTTTTATCCCCTTTTCAGGTGTCGAGCTTTCGGACGACTCTCTCTAAATGATGCTTTTTGTTGTTAGCAGGCTTTGATTTGGAATCAGTAGCTTATCAGCCTTCTGCCTGGAATATGCTCATTTATCGTCTGTTGATTCCTGCCTCTTTAAGTGATTTATATCAAAACAAATAAAATTACGTTCTAATTTAAAAGGTGAAAATACGCTATTAAATCAATCTCTTAATATTTTAAGTCTGTTTTAAATCTGATTGCTTTATTAATACGTTGGGTCAGATTATTTTTTTGGTGTTAAGTATATAAATGCTGTTCTTTAATATAGCTGATTACGCTGTCCGGGGTTAAAAAGTCAATACTGATGTCATGACTTAATAGTTCGCGTATTTCAGTTGATGAAATCGCTAATTGGCTGGTGGCCTGAAAGTAAATTTTACCAAATTGAATATTATGTAAATCGTGTTTATCCGTCGTTTGGTGTTTTGCCACAAGGGCAGCGACTTGTTGGTTGAATTTATTCTCCCAACCGGGGCGATGGCTGATAATTAAATGGCAATAGGAAAGAATATTTTTCCAATCAAACCATTTATCAAAAGAGATTAACGAGTCCATTCCCATAATGAAACAGATTGGGGTATCGGGGTATTCAATTTTTAATTCTTTTAATGTATCAATGGTATAACTGGGTTTGTGACGTTTTAATTCACGCTTGTCAATGGTCATTCTAGCTTGCTGACTGATTGCTAATGCCACCATTTCGCTGCGCTGTTTGGCGCTGGCATGGCTGGCTGATTTGTGAGGCGCAATATGATTTGGCATAATAAAAAGCTGCTGCAGAGAAAGCGCTTCAGTGATTTCCAGTGCCGGCCGTAAATGCCCAAAATGAATGGGATCAAAAGTGCCCCCTAAAAAACCGATGGCTTGTTGTTGAATATCCATATTGATATCTGTCCTTTTAAATCAGAAAAAAGAGTATGTAATACCCAATCCATTAAATTCATGCTT